>CAYJQU010000001.1:0-208451 GCA_964372495.1 uncultured Gammaproteobacteria bacterium
CTAATTCCCCCACAGCTCTTGTTCGATTTCGCCGTTAGTGTCAGCGAACTGTTTCAGTTTAATCAAAGATGGGTATTGCGCTGGGACCCAGGTGTCGTTAGGTGTGGCGAGAATGAGGGTTTGAGGGGGGAGATTCTCTGGAAGGCTTTGTCGGGTTTGCTCAAACAGTACTGTACCCACCTGGCCTACCTTTATCCATTCACCAGCAGCATCAGCAACGCTCACCCGTCTGGCGATTGCCTGAAAGTCCCTTGGCGGAATTTTCTTGTAATAAGTGTAGTAGAGGTATGCAAGCGGTATGCTCTCAGTGACGTACACATGCTGAAATTGCGACTCCATCGCAACGAGCTTTCTGAAAGCATGCTCTTCTGCAGTGCGGAAATATTTCCCTGCCTTGAATGAGTACCAGTGGTAGTCAAGCATAAATTTTGTAGTGCTTGCCGCTACAAAAGCAATGAGGAGTGCAGCGGGAACCGCCTTATGTACATGTCGAACCTGTTTCCTCAGGAGCGCAAACAAAGTGACCGACCCCAAGGCGCCAAAGAGGGATAGTATCGGTAAGCCAGTGAGCATACGTCTGGGAGTTCCAGGTCCCAGTAGGCTATCAGGAATAGGGAAAATCAGTAGCCAAAAAAGGACGAGCGTGCGAGGAAAGATAGAAAGCTTAGGGAGTTGTAATAAGCCTGCGATAATCAAAGGGACCTCGAAAAGATAGAGGATGCCGCGGTCCTTTATGAAGGAAGTATCAAAAACGTTTACCCCATGAGTAAATAGGAAACTTGAAGAAAAGTGTGCGACGTAGTTTTTGATGAGAAGGATCGTGTAGGCGAGTGGTCTATTGTAAAAAAGTTTGCAGGTAAATTCTGGGAGCTCTTGGCGGCATGCACCGAGGCGCTCATTAAGATCGGAAAGCACTCCCTGTAGTTGGTAGGAACCTAAAGCGCTATTTTCAGATACTTTGGCGTTATCATGCCCCAATTGATAGGTGGAAAAGATGAGCAAAAACAATATGGTAGGTATCAGTAGGAGGATAGGAGTCTTTTTGTGGTGCCAGTAGTATGTACCAAGGATAACAGGTAGATAGAGGAACAGGAAAAATTTGGTTGGATAATACGTAGTAACTTGTATGATCAGAAGAAGCGTCACTAGTATCACTGAGATAAGGCGTTTTCGGTAAAAACCGTGTAGATACAAAAGAACTGTCAACGTCATCACTAGGAGCGAAAAGGCTGGATCGATCGCTCTCCGTGATAGTGTGATGTGAAGCGGGTTGGCCAAAAACAGCAAGGTAGCAATCGCAGGGACAAACCCGCGCAGTGGAAGCTGACTATCCCTCACCAAGAACTTTCCGAGGAAATACAATACAAGACCCGTGAGGATTCCGACTATAGCACTAAAGTAGCGAGCCGTGATGTGGTCAAGACCGAAAAGACCCACCACTGGAATAAGCGCATAGGAGTATAGAAGCATCTTGCTTGCGCCAAAGCTATAGAGATTTGGGTCGGAGAGTGAAAAAGCTGCTTGCCATGGAGTGATGCCCCACTCATCTCTACCGGTGGTGGCCAGAGAGTAAGCGTTGTAGGTAAATGCAATTTCATCCTCGTGGGCTCCTTGAGGTAGCGTATCAAGCCATAGTAGGCGGGTTGTTACCGCTATAATCAGTGTAGGGGCAAGCACCCACCACATTTTCATACTTACCATTGTGCCCAATTCATATGGTAAGATCAAGGGTAATGGGACGTTTCTTGTCGTGGCTTGCAGGAAATCCGCTGTTTTTCCCGCCCGATGTGTTTGAACGTCACTTTGTAGTATCCTCCTACCTTCGCTCATCAGACAAGGTGCTCGATGTAGGCGGCGAGTTGGGGAATTTGAGAAAGTTTACCCGCGCACACGTTACCGTGGCCGATGTTGGCAAAGGCGATATTCAGTACGACGGGAAAAAGCTCCCGATTCCTGATAACTCCTATGATACGGTCACTGCAGTAGATGTACTTGAGCATGTTCCCCAAAACAATCGAAAACAATTTCTTGCTGATGTATGGCGAGTAACAGGGGACCGACTCATTTTGTCCTTTCCCTTGGGAAGTGATGCACATGCCCAAGCTGAGCAGAATGAGCTTAATCGTCTGGTTACCAAGGGGAGGAATGTTGCCTATCTGCGAGAACACGTAGAGTATGGACTTCCCACTGTTGAGGAAGTAGTGGAAGCATTGCCAACGCGACCCAGGCGCGTAATTTATGTAGGAGATTTTGCGCGCACGGCTATCCTCTTCCGGCTCTATCTATCGGAGGTGCAGGTGCCAGGATTGCGGGTATTGTGGTTCTTGATAAAACTATTTGTTTACGCGTTAGTCAATGTACTATTTGTGCTTTACCACGGCACGCAACGACATGGTCACACAAACCGAGCCTATCTGGTGGTAGAAAAGCATGCGAATCGGTCTATATAGTCCATATCTGGCTGAGCACACTGGAGGTGGGGAGCGGTATCTGCTCTCGGTCGCCAAGTGTTTGCAGCAGGATCACGTTGTAGATGTCGTAATTGACCGGCCGCATTTCCAAATTGCCGCAATTCGCGACCGACTGGAAGGTGCGTTGCATCTTCCTTTGAACAAAGTCCGTTTCGTAAGCGGCCCATTTGGAAGACGTGATTCGTTTGCAGCACGGTACTTCTTCACCAGACAGTATGACGTGTTTTACTACCTTACCGACGGGAGCTTCTTTGTCTCAGGGGCTCGGTATAATCTTGTGCATATACAAATACCGTTGCCGAATCCTTTGAAGGGTCCGGTTGCGTGCCTCAAGTTTCTTTCATGGAAAGTACGGATAGCCAATTCAAAATTTACCAAACAGCACATTGAGCGTTTGTGGTGTGTAGCAGTACAGCATGTCCATCGCGTGCCATGTCAGACAGATGCATTTCGGCCCAAGAAGAAAGAGAAACTTATTCTATCGGTTGGCCGCTTTTTTACCGGACTGCATAATAAGAAACATGAAATACTCATTGAGGCTTTTAAACGATTACTACCTCTTGAAAAGGATTCAACATGGCGATTGGTGCTAGCTGGCTCACTTAGCCCTGGTGAAGAAAATAGCGAGTACCTATCCCAACTGCGAGAGAGTGCGCGCGGCTTTCCCATAGCGTTTGCGGTGGATGCACATTTTGGAGAACTTGCTGACTTGTATGGAAGATCGATGTTTTACTGGCACGCTGCCGGATTTGGCGAGGATGAGCAGGAACACCCTGAGCGTTTTGAACATTTCGGTATTACCACGGTTGAAGCTATGGCTGCAGGGTGTGTGCCAATAGTCTTTAACGGTGGGGGACAGCGGGAGATCATTCGCAACGGGCAGGATGGGTATTTGTGGGAAACAGTTGACGAATTAGTAACGATAACTCGCAGGGTTATACAAAATCAGAGTCTTAGAGAAACTTTTGCTAAGCGAGCGCGAGAAAGGAGCGTTGAGTTTGGGGAGAAAGTAGGGTGTGAGCAATTCAGACGTATTCTTGCCGAGGTGACCACATGAGGAAGGATATTCTGTCTTTCCTGTTCATAGTGCTCTATGTAGCTGTTCTATTCTATCCGGTGGCATTGGGCCGGATACCGTTTCCCGCCGATTCGCTGTTAGGACTGTACCATCCGTGGCGTGACGTAGTATGGGATGGGTATACTGCGGGGGTTCCATACCGTAATTTTCTTACAACCGACCCGATGCGGCAAACCTACCCGTGGCGAGAGCTCAGCATCGAACTATGGAAATCAGGAGAAATACCGCTGTGGAATCCTTACAGCTTCACCGGTACGCCGCTTCTTGCAAATTATCAGTCGGCGGTGCTCTACCCACTCAATAGCATATTCTTGCTTGGGGATTTTGCTCGTATGTGGGCGGTCTTGATTCTCCTGACGCCATTACTGTCTCTCTCATTTTTCTACCTTTGGATGCGCAGTCAAAGGATTGGGTCGCTAGCTTCAATCCTCGGCGCGGTAAGCTATGGGTTTGGCGGATTTATGATGGGGTGGATGACGTGGGGCACTATCGGTCACGTTGCCGCGTGGCTGCCACTCATGCTCCTTGCCATGAACAAATGGTTTGCAAGACCTCAATTTCGCTGGCTTTTTATCTATCTTTTCGCATCAGTCAGTTCGCTGCTGGCAGGTCACCTCCAATCCGCTCTGTATGTTCAAGCGGTAACGCTGCTCTACGGCGTCGTCGTTGTGCAGAACGTACGGCGGGTGCTGCTACTTTTGGCCATTCCGATACTCCTGGCGAGTGTTCAGCTACTGCCGACTGTAGAATTTTTATTGCAGTCTGCACGCTCGCAAGACATAACAGGGCTGCACGGATTTTTGCCCTATAAGCACTTAGTGATGTTTTTGATTCCTGACTTTTTTGGAAATCCAGCAAAACTCAACTACTGGGGAGAATGGAACTATCTAGAATTTAATGGCTACATAGGCTTAATTCCGTTATGGCTTGCATTGATTGCCGCAAGGAGTGTACGGACAAGGCTTGTTGCATTTGCCGCTTTGTGCGTTGGCCTGAGTTTACTTTTTGCGACAAGTAAACCCCTTGGGCAGGTGTTTTCTTTTGTGCAACAGGCAGGCGCATCTCGATTGCTGCTTGTTACCAATTTTGGCCTTGCGGTTCTCGCCGGCCTTGGTATGCAGGAGCTGGGTAAGCGGACACAGAGGCACTTTGGCGCATATGGTTTTCTTGTCGGCCTCTTTGGGCTAGTAGGACTTTTTATACTCTTTGGTTTCGTTACCCGAGCTCCTTGGATACAGAATTTGGGGGTGAGTCTACGTAACAGCGTAGTTCCTATAGCGCTACTTATACTGATCGGTTGTATAATGCTACTTCGCCCCAAAATACCTAATCGCGCAGTACCCACGATACTAGCGTTCTTGCTTGTTGTTACCGCTTTTGATTTAGGGCGTTACTTTCTTACTTTTACCCCGTTCTCGCCTGTTTCGTGGATGTATCCGCCGACTCGAGTGCTTGCGTATCTGCAGGCTGATCCTGAGCCTTTTCGGATAATGGCAACCGACCGCCGTCTCTTGCCCCCAAATGTATCCGTCGCCTATCGCTTAGCATCGGTAGAAGGCTACGATCCTCTGTATCTATCCGATTACGGCCGCTATATAGCCCGCAACGAGCAAGGCAGAAGCGATAATCTATCGCTCCAGTTCCATCGCATCATTACCCCACAGCGCATCGATATAGATTTACCTAACAAGCTAAACGCGAAATATGTTCTCAGCCTGTCTCCTTTAAACAGCGATCAGTTTAAACAAGTGGTTCAGGAAGGAGAAACGAGGTTGTATCACAATACGCAAGCGCTGCCGCGTGTGGATATTGACAGAGGGAAGGCTCGGCTCATTCACTATGGGGCTAACAAGGTCAAAGTTGCAGTGAGTTCAGGCGAACCTGCGACCCTAGTGATGCGAGATCCAGCTACCTTCGGCTGGCATGCGAAGGTTGATAACGATGAGGCACCTATACAGAAGATAGACGGATGGTTTCGAGCGGTGAATATGCCGGCTGGCGACCATACGGTGACCTTCTCCTATTGGCCGAAAGGGCTGACCCTGGGTATCCTTGGTGCCGTATTTGGCATCGTGCTACTGGAAGTGGCATTGTGGAGAAAATATCTATGACTGTTATTATTCCGACGTTTAACGGGAAAGAACTTTTAGCAAAAAATCTTCCTCGTATAGTCAAAGCTTCCTCTGGTGCAGTGGTGATCGTGGTAGACGATGGGAGCACTGATGGCACAGGCCACTGGCTCTCCCAATACTTTCCGAAAGTCGGGATTATTACCCATGCGCGTAATCATGGTTTTGCAGCTGCAGTGAACGCAGGAGTGCAAGCTGCCACAACGGATATAGTGGTACTACTCAATAATGATGCGATACCTCACGAGGGGTGGCTAAAGGCGCTGTCAAGACATTTTGATGACCCATATGTCTTTGCGGTTGGGTGCAGGGAGGAAACAGGCGACGGAGAGAAACGGGTCGTAAGTGGTCGAGGAGTAGGATACTTTTATCGAGGAACTCTGACGCACGCGCGAGGTATAGAAGGACCCTTCACCCTGTGGGCAAGCGGTGGAAGTGCAGCTTTCTCACGGAGGAAATGGCGCGAACTGGGCGGAATGGATACACTGTACGCGCCGTTTTACTGGGAGGACATTGATCTCTCCTATCGGGCCTGGAAGAGAGGATGGAGAGTCCTGTATGAAAAACGAGCGATTGTGACACATGTACATGAGCAGACTATTGGACGCAGGTATTCGCCGTTTTTTATCCGGGTGGTTTCGAGTCGTAATCTCTATCTCTTCTTCTGGAAGAATATTACAGACATACGGTTATGGGTGGCGCATCTGACGTGGCTCCCGCTCCACTTGAGTGCGGCGCTTCGGAGGCGGGATGGGGCATATATCGTAGGATTTCTCTGGGCATGCTGGTATATACCTCTGGTGTGCGTTCGTCGACTGGGAATAGCAAAAGCGACGCGAAGCGACCAGGAAGTAATCACACTACATCGTAAGCAAGAGGTTCGATGATAGGTTTGGTGAGGAAAGGTGGATTGCCTCTCGTTCTGATACTGGTTCTTGCCGTTATACTGCGGTTTGCACTGCTTGCTACGTACCCCCCTGCACTTTTTGTGGACGAGGCTGCGGTCGGATACAACGCATGGTCTCTTGCGCAGGATCTGCGAGACGAATACGGCACTTTTTTGCCAGTTGCATTCAGGTCTTGGGGCACCTATACTGCCCCACTCCAATTTTACCTAGCGATACCCGGCGTACTACTGTGGGGTTTAAATGAGTATGGGACTCGGTTTCACGCAGTCCTGCTGGGATCGGCGACGGTTCTCGTACTCTACGTACTGGTGTACCAGTGGTTTGGAAAACGCACGCTGGCCCTTTCCGCCGCTACCCTGCTCGCACTCTCTCCATGGCATATCCATCAGTCCCGCATGGCGGTTGAGTCCATTATCAGCACTTTTTTCTTTACTCTCGGTGTCTATTTTCTTGTTCGTTTTCGTGCGGCTTATAAGCTCTTGCCACTCGTAGCGGCTGCTATTTGCTTTGTCTTGACTACATACGCGTACCACTCTGCCCGTTTGACCGCGCCTTTGTTTTTGTTTCTCTTTATGGTGCTGTATCGAAAGGAGTTGTGGCGGCAGCTGCGGAACGTTCTTATTGCCGCTTTAGTGGGTATTGTGATTGCATCACCGTTACTGTGGTATGTAATTACCCAACATAATCAAGCGCTGGCGCGGCCTCGTGCCATAAGTAGTATTGGTAATCCTGGTATCGGATTGCAGCTATGGGAGTGGACTACAACTGATGGTCCGACTCACCCGTCCTTTTTGACCCGTGCCTTCCATAATAAAGCAGTGTTACATCTGGAGGATTTTTTCCGCCGATATCTTTCTCATTTTGATCCCTCATTTTTGTTTATCAGAGGAGATCCACATGAGCGATTTCAAATTCCGAACATAGGCATTCTCTTGTTCATTGGTCTCCCACTAGTTTTGGTTGGGTTTTTGTCCCTATTTCGCTTTTATCCTGGCAAGGACAGATTATTACTTGTTGGCTGGATAATGCTTCCTCCTGTGGTTTCCTCACTTGCGGTTATCACGCCGAATTCCTATCACATGCTCGAGGCAGCTCCTGCCTGGGCAATTCTGATGGCTATGGGTCTATCGATGTGGCTCCGTTTCCTCAAGCCTATACTGCCGTCCACTGCTCACATCGCTCTTGCATTACTGCTTACCGCCAATGTCTTGTATTATCTCGGGGTATATTACACGGTACTCCCCTATCAGTTGGCACACTTTTGGGCGTACGGTTTCAAAGAAGGTGTGCTTGCCGTAAAGGAGCTTGAGCGCGGGTACGATACAGTCGTATCGGCAAATCGGCACTATATCTATTTTCTTTACTACCTCAGGTATAACCCAAGACGATTTCGTCTCGAGTATGAAAGGGCTCCCGGTGTTGATGAAAATGGATTTGAGCATATCGTTGCATTTGGCAAGTTTGTGTTTCCAAAAGACTTTAACTGGGAACAGATGCCAAAGCGTCCAGGTATCCTCTACATGGCACCACGCCATCAAATTCCCGACTACTGGACGGATGACCCGGAAGGAAGTGGCCTGCGTCGCAACAAGGTTAGGATACTCAAGAAGATATACTTTCCCAACGGGGAGGTTGCGATGAAGGTAGCAGATGTTATTGAGTAAGGTGGTCACGCGTTCGTCGGCGCTAGTGGTGATTCTTAGTGCAGCCGTGATCCTCCGTTTTGTCGGCCTTGCAAACCATCCTCCTCTCTACACAGATGAGGCATCGCTTGGGTATAGCGCGTATAGTATTTTGCGCACCGGAGCCGATGAATTTGGACAGAAGTTGCCGGTCAGCCTCCGTTCATTTGGCGATTACAAACCGCCGCTGTCGGCATATTTGATGATTCCGGGCATTGCCGCTTTTGGACTCTCAACGACTACCATTCGTTTACCATCGGCCATTACTGGTATTGCCACCATCGTGCTCGTGTATTTACTCGTGAAGCTATTGACCGGGAACTCTGCGCTGGCACTTGGTAGCGCTTTTGTGCTGACATTTTCTCCTTGGCATATTCACCAGTCCCGTATGGCAATGCTTGTGGGTAACACACTCTTCTTTTTCGTGGCCGGGGTGTACACGTGGCTAAAGGGTGCGCGCGACCCGCGGTGGTATATCCTGAGTGCAATTTCCTTCGCACTGTCCATATATGGATACTATGGCATGCGTGTTGTCGTGCCGCTCATGCTGGGAGCGCTTGTGGTTTTATATCGTCGAGAGATTGTACGAGGGTGGCGATGGGCGGGCGGCTCGGCTGTTGTATTTATTGTCCTGCTGCTGCCCCTTACGATGCAATTTTTAGGCAATAGCGAGGTGCTGTTTGGTAGAGCCCGACATGTGAGCCTGTTTGCTGATGAGGGTGTGCAGCTCAGACTGTGGGAGGCAGCAAGTACCGATGGGCAGCTGCACCCACTGGTAAGCAGGGTGTTTCACAACAAACTGATCGCGTATGCTGAGGATGCGGTGCGCAGGTTCTTTTCTCATTTTGAGATTGAGTATCTCTTTGTACGTGGAGACAGGGCTGAGCCTTTTGAGGTTCCAGGAATTGGCCTCTTGTGGCTGTTTGAGTTTCCGTTGGTGTTGGTTGGAATACACGCGCTGAGAAAGCATAAGAAATTACTACTGCTTGCCTTATTCTGGCTTGGCCTCCACGTATTACCGGCGGCCCTGACGTTTGTAACGCCTGCCTCAAATCGCAGTTTCGGTGCGGTCGTACCTCTTGCTATCTTTACGGGCGCAGGGGTAGCTGCAGTGGTTTCGAAAAAGCGTATGATACTTCCCTTGATACTACTGCTGTGGTTGGCGGGTTTAGTCTATGCCGCAAAACAGTATATAATCGTGCTCCCCCGTGATATAGGCCCGCGGGTATATAGTGCAAGCTTTGTGGGCGCAGACAAGCTGGCCGAGTATCGCAATCGGTATGACCGCATCGTGATTTCTGAACGGGCCAGACTTCCCTACGTACATCTATTGGTACGTTACCAATATGACCCGTGGCGGCTGCAGCAGGAATTACAGATTAAACCAGGAGTGGATCAGTTCGGCTATGAGCATGTGGACCGGTTCGGCAACATCCAGTACCGGCAGGACGTACTCTGGGAGCGAGAGAGGATCACCGGGACTACTCTCTATGTAGCGGCTCCACAGGAGGGATTGCCCCGCAGCGAATATCGTCCGAGAGTGCTTACAGAGATACGCTATGAATCGGGAGACCAGGCTATGCGATTTATCGAAGTGCAACCAATGGAATTAAAGTGAGGTACGCGACACTTTGGCTGGTGGGCATTACGATGCTGGGAGCACTCGTGCGCCTTGCCTACCTTGGGGAGATACCTGCAGGGATAAACAATGATGAGGTGTCGCATGGCTACAATGCGTACAGTATTCTGACCACAGGGAAAGATGAGTGGGGTAAACCGTGGCCTATAACATCGTTTACCGCATTTGGCGATTACAAACCGCCGGTCTATATTTACCTCACGACAGTTTGGGTTTGGCTATTTGGTCTTTCTTCTTTTTCAACACGCCTTACATCGGCTCTGGCAGGCATCATTGCAATTCCCCTCGTATTTCTTCTTGTACAGAGGTTCTATGGCAACCGCGTGGTCGCTTTTATTGCAGCATTGTTTCTGGCGATTTCTCCCTACCATGTCTTTATAAGTCGCAAGGCTGCTGAAAACAACCTTGCGATAACATGGGCACTTGTGGGTACTTATGCGTTTGCTCGAGCACAAAAGCACGTGGCTTGGCTGTTTGCATCTATGGGGTTTTTCTTACTGATGGCATTTACGCACACCCCTGCTCGTGGCTTTGCCTTGTTGCTAGTTGCCTGTTTGCTTGTTTTGTATGGTAGGCCACTTTTTGTCCGAGAGAAGTGGAAAATGCTTGTCGCGGTGTCTCTTTTTTTCCTTCCCACGCTTTCTCTGTTTGCAAGCTGGGAGGGGCAGGCCAGATTGTATCAGAGTACGGAGTATGTTACTCGGGGCCTCTATGCTCGGTTGGATGAAACACGAGCTGCTTGCCAAAGCTTCGCTCCCCCTTCTGTTTGCCAAATTGCATTTAATAGGCCGACCGCCCGCGTGTGGGATGTACTGGAGAACTACGTATCCCACTTTAGTACGAGAACGCTGTTTG
This sequence comes from uncultured Gammaproteobacteria bacterium, assembly GCA_964372495.1. Lineage (GTDB taxonomy): Bacteria > Patescibacteriota > Microgenomatia > JAUYPR01 > JAUYPR01 > CAYJQU01. The sequence goes on from CAYJQU010000001.1 coordinate 10,763, forward strand.
TTATTGGTATTCGTAAGTTTGATGCTGGTGATTTGCGCGAACTTGATACGTATGTGTTATCAGGACATGGACTATTTTATCTTTTTGGCTTGCCGCTGTTCTTCCTTGGCCTCTACTGCCTGGCACGACAGCTGACAAAGAAAAAAGGGCTGTTTTTGGCCTGGCTTTTGCTGTCTCCTATCCCTGACAGCTTAACTAGCCCAGGACATGCTAGTCGTATGACAACAATGATCCCCTCGATCGAGATTATCTGCGCGATTGGCTTATGGCAGTTGTCTGTTTGGATACGATATGTGCGTTTGAAAGCGCTACAGTATGTAGTATATTGTGTACTTGCGGCAGTAGTGGCTGTTAGTGTAACTCGTTTTTTAATCACCTACCGCCATTACAGCGATTATGCCTCACGCGCGTTTAAGTTTGGCTACGCCGAGTTGTTTCAATATCTTTCAAACGTAGAGGATCGATATAATCGAATTTGGATATCCTCGTACTATGGGGAACCGTACATCTACCATCTCTTTTTTCAGCGCTACGCGGCAGACAAAATACATGATACGTCACATATTGACCGTGTCTGGGTTGCTGATGATCAAGCAGGCGTTTGGTCGCAGGTTTCTCGTATTGGCAAGTACCGGTATGTTTCAGAAGTGGAAGCAAAGGATGTAGGTCTGTCTGACTTGGTTGTAAATGGCCCGTTTGGTGGTCCGAGGGACGGCAATCTTTTACATGTGGTGCGCGATAAACGTGGCGACGGTGTATTCTATATTTATGAAGCAAAGCAACGAAACTAACAAGCGGACAGTATCGTTGGTATTTCCGGCATTTAACGAGGAGGCCAATATTGCCCAGGCGATTGCCGAGTTTAAGAGGGCCCATCGGTTTGACGAAGTTGTAGTAGTCGATAATAACTCAACGGATGCAACGGTAAAGCTTGCGCAAGCGCATGCCCGAGTTATGAAGGAGGAGAGACAAGGATTTGGGTGGGCGGTACGTCGAGGGCTGGCTGAGGCGCGAAGTGAGCTTATTGTCCTTGCCGAACCGGACGGCACATTTGTTGGGAGAGACGTGCATAAGCTGTTGGCGTACGCGGACGATTTTGACCTGATAATTGGGACGCGCACTACAAAGGAGCTTATTTGGGGGGAGGCGAATATGGGATGGTTCTTGCGAATTGGAAATATAATAGTTGCCAAGTTCATTGAGGTATTGTTTTCCGGTCCCTCGCTATCAGATTGTGGTTGCACGCTGCGCCTTATTAGGCGGGACGCTCTTGGCAAAATAGCACCATATTTTACTGTGGGAGGGTCGCATTTTCTTCCTGAGATGGTGATACTGGCTCTTCAGCATAACTTGCGGGTAATCGAGATACCAGTTAACTACCGCACGAGGATAGGCGCTTCAAAAATTACTGGTTCCACCTGGCGCGCGTTTTGGGTTGGTATAGGTATGATTACCCTTGCACTCCGTTGCAGGCTATTTGGCAGATGAAATGTGGCATTTGCCGTGCCGGCAGGCTCAATGTAGTTTTTTTGTTAAACGAGAACCAGTCACTATACGATTGTCGGGAATGTGGCGTTCGGCAGCTCCTTCCGCAGAGAGTAGTCCGCGGTGATTATAGGGAGTCATATTACGATTATTACGGACGAGGCTTGCAGTCGGATGGCGCTCTTGTACGGCTGAAAGTACTCACGTACTCCAGGATGCTACGGAAACTGGCTACCTACGTACAGCCAGGCACGCTTCTTGACATAGGATGTGGGTTGGGTCATGCGATGAAAGTTGCGAAGGAACTTGGCTGGCGCGTAGTGGGCACGGAATTTTCTCCTGACGCAGCGCGTCTTGCACGAAGGTATACTGACTCACCCGTATATATGGGAGACGTACGTTCTCTCAACACGTTCGCCTCGTTTGATGCGATTACCCTATTTGACGTAATCGAGCACTTACCAGATCCAAAACGGGCTCTTGCGCACGTCAGTATGTTATTGAAGTCTCATGGGGGAGTGTTGATTGTTACGCCGGATGTAGCCAGTTTATCTTCGAGACTGATGGGCAAAAGGTGGAATCACTATCATCCCGACCATTTGTTTTATTTTGACCGCCACTCCATCCAGCAGGTAATTCCAAAAAGTTTGACCATCAGAAGCATTATGCCAACAGTCAAGCTGTTTAATCTTGCGTATATCCACGGCTACTTTATGCAATATCCAACTATTGGTTTTACACAGCTTGCGCGCTTTCTCTATGCGGTACTTCCGCAATCAGTACGCGAGTTTCCCTTTGCGATGCAATCTGGTAGCATGATGGTCATAGCACAAAAAGAACAATGAAACGTGTAGTTCTTATTGCGATAGTCGTAAGCGGGGCTGCCTTACGATTGCTCTGGCTTGACTCTTTGCCAGCGGTGGTGACTAACCACGAAGCTACGGTGGCTGTACATGCCTGGAGAGGGAATTTCCGATTATGGTGGGTAGGAGAAGAGATCGTTTCGCCGGTCCCATGGTTGCTTGCGACCGCCTCTCTTAAGCTATTTGGCTTGTCAACTTTTGCCTTGCGTTTGCCTATAGCGTTAGCGGGCATATTGTCCGTATATCTCCTGTATCGTCTTGCTCGGCGGTGGTTTAACGAAAACGGAGCGCTCGTTGCAGCAGCAATACTTGCTTTAGCACCATGGCATGTGCATCTGTCACGGTTTTTTATCGAAGAGGTAATATTGCTTGCAGCAGTGCTTGCCCTGCTGGTGGGAGTAGCAGAACGGCGTATGTGGGCAACGAGCATCGCCGTAGTAGCGGTTATTTTTTCATCATGGCACTGGCTGGATAGACTCCGTGTGGCGATGGTTGATGGTGTTGCTTTGTGGTTTCTCAACATTTTCAAATACCTTTCATTCGACTGGCTCTTCTTTAGGGGTGATAAATATGTTTTACACGGAATTGGCGATTTAGGGCAGTTGTATACGCTCCTTATTCCGTTTTTCCTTATTGGCTTATTTGTCTGCTGGGAACGGAAGATAGGAAGGGTAGTATTGCTACTTACGGCAGTGTTTGTTGCAGCTGCCTCGCTTTCACGCTTTTCTCCAGAGGCACGAGCATCGCTGCTTGCAGCACCATGGATAATGCTCATTATTGGGACTGGCGCTGATAGGAGTGTCTCGTGGACCCGAAAGAAACTGCCCCGCGTATTTCCTCTCATTGCTCTTGTATTCGGTGCTGTAGCCTTGTACCAAGTTATTTCCTATGTACACTTCTATACAGTTCATTTTGGCAAGCGCTCGGGATCGGAGTGGTCTTTCGTGTATAAGCAGGTAGCGCCCTTTGTAGCAGGAGTGTACGACCAGTATGATCAAATTGTTGTGTCCAGTCACTACGGGGCTGCAGCAGAGCAAATGATGTTCCATGCACCCGGCGATTCACCAATTAAAAGTGGGGAAGCTGTCAAAATACACTATGGCACACCGGAGAAACTTGATGCTATAGGGCCGAACACCTTGCTGGTCCTTGAACAGCATCTTAAGCCAGGTAATGCGGTGAAACTGAAGGAGTTTAGGCTCGCAAACGACATCACCGCCATGGTGGCATGGGAGACGCAGCGTTAGGCATGCAGAACAACGATTGTATTTTTTGTCGAATCGTATCGGGCGAGGCTCCGGCTCACATTGTATGGGAGGATGAGAAGCATCTTGCGTTCCTCTCAATATTTCCAAATACGGAGGGCTTCTCAGTAGTTGTTACAAAGCAGCACTATCCAAGTTACGCGTTTGATCTGCGTGATGAAATTCTGTGTGGTCTGATTGTTGCAGCTGGGAGGGTCGGAAAATTGCTAGACGCAAGTTTCGAAGATGTGGGACGCACCGGCCTTATTTTTGAGGGCTTCGGTGTTGATCACGTCCACGCAAAACTGTTCCCGATGCATGGAACTGAGCTATCTTCCTGGAAACCGCTCAAGTCAAGTGTTAATAAATACTTTGATCGATATGAAGGATACATCTCTTCCCACGACTGCAAGCGGGCTGATGATCAGAAACTTGCAAACCTCGCACGCAAGATTCGGGAGAAGAACCAACTAAAATGATTCAAATCAATTAAGCAGATTCATGTGATACATATTGTTTGTTACTAGTGAGCTGAGTGATGTTGTAGGGTGTGGTAAAGTACGAGGACCACATGGCTCGGGAACGTGATGCACTCTGGATTTTCGGATTAATCTTCCTCGTAATCCTTTTCTTCTGGCCGGTGTTTCTGCAGGGCAATGTAGCTATGAATGGTAACAATCTGATGAGCTCCTTTGTGCCGTGGCGGTATGAAGAGCACCAGGGGCGAGCGGCCGCTCCATTTGCCAAGCCCGGCATGCTCGATCAATTGCGTTTGTATATTCCGTACCTCACCTTTATGCAACGGGAGTTCCGGGCTGGCAGCATTCCCTTGTGGAATCCACACAATTTCTCAGGTACTCCTCTGGTGGCCGAGCTGCAATCTGCTGTGTTTTACCCAACCAATATACTACTACTCTTTCTCTCGGTTCCTAACTACTGGAATACGCTTATTATACTCGGATACATCTTAGCGGTTATTTTTACCTATCTTTATGTCCGTTCGTTGAATCTTGGGCCACCGTTTGCCGCATTTTCTGCAGTGGTATTTGCGTTTTCAAGCTTTATGGTGGCGTGGAGCCAAGAGGTACTCATGGCAATACATTCGATTGCGTGGCTACCATTGCTTCTGCTTGCCACGGATAGATTCTTAGCGCGTCAGGACCGAAAGTGGTGGGCCGTATTCGTTTTTGGATGTACAATGTCATTACTGTCCGGGTATCTCCAAACGAGCCTCTACGTGTTTCTATTTGTGTTCGCATATATGCTGTGGCGGTCTCGGCGTGGCGGCTTTCGGCTGGGCGTCTTACTCATGTTTGGGATGATGATAGCAGTAGTTGTCAATGCATTGCAGTTTTTACCTGCGCATGAGTTGTATGCACTTTCGTCACGTAAAATAGTTGATGTGCGTTCCATGTTATCGCACTATCTTCTACAAGTTCCCTGGCTTATCACGTACGTCTTCCCTGATTTTTTTGGACATCCAACAACGAGAAATGAAACGCTGTCGTTTGTTGGGACATACTATGAACGTGCGCTCAGCATAGGCACGCTACCAGTTCTGCTTGCATTATTTGCTGTAGTAACCCGCAAAAAATCTAAGAATCCACGCATTGTTGGTTGGTATGGATTCCTCTGGTTGATTACCCTTTCGCTTTCTTTGCAACTGCCCCTATCGTATCTTCTTTTTCATCTCGATGTTCCATTCTTTGCAACAGGGATTAGCAACCGCATTCTCTTTTTATCAGCCTTTTGCGGCAGTGTCTTAGGGGCATACGGTCTGCATGCGGTAGCTAACCAGAAGAGCAAAGCTTTATGGATAACGTTACTTTTTATTCCCTTGTGCTTGGGGATATTCATATGGTGGTATTCTCCGACAACGGAGCTCCCTAGTATTCGTCGTGATTGGCTTCTTGTTGCAAGAAGGAATGTGATTGTACCAATAGGCCTTGTTATGATCGCGCTTGCCGCGACAGTTCTCTTTCGGAAACGCATTGGCGCTGCAGTAACTTTACTCTTAATACTGACTCTATTGCAGATCTATTACGGATTTGCCAAATTTATGCCGTTTGCCGACCGGCGGTATTTCTATCCAACTCACCCCGTGATTGAAGCAATTTTTCAACGTACTGCTTCTTCCTACGAGCGATTTTGGGGATATGGTGGATCGACTTTTGACTATCCCGGCGCATATATTGAGAATAACTTGGCTACCTCGTTTGGTATTTATGCTGCCGAAGGCTACGATTCTCTCCATGATCATCGGTATGGTCAGTTACTCTTTGCGGCCTCTAACGGGAGGGTACAAACCAATTTGTCTCGTTCAGATGCGGTGCTGGAACGAGCTCCTGATGTGAACCGTACCTTTACCGCACAAACGAACCGTCTTCGCCTGCTTGAACTCCTGGGCGTACGATACATTATCGACCGCGATGAGGAGGCGCCCCGTGCCTCATATCAGGATCCAAAGCGATTTGATAGTAAAATGTTTGCTAAAGTGTGGCAAGAAGACCTGTGGCGCATCTTTGAGTTTCAGCGAGCCCTTCCACGGGCGTGGTTAGTAGGGAAGGTTTTTATAGCGAGCTCGGATCAGGAAGTTGTTGACAGGATTCTCGATACTTCGTTTGACCTGCGCAAAACAGTTGTGGTGCAAGAGCCGCTGACTGGAGATACGCTTGCGGAATCTGCGGTAGGCAGTGCTCGCATAACTCAGTATCAATCCAGAAGAGTGGTGATCGAGACAGTTGCTGACGCAACCCAGCTTTTAGTGCTGACCGACACCTTTTTTCCGGGATGGAAAGCGCACGTGGACGGTTTGCAGGTCAAGATATATCGCACTAATTTTGCATTCCGCGGTGTTGTGGTGCCAGGAGGCACTCACACGGTGGTTTTTTCTTATGAACCCGAGTCCTTTGAGCGAGGAAAAGAGTTTACTCTACTAGGTGTGGTACTTTTCGCCGTTACATATATCGGCTTACCGAAAATAGAGAGAAAGAGATGATGAGGAAACTGCTGCCATTTGTTGCTTTCGTTGTATATACGCTTATTCTTTTTCGTCCGCTTTTCTTGCAAGGAAAAGTACCCATGCCAGCAGACGCGCTCGTATCAGGATACTTTCCCTGGAACGCAAGTGGTTGGGAGGGAGCCCAATATGGAATACCCCGCGCTGAAATCATTGCGACCGACGTGTTCCGGCAACAACTTCCCTGGATAGATCTAACGGTGGCGGAATTAAGACAGGGAAGACTGCCGCTTTGGAATCCATATAATTTTACCGGAATGCCACTTATGGCAAATCTCCAGTCGCACGTGTGGTTTCCCTGGACGCTTGCATTTGTGCTCTTGCCGCTTACTACCGCATGGACGGCTTTTGTAGTGAGTGTTCCGATAGTTGGGATGATCGGTATGTACCTCTGGTTGCGAACACGTGCTCTGAGCAAGATTGCCTCGGTATTCGGCGGTATTGCGTTTTCTTCGATGAGTTTTATAGTACTTTGGCTTCCCTGGGGCTTTATTCCGTATGGCGCGGTACTCTTGCCGTGGATATTGTGGGCAAGCGAGCGAGTACTATCACGTAAACCATATGGTGCAACGATTCTATCAATATTTCTTACGCTGGAGTTGCTTAGCGGTTATATGCAAATTGTCATCTATACGCTGCTGTTTGTGTTGGCATATATCTTGTGGCGACTATGGCCACGTCTGACGTGGCCATGGCAGGTTCCATGGAAAGAACGATGGGGTTTCTTAGTGAAAGTTAGTTGTTGTGGTGTTGTAGCGCTCCTGCTTTCTGCCGTGCAGCTTGTCCCTTCGTTTGAAGCCTATCTGCTTTCTGCCAGAGAAGTTTCGGCCTCAACGGCGCTGTTTTACGACTATCTTCTTCCCCCAAAACATCTTATCACCGCCATTGCTCCTCATTTTTTTGGCAATCCCCAGACGTTTAATTTTTGGGGAGAGCAGCACCAGGAATACATGAGCTACATCGGGATAGTTGCATTAATACTGGCTGTCTATCGCCTGATGAGCGCCTTCCGTGAGTCAACTGTGCGTTTTTTTGGTGCGGCGGCGCTGCTTGCACTACTTTTTGCAATGGTCGAACCGGTAGCATCGCTTCTGGTAGCCCTTAAGATTCCCATTCTTAGCTCTGGTATACCATCGCGTACTTTGTTTCTTGTTCAGACGAGTATGATTGTGCTTGCTGCCGAGGGGCTGGACGGTCTTAAAGCAGTGCGACGCACGCCCTTGTACGGTACAGTAGTAACTGTGAGCCTGGCATACTTCCTCGTTGCGCTCGGGGCGTATCTACTGCAAATGCGTGGCCGCCTGATTGCCGCAGATCTAGCACTCGGCCTGTCTAGCTTACGGCTGCCGTCTCTCATATTTTTACTAGCAGGCGGATTACTCGTTACGACCCTCTATAAACCGCGCTTTCGTTACGCGGTAGGCGTGCTACTTGTTGTTCTTGGGATATTTGAGTACGCACGATTTTTTGGACAAAATGTGGCATTTTCGCAAAAGGAGCATGTGTATCCTCCCCATCCAGTTATTGAATGGTTGCAAGCGCGGCCAGGTCATTATCGCCATTGGGGTTATGATGAAGCACGTTTTGATCACAACTTTGCAACGTACTACCGTCTCTTTTCTGCAGAGGGCTTCGATTCGCTGTATCCTAAGCGCTATGGAGAACTCCTCGCATCGGCGCGCAATGGGAGGGTGCCTGCCGAAATCCTTCGGTCCGATGCAGTGATTCCATGGGAGGACACAAAAGGAAGGCGACGATTATTTGATTTACTGAGTATACGGTACGTCTTAGCTAGAACTGACCGCGGAGATACAAGTCTTGCTGTGAAATACAAAAGCTTAGGGCGACAGCCGCTCGCTCAGTTCGGCAACGCGCTGGTATATGAAAATGAGTCTGCCCTCCCACGAACGTATCTGGTCGCTCAGTTCCGGGTGGTGCCTGATCAAGAAGCAAGTATAAAGACTCTCTTTGGCGAGGATTTTGATCCGAAGAGGGAAATTGTTCTTGCCAAACGCCCGTCGATCGCAGTTGATTCCGGAAGTGCGAGCGGTTCGGCAAGTATTCTCCGATATGAACCTGGAGTGGTAGAAATTAAAGCGAATGCACCTGGCCCATCGCTTCTGGTTTTGAACGACCAATACTATCCAGGCTGGAAAGCGTATGTTGATGAAATGGAGCAAGAAATTCTCAGGGCAAACGAGGTATTTCGAGCAGTTGCACTTTCGGCCGGGCAACATGCGGTAGTGTTTCGATATGATCCGCCCAGTGTGCGTATTGGCTTGGCTGTAAGCATGGTCGGCATCGTACTTCTTGCTGGTGTTGCGCTGGCTGATCGCAGGCATGTCTAACCTACTATCCGAAAAAGTCCTTCCGGTTATTGCCTTCGTTGCTACGTTTCTTCTATTTTTTTACCCTATTCTTTTTGGCAACGTAGCCTTTAACGGTCCTGCTCTTGTTTCGCTATATACCCCGTTTATGTTTGAGGAGTATGAGGGGTACCCTGCTGGGGTGCCGAGTATGCAGGGGATGAGCGATCAAATTAAGCTGTACGTTCCGTACCTGCGATTTACGCGTGACCAGTGGCGCGCTGGGCAGATACCATTATGGAACCCTCATAACTTCTCCGGCACGCCGCACCTTGCAGAATGGCAGTCAGCGGTGTTCTATCCGCTCATACTACTCGGCTCAGCAATTTCTCTTGTGAACATGTGGCATGTATTAGTCATAACCGGTTTTGTGTTCTGCAGCGTTTTTACCTACTGGTATCTTCGGACACTTACGCTGTCTCGATTCTCCTCGTTTATTGGTGCACTCTCCTTTGGTGCTGGTTCTGTGGTGGTGCGATGGTCGCAGGAGATTGTTATGGCTCCACACGCGGTTGCGATGTTACCGCTGTTGCTTATCGGCATAGACAAGTGGATCAAGACAAGACAGTTTCGGTGGTGGCTATTGGGGCTGCTTGCAGCAACTAACGCACTGCTTTCTGGTTACTTGCAAGTTGCACTGTATGTATTCACTGCGAGCGTTGTCTATCTTGGCTATCGACTGTGGTCATGCGAGGGTAAGTGGTTGAGAGGTTTGCAGTGGCTGGTAGTGTATGTATGCGCCATAGGCCTCACTGCATGGCAAGTATTGCCTGGCTTCGAGCTGTTTTTGGAGTCTTCGCGACGTGTGGTTGATATACGATCGCTCCTTTCCCAGTATCTGCTTTCCTGGCAGTTTCTTGTGAATATTCTCATTCCAGATTTTTTTGGTCATCCATTGACTCAGAATGAGTACGGATTTGAGATCGGATCGTTCTATGAACGGCCGTTATGGGTCGGCACGCTATCAGTCATAGGGATCGTCATATGGTGGGTGCATAGACGGAACATAGGTAGCGATCCTGTGTTTTGGATTGTAGTCGGTTTGCTGTCGCTCAGTATAGTGTTTGCGTTACCAACCTCACGCTTGTTTTATATGACCAGGACGCCGTTTTTCTCTGATGCCATCCCTCATAGAATATTGTTTTTACCGTCATTCGCATGGGTGGTTGTTGGGGGAATGGGGCTTGATTGGTGGTTAAAGCACACTTCTGTTCGAACAATACTTAAAACATCCCTTGTATTCTTTGTATTTTTCCTACTTGTTTTTTTGGTAGTACAGAGTGTGCGGCTGCTAGGTCTCTCGGTTGCGGATTGGCCTGCATCGGCGGTGTGGACACAGGTTGCACTGCGCAACAGCGTTTTGCCACTACTATTTTTCGCTACGTTCGTGTCTCTGCTTTTGATTTGGGCGATTGCCGGATGGGTTGCAACGTTACGTCTTCTCGTGCCCACGCTCGTGTTTGGTACTAGAGTGAGAAAAGTGGCGCTTTTCTTGATTGCAACGTTTGTTATTTTTGAGCTATGGCTATCGTTTCGAAAATTTACTGTATTTTCGCCGCCTCAGTTTTTCTACCCCAATCCGCTCTTTGTATGGTTGCAGCAAAATGCTGGCATCGAGCGATTTTGGGGGTATGGGGACGCGTTCGTACCGAACAATCTTGCAACGTATTATGGCCTGTATACCCCGGAAGGATACGACTCGCTCAATTCGCATCGATATGCACAACTGCTCCTCAGCATGGAGACGGGGCGGCTTGATAGGCCGGTGTCTCGGTCTGACGCCGGTATGTTGCGAGCCCCGGATGGTCTTTATGCACTACACGAGCACCCAAGGAGGCTGCGGCTCATGGGAATGCTGAATGTTCGGTACTTTCTTGATAAAGAAGGGGAGATAAAAACATCTCCGTTTAACGAAAAGAATCGATTTCAGAGTACCGATTTCGAGCTAGCCTGGACGGATGGAAAGTGGAGAATTTTTCGTTTCCCTGGTGCGTACCCGCGTGCGTATATGGTTTCTCACTTTGTTGTTGAGAAAGACGACCAAGCTATACTTGATCGATTGTACGATCCATCATTCTCTCCAAGAGATACTGTGGTGCTGGAAGAAGAACCTCCTGGACATTTGCAGCCTGACATACAAGCAACAGGTAGAGTGGAAATTTTACGTTATACACCGGATGAAGTTATTGTCAGCACAAGCTCAAGCGGCAGACAGTTGTTGCTGCTTGCGGACAATTTTTTCCCTGGATGGGTTTCGAAGGTAGATGGGGCTGAGACACCAATGTACCGCGCAAACTTTACCTTTCGAGCAGTGTCAGTACCAGCGGGGGAGCATCAAGTCGTGTTTCGGTATGAACCGCAGCCGTTCCGGAATGGGCTCTATATCTCAGGGGCCACGCTACTGTTCGTAGGTATTCTCGGCGTTTCCCACCTCCGTCGCCGACCTATGCGTTGAGATATTTTCCTGACTCTACTCTCATCGCCAAAAGTTTGCAATAGCAAAGTCTTGTCGAACTTATTCTCCTATGGTGATGCAACACGTTCTTTGAGTTTGAGTAAAAAACCGAGTGACAGTGGCGCAAGGAGAACGGCAATAGGTACGTAGATAATACCCCAGTAGTCATTGTAAGGTAGGGTGCCGAAGCGGAGGAATGCGAGCGGAAAGGGAAGAAAAGAGCTAAGTAAGATAAGACTATCTCGCTTGAGCCCTCGATGATAGAGGTGTACACATCCCACTACTGCAAACACAAGAAATAAAATAAATGGCCGAAGGCCAAAGAAGAGGTACTCCCAGGAAGCAAAGGCTAGTGTTTGTTGCACAAAGAGCAGGCCGTTACTCACAACTCGAGGTGTAAAGAGAGTGCCCCATGCGTTTATAAAGGTGTCAACTCGTGTGACATGGTAAAGAAAGACCAGACTAAAAACTACAAAGGGAAGAAGGAGGGAAACGACCAATCGTCTCTCTCGGAGTAGCGCAAACACAAAGAGCAGCCCAATCGGTAGCAGATATACTTCGCGAATTAATACTGTCAGCGTAAAGAGGATCGTAGCTATCATTAGACGTCTGTTTAACAGTGTGTAGATGCCAGCAATGAAAGGCACAACTGACCACCACTCCGTCTCTAAAAACATTTGATCTCTCATGGCATAGTGGAAGTAGGGGAATAGAAGATAAGGGGAAAGCAAACCGAGGTCTGGCTTCAAATATCTACACGAGATACCGTACGCCAGATACAGGATGCCAACACTGAGGACGAGATACACTGCCCATATACCGACGGCACTTTGCCCAGGAATGGCTTTCCATATAAGCAAGATGGTAGGGAGTCGCCAACCCCAAACATCGCCGGGAACGATTTGCTGAAATTTTCCTAGTTGTGCCTGTTTGTATGCCTCGTAATAATCCGCACCCCCTTCCATAAGTTGGTAGGTTTTAAGAAACATACCCGGATCGTTATTATAGGTTCCCACGGGCAGCTCTCTCCCCAGAAACTGCCGGAGGTCTCCACTTGTGACGATTGCGCTTGCCACAAAACTAATAAGGAGCACGAAAATAGCAATCCTCTGGTACCCCTTTCGAAGGGTTAGATAGATTCCAGTTGTAGCGCCAATTAATATCCCGAGCAGTATAGGAAAAGTTATCGTTTTAGTTAACGCTACTACAAGACATGCTGCCGCGGTAGTCAGGAGAGCTAATACAAGACGAGTACGTGCTGCGAAGATGGGTAGAGAGAAACCAAATACAAAAAATAGTAGGAAAGAATCAAGAGTATTTTGGGGCAAGGGATTGCCAAGTCCAAGGAGTAGTAAGAATGCTTTCGCAAGCTCGGCAAGCATGGGACCAACCATAACAAAATACCTTATGGGTGTAAATATGAACCGTGCGTGTTGCAGGACGTATCAGTTTCCTTTACACTTCCCTGGATGCACGTACGTATTGCATTGGGTTTGATTCTTGCTACTGCAGCGTTTTTGCGTCTGTACCATTTAGGTAGCAATCCTCCAAGCTTGTATTGGGATGAAGTAAGTCTTGGGTATAACGCCTACAGCATTTTACAGACTGCGCGTGATGAGCACGGCACCTTTTTACCCGTAGCCACATTTCCTGCGTTTGGTGACTATAAACCGCCGGGATACATTTATACAGTTGTTCCTTCGATAGCGCTATTTGGTTTGACTGAGTTTGCAGTTCGATTTCCTTCCGCCGTCTTTGGTATAGCATCGGTACTGCTTATGTTTCTTCTCGGGCGTGTGCTACATTCGCCGCGCCTGGGGATTGTTGCAGCCTGTCTCCTTACCTTATCGCCTTGGCATCTCCAGCTGACTCGGGGGGCTTTTGAATCGAATATGGCCACCACCCTTGTTCTCTTGGGTGTGTATGCGTGGGTGAAATCTACCAAGGCAAATCCGTGGTGGGCGTTGGTTGCCGCCGCAAGCTTTGCGTTGTCTATGTACACCTTTAATGCGCAAAGGCTAATGGCGCCTATTTTTGCGGCCACACTGGCGCTCGTTTCATGGCCGCACGTAAAAAAGAATATCCGGGTATATCTTGCCTGTGCAGCGACCGCTGTTCTCCTGGTGCTTCCTTTAATCCCGCATCTTTTATCAGACGAGGGGCAGCTAAGATACCGAGAGGTCAATATTTTTTCGGACGTCGATTTGGTCACCAAAAATGTGTATCGCATGGAGCAGGATAATAGTTTCGGGTGGCCGGTGCTCATACACAATCGACGCCTAGAGTATGCCTATCAATTTCTTGATCACTATCTTGATCATTTCAACGGGGATTTTCTCTTTGTGCGTGGGGATATCAATCCGAGGCTTTCTTCCCAAGTGGTAGGGGGGCTGTATGCTCCGGAGCTTATCTTTATAGTAGTTGGTGCGTACGCTCTCTTCAAAAAAAAGATTCCCTTCCGATGGTTCTTGATGGCATGGCTGCTTGTGGCCCCTATTCCTGCGGGTTTTGCTCGGGAGACTCCGCATGCCCTGAGGGCTCTTGCAATGCTGCCTCCGCTGATTTTTATTTCATCGTTTGGCCTTCTCCATCTTGGTAGCGTGCTGCGAGGATATGGTCGGCACCTAGTCCTGTTGTTACCTGCCATACTGCTAATGCCGGCCCTTGCGTACCTCCATTATTATCACAAGCACTATCCCATTGAATATGCTGGTGAGTGGCAGTATGGGTACAAGCAGGCTGTTGAGCTTATGCAGAATCACCCGGATAAAAAGGTAGTCATGACCACGCAGTATGGCAGACCCTATATTTATTTTTTGTTCTACACACGCTATGATCCCCGTCAGTTTTGGCAGTATAGAGACAAAACGTACAAGGATCAGTATGGGGTGTACTGGGTAACTGGATTTGACCGATTTTCATTTCGCGAGCCGGACTTCAGCAGAGAGACTCCACGGGATGATACGTTGTATATTGTTGGTCCGGGGAAATTGCCTCCTGGAGACGATATAGTGTACATCAGAAATTTGGATGGCCGCGTTGTGTTTGAAGCAGCAGTACGTTGAGTATGAAACCTAGGGCACTACTCTTGCTGACGTGCGTTGTTGTCCTGGCCGCATTTCTCCGTCTGTATCGCCTCGGCGAGGTACCGGTTAATCTCAACTGGGATGAGGCAGCTAGTGGATACAACGCCTATAGTATATTACTCACTGGAAAAGATGAGTTTGGCCGTTCCTGGCCAGTATTCTTTGAGTCATTCAATGACTTTAAGCACCCTGGCCTTATTTATTCGATTGTTCCTTCGATTGCACTGTTTGGCCTAACACCTTTTGCAGTGCGGTTGCCGTCAGTTCTCTACGGTACTCTCACGGTACTGGTGGTGTTTTTCCTTGCTCGGCGTTTACTGAAACACGAAAACGGAGCCCTGCTGAGCTCCTTGCTGCTTGCGCTTTCGCCATGGCACATCCAAGTAAGCCGAGTGGCATTCGAGCAGATTGGGATGATCTTTTTTGTAGTGCTCGGGGTATGGGTGGTGATGAAAGCATTTGAGCATCCCCGGTGGTATCCGGCTGCATTTGCGGCACTGGCTGCCTCTTTTTACTTTTACTACAGTGTTCGTCTCTTCCTGCCCTTCTTTGCTTTGGGGCTGCTGTTTCTTTACCTCAAAACGGTGCGAGAGCATTTCCGCTGGGTTGCGGTGGGCGCGCTCGTTGGTGCCCTTCTGCTTTTACCTCTGACAATCCAGGTGCTGTCTCCAAAGGGTATCGTGCGCGCGTCTCAAGTGAGCATCTTTACTGATGAAGGTATCAATCTGCACCAGCGGGAGTGGCGAGCCGAGCATGGGTACGGTTTGCTTGGGCGTCTGTTGCATCAGAAGATGACTACCTGGGCTAGCGCTGCCGCTTCTGGTTATGTATCACACTTTTCGCTACCCTTCCTCTTTTTTGATAATGAGCAGGTAGGGCGACATGCGCCGCGCAGGATGGGTATGATGTATGCTATTGAACTGCCATTTCTCCTCTTGGGCATCTATCATCTGATACAGAGAAGACGGAGGGAAAGCCTAGTGCTACTTGCATGGTTCCTTTTGGCGCCAGTGCCTGCGATGTTTGCAATACCGACACCGCATGCGCTACGCGCGATCTTGATGGTCATCCCGCTTGCCATCTTTGTTGCGTTGGGAATGGTGAAGTTCTACTCCTTTATTGCGAGGAGCAGGCTCTCACTCCTTTCCGTTTTTCTCTTTGGTATCGTGGGGGTTTGGTCTGTCGGATACTACCTTGATAACTATTACACGCATTCGGCCAAACTCTCCTCACGGGATTGGGCTGACGGCCATAAGCAACTGTTCGCTTTCGTGTCTCCGATTGTTGATCGCTATGAAAAAGTGGCAATGACTGGTTTCCACTGGAGGCCGTATATCTTTATGCTCTTCTATATGAAGGTTGACCCGTCAACCTGGCAGGCACAGTATAATCACGCGCATTTTGGTAAGTGGTACTACGACATTTCAGGCTGGGATACGCAGGATCAGCATTATCGCCCTGACTTTAATTGGGATAAGATTATTGAGAGTAGCGGGACGCTTGTTATATTAAGCGAAGAGGAAGCGAGTAAGTTCTTGGATAAGGAAGGACGACGTGGAGGTTATCGAATACTTACCAGTATCTATGCGGCCGACGGGAATAAAATGTTTGAGGTGATGGAACAACTATGAAAAGGTTAGAGATTCTGGTCCTTATTCCGACATACAACGAGAGGGAAAATGTGCCATTACTGGTGCAAGAGGTACTAGGTATCCGAGATGATATCGGCATTGTTATCGTGGATGATAACTCACCTGATGGAACCGGCGCTGTCGCTGAGGAGCTGGCGAGGAAATACCCGGATCGTGTGCATGTGATCCACCGCAAAGGAGAACGGGGGAGAGGAACTGCTGGAGTACGAGGATTCAAGTATATTATTACTCAGCCTGCTACGTTTGCTCTCGAGATGGACGCCGACTTTTCGCACGACCCGAAATACGTACCAGAGTTTTTAAAGGAGATTGCGTATTATGATGTAGTAGTCGGATCGCGTTTTGTACGAGGTGGCAAGGATGCTCATCGGACTATCCTGCGGCGCATCATGAGTCTCGCTAGTCGTCTCGTGTACCGAGCCATTCTCGGGCTTCCTCTTACCGACATTGGGAGCGGTTACAAATGTTATCGGATGGAGGTGTTGCGGTCGCTCCCATGGGAGCGGTTTTACTCGTACGGCATATCGATTAGCATGGAGGAGCTATTCCGTATTGCTCGCAAAGGCTATAGAGTCAAGGAGATTCCAATCGAGTTTTATGACCGACGTTCTGGGAAGTCGAAATTAACGTTGTCAGATGCGATAGAGCCAGCTATTGTTGCCGTTCGTTTAGTACTGAGCCTCGGTAGAGCATAAACCGCTACAGAGGAATATCCGCAGCTATAATCGGCCAGGCAGGTTCGGTTGCGACCGCACGTCCTGGATGCCGGTATCTGAGTTTATAGAGCTTAAGCGAGTCGGTTATCACCCACCCATTTTCCACGTCGTAGGGTCCTGGCGCGTACAATTCATTGTATTGAGCGCGCAGCACTTTTTGCAGGGAATTTGCAAGCACATAGATAGCATCGCTTTGACCAAACCCTTCCGCGCCTAATAAAACAATGCCGTTGATGGTCACAAAATAGCGATACGGATGTGCCAGGATATCGCTGTCTTCCAGTGAGAGTAAATTCGCCCGCTGTGTCTTGGTTGAGCTTTCTGCTATGTACCGAGCAACCTGTTGCATGCGAGGTAGTGGCACGGTGTCCGGCGTCTTCGTAAGATGGTAATGCAAGAAAATCGCTATGCCAAAGGCCCACACGGTAATAAAGAGCGTACGATACATCCGCTCTTTCCAGAAACGACTAACGATCAACATCTGCAATAGCCAGAATGAGATCGCGAGCGGTAGCAGGTGGTACGCCTTCGTGTCTTCCTGGCTCAAGAGAGCGAGGAAGGGATACGTCAGAAGCAGCGTTATAAAGAATGTAAGTACTAGAAACTGCGCGAAGAGATCACCTTTCTTCCATCGGGTAACAAGCAGATAGAGCCCAATACCAAATTGTATAAGAGCTATGGTGGTGATAAGCGGCGGAAAGAACGGCGAAACTGTAAGAGCAAGAAAACTGTTGGTATAGTTGTTAATAATAAGATCGCCGGGATGATTTTCCTGATTCTGCAATCGAGCAAGGATGGTGGTAGAGAAGCTAGTCCAGTGGTAAAACTGATGTCGCAAGTTAAACACAATAAGCGGGGAGAGAGCGAGCAGATACCCAGATGCTAAAGTGATTAGGTGTGAGAAATGAGTCTGTCGAGTAAGAGCGATCCATAAGATAAAGGTGAGCGGCAGCACTACGATACCACTTATGTGCACATGCAAAATCATCCCTGCTAAGAACCCAGCGACAAATACGGCTCTGAGCGCTCGATTTTTGATGGCTTCCCAGAGCGACAGATAGTACAGCGGTACGAGTATCAAAAGTAACGCAGGGGGAAACGGTTTGTTGCTGTAGGATACAAAAGCCATGCTTAGGGCAAATGTGAGTGCTGTGATACAGGCCACTTTTACATCAAACAACCGACTAGCAATGCGCCAAGAGAGAGCAACGCTTACTATCCCTATAAAGACGTTGAGAAGCCCAAGGCTGCGCGGGTCAAACTGCCCTATATACAGCGCTGGCATTCCTAAGTAGTAGTACAATGGCCCCATAGGTATCCGGAGATTGCTTTGGACGTCGCCGACGAGGGGTATCTTTTTAATCTGTAGAAGGGTATACAGCTCGTTTGTTATTCTGCTCTCGTCGACCATAAAGGGCATGTGGGTTGGCAGGTCGGCCAGTCGAACAAGGATTGCGATGGCAATAATTCCTACTAAAGTGAGTGTATTTGTAAAATGATTCATGTGCAAAAACAACAGGCAGTAGCGCTGGCATTGGTAATTCTTTCCTCGCTCATTGCGTTGCTGCCCTATTTTAGCAGAGGAATTCCGCGTACGTATGACTCCTATCATCGCCTCAGCCGAGCGGCAAAGTATTACGTGGCCTTGCACCAACACCAAATTCCACCACGCTGGATAGGGACTGTGGACCACGGGGTAGGAAGCCCGATTTTCGGTTATTTGTATCCTTTGGGTTACGTAATTACTGCTCTGTTACATATGGGTGGAGTGACGCTTATAGACGCTATGCGCTTCTTGTATATTGCGGGATTTATGGCCTCTGGACTTACTATGTATTTGTTTCTCAGGACCCAGTTTAGTACTCTTGCCTCACTCACCGGCGCGTTGCTATATCAGTGGGCCCCCTACAGAACGGTACAGCTCTATGTGCGAGGTGCCCCTGAAGAAATCATCGGGTACGCGCTAGTGCCTCTTATATTCCTGTCCCTCTATCGCATATATCGGGATCAAAAACATGCTTGGTTTGTATGTGGTTTGCTGATGGGTTTACTTATTCTTACAATCGGGACGGTTACCGTTCTCTTTATGCCCCTCCTCGTCAGTTTCGTTGTGGGGTTAACTATTCTATTTCGCAAGCTAGCATACATAAGGCAGTTTACAAAATCAGTAGTGCTCGCGGTTGCTATCGGATCGATTATTCTCATACCTTACTTTTTTGAACGATCTCTTATCCAACTTAATAATGTCTATGCTGTATACAAAGATAATTTTATATCTCTTACCTCCCTTATTCATGCTCGATGGACCTTTGTTCCTACACCCCAGGAGCTTGGAAAACCTCACCTGTTGGTTTTGGCATTGAGCGCCTACATTATATTTAAGCGGCGTATTGCATCTGTCTTCCTTCGCTATCTTTTTATTATGCTCATTGCATGGGCGGTGCTATATCTGCTCTTGGCAGTCGATAATCCATTCACCCGTACAATGTGGCAGCATGCTTCATTTCTCAAGGTGGTTTATGTTCCTACCTTACTGTTAGGGCCCTTGGTATTTTTTACAAGTACACTCGCCGCTTTCTTAATCTCGCTACTGCGCTACAGAGTGTTACTCAGTACTGTGCTCGTATGGTCAGCATTAGTCCTCAATATCTCGGCAGTAAAGGCTGAGTCCTATATGTATGAGCATGACGCGAATTTGTATTCACTCAATGGCACTACGGCAGGGTTTGATGAGTTTCTTCCTGTCGCCGCGCGCAAATTCGGAGACTTTTTCATCCAGGCTGAGGCCCTCACGCCTGTATTGGGGTCACTTCAATACACGATACTGCAACAGAGGTATCACAGTTGGATAGTATCGTTCAATGCTGCTAGCGATGACCGGCTCATTATTCATCAACTCTATTTTCCAGGGTGGCGTGCACGTATTGACGGTCGTGCGGTTCCGCTTGGCTACACGATGCCCTCAAAGGACGAAGCGGTAGCAAAGAAAACGCTTGATCAGGGACTTATGGTGGTATCTATACCACGCGGTGTCCATACGCTGACCCTTGAGTACAAAGGTACGCTCGGCCAGAAAGCTGGGGAATTGATTACGGGTTTGGGATTAGTTTTTATTGCAGGGTATGGTCTTGTACACCGCGACTATATCTGGAGACACATTCGTAAGCGAGATGCACGCAGTAACACTTTGGTGTAGAATTACCCTGTTGCCTTATGCGAGATGACATTGATGCATACATCGGTGAGTACGTGGGTAGTCTTAGGAAACTGCTCGACGAACTTCCCCGAGAACCGTTGATTGCCGCATTTGAAATGCTGTGGGCCGCCTACCGGCAAGATAAGCAGATCTTCTTTTGTGGAAACGGCGGGAGTGCCGCATCCTCCTCACATAGCGCCCAGGATTTAGCAAAAGGATCCATGGGGCGCAAGGGCGACCTACCAGTGAAAGCAGTCAGGGCGATAGCATTGACAAACGATATTGGACAGATAACCGCGTGGGCCAACGACGTAAGTTACGAGTATATCTTTGCGGGGCAGTTGAAGATTCTTATGAACCCAGGAGATGTCCTTATTGGTATCTCTGGTAGCGGCAACTCGCCTAACGTGCTGCGCGCCCTTACGTTCGCAAAGGAGCGTGGGGGCAGGACTATTGCGCTTGTGGCGTTTGACGGCGGCAAAATGAGGCAGCTTGCCGATATTGTGGTCCATATCCCAAGTACCCATTATGGGCAGCTTGAGGACGTTCATATGTCCATTGGGCATATGATGGCATATTGGATGCAGAAGAGGATTCTGGAAGAACAACACCAAAGGGAAGCATAAAGGCGTATGAAAGCAGTGATTTTGGCCGGCGGCCTCGGAGCGAAAGTGCAACATTTGGTCCCGGATCGTCCTAAGCCCATGGCTGATATCGCCGGCAAGCCCTTCCTCGCGTATGTAGTTGATCAGCTGAAGCGCCAGGGTATCACCCAACTCGTGCTATGTCTCCACTATCTACCTGAAGTCATTATTAACTACTTCGGTGACGGGAAAGAGCAGGGTCTTCAGATCGAATATTCCGTGGAGAATCGACTTATGGGGACAGGTGGTGCTCTCAAGCATGCACAACACTATATTGATGAGAGCCCCTTTTTCGTATTGAATGGTGATACCTATATTGAGTTACAGTACGGCAAGATGGTACAGTTCCATACCAAGCACCAGGGGATTGGTACCATCGCCCTGAGCACATCTCAGGATATTTCCGAGTATGGACTGATCAAAACGGAAGGTGACGGACGAATTACGCTGTTTGGCGAGAAGCTGAGAAATTTACACATCAGTGGCCAGATCAATGGAGGTGTGTATCTACTGGAGTCGGAAATCTTGGACCTAATAGCTCCTTCTGAACCAACCTCGCTTGAGAAGGAAGTGTTTCCGAGCTTGCTGTATCTTGATCGACCGCTCTATGGATTCAAAACAGAGCGGATGTTCGTGGATATCGGCTTACCAGAGCAATTGGAGCGGGCAAAGCTTATATTGCCCAAGAGACCATAAGATGATTATCAGGGCTCGCGCGCCGCTGCGCATAAGCTTTTGTGGGGGGGGCACTGATATTACACCGTACCCAGAGCAGAAGGGCGGCGTGGCGTTGTCGGTGACCATTGACAAGTTTGCATACGTCTCGCTGCAGCCCCGAGACGATGAGCGGTTGGTAGTTAAGTCACTCGACTATAATATTACTGCTCGCTACAAGCTCAATGAGCAGCTCATCTATGATGGCGAGCTTGATTTAGTAAAAGCGGTCGTAAAGTCGCTTGGGCTTGAGCGTGGGGTAGACCTTTTTCTCCACTCAGACGCGACGCCAGGATCTGGCCTCGGGTCTTCATCCTCTATGATGGTAGCGCTGCTTGGTGTTTTCAACCACTGGCTACGCCGCACTATGACTGCGTATGAAGTGGCTGAGCTTGCCTACTTTATTGAGCGAAAGAGCTTGGGTAGCAAAGGTGGTCGGCAAGATCAATTTGCATCGGCGTTTGGCGGATTTAATTTCATGGAGTTTGAAGCAGATACCACTATCGTCAACCCCTTACGTGTGCGTCCTGAAATCTTTAATGAGTTGCATTATCATTTACTTCTAGTAGCAACGGGTGAGTATCGCAGTGCCAGTCGACTACAGCAGGAACAGCTTCGCGAGCCAGCAGAGCGAAGCGGGTCAGATGTGGACCCCTTGGATACCATGAAGGAGATTACTCTGGAGATGAAAAAGGTTTTATTGCGAGAGCAGCTAGACTCCTTTGGGGCGCTTCTCCATGAAGCGTGGCTCGTCAAGCAGCGGACGCATAAAGATATAGCCAGTAGCGGCATCGAAGAGATCTACGAAGCGGCTCGTGAGCGTGGTGCTACTGGTGGTAAAGTTTTGGGAGCTCCTGGAAGTGGATCACTCCTTTTGTACTGCGCATTTGACAAAAAACAGAAGATAGCAAAATACTTGGTCCAGAAGGGAGCAGAGATCGTGCCATTTCACTTTGAGGCACAGGGATTACAGACGTGGGATGTCAAGTAGTATGGCGGCTTGCGATCACGGGCACCATGTGCTTCTGGGAGGTGACCAAGAAGTAGATTGGGGCAGGCCAGCTGTATTTCTTGACCGAGATGGCGTCATAAACAAAGAGGTACATTTACTCCATAAGCTTGAGGACCTTATATTGATCCCGCAAGCTAGAGCGCTGGGCAAACTAACGCAGCATCATTATCCCTTATTTGTCGTGACTAATCAGACGGTTGCTGCCCGCGGGTTGTGCAACAGTCAAACGGTGTCTGCTATCAATCGCAAAGTGTTGAGAATGCTCTCGTCTCAAGAAACGTCCATCGTTGCCCTCTATTGTTGTATGCATAGTGAAAAGGCAGACGTGGCTGCCTACCGGAAGGTGTGCTCATGGCGCAAGCCAGCCTCAGGCATACTGAGGGCTATTGCGCGTAAGTACCCTATTCATCTGAATCGGAGTTATGTCGTAGGCGATCAGGCACGCGATCTGCTCATGGGACACGAGGTGGGAGCAGCCACCATCATGGTGCTTACTGGGCATGGCGGGAAGGATGCGTTGTATAGCGCACAGGCAGACTATGTTGTTGCGGATATCGGTGAAGCGGTGAATATTATTTTGAAGGGGCAGAATGGCACAGGTTAAGGGTCTAATTCTGGCCGGGGGACTGGGCACTCGCATGAAGGATGTGATTACCGCTGCTCCTAAAGTGCTCCTGCCTATAGGGGGGAAGCCGGTGCTTCAGCTTCTTGTCGAGCACCTGGCACGGCATCATATCACCGACATTGGAATTTCGCTTTACTGGGATTCTGATGTTATCAGAAATCATATGGGGAACGGAGGGCGATTTGGGGTGCGATTTACCTACATTGTTGAACGAGAAGCGCGTGGCAGCGGAGGAGCATTGTATGAGGCCTCCAGGTTTCTTGACCGCACGGCGGTTGTAGTAAACGGTGACATAGTGACTACAGTTGATATTTCCAAGCTTATCGAGTGGCATCGCAGCAAAGGTGGGATTGCCACAATAGTAGTTCACCCCACAGACCATCCGCATGATAGTGATATGATTGAAGTGAACGAGGAAGGAAGGGTATTGCGTATTGCGCGCGGTGACTCGGTGTCAGACGTGGCTAATGCCGGCATGTTTGTGTTTGAGCAAGCGATTATAGAGTTTGCAAAAGACCAGAAGGAGTCACTCGAGCAAAAGCTACTGCCACGAGTAGTTGCTGCGGGTAAACCGGTGTATGCCTATTACACTGAGGAGTATATAAAGGATATGGGTACGCCGGAGCGTTACCGGGAAGTGATGCAGGATTTCGCTTAAGTGCACGCACGCTATCTTATTCTGATTCTCTTAGTGGCAGCGATTCTGCGGTTTGCGGCCATGGCAGTCATTCCTCCTGGGCTGGATTGGGATGAGGCGGCGGTAGGATATAACGCGTACAGTCTTCTGAAGACCGGCCGTGATGAATACGGCACTTTTTGGCCGCTCCTGTTTCGCTCCTTTGACGATTATAAGCTGCCAGCCATCGTGTACCTTACCGTGCCGAGTGTAGCGCTTTTTGGCTTAAATGCGTTTGCTGTCCGATTTCCCTCTGCCCTATTGGGAGTGGCTAGCGTCGGCCTTGTATATATACTGGCGAAAGAGATAACTGGTAAGCGAAAGGTTGCACTCCTTGCGTCACTGCTGATGGCTATCTCGTCCTGGCATCTCCATTTTAGCCGCGTTGGGTTTGAGCCGAATGTGGCGTTCTTTTTCGTGTTACTGGGAATTACTTTTATTCTGAGACGAGGGGACAGTATGACGGGGTGGCTTTTCGGGGCCGCTAGTTTCGCCCTGAGTTTATATAGCTACCACGCCACAAAGATAATTGTTCCTCTCTTGCTGCCGCTTCTTATTTGGTATAAGGCTGGAGGTCCCAAATCAAGGGGTACACAATACATCGCCATGGTGATTACCGGGGTAAGTGTATTATTTGCACTGACGCTGCCGCTTTTGCTGGTGAGCACAAGTAAAGAGAGCCAATCGAGGCTTGCCCAAACCGGCTTTGTCAATCACCCGACCATTATCGAGTCGCTCAACCAAAAGATTGGCGAGGATCGTTTGGGAAAGGGAATACTACCTGCCCTCTGGCATAATCGCCTACAAGCGTATGGGGAAGCGTTCATCAATCGGTACCTTGCCCACCTATCTCCACAGTTTCTTGTTGGGGGAGAGCAACTCAATTTCCGACTCGGACTAAAAGATGCAGGGAAACTTTCGCTCCCCACGTTTTTCTTTCTTGCCTGGGGTCTCTTCCGTCTTGGAAGGCTTGGTCGAAGGAAGGCAGCATTATTACTTTCCTGGCTCGGTATTGGACTACTTCCCGGAGCGGTTGGGGTTGAGTATCCGCACGCGCTGCGGGCGCTGAATGCAGTTGCACCCATGACTATTGTAGCGGCGTGGGGCTTATGGTGTATAGCGGAAGCAGCGCGAAGAAGATGGCGCTTTATTGCCCTGGCCAAGTTTGGCTTGACACCAGCGGTTCTTACTGCGGTAGTTGCGTTTAGTACAGTACAGTATCTCCATGAGTATTACGTCCACTTTCCACTGTATGGCGGCTTTGACTGGCAGGCCAGTCACAGAGAGATGGTACAAGAAGTAGAACGACAGCGGATCCATTTTGACCGAGTTGTGGTAAGTACGAAGTTCTTTAGGCCACATATCTTTTACGCGTTCTACACCAAGATGGATCCGGGTTCCTATCAAACCCAGGTAGGAGATAACCTCGATGTCGTGAGGCTCTACAATATAGAATTTCGTCGCATCGAGTGGCTTGCTGATCAGGAGCATACTAACACCTTGCTGGTTGCAACGGAAACTGATGTTCCGAAGGGTGTAGAGGTAATCACCACCATTCATTTTCCCGATGGTGGAGAAGCATTTCGGTTCATTGCGCTATGAATATTACGGTGGTGGTCATTACCAAAGATGAAGAAGAGATGCTCCCAGGCTGTTTGGATTCAGTTGGGTGGGCGCGTGAGCTACTTGTGGTCGATTCGCACTCAACCGATAGAACAGTTGCCATCGCAGAGAAGCACGGAGCCCGAGTGGTAACGGTCGATTTTGAAGGGTATGGCAAGATGCGCGAGGCTGCTTTGGCGCACATGCGTACTAAGTGGGTGTTTTATCTTGATGCAGATGAACGGGCTGAGGAGGGGCTGGAACACGAGGTTGGCACGCTTTTGGAATCAGGTACTGCAACAGCGGCAAGAATGCCCCGTAAAAATATCATGCTCGGGAAATGGTGCCAATATGGCGGCTGGTACCCAGACTATCAAACGAGGCTCTTTCGAGTTAAGTACCTGAGGGGCTGGAAAGGGCAACTGCACGAAAATCCTCTTTATGATGGGCCCACTACTACCCTGTCTCACGGATTGGTCCATCTGACC
This sequence comes from uncultured Gammaproteobacteria bacterium, assembly GCA_964372495.1. GTDB lineage: Bacteria > Patescibacteriota > Microgenomatia > JAUYPR01 > JAUYPR01 > CAYJQU01. The sequence goes on from CAYJQU010000001.1 coordinate 36,606, forward strand.
AGCAAAAGTATTGATGCCATGCTTGCAAAGACCATGCGCTGGTCGCAGGAGGAAGCGCGGTTACTACACGAATCCAGGCATCCTCAGATGTCTGGTTGGCGTTTTTTCCGGGTTATGGGGGCAGTTTTATACGACAGAATGGTGAAAGGACAAGCGTGGAGAGATGGAACTGCGGGAGTGCTACTTGCTCTTTACCAGATGTTTTCTGCCTTCGTTACTTATGCAAAACTGTGGGAACTCCAAGAAAAAAAGCGGATAGAAAAGGCATATAAGGTGCTTGATGAGTGAACCGGAGAAGGTGCCGAAATTGTCGGTTGCAGTTGCAACCTTTAATGAAGAGAGCACTATTCGTACATGCTTTGATAGTGTCAAGAATCTTGCAGATGAGATAGTAGTGGTTGACGGAGGTTCAACCGATAACACAGTTGAGGCTGCCCACCGGTTTACTCGCAAGGTACTAGTGACCGATAATCCGCCCATTTTCCACATCAATAAGCAGAAAGCAATCGATGCGTGTAGTGGTAAGTGGGTACTGCAACTGGATGCGGATGAAGTAGTTTCTGCAGACCTGGCTAGCGAGATTAAAGCAGTAGTAGCATCGGATACCCCACACAGCGGGTTTTATATAAGGCGCAAAAACTTTTTTTTAGGCAAATGGATACGAAAAGGTGGGTGGTATCCTGATCCAGTTATTCGACTATTTAAGCGAGGCAAAGGGTATCTGCCCTGCAAAAGTGTACATGAGCAAATGCACATCGACGGCTCAGTCGGAGCGCTAAGACACGATCTACTGCACTATTCCTACCGAAATATGAAGGAGTATTGGAGGAAGGCAGAAAGCTATATTGCACAGCGGGTGCGGGACTTACGCGAACAATACAAGGGTATGCATTTGTGGAGCTTGTGGCTTTCTCCACTTGGGAAATTTGTATCTCTGTACCTTCGCCACCAGTTAATTCTTGAGGGGTATCATGGACTTCTGCTGGCATGGGCCTCCGCGCTCCAGGAATACAAGGCAGTGCGGAGATATCTTGAGTATGCGAATTCTCATTGACCTCCATACATTATCAGCAGAGAGAAGAGGCCGTGGAAGTGGTCGTTATGTCACTGAGTTGGTACGTGCATTGCACGAGTATCTTCCTGAACACGCGATTGAGGTTACGGAGTCTGAGCCGAGGGGAACATACGATGTCGTTCACTATCCGTTCTTTGATTTTTTCTCGCCGACGCTGCCCCTCCGACGCCCAGCGCCAGCGGTGGTTACAATACACGATGTGATCCCTCTGCAATACCCCTCTTTCTACCCGAAGGGTGTACGAGGCTTCTTTATATGGAAACGTCAGCAGTGGGCACTTGCGCGCGTTTCACGCATTCTGACCGACGCACAAGCCTCTGTTGCCCCTATTGCACACTATACAGGCGTTCCAATAGAGAAAATCACTGCAATCCCCCTTGCGGTAAGCTCGGCATTTCACGCTCCTATTTCCCAAAAGGGTCTTGAGGAGGTGCAAAGTAAATACCGATTGCCCGCAACGTTTATCCTGTACGTTGGTGATGCAAATTGGAATAAGAATGTAAAGATCCTTCTTGAAACTGCTAGTGACCTTAACATTGACGTCGTGCTTGTGGGAGGGATATGGTGCAAAACGGCCGGGGGGCATGTAGAGGAGGCGCCGCTCAGGGATATTCTTGCCCGTTTCGGGGACGCTCCCTGGCTACATCGCGTAGGGCAAATTCCGGACAGTGATCTTGTAGGTTTATACAGGAGCGCTGCGGTACTAGTACAACCTTCTCTAGCGGAAGGCTTTAGTTTTCCAGTGCTTGAGGCGATGACCGTCGGATGCCCTGTAGTAGCAAGCGATATTGCAATACACCGTGAACTTGCAAATGATGCTGTTTTGTATTTTAATCCTGGCAAGAAAGATATGTTGATTGACACGATCCGTACAGTACTTGATGAATCTCTCCGTGTACGCGGCGATCTTATCCTGAGGGGCAAAAAACGAGCGGCAGCGTTTACATGGAAAAGGACGGTGCACCAAGTGGCTAAAGTGTACAGGGTAGCTGCTCATGGCAAATGAAGACTGTTATTGTAGTGCCGGCGTACAACGAAGAGCTGGTTTTGGGATCGGTCCTTGATCAGCTGACTGCCGCGCGTTTTTCCGATGCCACTATAGTGGTAATCGATGACGGTTCTACCGATAAGACTGCCATGGTAGCTGCTAAACAGGGCGCTTTCGTGCTACGACATCTTCGTAATGTGGGGCTTGGTGCAGCACTTGCCACCGGTATTGCTGCAGCGCGTAGATTAGACGCTGACATTGTTGCCACCTTTGACGCTGACGGTCAACACACGGTAGCGGACCTGAAGAGGGCGCTTGGGCCGGTGGTTTCCGAAAAGGCAGATGTTGTTATCGGTTCGCGGCTGAAATCTCCCGGTATGCCACGGACACGGTGGCTTATTAACTGGGTTGCCAATATTTTCACTTGGCTGCTCTATGGTGTTTGGACAACCGATTCACAGTCGGGGCTGCGAGTATTTTCTCGCCAGGCGTTACGAGTGATCAATCTTCGGACGAGTCGTATGGAAGTTTCATCAGAAGTTTTTGCTGAAATTGCGCAGCATAAACTACGGTTTTTAGAAGTCCCGATACAACCTGTATATACAGCATATTCAATAGCCAAGGGGCAACGATTAAGCAATAGTGTGGATGTTGCATGGAAGCTGCTCCTCCGCCAGTTGCGGGTATGAACCGATAATGGTAAGCTCCGAGGCATGATTATACAGATAGTGCTTGGCATTTTTATTATCTTTGCAGTTAGTAGGGTGGTCCTGCAGGTCAAGAGCGGCAATTTATCACTCTTTTCTTTCGGTTTTTGGTCAGCCCTTTTTACCTTTGGACTGGTGGGTCTTGCATTTCCAGAATTATCGACACGGTTTGCTCGCCTTGTGGGCATTGGCCGAGGTGTTGACGCTGTCATCTATGCGTCCATATTGTTATTGTTTTATCTCGTGTTTCGTCTCCACGTACTGCTTGAAGATCTTCGCCAGGAAGTAGTAGGCATCTTGCGCGAAATTGCATTGCAGAAACTACCTTCCAAGAAACCCCGTGCATGAAAATCGTACTCGTTACTGAGTATTTCCCCTCTGCTCGTAGCATCATTACTGGCGGTGTCGAGCGGCGAGTAGCTCGCATTGCTCAATTGCTTGCCAAGTATCACACAGTTACCGTGCTGGCGGCCAACACAGTCGAGCGCGGCCAGCGTGAAGTTGCTGGGTTGCGCGTAGTGCGGTGTGGTCAGAAGCGTACGTACACTAGTCGCGGATCGCTACTTACCCGCTTACACATGCTCTTGGACATGTTTCAGAAAGGAAAGACACTTGAGTGCGATATCGTTGAAGCCAGTAACGCCACGGTGTATCTAGCTGGTTTCTTCATCGGCCTTGCAGCAAAGGCGAAACGAGTAGCATGGGTGCCAGATGTATTTGGGAGGAACGTGCTTGGCTCCCTGGGAGTTATCTCTGGGATTGCGGCGCTTCTTATGGAGCGCGTGGGGTTGCTGCTACCGTGGGATCACTACATTGCGTTGAGTCGGCAAACAGAGGTGAAGCTGAGGAGACTCGGGGTTGCTGGTAAGAAAATTTCAGTCGTGTATGGGGGAGTGGATGTTGATGTTGAGAGGGCTAAGCCAGCCTCATATGAGCAGATACTAACTGTTTCACGCCTCGTCCCGTATAAACGGGTAGAGGATATTATTGCCGCGATGCGGCTGGTGAAACAAAAAGTTCCTAGCGCTCGCCTTCGTATTGTGGGAGATGGGTCGCAACGAGAAAGGCTCGTCTGTATGGCACGGGAAGGCGGCGTAGGGGACTGCGTGCAGTTTATCGCTCATGTGACGGACGCTAAGCTGCAAACGGTCATGTCGAAAGCTGCCGTGTATTGTTCCGCCTCCACTGTTGAAGGTTTCGGGTTGTCAGTTATGGAGGCTATGGCACGTGGCATACCAGCGGTGATCCCTGATATTAAGATTCACCGGGAGGTTAATACAGGAAAAGGAGTGCTATATTTCAGGCCGCAAGACCACAGAGATTTAGCGGATAAACTCATACGTCTTTTAACAGAGAAGAACCTCTGGGAGAAAAGGAGCCGAGAAGCACGCGACCTGGCTTCGCGCTACAGTTGGCCCCTTATTGCCGCCCACACGCTTGGGGTATACAATAAGACGATTAAAAGGAAATGAAAGTCGTTGTTACTGGTGGTGCGGGGTTTATTGGGAGTAATATTGCTGCGCACTGCGCCAAAAAGGGAGATACGGTAGTTGCTATTGATAACCTGTCGCGAGCGGGAACCGAGCGGAATATAAAGTGGTTTAAAAAGGACTTTCCCCAGATATCTTTTATACAGGGAGACATTCGTGACAGTGGCGCCTTAGAGATTGCGTTTAGCGGAGCGGATCTAATCTATCACATGGCTGCGCAGGTGGCTGTAACAACGTCGGTCGAGGACCCGCGGACTGATTTTGAAGTAAACGCTCTTGGCACCTTCAATGTACTGGAAGCTACTCGGACAAGGGCACCGGGCGCAATCGTTATTTATGCTTCTACCAACAAGGTGTATGGAGGCATGGAACAAGCTTCTGTACAAGAAATACATGGACGGTGGGAGTATGCTGACGAGCAGTTGCGCGGCAGCGGAATTCCCGAGTCGTTCCAACTGGATTTCCATTCACCGTACGGCTGTTCAAAGGGTGCTGGCGACCAGTACGTGCGTGATTACGCCCGCATCTATGGTCTCAAAACCATTGTGTTCCGCCAATCGTGCATCTACGGCCCTCGGCAATTTGGGAATGAGGATCAAGGATGGGTAATGTACTTTACCAAAGCTGCGCTTGAGGGAAATCCTATTACTATCTACGGAGACGGCAAGCAGATTCGGGATATCTTGCACGTTGATGATCTGATTGCTGCATATGAGGCCGGGATAGAACGAATTGACCACACCAGCGGACAGATTTTTAACATAGGTGGTTCGCCGCGGAATACGATATCTCTCCTAGAACTTATTGCGTGGCTGGAACGGACGCTTCAGAAAAAAGTGTCCTATTCTTTTGCGGACTGGCGGCCAGGCGACCAGAAAGTGTATGTTTCGGATGTTTCTGCTCTTAAGTCGATTGTTGGGTGGGAGCCGAAGATAGAAAGAGAACAAGGGCTCCAGTCGCTTCTTACGTGGGCTCAAGAAATTGTTGGCTAAAAAGCTTTCCGCGATTGCGTTTCTTGTCATCCTGACATTTGGCGTACTGTGGCAGGGGATTGACAAGCCTTTTATCGGGCAACATGACTGGAACGGAGCGTTCTTTGGGGGAATTGTCAGAAACTATCTTCGGTATGGACTGCTTACCACGAAATTTGGACAGGTATCAGGTATAAACTACAGTACCGACAACTCTTTTCGTTACCACACCAACCATCCGTCAGGGTTTCATCTACTACTTACGCTGTCTTCCTGGATTTTTGGGCTGTCTGAGAAGTCGCTGCGGGTAGTGCCGGTCATGTTTTCAGCACTTGCCGTCGTGTATTTGTATCTTATCAGCACCTACCTTTTTAATCGCCAGGTTGGTTTGCTTGCCAGCGTACTAATACTTGCTACCCCGATGCTTCGGTATTACGGGAAGCTGCCTGTCTATGAGCCAGTGGTGTTGGCTATTATCCTGATGGGCTTATATCACGGACTTTTATGGGTAGACAAGAGGAGGAGGCGTGACGGCGTGCTCACTGCGTTCGCTATCATCTTCTCAGGAGTGGTTGACTGGACAGGATTCTACTTCTGGCCGCTCTTTTTCCTCTGGAGCTTTATTGTAAACAGAAAAGTACCTGGGGCTATTGTATTTTGGCTGGTGTGGCTTGCAACACTCGTCCTACTTTTTGGGCACATTTGGCTGTTAGCTGGAAGTCCCTTTGGAGGCGGCATCAGTCGGGCATTTTGGGGACGTATTGGCGTTGGGGTAGCTACTGGTGTGGCTCCATTCGCATGGGGAGAGTTCATTGTTCAGGAAGCTCGTTGGGTAGTTGTGTATTACACACGAACTGTAGTTACGTTATCTGCAGTGTGGTGTCTATACGGCGCATGGAGATGGTTGAGGGGCAACACCTCCTTAGGTACAAAGGTTTTATTGCTTCTTGCTCCATTGGGAATTATACACAATGTGATATTTCATCAAGCAGCATGGATCCATGACTATTTGCTCTATTACCTTATGCCGTTCCTTACGCTGAGTGCCGCTTCTGTTGTATGGCTTGCTGTAAAACGGTCGACACCGTTCATGCTTATTGGACTGTTACTGGTGGGAACAGTTTGGTTTGAGCGAGCTCCCTTTGTAGACGCTCTTACCAGGTCGAATATGAGCCAGCCTGGATACGAATTAGGGACGTGGTTGGGAAGCACGAGTGAGCCCGGTACTCGGTTTGTGGTAGCTTCCAGCGAATTTGGTGGCTTTTTTGGCACCTTCGCGAGCTTTTATGCTGATCGGCCACTCCTGTTTTTAAAACCATCAGTTGGCGAGTGGTCAGATATTCTTGCCACGTTTAAGCCTCGTTATTTGATAGAAGTGAAGACGCACAATGAGATAGATGAGTCATTTAGACAGAGGTATCTACGGGAAGAGCCCGTTGCGACTTCAGGCCCTTTTATTCAATATACCGTTACGTACCCAGGAAGTTCCTAGTATTGCAAGAGTTAAAAGGGCCAGACTGTTACCAAAACTGCGGATGGGAGTATTCTTGAGTGTAATTGTGAGATCCGACTTTCCAGAGGGGATAGAAAGACTCATGCGGCCCCCTAGTGATTCGTCAGGAACCAGTGTTTGTTGTTCTCCATTGACCCGGGCTGTCCATCCTGGCCAATAGAAGCGGTTGATGATAACTGTTGAGGACTCAGTTGTCTCTACGGACGCCGTAATTGTATGACCTCTTTCGTCCCTGAATTGGACAGTACCGGCTGGGTTGTTGAGTAGTAGACTTGGAGCGATTGGGATGCGAAGCTTTTTCACCGTATCCCGATCGGCCCATCTTGGTAGAAATTCGCCGTCTGTGTCAGCTGTGAAAGGAATGATGCCGCTGATGCTCGATTTTTCCACTTGAAGAGCGTTGACACCGAGGTGATTACGGTTAGCTAAGATGAAAAGAGTGATCAGCGCAGCCGAGAAGAAGACTCGTCTTTTGTCGAGCAGTAGCCCTGTGAGTAGCGCAACGCCCAGCAGTGCGCTGTTAAGGAATCTCCACGGGTAGAGTACATTTGAGACAAGGGGTACTATTTTATAGAGCGGTATCGCGACAGGTTGGGTTAGAATGAGTGAACCAATGGTAGCTAAGAAGCCAAAGAGAAAAAGTCTATTTTTTCCTCTTGCGAAAAAAATACAGAGGGCAAATACTGTCCAATGAATAATCCCGAGCTGAAATGACATGGCACCACCACCCCACGGAGAGTACAAAATTGATTGCCATGGCGGAAAGTTTGCAAGATAAGCGGACTTAAGGAGTCCTGAGATGTGGGATGTTGAAGATTCTATCACCGCAGGAACCCAGAAGAAAGCTGAAAGGCCCAATCCAATAAATACTTCATGCAGCAGTGCAACGAAAGGAATTGGTCTCCTTGAGGCCATAAATACGTAGAAAAAGAAGATCGTAGTTCCTATAAGAGCTAATACATTGTGTGAAAGTATGAGTAGAGCCAGAGGTATACCTACAATGCCTCGTCTATGGGGGTAGCGATGAAGGAGGTGGTAAGCATATAGAAGGAGTGGTAGAAATAAAGTTGCCACCACTTCTCCCACGGCTCCGCGGTGATAGAGATTCAAGAGTTTATAGGGAGCCCATACCCATGCGACAGCGCCGACTGTTGCCGCAATAGCTCCCAAGAAACTTCTAAGCCACAGGTAAGCGGCGAGACCGGATAGGAGGGTAGCGGCCGCTAGGACAATTTTGAGCGAAACAACTGCCGACAATCCGGAAGCGTAGAGTGGGGTTGTCAATATATACGGGAGAGGGAAGTTAAACGATAGAACAGGAGATCCGAGGCCAGAAGCTAGGTTTCCTGCCCAGCGAGGCGGGAACTGTCCTTCCCAAAAAGCTTGCTTGTAGGCAGCGACTCTCTGGAGGTGCGCAACGCCGTCCTGGCTTTCGTAGAAGTGCGGCCCAACAAGCGGAGCAAGAAGGGGAGTGAGCACAAGAGAAAATATGGCTAGTGTAATAAGAGTTCTGCTCATCCTTCTGGTACAATATGCCCAATTGTAACAGAGTAGTGAAAGCCTTAATTCTTCTACTGGTACTGGCTGCCACGATACGTTTTTGGGGTCTGGGCAATTTCGATATCAGTCCCGATGAGTATCACTTTATTCAGGACGCATATCGGTTATATACCCACGACCCCTACATGGACGCGCGTCACCATCCATTCCGCCACGGCCAGCCATTCGTAGGTCATCCGTATTTTGCGCAGTACTGGATGATCCTTTTTTTCAACGCTCTCGGACCATCAGTTGCTTCGGGAAGGGCCGTTATGGTTGTGGCCAATCTGGTCGCACTCGTGGGAACGTATGTGCTTGGGAGCATGCTATTTTCGAGAAAAGTTGGCCTTACTGCCGCTGCACTACTAGTTTTGCTCCCTCACGATCTTCGCTACGCGCGTGATGCACACCTTGATCCTATGCTTGGCGCAACAGTGGTATGGTCGGCCATAGCCTTATGGAAGGTGTTGACGACAAAACAGCATCATTGGGCAGCCTGGCTCGGTGTCATTTCCGCGTTTGTCTGGGCAACTAAGATAAATGGCCTCTTTCTCTTTGTCTTTTTTGCTCTAGCTGTCCTCCTATGGAGGAAGGGAGTACCTTTGCTTGCATGGATTCGCCAGCACGTTGCCTTATTGGCCACCGCGGCAGGTTTTTTTGTTGTTACCCTTGGGATCCTGGTATCGCCCGGAGCGTACGTGGACGCGCTCCTGAATCCAGCAGATCCTGAAATTGCGGGATTTTCCAAGGTCGTTATGCCATTTTTTACCTCTGGTCCACAGATGGTAAAGCATCTGATATCGACATTGTATAGCTATCCGTTCGCGCTTCTTATAGTGTTGGGGCTTGGGCGTTTACTGCTGAGGCGTGGTAAAGCCGATTTGTTTCTCCTGAGCATTCTTATTGCGTATGGGCATATTTTCATAACCCATGTTGGGCATAGTGGGGAGTATGGATATATCACCCTGAATCCCTATTTTGGGATCCTGGCAGCGTCAGTAGTCACCGGGCTGCCAAGGCGGCTTGCTTTTCCTGTAGCTGCTGTCGTTGTCCTACTCTACTTTCCTATAACCATTGTTCACGGGATGCGACTTGACGTTGGTGGTTTTAGCCAGTTTTCTCAGTTTAACGACTCAAACTTTCGGTATGGCCAAACAGTATATAGAGATGCCATACAGGCAATTAATGAGCTGGGTGGCACTCCCACCGTGCTTTGGGTTCGGAAGGGAGACCGGCATGCTCCCTTGATGGAGATTCGCGGAGGGGTGCGCTTTTGGCCGCTCATACCACTTGCCGAGGCGGATACCGTTTTGACTGCTCATCCAGAGAAAGTTGCTGAACTGACAAGTACTCACGCGTTTCATGTCTACAGGCAGTTTCAATTCAAAGACGACCTGGTGTGGTTGCTGCGTAAAAATGAACAGTAAGTCTACACACATCTTAGTACTGATAGATTCATGGTTTCCATATATCGGGGGTGGGCCGGTGCATGTGTGGGAGCTTGCACGTGAGCTCGTGCATAACTACTCGTACACAGTGACAGTAGTAACTCGAAAGCTGCCGGGTGACACATGCTCACGAATGGCCCCGTCTCAATTTGGTGGCAAGCTATTGGTGCATGCTGTGGGGCCGGTGCTACCGTGGGAACATGTAGTAGGAAGACTATGGTACGTGGTGAGCGCGTTTTTTATTGGATTGCAAACGAAGGCTGATGTAATCCATGCGCACGCTTTCTCGCCATGTTGGGTTGCCAAGGTCTTAGGTAGAATCAAGGGGTGCCCAGTTGTGGTGACGGTGCATGGTACTCGTTTACTAAGCGATGCAGCTATGGGGCATGGCATGCTGGATGGATGCTATAGGTATCTTGAGGAACGAATACTACTCCATACTCGGTACTCCCGAGTTATAAGTGTTGATGAGCAGCTCTTGCGGCTACCATCTGTCAATAGGCCGCTGACGGTTATTCCCAATGGGACCCATATTCCTAAAGAGCGGAGAAAGAAACGGGTGCGTGCGGAAATACAACTACTCTTTGTCGGCAGATTGGTAGCGCAGAAGAATATCGCAAGTCTTATTACGGCGATCAGTGATGTCATAGAGGCGTTCCCACTGGTGCGGGTCGTTATAGTTGGAGATGGACCAGAGAGGACCTTTCTTGAAGATATGATTAAACAGAAGCGGCTTTCCGCACATATTCGATTTGCTGGAAAGGTTCCTGAAGAAAAAGTGGAGCAGTACTATAGAGATGCAGATGCGTTTGTCCTTCCTTCATTGTATGAAGGACACTCGCTTGCGCTCCTTGCGGCGTGTGTATATGAACTGCCGGTTATTGCCACGGATGTAGGCGCCAACAGACATATGGTGAAGGATGGCGTGAACGGATATCTTGTCCCTCCCGGAGACACCAAGAAGCTATGCGATGCAATACTCAAACTGTGTGCGAGCAGGGAGAAACACCAGATGGGAAGTACGTCACGAGCTATGATTGCACGGTATAGCTGGGCCAACACTGCTCGTCAGACCCACCGTGTGTATCAGGAGCTACTTGACCAATGAAACCACTGGTGAGTGTCGTCATGAGCGTCTACAATGGTGAAGCTTTTGTGGCAGAAGCGGTTAAAAGTATATTGCGCCAGTCCTTTGAGAATTTTGAATTTATCATTGGAAACGACGGGTCTACAGATAAGACAGCAAATATCCTCCGCTCGTTTTCTGATAAGCGGATTAAACTGACACATTTCCGCAAACGCCTAACACTGACGTTAGCTCTCAATAAGCTGTTAAAGAAGGCAACGGGATCATTAATAGCCCGAATGGATGCTGACGACAGAGCGCATCCGCAGCGCCTGGCGCAACAGACGTTATTTCTTCAGCGGCATGCAAAGTATGCCTTGGTGGGGAGCTGGTTTCGTCTTATCGATGCCGATGGCACGAAGATACGTACCATGAAGATGCCAGTTACTGATGGCGAGATTCGGCGGGTTGTGATGCGGTATAACCCCGTGTGTCACCCGAGCATGATGTTCCGAAAGAGTCTAATTGATACGATTGGAGTGTACGATCCTGATCTGAATGGGGCCGAGGATTACGACTTGGTATTGCGCGCTTTAACCGTCACGAAAGTGGCAAATATCCCAAGGTACTTGCTTGAGTATCGGATAGTAGATACCTCAGTGTCGCTTGCACATATGGACCGCGTCTTGCATCAGTCACAGCGTGCTCGTGTTAAGGCATTACGGCAATATAATTATCCAAGACGACTCGCAATTCATCTGTTTATTCCCAGTATCACTGCTTTAGTGCCTTCAATGTTAAAGGTAAAGCTGCTCAGATGGGCAGGATATGTATGATCATTGCTTCACCGCAACTTGGATTAAATCCTAATGCTGCTCTTGGGGCTGAGCGGATAGACGCAGAAATTATAAAGGGACTTGCTGAGAAAGGGCATAGCATTCATGTTCTTCTTCCTAAGAATAAGACTCATGTTGGGCACTCAAACATTCATCCTACGTATACACCGATATCTGCTATCGCTCCACCATACATATTCAATCTTTTTGTCATAATCTACCTTCACCGGTTGTATAAACAGGTTCGATTTGGGCTTATTCGGTGCCATAATCCGTACTTCGTTGGTATTGCTTCACTGCTGTTTAAAATGGTACACCCCGAAGTATTGGTTGTGACGGTGTACTACCATCAAGAAACCAGTTGGTTGCAGCAGTTGTTGGATCCGATTTTATTGCCTCGCTTTGATAGGATTGTAGTAATAAGCAATACTACCAGGCGTTTTCTCCTGGAGAAATATAGGTTGCCTGATGAAAAAGTATGTATGGTTAGCTGCGGCGTTGATCCATCGCTCGCCAAGCGTTCTCGATCTAAAACGCTTGTTGCTCGACATAACCTTCACGGGAAGAAGGTATTGCTGGTTTTTTCTCGACTTATTCCGCGCAAAAATCCGCTGTTTGCGCTCGATGTACTTGCTAAAATTCCCGATGACAATGTTGTTCTTGTGATTGCAGGAACAGGACCGTTGGGATTGTGGCTACGATTAAAATCTTATATCTTGGGCATCTCGCATAGAGTACAGTGGGTTGGGCGCGTACATCACCGGGATCGTTGCGCCTATTTTAATCTTGCCGATATCTATCTGCTGCCCAGCAAGAATGAGGGATTTGGGATGATGCCGCTTGAGAGTCTTCTTTGTGAACGGGTACCCATCGTGAGCGACCAGGGATCTCTTCCTGAAATTATCCAAGACGGTGTAGACGGGTTCGTTTTACCACTTGATCCAAGTGTGTGGGCGGATACGATACGAAGCTTACTTTCAAATGAGAGAAAAAGAGTTTCTATGGGGAAAAAGGGTAGAGAGCGAGTTGAGAAAACGTATACATGGTCAAGGTCGGTACGTTTGACAGAAGTCTGTTTTCTTTCACTCCTTACAGCCGATGCGTAGTCTGATTACGAGAATGAAATACGCCACTCATGTCGGTAGCTCTTTGTCCATGCGCCTTGTTTACCTTACTGGGAAGTATCCATATCCAGTACATCCGAAGCACTTGGTATCAAACCCATTGTGGTTTAAGAGAGTATTGAGAAAGAATGCGCGGGTGCTTGATTTGGGTTGTGGTAATGGGCAGATAACACTCAAAAGTGCCCAGTATTGTCACTGGATTGTAGGGGTGGAAAGAAATCCAACAAATCTCGAGACGGCACATACAGAAGTGAGGAAACGGAGTATCCACAACGTTTCCTTTGTCAGGGCTGACTTGGAGCAGCAACTACCGTTTCACGCACAATCGTTCGACGTAGTGCTTCTGCTTGACGTACTGGAGCATGTGGAAAAGGATGCTCAACTACTGAGGGGAATACATAGGATTTTGACAAAACGTGGAGTTGTGTGTGTGGCAGTACCGAATCGTGAGACACGCTGGAAGAGGGAACAACGAAAAGCTGGTTTGTCCGGTTACTCCGACAAGGATCACAAGCGGGAATACACAGAAGAAGAAATTCGGGGTTGCATGGAAGCTTCTGGATTCCAAATTCAATCGATCGAACCGGTCACCTACGATACATGGGCTGCAGGACTGATTGATCTATTAGGGGGAATTTCTCTGTCTCTCTATGACAGATGTAGTGTATGGAAAAGACGTATGGTTATTCGATATCCGGGGGAGACGACAGGGTGGCGGATTATAGGGCAAAAATTATGAAGGTTCTCCAGGTTCTTGATTATTACCGTCCGTATGGCGGAGGGGGAGCTGAGTGGAGCGTGCTTGAGTTAAGTCGGGGTCTTCGTGAGTATGGTATTGAATGTACTACGATCGCTCCAGGATGGGGGGAGCCGTCGGAGGAGAGTGCGTATGGAATATTCAGTTCGTTTGCTGTACCAGTGCGGCCCAAGCCAAACAGCGTTCTATCTCCAATATGGCTCTCAAATCCTTTTTTCTGGGTGTGGTCGGGGCTATGGATTCTTTTGAAGATCATAGCCGAACGCCCCGATATAGTGCATGTTCATGGAAAATATATGATTCCAGGTTCTGTTATCGCTGGTGCGGTGACTCGGGCGAAAATAGTAGTAACACTGCGGGACTATATTCCGTTATGCCCGTGGGGCGTATGTCTTTTTGGTGGCGGGAGTACTCACAAGGGCATAGTAGATTTCCTCAGTGACGAGCTTCCACAGTATATGCGTCTTTATGGGCTCCAAGGGAGTTGGCGAAAGGTCGTAGTCCTCCTAGGGGGCTTATGGGGGTTTGTGTATGCTGCAATCTTAAGAGGCTGCTTATCAAGGGCAACTCAGGCCATCTATTTATCTGATCTACAGGCTGGTTTCTATCGCAAAAGTGGATACCCAAAAGGTGTGATTATTGGGAATCGCTGTACGGTGGATCGGTCCAAGATATATAGGGTTACGAATACAGTATTGTACGCTGGGAGACTGAGTTATGGAAAGGGCGTTGATAGATTACTTGCAGCGTGGAAAGCGATCGTCGAGAAAAAACCTGGATGGCAGTTAGTGTTGTGCGGAGACGGACCGCTCCGTGAGCTGGCTGAATTATATCGGCGTCAGCAAAATAGAATTATCATACAGGGGTATAATTCCCACGAGGAACTTTTGAGAATGTATAAAAAAGTCGCGTTTACCGTTGTGCCATCGGTATGGCCGGAGCCGTTTGGGCGGGTAGTCATGGAGTCGGTTCTTTCTGGGACACCCGTCTTGGCAACTACCCATACTGGTACCGCAGGATTCGTACGCTCGTGCCGGGTGGGGTGGATTGTAGAGCCAGATGTTGATGCGCTTTCTAGGGGACTTTTCCTGGCAACTGCCAATGCGGCCTCAATACGTAGAAGGATTGGAGCGCAACGCAGTCAACTCGCAACTCAATGGGATACTGCGGTTGTTGAGGAACACATGAGAATATACAGGAGCTTTTTATGAGGCTGGGGATTGTTTTGGCACCGGGGGAAAGTCTTGCGGTGTTGCGTGAGTCAGGTCAGGATGAGCGGTTTCTGAAGTACTACATTCCCCAGTATGAACGGGCGTTTGAGCATATCAGCCTTTTTTCATACGCAGCTGAGTCCCATGTGATTTCAACAAAGACCAGCGTTGTGCCAAATCGACATTATCTGAACCGTTTCCTGTACCTGGCGCTCATGCCTTTCCTGACGCCTCTTGGTACATGTGATGTGATACGAGTAACTCAGGCTACCAGCATCTTACCTGCTGTTCTTGCCAAGTGCCTCTTTGGCAGTAGGGTAGTGGTGACGTATGGCTATGATTACGTTGCTTTTGCCAAGGCCGAGGAGAAACAGCTTCTTGCGTTCCTACTTCCTTACTACTTGCACCTTTTGCGTTTTGCGGATGCGGTCATTGTTACAACTCAGGATCTCAAGATTACTATCAAGCCATTTGCGGGAAGTGCCAGAGTAGTACTTATTCCAAATGGGGTTGATTTGGATTTCTTTACCCCCAGCAAGAAGCAAAAGGGGCCGCCGTGGAACGTACTGTATGTGGGTCGTATGGAGCCAACCAAAAATGTTGATACACTTATACGTGCGGTTGCATCGACCGATTGCGCCTCTGAAATTCATCTGACGTGTGTGGGTTCTGGTAGCAAGCGCGCAAAGCTTTTGGGGTTGGCCAAACAACTTGGAGTTAAGGCAAGATTTACGGGAGCAGTGCCACACACCAAGCTACCGCTCCTGCTTAAGGAAGCACATGTGTTTGTGCTCATATCGAGCGCTGAAGGACATCCCAAAGCACTCATTGAGGCACTAGGGGCAGGGCTTCCGTGTCTTGTGTCAGAGGAAGCAGGACGTGCGGTGGGGATACGAGATGGAGAGGAAGGAGTCACCGTTGCGGTGGAAGTTCCGGAAGTTGCTCGTGCGTTGTATGCGTTACTCTCCATGCGCTCTTTGGGGGTAATGGGAAAAAAGGCCCGTGCTTTGGCTGCTACCCATTTCGACTTAAAAAAACTGTTAGGCAGAGAAACTGATCTGCTTATCTCTCTGTGCCTTCGATGAAAGTTCACTTTCTCTTCCCATCTCCAAAGAAGCCATGGGTTGCACTAGTGAAGAACGGCAAGGCACCTGATCATCCACTGTATGGTCTCACCTATTTTCCAGGGTTAGGTCTGGATGTGTCCTTTAGCGACAAGGGATTTACCGATAGTATCGCTAGTTTTCTGTTTTCTCTAGTTGATCGGTGGTTTCGGTCGCGGACGTACATGGGTTTTAAGCCACTTGTCGTACTGGCGCAGCTGGTCGAAATGAGGAGAGCACAGGTGATTGTCAGTTTTGCTGAGAACGTAGGCCTGCCAGCATTGCTGTGTAAAAAACTTAGATTTATTTCTGCCCCTGTCGTTTTTGTAAGCATTGGCTTTGACCACAGATTCTTGCGGCGAGCATCTTTTATGAGACGATTTGTGGGGATTTTACTAAAAGAAGCCAGGCGGATTGTCGTATACTCAAAAAAGGAGAAGGAAGTGTATCATAAAGTTTTTGGGATTTCACCGGAGAAATTACGCGTGGTTTCCCTGGGAGTGGATATGGAGTTTCTCAGACCAGAAGAGTCTGAAGAGCCAATTGATATTCTTGCAGCAGGAAGAGATTACGGGAGAGACTTTGGCACATTGCTTGAGGCTATACGCGGCACCCAGTATACGGTTGTGCTCGTTTGCCCAAAAGAACACCTGCCAAATACCCCGTTACCAGAGAACGTAACACATTACGAGCATGTCAGCTATAGGAAAATGCGTACGCTGTACAGCAAAACTAAGATTGTTGCAGTGACAGTGCATCCCTATAAGACGTCCGGCCAATTCGGTATTCTTGAGGCATGGGCGATGGGAAAGGCCGTTATTGCAAGCGATGTTTCGCGTATTGTGACTGCGTTTTCAGCAGTTGACGGAGAACATTATCGCCTTGTTACTCCAGGAAGTGTCACCAAGTTACGCGAGGTGATTGACGAACTACTCGGAAGTGCCTCGCTGTGGAGACGCTACGGGCGGCAAGGACGGAGCTTAGTAGTACATAATCACACCAGCAAGTCCTATGCTCAGGCAGTGGCCTCTGTAGTAAAGGAAGTTGTTGATGGGCAAGGCTGAGCTGTCGGTTTGCTATTTCGGGTCTTATGCCCGCAAGTATTCGCGAAACAAGATACTGATTGATGGTCTTACGAAAAACAACGTAGTAGTTTTGCATTGCCAGAGCTCATCTGGTTTGTTCCTGTGGCGCTACGCAGAGCTTCTGAGGACCTATTGGCCACTTCGAGGTAGTGTCGATGTAGTACTCGTGGGATTTCGAGGACATCTGGATATGCCGCTGGCGTGGCTCCTTGGCAGGATAAGTGGAAAGAAGATAATTTTCGATGCGTTCATCTCTATTTACGATACCTACTTAAATGATAGGAAGATTTTTTCAAAGTATAGCATTCGCGCAATTTTCTATTATATCGTTGACTGGTTTGCGATTACACTTGCCGATCATGTCGTATTAGATACAAATGCTCAGATTGATTATTTTACGAGGACTTTTCGGCAACCCCGTAGTAAGTTTACTAGAATATTTGTGGGTGGGGATGATACCGTATTTGTTCCACGGAAAAAGAGACCAAAACAATATATTCTTGTCGAGTGGCATGGTATTTTCACTAGGTTGCATGGACTGGAAACTGTGCTTGAGGCGGCAAAGCGTCTTGAGCAAAATTCCCAGATACGATTTTTAGTGATAGGTGATAATCCACATTTTCGGATATCTGATCGGGCGCACCAGCTCCTGACGGTGAAGAAGCCCAAGAATCTCTTATGGGAGAGGTCGCTGCCGCTTGAGCAGCTTGCGCAACGTGTGACTGAAGCTGACATCAGCCTTGGCCACTTCGGTACAACAGAAAAAGCGCTCAACGTGTTAACAAATAAAATCTTTCATGGACTAGCTGTAGGGAACGCGGTGATTGTAGAAAGCTCTCCGGCGTCCAGTGAGCTACTGACCGATGGCATCAATTGTGTCTTTGCGAAATCAGGGGATGCGAAGAGTTTAGCACAGAAGATTGAATATTTGGTTGAGAATGAAGATGTGCGTTCCAGGATCGCCGAAGCAGGGCACTCTTTATTTTTTGAAAGACTGACGAATTATAAGCTGGGAGGGGAATTAAAGCGATGTATTCTGCAGGTAATAGAGATCTAAAATTTCTTCGGTAGAGTATGTTCAATATATCAGTATATTGAACATACTCTTTTAATGTCGTGCTAAGAACTCGGTTACAACGTCGGCAACATAGTTTCGTTCTTGCTTTCCAATCCCCGGCCAGACGCCGATGAAGAATGTGTCTTCGAGTATTTTGTCTGAATTGGTGAGCTCGCCAACGACGCGGTGAGGGATATTACGATACGGTGCATGCCGTAGAATGTTTCCTGCAAAGAGTGAGCGAGTCTCGACCAGATGCTCTTCAAGATACAGGGTAATATCTCTTCGAGAAAATGGCGCGCCATCTTTAATAGTGAGGGGGAAGCTGAACCAGCAAGGATCGGCTTTTGGCAGCGACCGCGGGAGTATGAAATAATCTTCATACTTTTTGAATAATTGATAAAAGAATTCAAAATTTTCTCTTCTTTTTTTCACAAATTCAGGAAATCGGTCCAGTTGCACAAATCCCATTGCGGCTTGTACCTCCGTAGGTTTGAGGTTAAAGCCTATATTGGCGAACATATACTTGTGGTCCGCGGGATGCCCGTTAATGAGGAAACCAAATCGATTATTGCAAGCTCCCATGGGGTTTTGCTCAGTTGATTTGCAGTAGCATGCCCGTCCCCAATCCCTCAATGAGAGAGCAGTCTTGTACAACCGTTCGTCGCTGACGAACACGGCTCCTCCTTCGCCAGCTGTTGTCATATGATGTGCAGGGTAGAATGACTCAGTAGCCAGAATGCCGAAACTTCCCGTTTTTTTGCCCGCATACTCCGATCCAAGAGCATCGCAATTAT
Source organism: uncultured Gammaproteobacteria bacterium (assembly GCA_964372495.1). Taxonomy (GTDB): domain Bacteria; phylum Patescibacteriota; class Microgenomatia; order JAUYPR01; family JAUYPR01; genus CAYJQU01. The sequence continues at coordinate 55,373 of CAYJQU010000001.1, forward strand.
CTTCAATCAGGAGCAACGCGTGTTCCTTGCACAGACGCGTAAGTGTGTCCATGGCGTTTGGGTTTCCAAGTGTATGCGGGACAAAGATGGCCTTTGTTTTGCGACCGATGGCGTCTGAAAACTTCTCGGCAGGTATGTTTAAGGTGTCGAGTGCAACATCCAAAAAGACTGGTGTAAGTCGGTAAAAAAGGAGTGGATTTACGGTAGTTGGAAACGTGCAGGCTGGTGTAATGACCTCGTCACCCTCACGAAGTCCCCAGGAGAAATTTGGTGACGAGAGGGTAGCAATGGCAAGCAAGCTTGCCGATGAACCACTATTAGTAAGAAGTGCTTTCGGCACTCCTATATAGGAAGCAAGTTTTTTTTCTAGTTGTTCGCCTAAGGATCCGAGTCCAAACCACCCGTCTAGTATCGCGGTAACCATCGCCGTTACTTCCTGTTCGCCATAGTAGGCACCCGCATAGCGGACGCGGGTTTTTCCCGGTATGAATTGGCGCATCTCCTGTTGGTGAGCGACGTATTGCTGGATGAGTGTAAGCAAGCGTTTTTTTATGGTATCGCCCTTCATTTAGTTGGCCCAGTAGTGGGATTTGTATTGGCGATAGAAGGTAATCGTCTTTGCGAGCCCTTCCGTAAGTGGTGTTCTGGGCTTCCAGCCAGAGATAGAGTGAAACTTTTGGTAATCACCGATATAGTCTCCGCTTTCGATCTTTCTGCGCTCCTCAGTGTACTCCTTGTATTCAATGCGTCCACTTTTGGCGATTTCAATGGCTTGTTGAACGAACGCAACGAGTGATACTCCCTGGTTACTACTTATCACGAATGCATTCCCTTCTGCCTCAGGGATACTGGCTGAAAGCAGGAATGCGTGTGTTGCGTCGTCTACGTGTAGAAAATCACGCAGCTGCTTGCCATTTCCGAAGATTGGTACTGCTTCGTCATCAATGATCAGGCGGAGAAAGAAGTTTTGTACGCCGTATTTTGTATGCTGCATCTGGTGTCGATGACCGTAGATATTGGTGAGGCGCAAACTGACAGCTCTGAGCCCACAGATGCGACGGTAAATAAAGTGATAGTGCTCACCGGCGATTTTATGTGCGCCATATATGTCGATTGGTTCCATCGGAGTTTCTTCGGTAACTGGCAGTGCAGCAGGAACCCCATACTGTGCTCGAGACCCAGCGTACACTACCAACACATGCGGATTAACCTCGCGACAGGCTTCTAGCAGTGTAAGCTGGCCACGACAGTTTATATCGAGGTCTAGGTAGGGATCTTTCATGCTATCGACATGGCTTGTTTGTGCTGCGATGTTAAAAATAATGTCCTTTTCTTTAACAGCTTTTTGTATTGCCTCGCGGTCACGTATGTCTCCCGTGATGAAGTGTACGCGATCCCTGATCTCCTCTATATTAAAAAGATTCCCCCCGTACCCTGGTAGGAGCGCGTCATAAAGGGTTACATCTGCCTTAAATTCGATAAGGGCTTGGGCAAGATTACTTCCTAGAAAACCTAGTCCGCCAGTAATAAGAATCTTCTTTCCCGGGAAGAATTGTGTTGGATTCACGAGCCAATTGTATCAAATTTCTATTGACGCGGCCGTTTTGTAGCTACCACAAAGATGTTAGCTCTGAAATCAGAATCGCTTCGGATGTACGAGGCAAGTGGGCGGAACAGTTTTACGCGTGTGCCTCTTGCAAATACCCTTCTAGTTCCATACAAGATTTTATACAGTTGGGAGGGTACCGAGAACGGTAATCCAAGTTCAAATAACATCAGCATCCTGGGAGTAATCGTTCCAGAAACTGACTCGATGGTGAATCCCGCGTTCTTGGCTAAAGCTAGCCATCTTCTTTCCGACGGGAGAAATACGTGCTTGAACGCTTTGTTAATAGCCCTATAGTAGAGGTGGGCAAGTGGCTCAAGGCTTAGCGCTCGTAGGATTTTTACCATGAGCAGTCCTGAGTACAACTGGTTAGTAGGCACTGAGAAGTAAAAACGGCCGCCCAGCTTTAGTATTCGATATACCTCCTGAAACACACGTTCATTGTTGGGTATATGTTCAAGTGTGCTGATAGAAATAACAGTGCCAAAACTTCGTGCTTTGAATGGTAAGTCTCGAGCGTCGGCTACAATGGTCTTGCGATATTTTCCGCAAGAGGTGGCATGGAGTATCTCTTTTGGACTAATATCAAGACCCACTTCAACTTGCGAGGAAAAAAACACACCGCCAAATTCACCAAAGCCACAACCAATATCGAGCACTGGTTTCGTGAGTCTATGCTTAGCCAGCTCTTGCGCTTCACCGGAGCGCCAAATGGCAAGTGACAGTGGAGCTATTCGTAGATACCTCTCAAAGTACACTGAGCTTGCAGTTGGTAGCGTCTCTTTGGATAATGTGGTAGTCATCGTCGGCGGAGGCTGCCTAGCAGAAGAGAACCGGCCATTCCCAGGGAGGAAACAAGCGAGATGTTGTTACCAAGTTGGCGCAGGGGTGTTTCCGTGAATCGAAGCGTCAACGTATACGTGCCGGCTGGTATCACAGAGGTTATCATACCAGAGGGCTCAATGGGAATCTCTGTACCGTTTCTCGTCAGTCGCCATCCTGGGAAGTTGAGGATGGAGAACTGTATGTGCGAGTCTGTGGCGACGTTGGCAGACAATTTTGCATTAGCGGCTTTCCGGTCTGTGAGCAGTAGGGTTGCATCCCCTGAGAGAACCTTTGCAAATTCTTTGGGTGTATTGTTTGCATGTTGCGGCGCGCCCTTTGGTAGAAGATACACGTCAAGCTTTTTCGGATCGTAGAAGGATTGATAATACTGTGTATCTTGGTGATGCCAGCCATGCCCTGATGAATAGTGCCTACTGGGTGTAATAGCCAGTATCACAAGTAGTAAAAATAGTACCGTTGGTAAGCGAACATGGGAAATTGTGTACGCTGCCAAAAAGCTAGTAACGAACGTAGTAAGAGTAAGAAACCGCCATGGGAAAAGAAGGGTGCGCAAGGGTGACACATTATCCCACAGAAATTTACTGTAGGTAGTTATAAGGAATATCGCAGCAATGCTGAGGAGTGCGCCAAACAGTGGTACGACAGGGACACTCCGCCGTCGCAGCAAGATCAAAGAGCATGCCGAAAACCCGGCAAGCAGGAATATACTTTGGGTGAGACCAACTTGAATTCCAGTGCCAATCGGTTTGCCAATGATCGGAAAGTGAACTAACTGGGCCAGTGGCAGAAGGTGACCCTCATAAATGGAGAAGTACGTTTTCTCAAGTTCTACATACTGTTGTTCAAACACCATAGGAAACCACTGATAAGCGGCAAGCAAAAAGCCAAGAGCCGTCGAAACGCAATAAAGGAAGATAGCGCTGCGCTGTTTGTGGAGAATGTAAAAAGCGTACAGAAGTGCAATGGGTAGAAATATCATGAGGGTCAACGCGTGCGTGGTGATAAAACCAAAGAAAATGAGTGCCGAAAAAATAATCCATTTATGGTCTCCCCCGCGGAGTTTGTGTGGAGTGAGGAAAAGGAGCGGAATAAAAATGAACGAAAGTGCCTCTCCGAGAGCTCCACGTTCGTATAGATCCGCAAGCCGATAGGGAGCACTTATATAAACGATGGAACCGAAGAGGGCAGTCTTTTGGAAAAAATAGGTTCTCAGAAATGCAAAGCAGGTAATTCCAGAAAGTGCGGTGGAGGCAAAAAGGAGCAGTTTAAATATCGACTCAAAATCGAGGTATGTGGCCAGGTGAATAAACGCTCCGATGTAGTATGGCAAACTGTAGTTGTATACGAACGTCGGATACCCATAGCCAAAGTACCAGTTGTCGAGCCAGCGAACGGGAACATGACCTTCCTGTAATGCCTTTGTGAATTGCGCAAGTCGCGCAATGTGGATTGTGCCGTCATGCGATGTAAAGACTCCTGGAGTTAGGAGGTTGCTTGCAAGGATAAAAGAGATTATTACGATTAGTATCTGCGGCCAGTAGTGAAAACGGCGAGGCCTCTTCATGTTCTACTATGGTAGCCGCGCTATCTGATGGTAGCTGATCGTTAAGCGAGTGTGTTCGTTTATACGTAAGGCAGTTAGGGTACAGCAGGGTCCGAGGCGAATTATTTGTTTTTGATCGTCCACTACCCATTCAGAAAATTGGTTTTCGAAAAAGACGATTGTCCTGACGTTGCTGGGAAGTAAAAATGAATCCTGCGGACGCTCGAAGCGGCTCGTGCGATTGTTGTATGTGGTGAAAACCTTATTTTGTACTAAGCTCCCCTGTCTTGAGACATCTTCAAACACATAGACCTGAAAATATGGGAGGAAATAGGCTGCATGCCTCCATTGTCTATGATCGCTCACAATCAGTGTGGTCTGTGAATTAAAGGTTTCGCGAATGTAGCCAATTTTGGATTCGAATAAGCGATCGTTTGCGCGGATACTTGCGTATCCCAAGTATTGTGGCCGGTCTGAATCTAGATCACGAAAGAAGAAATGTGTATTGAACACTACGACAACTGAAAGTGTTGCGCTTAATATGAGCTTACGGCCATTTTCATTGATGAGGCTATGGGCACTGTGGTCAATAAAGTATGCCAGGAGAATTGTTGCGGGGAGAAGAAGCGCAAGGGTATGAGCTGGGTGGTCAGACTTAAGGAAGACTTGAAAAAGAGCAATAGGCACCACCCATAGACTGAAAAAGAGCAACCGTGCTCTGTTGAGTGGAAGTGAGTACCTGCCGGTTCGGATTCTCGCAAGGACTGCATAAAGCACCGGATACGAATAGAATAGGAGTGCTATGGTAAATGCGCTCATGAAGCTGACAGCGAGTGTAGTGGCATAAAATTTTGTGTTGGCGATACCCGGTGGCTGCAAATCAGTAGCTGCCCTTAGTAACAGACCGAGGTAGCCAGCTATTCCTCCAGTAATGGACAGTAGCGGAATTATCCACATGAGGCAAAGAAGAAATGTTGTGAGCACTACTCGTTTTTTCTCGTGAGGAGTAATGATGCCTAGGTAGTACAAAAGGGGAAGTCCCACGTTTATGATTTCGTGCGGGCGTATGCCCAACAAGATAGTCAGGGAGAGCGGTAGTAAAAAAAGGTGACTACGTCCCTTCCATCTGGCCTCCGCAATGCACCAGATTACTGTTGCATGGAAGAATAACGCCACGATATATGGGAGGGCCACAATCCCAAAGAACCAAAAAGTAGTAGAGGTAAGAAAGAGAAGAGATGCAATAAAACCTGTTCTGCTGTTGCATATTGCCCTTCCAATCAGAAACGTGAGTAGTGCTACCCCAGCACTAAAAAGGACAGATAAGAAGGTAAGCGTTTGCAATGGACCTCCAATGAGTGGGACCAATAGTCTACCTGTCATTACGTACAGGAAGTAGCCGGGGAATCCAGGCTCGTTGTTTGGAATATCGTAGACGATAAGGCCGCGAGCGTATCCAATACTGTCTGAAACTATGGGAAACCGCTCTTGCGTAATAAAGCGGAGGATAAAGGTAGTAGCAAACATGCACAGTGCAAACAGAGCAATGCGAGAGAAATGCATGTCTCTTTAACCTTTCAATGCGTTATGTAGCAGTAGTAACTCCTTGGGTGAACGAATGATGCGTTCCATTATGGACGACACGGGCGTTCGTTGTTCTGCAACAGTTACAGGAAGTTCTTTGATACGAAAGCTTTGGCGCTCGGCGCGGATCATGAGTTCTGTGTCAAATAGCTCGTGGAAGTCTCGGCAGGCTTCAGCAAGTTTCTTCGCAACAGCAGTTCGCATGAGCTTCAAGCCGTGAGTGTCTGACCCCCGATATCCGAAAGCATGTTTAAGGAGGAGTGTAAACAGGATTGTAATAAACCTTCTCCACAATGGTCGTTTGTCGTGTGATCCCTTGAGCGTTTTTGAACCAGTGATGATGTCATAGTTGTCTACGGAAGCCAGTGCGGCTTTTAGGAAAGCCAGATCGTAGTAATCGACATTGAAGATAGCCACCAAATCGGTACGCGTATGTTTAATTCCTTCTTTCAAAGCGATGCCGTATCCAGCGCTGCTTAGTACTATGGTTTTGATAAGGGGGTTTCTAGAGGCCTCCCTCTGTGCGATCTCGCGTGTTGCGTCAGTGCTTCCGTTTTCTATGATCAGAATGTTTGGTTTAATCGGCTGTAAGCCTTTTTCGATTCTGCGAATGGAGCGGGCAAGTAGAAGCTCTTCGTTGTGGGTTGGTAGAAGAATAGTAAGCGACTGCTGCATGGTTAGTCACTTTACACCAAATGTAGGCAAAAAGGTACAATAGGTGGCTGTGCAGAGTATCTGTATCATATGTGGCCAGTCCTCCTTTATTTCACACCTTGGTTCACTGTTGAAGTGCCAGAAGTGTTCTCTCATCGTGGCGAAAGAGGCTTTTGAAACTATCGATTTTGCCACGCTCTACTCCGGCGATTATTTTTTCGGTATTGAGTATCGTGATTATATTGCCGAAAAGGAGCTGTTATCAAAAGGGTTTTCTGCCCGTCTTGGCGCAATAGAAAAACTAAAGCGGGGAGGAAAGTTGCTAGAGATAGGCTGCGCATATGGATTTTTTTTGGAAATTGCCAGGAGAAGTTTTGAGGTTGCGGGGATAGATATTTCCAAAGATGCCACCGATTACGCAAGAAACGTACTTAAACTCCCGGCAATACGTGGCGATTTTCTTATTCATCCATTTCCACAGCGTACATACGACGTGGTATGTCTATGGGATACCATAGAACATTTGCAGAGGCCGGATCTGTATCTTGAGAAAATCGCGCGGCTGCTGCGGCCTGGCGGCATCCTCTGTCTCACGACAGGCAACATCGATCGCTTGCTGCCCCGCATTCAGGGAGCAAGATGGAGGATGATTCACCCCCCGACCCATTTGTATTATTTTTCCTTTCATACCCTGCGGCGGTTGCTTAATAAATACGGATTCATGGTATATTCTGAAAAATACCCCGGTTCATGGAGAAGCCTGCCCCATATTCTACATGGTTTAGGCATGAAAAGTGCCTTTTTTGCTAACCTAGAAAAGAAAACTAGGAAAATATCATTGCTGGGTTCTGTATCACTTTACTATAATGCTTTCGATATCATGTATCTTATAGCTCAGAAGGAAAATAGCCAGTTTTCTCACGGATCCTGAAGTGCAACTATGACGGTAATTTTTGCTTTTACGAAAAATGATGCACTCTGGGCCGTTCGCTGGCAGCGCCAGTCAAAAAATTCGGTGAAGATTCTTGCGCCTACTATTGCTGCACAAATGGTTCTTCGTAAAGAAAACATTCCTCCCCATACGTATTTCTCCGAGGTTCTCCACCGTCCCCATAACTACGCTCAACGGACGCTAACGCTTGGCAGGCGCACTTATAACACAACTCGCGTATTTCTGGAGCAGTTTGATAATTCGCTCGAGATATGCGGGGTTCCTCTTAAAACAATCCTGACTTTACGTTTTGAATATGAATTCTATGTAACTATCGCAGCTTACGACCTATATAAAAACATTGAACGTACCTGGCATCCAAAAGAATACATAGTACCTACTCACCAGTCAGTAGGAGATACCTTGGGAAATACCGATGCAACGTGGTTTTCAGCATTTGCGATAGCCCATTACTTTGCTCCTGCCGAGAAAGTTCGTTACTACCAAAATGAGGATTACCTCCTAGGAATTGCTGATAAATTGCGCCGCCTGACGTCGTTTGTATTTCCAGTAACCGTCGCTACAAAAAAAATTCTGATCACAGGAAGGCGCCGATTGTCTGATATTTTCCGGTGGATATACCCAATTCACCTGACGCCGCGAGATATCCTATTTTATTCATTTGGGTATAATCTTGATTACTACCATACGTTCTTTAAGATGGCGAGGACGTGTGGTTTTATAGACAGGATGCATGTTATTTGCGGCACACAGCCACTTGAGGCTGAATGGTTACTCGATTTTCACCAAATACCTTTCACACCACTTCGACATTTGATTGACTCCAGTCTCAAACGGAAAATACGTGCAGAAGCTCAAAAAATCTCTTACCGCATATCACGCATAAAAACTCGAACACTGATGCAATGGTTGCCACAAACAAACCCTGCGTCACTCAAACGCGCGCTCGCCGACAGAGCATTTTTTGTAATACAGAGTCTAGCAACGCGATATATTCCACATGTTGCTGTCTCGGAGCTTGCTATGAATAAGATTAGACCGAAGCTGGTTATTACCACTCACGATCCAGCACCATCAGCATCACCGTTTGTTATCCTTGCTAATAAACATAACATCAATACGCTGCTCCTTTTACATGGAGTTATAGATGATTCCCAGATGGGCGCTTGGTTTCAAAGCAAAGACATTCAGTTATGGGGTGAATGGATGATAAAAAATTTTCCCACCTGTAAGAATCGCACAAGCCAGCCTAAACTGCATACAACGGGTTTTCCCTGTCTCGATAACGCATTTCACGAGCGGGATACGTTGCAAAAATTTTCGTATCAATACCTTTCTTCTAAAAAACCACTCATTTTTACACTTCTCCTCACCCAGTATCTTCCCGATACATTCGTCATGTCGAAGTTTCTCGACGAACTCTTTTTTGAGCTAAAAAGGGAGCATGTCTCTGTTCGCATAGTTGCTCGCACTCACCGAGGACAATCGACTACAGGATTCCATGAGCTGGCGCAGTACTATGACATCCAGTTCGCCCTCAACAACCATCAGTTACTTGAGACTCTGATCCGCAATTCGGACCTTGTGCTTTCAATGGATACAACCGCAATCCTCTGGCCGATGATCGAAAAAAAACCGCTCTTTTATACGACCCCCTGGTGGGGCAGCGGAACTCTACCTATCAAGGAATATAACGCTGCCTATATACCTGAAAGTGCCCAACACCTTATTCAGAAGATAAAGCAATACACCCGTATTCCTAGCCTTGTTACGGAATACTATGAGAATCAGCAGCTTTTCTTAAAGGAGTTTGCTGGTATGGCCACTAGTGACTCATCAAAAAGGACACTTGACCTCATAAGATCCTTTCTAGACATAGATTAGTGTACGCTTTTATTCTTTCTTACCGACAAAGATCCAACGGAAGCTACTTTTTATATCAAACATACTGATATCATAGTAGCCTGTTGTGAGTGCCTTAAACATTGAAAAAAGATTTACTAGCTCATCGACATCCCGCACACAATAAATAATTTCATGAAGACCATAGAGTCGGTGAGTTTTGTCATCAATGCGGATATCGTATATGTTTTCATTGTAGACTGCTTTTGTATGATATCTAATGTAGGAGTTGGTTGGACCTGCAATAGTGATAAATATGACACCTCCTGGTCGAAGACATCGATAGAGGTCCTGACATACTCTTTTGATATATTCTGTTGAGGACAGATATTCCATTACCTGGTTAACGATCACTATATCAAAGAAATTATCTTTGAAAGGGAGTTGCTTAAAGTGGATTGGTATGAGAGAGAAACGGGATAGATGCTTACTGTCGATATTTCGGCTCTCAAAATTTTCTCGTACAAGATCAGTAAAGTTTTTTGCAACATCAACTCCCCAAACGTCGTAGCCTTTTTCTATAAAAAATAAACTATTGTTGCCCGCTCCACAGCCGTAATCGAGCACACGGCCCCTCGGGATATGTTTTTTTTAGGTAAACATTGTGAAATTGAATGACCCATAACGTTGGGTATCGGAGGAAGGCTTCTTTCGCAGCATAAAGTCTTTCATAGTTTTCCCTGTTGACCCTGCGCATATCGCTCTTTTGGTTCATGATTACCCTTTGTAAAACAAGATTGTATTATATCGTGTTACGTGGCTTTTTACCAGAGCTAGATGAACCGATAGCCTTTCGAGCGGAATTCGCGAATGCACTCCGCTGTTGGTGTCTTATAAATTCGTGCATCAAGTTGCGGGGCCTTTTTGAAATTTATGGGCTGCGATAATATGGTATTGATAAGCCGTGCGCCTGTCTGAAAAACTTGTTCGTAGAGTTTAAAAATGCTACGATGCGCGATCGGAATGATCTCTTGCGCAAGCATAGGACCATGATCAAGGACATTTGTCATCTTGTGTAAGGTTACGCCGATCTGTGGCTCATTGTGGTACAGTGCCCAGAAGATAGGGTAAAGACCGCGGTATTTTGGGAGAAGAGAAGCATGCTTATTTATCCACCCCCATCGGGGAATTGCTAGTAAGCTTTTTGGAACGAATTGGCTTGTTTGTGCTACGATAATATCTGGTTTCAGGGAATGTAGGATAGTTGTGGCATCACCTGAGTTGAGGGATGTAAAAAGGAACGTTTGTATCCCATGGCGGCGCATTGTTTCTGCTACGGAAATTGGGGGATGATTCCAAAAGAAGGATACGCATTTCCTGTACATGTAGACTATACACAGCTTTGCCAGTTCCTGCGGTGAAAGAATCCTGGCGATTTCTGTAAGCGATGCAAAAGAATTTCTCCTATACGGGTGAATAATACACCCAACGACTTTATTTCCATGAGCGGTAAGTATCTCGTTGAAAAAAGCGGGGAGGAAGAACGGTTCTTCAAATGAAACAAGCACAATTCTCATAAGAAACGATCTTGTCGGACTATTTCTGCAATAGCTTGTAACGTCGTGAACTTGTATCTGCTTGAAAACCAAGAGAGAATCGCGTGATAGATGTATGTTCTCTCCTTTGCGCTCCTCTGCATTCCTGGGTGCCGAGTGAACCAGGAAAAACCTTCGGATGGAGAGTCAACGAGGTCAATGCCATGTATCTCAAAATTGATGAACGACATCTTTTCAAGAAGAGGCGAGACAAGCCGGAAGTAATTCGTTCCGAGCGCAAGCTGGGTTGTACCAAATAGAGGTAATCGTACAGTAGGCACCACCGTAATCGGAATTTCTACGAGCGGGGAATCTAAGTCGGTCTGCGTAACAGATGTTGAGGCGCAGCGATAGGGTTTCAGCGGCGCAGTAATGACAGAGATCGGCCCCATACTGGCAAGTGAAGCACGTTGTTTGGTTTTCAAATACAATGCGGCTCGTAAAAGTGGATGTGCGATGGTTGGGTGCACCGAGGAATCATACCAGTATCCAAGCCTTTTCAATATTTGAAGCGTGTCGCTGTCGATGTTATACCCAGGTGCTCGAAAACCAACCATTGTATAGCGAAGTTTTTGCCATACCAGCTCATGCGTTTTTTTCACCTCCTCAGCTTTCATTTCCTGGGTTAGTTTATGAAAGTTATGATGATGGCTATACGTGTGGTTGGCTATCTCGTGACCCTTGGCCAGAATCGCTTTAAGAGCGGCGAGTCTTTTCTTGTTCGTTAAGTCTCTTCCGACAACGAAAAAGGTAGCCTTTGCACTGAACTCATCAAGGAGCTTCAGTATACGGGGCAGGCTTTGTTCATACACGTATTCTTTTGTAGGCGTAAAGGTCTGTATGCCGTAGACTTTGGCATAGTCTAATTCATGATCGAGATCTATTGAAACGGATACAGTGCGGTTAGGTGGAATTTTTAGCATAGTAAGTGATAAGTTCGCCGAGCGAACTCTCAAGTGATTTCTTGGGTTTCCAGCTTAACATCGCCATTGTGCATGCAGGGTCAAAACGATAGGAAGGGAGTGTTTCTCCAGGAACGGCTACTATCTTGGTATGTGTTATATGTTTCTGTATTATGCGAGCGATGGTCAGAATGGATGTGGACTTTCCTGTTGCACCAAGGTACACGTCGTTGTTTTCAGAAAGCGCAGCTTTTATCGCAAGGCCAGCTGCATCTTCAACATGCAGATAGTCTTTTTTCCTTCGTGTATCTCCATAGAGGGTTATCGTGCTTTTCTCAAGGGCGTCGCGAATCAGTGTTGGTATTAGAGAAGTTAGATGCATACCGATTCCATAGAGGTGAGTAAATCTAATGATGGAATAGCGCGCGTGTCCTTTGGCCACAAATTCGCCAGCGATTTTGGCGTGTCCATACATTCCGGGGTTGTAAAAAGCGGTGTGCTCGTCCACAGCACCGCGCGGTGAACCATATACGGCAATACTTGATATGTATATAAGCTTGGTGGAAGGGAATCGCTTGCTTGCGTTGGTGGTGGCTGCGAGATTGCTTTCAAAAAGATCGCTGTACCCCATGGAGAAATTGCCCACCGATAAAAATACGGCATCAAAGGAGACGCGTAGGTTGGATAGCTGGGTGATGTGTATTGTGCTACACTGTTTCGGGATGTGTTCTCTACTACTGCGGTACGTGCCCCAGACGTGCCATAAATTATCTACTGCTTTTTTTGCAATGTGGCGACCTAGAAATCCATTCGCGCCGATGACCAAGATATTCATATTAAAGTTTTGGGCGCCGCTCGCTCCTATATGCACCAGTTGACTGCAATACATGGACGGCTTCTTCGGAGGCTATCAGCTCCTGCCAGTATCGAAGCACAGAAATTTCCCTGATGCGAAACTGAGGCTTTTTCCCGTAAGCAAGATAATCAATTATGATACGAGGTTCGTTAAATCCTGCCAAGGCGCGAGCAGCTGTGGTTCCTGAGCAGCGAGCATTGATTTCAAAAACGGTGGGTACTCCATCTCGAAGTCGCAGTTGCACATTGAGGCCCCCAAAGGGCTTGAGGGTATTTGCCACTCGTATGACGGTATCCTCGATAACTGGATTTCTCTCAACAAAGCACTTGTAGGTATCTCCAGAACGCAGAGTTCTACGCATGATAATGACTCCTTGACAGTGGTTATCGAGATTGACAGTACCGCAAGTGTACTCAGGTCCATCGATCCACTCTTGTAGTATGTACTCAGATTTTTTGTTAGCCAGACCTAAGGCGCATTTCAGTTCTTCATGATTATGCACAACGTATACATCTACCGATCTAGATCCTCCTTTTTTTGGCTTTAAAACGGCTGGAAATACGAGGTTCTTGCCGTCCAAGACCTCTTTCAGTAGTAACGTTTTTGGAACGGCGACACCTGCGTTTGCAAGTACCTCGTAGGTGCGGTATTTGTCATCCGTACTTTGTATTACTTCTAGGTCACTTACAATGACTGTAGTCCCGATTTTAGCAAACCTCTCTCTACTTTCCGACAACTTCAGTAGTTCGCTGTCCAGACCAGGGAAAAGAAAATGACAACTCTCTTTTTTACAATAACGAAGGAGCACGTCTATATACTGAGGGTCGCCAGGTGCAGGGGTCCTATAGGCAATTGGCACTGCAAAGAGACCAGCTGCAAGATGGTGTTCGTCAAAACCCACTACAGTGAAGCGGGGGTATTGGAGGCACTTGAGGATACTTTGCCCAACACCGCCGCCGACGCCAGTTACGGCTACCCTGATAGCATCATTGCTCATTTTTCTTGCCCAAATGTTTCCAATCCGTGTTGAGATTCTTCAAAATGTTGATGATACGCGGGACGGCTTTTCCGTCCCCCCATGGACTGTGGAAGCCTTCTAACGTTTTACGGTAACCTTCGTCGTATAGACTTCTCTGTATTGCTCGGCATATCTTGTGCTCATTGTATCCCACATCGATGATATTGGGACTCCTTTCTCTTCCCTCCTGTCTTGGACCTATATTAACGACAGGAGTTCTAAAAAAGGTGGATTCTACTATGCCGGCGCTGCTATTACCAACCCAGACACCCGCTTCTTTCTGTAAAGAAGCAAACGTTTCATAATCTAAATGTTCATAGATTTTGAAGGAAGGACTTTGTTTTTCTTGGTTTATCAGATCAATCATTGCTTTGCTGCCAGGGTCTCCGTTAGGGTAAATGACCACCACAGGCAAATTAAACCTTTTTGCAGCGTTTAGTGTACGCTTCATTTGGACTGACGAATGATTAATCTCCTCGCTCACGGGGTGTTGTAACACAAGTATGAACGGTCCGCTATCGGGGAGCCCGAGCTTTTCGAGCAACTGGCCGCGGGGAAGTATCGCAGTTTGCCTCAATGCATCTATACCTAGGGCTCCTACGACGTGAATTCGCCAGTCCTCTTCTCCCATGGATCTTATTCGAAGCGCCGCCCTTTTGGTAGCCGGAAAGTGTATATGGGCGATTTTAGTTATCGCATGTCTTGCCGAGTCATCCACCGTTGCAGTCTTGTCTCCCCCATGAATGTGGGCAAGAGGAATACCTATATACAGGCAGGTAATCGCGGTGATTAACATCTCGATGCGGTCACCATGCAGTATTACTATGTCGGGCCTATTCTGCGTAAATTCTTCAATGACTGTAGTCATAAGTTTGGCTCCAAAGTAAGCGGCTCCTTGTCGGTCTTGGCTAGGCATGACTACGTCTAGTATCTTTACTTGCGGAAACGTCGACCTCACGAGATTGATGGTATATCCATATGAATGCATCAGGTGCGTCCCGGTTGCATAGAGATTGAGGCTGAATGTACTACTTCGTTGTAGCGCCTTTAGGAGTGGAGTTATCAGGCCAAAGTCGGCCCGATTGCCCGTGATGTATGCGATGGTTTTCATACTATGACTGCCGATGCAGATCGCGGCTGGCAACTAGCTGATCCTTTTTCACTGGTCTGGTTAACGTAGTTCCTACAACTTGTTCAAACTCAGCAGGAGACATCCCTAATCCTGGACGCTTGGCTGCAAGATCTGACTCGGTTAGTGCGTGGCCTTTTGGCAAGTTGCGCGCATACACAAGGCTTTTCCTGACTAAGGAGCGCATTGAATGTGTTTCCGAAAACGTCGGTGTTTTTTCAGAAGAACCTAACAGTATCTGTACGGTATGAATAGCCAGGATTCTGTGCGTAAGTTCCTCAGGGGATGCAGAGGCTTTGTGATCCGGTCCGGGTAAATTCTTGTCAAGCGTAAAGTGGCATTCATACAGCGCCATACCGAGCACTGTCGCTGCGATTGCCGCAAGATCGCTGTTTGTATGATCCGAAAAACCAACTGGTTCTTCAAGGATATGCATCATGGTGAGCATAGCTCGAAGGTTTACCTCATCGGGCGGGCACGGGTAGTTCGTGGTAGTATGTAGCACCACTATCTGGTTATTGCCGTTTGCATGAAGAAAACTGAGCGCACCGCGAATTTCGTCTAGGGTAGCCATCCCCGTACTCAGAATGATCGGCTTGCCTGTTTTGGCTACCCGTTTGAGGAGAAGGTAATTAGTAAGATCACCTGAACCGATTTTATATGCAGCTACCCCAAGCGATTCAAGGAGATCCACGCTTTTGGCTCCGCCGTGTGGTGTTGATAAAAAGAGAATATTCTTTTGTCTGCAACGGTCTGCTATTTTGTGGAAATCTTTTTCTGAGAGTTCAAGAGAGCGGATCATTGCAAGTTGAGAGATAGGTTTCCCGAGGTTTCTTTTTTGATATTCAGCCAGCTTGGCATACTTGGTTACAACCTCCTCTGCTTCAAAGGTTTGGAATTTTACCGCATCGGCCCTCGCTTGAGCAGCTATATCAACCATTTCTAACGCACGACTCAAAGAGCCGTTATGATTAACTCCAGCTTCGGCGACAATGAACACTCCCGTCTGCTCTTGGATTTTTCTATTTCCAACCTTTACAAAAGCCTTTTTCATATGAACATAGCTTGGTAATTGCTACTTTTAGGTTATACACTATATCAGGATCAGACAAATAGTGCTTAATAATGTTCTGGTACAATAGGCAAACGTAGTGATGGGAGATAGTATCCGGCTTCGCTTTGATGAGCTGCCAGTATGGGAGGGGGTGCAGAAGGAACCCATTTTTTCGACCGCCCCGCTAGAACTCATTTCTGATGGTAAAGGCTATATACATCAGCCGTCTGCAATGAGGACTATCCGGAAATTCGTGGAAAGGTATGCTCGGCAGGAGTATATGTTTATCACTAACCCACCTGGGTGCTCACCGTGGAGCAGCAGGCTTGGAAACGTCTCTATTGAGTATACCGAGCATGTGTATTCAAACTTTCAAGATCATAACATACTTGAAATTGGCGCAGGGAGCTTGTTTATTGCAGAGTATTTCGCGCAAAAGTACCGTCCTGCTAAGTACACGGTAATAGATCCGGCATTAAGGGATACAGTGGAGGGAAATGCTGGGATCGAGGTTATACGAAATTACTTTTCCGAGGATCTGTTAACAGACTCGTACGACTTAGCTTTAAGTTTCAACACCCTTGAACATGTTGCTGACCCAAAAAGATTTTTGTTGGACATAGGTAACATACTGACTTCTGTCACAGGCAGGGCTGTCTTGATATTTCCTGACATTGAGAGGCAATTTCAAATAGGAGACCTGAATGCCATTCTTCATGAACACCTGAATTATTTTACCCATGCGAGTGCTGTTCAATTGCTTCTAGCAAGCGGATTTGAAGTGTTGGACAGCGAGAGCAAAAATGGGTCACTTTTCTTTTTTGTGAAGCCGGTTCACGAAAGAAGGAAGCAGGTGCATGATGTGGATACCGGTTTACTGCGAAATGCGTCTCTGATCTTCAGACGTAATTCCGAACGGGCTCTCCGGAAGGTACGTGCAGAGCTTGCTCGCGGAAAGAAAGTTGCATTTCATGGAGCGTGTAATGGCCTGAATAATTTTTTATATCTGGCTGGTATCAAAGATGGCGGTCGCCCTATCCAAGTATTTGACACTGACGATGCAAAAACAGGCACGTTTCTCCCGGTGTTCCCCAAGTCGATCTGTGCCGCAGATGATCCGCGCTATGCCCAGTTCGATCTTGTATGCGTAGCTGCCCTCACTTATTATGCGGAGATTGAGAAATACATTATGAAACGTCACGGGTTTACAAAAAAGCAGGTATTTCCTTTAGCATGGTAGAGTCTTTGGAAGCTATGGACAGCGATTGGATTGTGCTAGGAATTTCCATTACCCATGAGGCCTCGGCGGCCATTATTAGGAATGGCGAGGTTTTAGCGGTGGCTGCAGAAGAACGTTTCTCGCGTATTAAGAACGATATTTCTTATCCGCGACGCGCAATTGATTTTTGTTTGCAGTGGGCGCGGATTGATCCTAAGTACCTTTCGTGCGTTGTCCTTTCGGGCAAGTTGTATCCTTATGAAACGTTTAAATATCATAGGGAATCACGGTTTTCCGTTGATGACTGGGTACATGAGCAGCATGCATTTTGGTATCCGAATTTAATTCAAAAGAAAAATGTTTCATATGACGAGGCATTCCGCAGTCGTAAGCACCTGAGACCCGACATGGCCTATGATCCGAGGAGTCATAACTTGAGTGGCGGGGATATTCTCCCACTGATAAAAGAAATGATAGTGCAGCATCTGAAGATATCTCCTACACTTATTCGGACGGTGCCGCATGAGCAGTGCCACCAGTACTATACGTACTTTGCGAGCGACCGGCGGAAAGATGGCTTGGTATTAACGTGTGAAGGTTCAGGAGATTATTCAAACGGCACCGCCTCCGTAGTCAGGAATCATCGGATAGAACAAAAGTCACTTACGAAACGTAATCACTTGGGCCATATGTACCGCTATACCACATTGATTTTGGGGATGAAACCGAATGAGCACGAGTATAAGGTGATGGGGCTGGCTCCGTACGCCAGCGAGAAGGAACGCACAAAGGTATATAAGAAGCTCTCGGGAATGTTCCGTATCTCAGGACTGAATGTTGTATTAAAGCGGGACATGCCCGATTTTTACTTTACACTGCGAGATCTGTTTGAGGGGTGCCGATTTGACGGTATCGCGGGAGGAGTGCAGATGTACCTTGAGGAAATGCTGTGTGAGTGGGTTCGCGTGACATGCACGAAGCTTTCTGACGACACCGTGTATTTTAGCGGTGGGATTGCACAGAACATTAAGGTATGTAAAGCAATAGCTGAACTGCCAGAAGTAAGCACTCTATCGGTTATGCCTATAAGTGGCGATGGATCGGTAGCCCTCGGTGCTGCATACCTGGTGACCGCTGAGCATTTTGATAAAGGCCGCATGTTGAGGGAGTTTATCAAGCCACTTCCAGACGTTTATCTCGGGCCATCATATAGCATGGAGCAGATAGACGCTGCCTGTGATCAAAAAGGTGCTGGGAAAGGATATCACACGGTCAGCAGCCCCACTGACTCTTGGGTTGCTGATCAACTAGTGGCGGGAAAGATTGTTGCGCGATTCTCGGGCCGGATGGAATTTGGCCAGCGCGCCTTGGGGAATCGCTCGATCCTTGCGGATCCGAGAGATCGGGAGATCGTCGATCGCTTAAATAGTAGCATTAAGCATCGGGATTTTTGGATGCCGTTCACACCGACCATTCTGGCTGAACGAGCAATTTCGTATATTAAGAACCCGAAGAAGGCAACCTCCCCATATATGACAATGGCGTTCGATTCAACGAGAAAGGCCCAACAGGAATTGTCGGCGGCGCTTCATCCCGCTGATAAAACTGCGCGTCCTCAGATATTGGAGGAGACCAAAAATCCTGGCTACTATAACCTGATTAAGGCTTTTGAGAGAAAAACTGGGGTGGGCGCTCTGCTCAACACCTCATTTAATCTGCATGGCGAACCGATTGTGTGTAGTCCAGGGGATGCTTTGGATGTACTCAACCGCTCGGGTATCGATATACTCCTTTTTGACCACGTTGCTTTCTGTAGGAGGTAATTTCCTTTCCGCTTTACCGAAGAATCTCCTGTATCTCTTGGCATATGTGCGAGACGTCCTGTTCGGTGAGGCCGATATACAAGGGAAGCGCAAGTGTCTGGGATGCAATGCGTTCTGCAATTGGGTAATCGCCGCGCTTATACCGAAACTGCTTGCGAAGATACGGCTGGAGGTGGATTGATGGGAGGTATGGCCTGGTCTGGATGCCCCTGTGAAGTAGCTTCTGCATCAACATGCTGCGTTTGTTTCCGAGAACGCGTACCGCAAATACAAACCACGTATGAGTTCTTCCCGAGCCGATCTGTGGAAGGATTAGACCAGGAGTATCGTGTAAGTATTTCCGATAATATGATACCACCGTAGTTCGCTCGCGGAGCATCCAGGAGAGTTTTGTGAGTTGCGAAATGCCAAGCGCGGCACTCATTTCGTCAAGCCGATAGTTATAGCCAAGTCGTTTATGAATAAGCCAGGAATCAGCCAGTTTCCTGCCTTGATTTCGCAATTCAATACAGAACGTATAGAGTTTCTTCCTGTTCGTTACAATCATACCCCCCTCACCTGTTGTCATTTGTTTGTTGGGATAGAACGCAAAGGTTGCTATGTCACCGAATGTACCAGCAAGCTTTCCTTTGTAGGCTGCGCATATACTTTCACAAGCATCTTCTATGAGTAATAACTTATGCCGCCTTGCTATTCTTGCAATTGGTCGCATATCAGCTGTCTGACCAAAGATATGAACGACCAGAATAGCCTTGGTGCGAGGGGTAATTGCCTGCTCGATTTTTTTCGGGTCAAGGTTAAATGTTTCCTCTTCGATGTCCACGAATACAGGCAGTACACCTTCGTAAAGCAAACAGTTACTCGAAGCTACAAATGAAATAGGTGTGGTGATTACCTCATCGCCCTCTTTAAGCCCCAGGCTTTTTACCGCCAGGTGGAGTGCTGCAGTACCGCTTGATACCGCGCAGGCATACTTTGTCCCAATCAGCCGAGCAAATTGCTGTTCGAATTCGTCCTGCCGCTTACCTATAGAGAGTACTCGTGAGTCTAGTACAGCAAGAACCGCTTGCTTATCAAGATCGTCTATGTAGGGCAGCGCGAGATTATACTTAACAGTAGTTATTGTGGCCGCCTCCTTATGGTACGCAACTTCTTGCGTTCTAAACTGGCGATAAATGCCAGATGTTGATAATCGTCATAGAAAGTATAAGGAAAGGGCTTGATCCCTTTTATGGCATGCAAGAATGCTCCGATTTCTTTCTCATACATGCCTTCGTCAGCTAAATACCCAGGAAGAGGATGTTCTGGGGAAAGAGAGATGAGCTGGGGTTTGGAACCATCCTTTGTGGCAAGTATGAGGGAACGTTCTTGCCAGTTCCACGTAATCGTACCTTCGGTGCCAACGATTCTCAACACTCGAATTGCCGGTTTGGCCAAAAGATCAAGGACAATGATCCCAAGTGTATTTTTGATACGAACATTCAATAAGACAAAGTCTGGACTGTCGATCTCGAGATCCAGGAGTTTGTGAGCGGTGAGTGTTCCCTCACCAAATTGAGCCCCAAGGGTCCAAGAGAGCCACTGGAGCTGGAATACGATAAGCGCGGACATGGCACCATGTTCTTTTGATCCATAAAATGTCCGGTAGTCCTCGTAGGGGTGCCAGTTAGGGAGATATTGGCCGGTATGATGCGTAAAAAGGAGAATTCTGCCGAGCGTGCCATGCTCGACGGCACTTTTTATTTTTTGAATGGGCTCGTAAAATTGATAGGTACAAGAGGGGGCTGCGATAAAGGAATCTTTTCCTTGTATTTCCAAAAGCTCCTTGTACCCATCATCCGTTGTAGAAATCTCTACAAAAAAATGCTTGTTTCTTTTAGCAGCTTCGAGAAAATATTCGGCGTGCTTATCGGGTGGGGATGAGATAATAAGCGCGTCTGGATTTTCTGTGGCCATAAGCTCCTGGAAATTTTTATAAGTACGAATGTCAAGACTATCAGATACTTCTTTGCAGCGCTCAAGTGATAGATCAAATCCACTGATATCAGTGGATTTGATAGCATGAGAGAGAAGGTTTCTAATCCGCCGTTTTCCCATCGATCCCAATCCAATTTGCGCAAACTTCATGATTTTTCCTTAAGGCGCTTTTGCATAAGGAAAGTCACTAGCTCAAAGTCTAGCGGCCGGTCAATATCAAAGGCAGTCTCTGGGGGCATGATAAAGATTTTCGTTCGGTTGGTAAGAAATGTTTTTTCTGTAAGTAAAACTTCTTTCCAAATGGCATACATGCCCGCATTTGCTGCGTATACAACCGGCGCATCCTGCCGTCTAGTAATTGGTTTGTTTAGCTTTTTAGAAACTGTTGCAAATCCATTAGGATTAACCTCGAGCATATTATAGTAAGGGTTCTTTGCAGATTCGACTACAGAAAGCACGGCCTTTGTGCCTGGAATGTTTATTAAAGTGTCTAATGCATGGGTAATATCTTGCGGTGTTCGGAGTGGATTGCTTACATCGCATGTCATGACAATGTCGTATATTTCGCAGTAATGCGCTTCGGCTTGTCCTAATGCATGTACAAGCACTGCATCAGTAGGCGTGGTATCTGTCGCAAGTGACTCTGGTCGTAAAGCGGGTACCTCTGCACCGTATTGAATAGCGATATCACGTATGGTGGTATTCTCGGTTGACACAATAAGCCGGTCGACCTCCGGCGCTTGTCGTATCTGTTCAAGTGTATATGCGATAAGGGGTTTGCCCAAGAGCTCTTTGATGTTTTTTCCAGGTACGCCCTTTGATCCTCCACGTGCACAAATAATGGCAATAATTCGCTTACCTTGGTACATGTTTTCTTCCCCCGACTGCTATCCGCAGTGCATCGATTCCTAGCGTACGCTCATTGATCTCTGGATTTGACGCGTGAAGATGATCGAGAAAATACGCAAGCTCAGGTGTATACGTTTTTTGGATGTCAAATAAGGAGGGATCTGTAGTTCTCTCGCTCGTTCCATCCTTGCTGGTAAAGGTGTAGGTATGGTTATAAATGTCACAATATATAGTTCCTTCTGATCCTGCAATGTGATAAATCCTGGTGGGAATATGGGATAAGTAATCAAGGATGATTTGTATGGGGAAGGGCTTGTCCGCAGTAATCTGCACAAAATCTTCACAATCAATATCGAGAATACTCAGTTTTTCGCCGCGAACTTTAGAGGTTTTACCGAGCTTAAACCATCTGTAGGCGAGATCTATTTCATGAATAAGGTCAAGTGCAACACCACCGCCTTGCGAGTAATGGGCCCTGTAGGTTTTACTATATGATTTGTGCTGTTTCCAAAGAGGAAGATAGAAACCTGCCTCAATACGCGCATAGTACACGGTACCGATTTTTTCTCTAAGAGCAGCATCGATAGTCTCAATAATCGGTAAAAACCGTAAGTTGAACCCTACCATAATAAATACATTATTCCGTTTTGCCTCTCTCAAAATGGTCCTTGCGCTATCCAAGGATTCGCTCAACGGTTTTTCAACAAGAAGCGGGATACGCATTGCAATCAGTTTTTGCGCGTAGTAATAGTGCGTGTAGGTGGGTGACGTGATGATTGCACCGTCTATATGATCGAGTTGAGCCAAATCAGCGACCCCTTTTGTACAGAGAGGTTTAGTTATAGCTGGCCTATGCTCATACACAAGTACGTTTTGGTTCAGTTTTTTAAGTATGCGGACAAACCGCATACCAGCTGAGCCCATACCGACTACTAGGATGTTCATTCGTAAAGTTGGCATATTGTACCAGAAAAATATCAGGATCGAGGCAAATGATTAGTATCTAGCCGAGGCAAGATTAAAGCGGTCTTGCGCGATAGTGTAGCCACACCTTTTTCGGTGGTGAGTCCGAGTGTGCAATTCGTCTCTTTAAGGATTTTCAGCAAAGAGCTGTTGTATGCTCCATGGGGGTAACTTATTGCCCAGTGGGAAGTAGGCGCACCGATTTCAGAGAGCAAGCAGAGAGAACGATCAATTTCTAGTTGCTGTTCTTCAGGAGCAAGCTCAGTCATCCACGCATGGGTATATCCGTGAACACCGACATACATTCCATGCTCAACCATGGTCTTTAGTTGCTCTCTGTTGAGGTAGAGGTCGTTTGCGAACGTCTTCTCGTCTCTGGTCACGTATTTGATGAATAAATCACGGACGATGGAGCGTCGCACGTTTTCTGGAAGGGCACGTTGCAGCAAAGTTTTAAACAAAACTACCTCTGCGCTGTCAAACATACCAGGATGTGCATAGTGTGCGTAGTACTCTTGTTTCGATAGGAGGCTGTAGCGGCTTTTGTACTTATCGATCCTGTGGAAGAGCTCGAGGAGCAACTCGTGGATGTCTGTTGCAGCAGCAAGAATAAAGTGGATCTTATGCACATCGAGCACGACACTCTCCACAATTGGTTGCGTGGAAGGAAAGAAAGACGCGTTGAGGTTCCTTTTCTGCAGGTGCGGTAGGACGGTAGTGTAATGATCTATCAGTCCATCATCAAAAGTCAGCATAAGCGCGTTTTTTGGCATGAGCGTATCCGTACGCAATGCTTGTACGCAAGCGTCTAAGCTCACGATGACATAGTTGGCTTGAAAGTAATCGAGCTGGGCTTGAAATGCTTCAAGGGAGAGAGCCTTGATATTGGGAAAGGGGGTCCCGTGGGTGTCTCGGATATAGTGATATGCGACGATCGTAATAGAGTGGTTGGGATTAGTCAAAGTAGCTTTCAAGCTTACTGTCCCGGACGGTATCAAGGGTGTTACAATGGAGGCCGCCCATAAAGTGCGAGTGTCGATCGCTCACTGGAATGACTGTACATGCATGTTTCTCAAGGAGTTTAATAAGGGGTACTTGTCGTTTGTCTACAACTATTGTTTTGGGATCCAACGAGAGAAAGTTCATGCCGATCCAGTCTGAAGAGATGTCTCGCAAGTTTGACTGGATGCCCATCTCACCCAACTCTTCGTGAATTTTTTTGCGAGTGACGTTGTGAAATTTCAGGGTTTCCTCCGGGGTTGGTATAATTTCATCAAACCAAATCTTTTCCCATTTGGCAAAGAGCGGAGGGCAGTTGCTTTCATTTACTCGATACGAATTCAGCAATACTAATCCAGGCCGGAGAGGCATGACTGTGGAGTCAATGTGCGCAGCGCGGTAAATACCTTCAGTGGTGTGCACTCGATATTCATCGCCAAGCACAGAAGATAGCCACTGGGCTCCCAAGTAGTTGCCGGTTGAAGATACCAGATACAGAAGATCTCGGCCCATTCGCACGGTGCAGGCCGCATCGAATAGAATCTCACTTTCGGCAAGCTTGGTGTATCTTTTGCCTGCCTCAAAGAATGGTATCTGATACTGGCCGGTTAGTTTTGGTTTTGGTCCTGCAATCCAGCGGAACCCTTCTTTAAAGTACTCGTTGTACCAAATGTCGTAATAACCGGTTGCTTCAAAGTAACGATACTTTACCGGTGAAGGGGACTCGATAACGGTATTGCCAACCACAAGGTACAGATCGCGGGCGTTAAATACATTATGTCCAAGCGCGGCCCAGTTTGGCGTTGCAAAGAATTTGTGAATATCCGCGCTGGAAGGGCGCAGTACCTTTGCCCCAAATTTTGTGAGGATCTTACAGAGCTCATTGACGTCCTCATTTATCTCATCGATCATCCATTGAGGAAAAGCTTCTTTTGCCAGTTTCAGTGCCTTTTCGCGTTTCTTGCTATCACCGAGGTCATCGATGCTTGCGAGGGTGAGACCAGCGACAGATTCTGCGTTGCCGACGATTATCTCTCTGAGTGTATCCCACTCGTTGTGGCTATTAATTTTCATTAAGGTTCCTACTATACTGTAGCGCAAGCTTGATAATCAAGCGCGGTCTCTGCAAGTGTCTATCTGGGGCTCATGGTATACTTATCCAGTTTATATGCAAAAAATACTGGTGACGGGGGCGGCTGGGTTTATTGGGTCGCACCTTACTGATCGGCTGCTAAATGATGGTTATAAGGTGGCTGGCGTTGACAACTTATCAAAGGGTCGGAAAGAAAATCTTGCCAAGGCGAGAGAGAAAAAAAGTTTTCAGTTTATCGTGGATGATGTAACAAAGGCTAGCAGTAATAAAGATTTTCCTTCCAAAATTGATTGTATTATCCATCTTGCAGCCTCAAAAATCCCGAGATACGGAGGAAGGCTTGAGACTATGCTAGAAAATGTGGAAGGTACAAAAGCCGCTCTAGAGCTCGCGAAAAGGGCGCGCTGCTACTTTATCCTTGCATCAACCTCTGACGTTTATGGAAAGAATCCAAATGTACCATTTTCTGAGACAGCAAGTAGCGTGGTTGGTCCCAGTACAACGGCGCGGTGGGGCTATGCGGTATCAAAGCTAGCGGCCGAGCATTTTACCTTTGCGTATGCGGAAAAGTACAAAATTCCAGTGACTGTTATACGCTACTTCGGGGTCTACGGCCCCCGTGAGCATCTTGGATGGTGGGGTGGTGTACAATCTGCCTTTATCGAACAGCTTCTTGATGAAAAGCCGCTCGAAATTCATGGAGATGGAGAACAAACGCGTTGTTTGACGTATATTGATGACATAGTTGATGGTACGGTTGCCGCTATGGAGTCAAAGCATTTGCATAACGAGATTGTAAATTTAGGGAGCACTGAGGAGATATCAGTGATAAAACTTGCTGGACTTATCTGTGACTTAATGGGAAAAGACCCCTCAGCCTCCATGAAGTTTGTACCGTATGAGTCTCTGCCATCCCGACAGTATCAAGATGTTAAGCGACGGGTACCTGACTTAACGAAAGCGAAACTGAGCCTTGGCTATGCACCGAAATTCAGGCTGAGACGGGGGCTTAAAAAAACCATCGCATGGCACCGCAGTAATCGAGGCAGTACATAATGCTCATTGCGGTCATACCGGTGTACAACGAAAAACGAAATATAGGAAGGTTACTGGAGAAACTTCGCACTATTAAGCTGCAGATTGTGTATCACAAGATAATTATTGTTGATGACGGCAGTACCGATGGAACTGCTGCTGTAGTTCAACAACATAGTACCAACCTTCCTGTCCAGTATATTGCTCGCAAAGAAAACGCAGGACCCGGCGCAGCATTCGAACAAGGATTGTCCGCTGCATTGCGCATTGCGAAGAAAGATGATCTTATCTGCACGATGGAAGCGGATACTACTAGCGACCTTGGTATTCTTGAAGAAATGATTACGCGGGCTCTTAGCGGAATAGATGTCGTGTTGGCCTCCTGTTATTCGCCAGCTGGAGGGAAAATTGTCGGCACGAGCTTTGACCGAAAATTCTACAGTTTTGTGGCCAATATTCTGTTGAGGATCTTTTTCCCGATTCCCAATGTATACACGTATAGTTCCTTTTACCGCGTGTATCGGCCCTCGGTACTGAAGCGAATCAAAGCTGAGAGAAGCAAATTATTTACTGAGCCTGGCTTTGCGTGCATGGTAGAGCTTTTGGTGCAATTGGCCAGATTCCCGATTCGGGTAGATGAGGTGCCTATGGTATTGAAATGTTCACAGCGGGATGGCGCCAGCAATATGAAAACTTTAAAGACGATTACTGGCTATCTTAGGATTCTAGTCCGATATGGGATCTTCCATCGAAGACCTGTGTTTGCCAATAGGAACGTATGAAGATTGTGGTAGTCGTGGGTACTCGGCCCAACTTGGTTAAGTTTGCAGCGCTTGCAAAGCCACTGGCCGTAGAGTTTAGAATTGTTTCTATCGATACTGGGCAGCACTATGATCGAGGATTATCTTCTCAATTATGGGAGGAATTTCGGCTACCTAAACCGCAGTATCAACTCCATGTTGGTTCGAAGACCCACGGTAGACAAACGGCGCGTATGCTTGAAACGATCGAACGTATTCTCATGCAGGAGAAACCCAGCGGCGTTGTTGTGTTTGGAGATACTAATTCGGCACTTGCCGGGGCACTCGCTGCTTCCAAAATTCCTTTGCCAATTGCCCATGTTGAGGCTGGTGTACGAGTGAGCGGCGGATATTTGCCCGAGGAGGTGAATAGAGTTCTTATCGATCATGTATCTAGCGTACTTTTTTGTCCAAATCGGAATGCTGTTGCAAGCTTGGCGCGTGAGGGTATCAAAGGGAACGTACACCTCGTCGGGGATTTGCTGTATCAATTTCTTCGTGCGACCCAGCACGTATCGATAAACTCTCTGGATGGAGTAGAAGAGTTGCCAGGAAAATTTGTGTTACTGACCATACATCGGGCGGAAAACACAGACGACCCAGCGAGATTGAGGAATATCCTTGATGCAGTGGGTTCTCTCAGGCAACCAGTAATTTTTCCTATTCATCCCCGCACGCGAGCAATAGTGAGGAAAGAGAACATATCAGTTCCCCATATCCTCAGGATAATTAACCCTGTGCCATACCAGGTGATGATTCAGCTTCAACGCCAAGCTGAGGTAATCCTTACTGATTCAGGAGGTGTGCAACGAGAAGCATACTACCTGGGGAGGCCGTGCGTGGTGGTCCGTTCAGGTACTGAATGGCCCGAAACGATGCTGAGCGGCGCTTCTTGTATCGTTCATGCTGATAAAGAGGAAATTATGCAGGGCTATCATGCCGTGTGTGCGGCGCGTCCAAAGCAACCTCATATGATCAGCAATGTGGCGGACCGTATCGTAGACGCGCTCGGAGCGTATTTTGGAAGGCATCGGGGATGAGTATTCGCGTAGCGATTATTGGATGTGGATATATGGGTAAGAATCATATGCGGATTCTTTCTCAGATGTCAGGCGTTGTGATTACAGGAGCCTGCGATGTAACATCTGAGAATCGAGAATGGGTACGGCAACAGTACCAAATACCTGTTTTTGAGCGGTACGCTGACTTGCTTGCTGATAGTACATCCCACGCAGTTATTATTGCTGTGCCCACTAGCTTGCATTTTCCTGTCGCGAAATATGCGCTCTTGAAGAATAGGGATGTGATGTTAGAAAAACCGATTGCACAAACTGCAGCGCAGGGTAAGGAGCTGCTTGAGATTGCTCAAGCCCGCAGGCGAGTATTCATGGTGGGGCACACCGAGCGGTTCAACCCTATGGTGCGTACGATGAAGAAGGTTATGGATGAGCAGAAACTTGGCAAAATACTGCAAGTGCGAGTACGCAGACTAAGTCCCTTCCCAGGGAGGGAACAAGATGTGGGCGTCCTTATGGATCTTGCTACACATGACCTAGATATCTTGCGGTATTTGATGGAGAGCCCTGTTGATAAGCTCTATTGTATTTCTCGCACGTTGCACAGTGCTACTTTTGAAGATGTTGCTGTGCTTATTCTTACCTTTGAAAATGGCGTGATGGCTACGGTGAACGTATCATGGGTGACTCCGGATAAAGTCCGAGATATAGCAGTGGAGGGAGAGAAAGGAATGGTTGTAGGAAATTATTTGACGCAAAAGCTTCTGTTGCATCCAGAATTTTCCCCTTCTGCGAAAGTAATATCGATCCCCGTGCGCAGGAAGGAGCCACTACAAATGGAGATTTCGGAATTTTTGCATAGGGTTAGAACACGGGACACAAGCGGTGAGACCGTCGTCTCTGCGATTGAGGCAGTAGAGATGGTCGAGCATGCATTGTCACGTGGGCAATTTCTAAAATGAATACGCAAAGACTGGCGAGAAGAATAAAAAACAGAGAAGCAAAAATCTGTATTGTAGGATTGGGCTATGTAGGCTTGCCGACAGCACTGCTACTTGCCAAAGTGGGCTATCCAGTTTCTGGGTATGATGTTGATAGGAAGAAAGTGTCGAGTCTGCAGGCACACAAGCTGCCCTTTGGTAAAAATGAGAGGGACTTAATAAGCCTATTTAAACAGGTTGGGCGTTCACTGACCGTTAGCGACGATCCAACAATTCTTGTTAATCGTGATGTCTATCTCATTGCGGTTGCAACGCCACTTCTTTCTGATAAACGGATTAATGCCGAGCCGCTCAAAGAAGCACTCAGGCAGGTAGGGAAAGTACTTCCGAGAGGCTCTCTCGTTATCGTTGAGTCAACGAGCGCCCCCGGTACTGCCGAAGACCTTGTCATACCACTTCTTGAACAGACAAGCGGTCGTACCATTGATAGAGGCTTCCTGCTTCTGCATTGTCCCGAGCGCGTGTCTCCAGGGCAGACATTGACAAATCTAACTACCTACCCGCGGGTCATTGGGGCGAGCTCGAGACAAGGAGGCGTACTTGGAAAAATGCTCTATGGCTCTTTCTGTAAAGGGCCGATTGATGTCACGGACATAAAGACTGCGGAGGTTGTTAAAACTGCTGAAAATGCAGACCGAGACATTCGTATTGCACTAGCCAATGAGTTCGCCATTATCTGTGACGAGCATGGGGTCAACTTTTGGAAAGTCAGAGAGCTCATTAACAAAATGCCCGGGAAAGATATTCTACAAGCAGGTTCTGGGGTGGGAGGGCACTGCATTCCAAAAGACCCCTGGCTTCTCATAGACCGGCTAAAAGATAAAACAATTGCTCGCTTAATTTCTGCATCGCGTGCCGTCAACGATGATATGCCACGCTATGTGTTTAAGCTCCTGCAAAAGAGCATGTGGGGTCTGGGTGATACGGCTTTGGCAGGTAAAAAGATTGCAGTGCTTGGATACACCTATCGTGAGCACACTGACGATACGCGTGACTCCCCAACCGGATCCCTTTTAAAACTACTGGAGCGTGAAGATATAATCGTCGCGATTCATGACCCGTTAGTCTCTGAGTATGCAACAGGTATTACCGAGGTAACGCAGGGTGCATATGCCGTGATCATTATGGTTGCGCACGACCAGTATAGAAACTTGAGGTTGTCCCAGCTTAAGGCGGTTATGGATGGCAAGATTCTTATCGACGGGCGGGGCATTGTTGAGAGACGAAAAGCCGAGAAGGCAGGATTTTTGTACAGAGGTATAGGGAGTCGGTGAAGCTTTCTTTGTCAAGAACGAGCCAACTACTCCTCCTGGTAGCGCTGGCAATCCGTCTGGCAGTCATGCCGTTTTCGCTCCATAGTGATCTGCTCTTTATCCACCAATACCCAACCTTTCTCCTTTCAGATGGTGTATGGAATATCTACCAATACATTCAGGAAACCTACCGCGAGAGTCAACTACAGCATGGTTGGAACTACTATCCGCCGTTGACATATATAACCATTGTTGCATGGCAATATACCGTAGCCATTTTTGATAAAAGCTTTTCCTCTTTTCTTTCAGCATACGCGGCCTTTGAACTTAAAGGGGGACAAACCCTAGCCCAGTTTTTCTCATCGGCGCATTTCCCCAACCTTTTCCGCCACCTGTTTTTGATGAAATTTCCTTATCTCTTATTTGAATTACTGATAGTAGTGGCTTATCTCAGAATTCCGGGGGCAAAAAGCGAGAAAAGCAATCGTCTTTTCTTTTGGCTGCTCAATCCGCTCGTTATTTATGCAACCTACGCCTTTGGCCAGATGGATATGATGCCAGCAGCTCTAACTCTATTGGCAGTTACTACGCTTGGCGTTGCAGGAGGACCAATATCTTTCCAACGAAAAGGAGTGTGCGTGCTGCTGCTTTCTATTGCAGCTAGCTTTAAGTTGTACCCCTTGCTGCTCCTTCCGCCCACTATCTTGTTGATCGAACCATTATGGAAAAGGAGGATACTGCTTTCTTTCATCAGTGTGCTTCCACTGGTCGTGCTTACCATCCCTTTTGTTGCCAACGGGTTTAACCCGTTAACTATTTGGTATCCCACTTTTGTCGTCTCAAGCGTGGAAGTAACACTGGTAGGTAGGATAAAACAAGTACTGTTTGTTGTGTTGTATGGCGCAGCGTGCGCGCTTTCCTATTACAACGCGGGGAAACCGAATGTAAGGACCATAGCGGGCGTGTTTATTCTCATATTGGGGGCGCTTCTGACCCTGACGCACTTTACATCGCTCCATTATCTGCTTTGGCTCTTGCCCTTTTTGCCACTTTACTTTGCCAGCGTAAGGAGATTGTATCTACTCTCGTGGGTATTGTTTATCTGCTTACTCGGGTTTAAAGTGATGGCGAGACAACACCAGCTTGGGTTGTTTGTACCAGTTGACCCGCTATACTTTTCCTCACTACCATCGCTTGTTGAATTTATTGGGAGGTGGGTACCGCGGCGCCTCGTGAGCGACAGTACGTATATCATTTATCATAGTGTTCTACTTACTGTTACCGTAATTCCAGTCCTCGGTCTTATAAAAACAAAGAGAAAGTACCCGACATGGGGTGTATTGAGGAGCAAACTATGTGGTATGTGAAAGCTAGCTTTGCACTCATAGCTTTAGTTGCAGCGGCGGTGTTGCTCTACAAGCTGGATATGCCTCTGTTGGATTTAGCACGCTCACGGCAGATTCAAACGGCTGACGTAACACGAAACTTTTATCGCAATGGGATTGATCTATTGCTACCGCAGGCTAGCTACTTTGGCCCTCAGCCGGTGAATTTTATCGTTGAGTTTCCCCTCTACAATGCACTCGTTGCCACCTTGTATCACACCTATGGCAGTGTTAATGAAGCGCTCGGCAGATTAGTTTCGCTTGTAGTATATCTTATAGGATTGGTCGCGCTGTTTTTTATTGTCAAGCAATATACTGATATATTGACAGCTGCGCTTGCAGTAGCTTTTAGTGCCTATGCTCCCTTACATATGTTTATGGCCAGAAGTTTTCAGCCCGATGAGCTGATGCTATCTTTATCTCTCCTTACCCTCCTCTGTTTGGTTAAGAGATTCTTTCTGCTTGGAAGTATATTCCTGTCACTTGCTCTCCTTGTAAAACCCGTTGCCTACTACGCTTTATTGCCGTTTTTATACGTGTTGTACCGTACCTACGGGAAATATTTTTTCTTAAAGCCTATCCCCCTGCTCGCTCTCTGTATAAGTTTTGTTCCCACTCTATTATGGCGTGCTTATGCGTCAAATCCGCTGCACAACCCAGTGCTGTCTGCGAATGCAGGAAATCTATCAGCGTGGCTCTCCTTTCCTCTGTACTTAGATTTTCAGTATTATCGTACGTTGTTTAATTTCCAGTATTCCGGAGTGACATCACCAGTCGGGTTGTTGCTTTTCCCGCTCGGATGGATTTTTGGGCGGCGAAATGTTAAAGATTTCACCTTTTTTGCAGTCTGGCTATTTGGAGCATATTCGACGCTTATTCTTTTTCAAAAACACTCAATGACACATGATTATTACCACCTTGTCACAGTCCCTGCTGCTGCGCTTTTTATGGCGCTAGGGTACCGTGAGATTTTTAGGCTTGTGGGCAACCTTACAAAATGGCACTCGGCCTTTACGGCGCTCTTGGTATTGCTCATTCCGTTGTATACGCTCCCAACTGTTTTTTCCAAAATCTATCGAGTTGCCCAACCTTATCACTCAGTCATACCAGCTGCCCGCACCATCCAGTCAGTCATTCCCAAGGATACTGTGATTGTCGCGTCGTCCGGTACCGGTCCTGCATTAATTTACTACGCCGACCATGCTGGTTGGCCGTTTGCACTGAATCGAGAAGAGGTTGCAATAGCGTCTGCTTTTTGGGAGGAGCGTGTACCCTTTGAGCCTGATACTATACGACATCTTGAAAATTTGCAAAGACTAGGTGCCCAGTATTTTGCGACCATAGATCCTACCTCGCTCAAGCGGCGAGAGCAATTTTACCAATATTTAGAAAACACGCATCAGCGTATTGTTGAGAATGAACATGTTAGTGTGTATCGACTTAAATGAAGGTTCCACTCTACGATTTACAACAAACGCATAAGGAGTATGCCGATGAGGTTGAGTCGGCAGTCCTGAAGGTTCTGCGGAGCGGTCAGTATGTTTCAGGGCCAGAGGTCGAGCTATTTGAGGAAAGCTTTGCTCGCTATCTTTCGGCACCATACGTTGTGGCAGTAAGCTCCGGTACCGCGGCGCTTCATCTTGCACTCCTTGCGTTGGGCGTGAAGCCCCGTGATGAGGTTATTGTACCCTCGTTTACATTCGCAGCTGCTGCAGAAGCTGTATTGTACTGTGGAGGAGTTCCTGTTTTTGTGGACATCAGTGCTGATACATATACTATCGATCCTGAGGCAGTGCGAGATGCTGTTTCCTTAAAAACGGTAGGCGTAATTCCAGTTCACCTCTATGGGCATATGGCGGACATGGAGAGTCTCAGAAAAATAGCTAAGACCCATGGGCTTTGGATAGTTGAAGATGCTTGTCAGGCGCACGGCGCAATGTACAAGGACGAGAAAGCAGGTACGTTTGGGAATAATGGTGTTTTTAGTTTTTACCCTACGAAAAACCTAGGAGGTTTTGGGGAAGGTGGAGCAGTTGTTACGAAAGACGTAGCATCGGCAGAATTTTTGCGAAAAGCCCGAAATCATGGATCAAAAGAACGGTATGTGCATGAGGTTCTTGGGTATAATTACCGACTCAGCGAAATACAGGCGGCTGCCCTTAATGTGAAATTGCCATTTATTAACGAGTGGAATGAGAAGCGTCGTCAAATTGCTCAGTTGTATCAAAAAGCTTTTCAAAAGCTTCCTATTAAACTTCCTCAAGAGAAGAATGATTGCTATCACGTGTATCACCAATACATAATACAAGTGAAAGATAGAGATCATTTACGTTCGTATTTGCACACCAATGGAATTCAGACTGAGATTTTTTATGCGACTCCACTACATAGACAGCCTGCATTCAGTCGAAAATGTCGCATTTTCTCAGATCTGTCAATGAGTGAAGAGCTTGCTCAAGAGGTTGTTAGTCTCCCGATCTCACCAGTTCTTACAAACGCTCAGGTGGAGTATGTTATAGAGAAAATTACTAATTTCTTTGCATGATCCATGAATAAGCAAAAAGTAATGCTATTTGGGTACGACTTTCCTCATAAGAAGACGCAAGATTTTCTTCAGGAATTACTAAGGAAAAATTATCAAGTTGCGTATGTCTTGGCTGCTCCCTTTAGAAAGATTCCGGTTCCAAAATGGGCATTTGATATCAGTTCTCCATATAAGAGACTTGTCCACCCGAGAGAGATATGTCGTCGATTTAAGATCCCATATTATGTGTTCGAGCATAATAGCGAGGAGGCGATTTCCTTGATAAAGAAATATTCGGTCGATTTTTACGTTATAGCAGGTGCACGAATTTTGTCTCGTGCACTTATTACAGCTTGTCACAATAAGGTGCTTAACCTCCATCCCGGTCTATTGCCGAAAATACGAGGATTAGATACGCTTTTGTGGTCTATTTATTATAACGAACCGATTGGCATATCAGCGCATTTTATTTCACCCAAGATAGATAGCGGGCTGTTAATTTACAAAGAAGTTCTTCTGGTGTATGCGCGTGACAGCTTGCAAAGTATTAGCCGAAGATTATTAATACGGCAGAAGCATGTTCTTATAAGAGCTTTACAACTAGCAGAAAAGCCGGATGCCAAATTCGTGAATTTAGGGAAAGCGACTGATCCGTATAATTCTTATTTGGACAAAGATTTAGTACCCATCGTTCTCAAAAAATTTCCCTCATGGCGTAAGAAATACAGTATCTCTTAGGATTTAAACAACTCGGGGTTTTGGGAGTGGAATGATAAATTTTCCCCTGAAACCCTTGTCACGCAATTTTGGAACCAATTCTTTGGCAATATGCCAGGAAAGAAGAAGTGCGTATTCCGGTTGTTTGACAAAAAGCTCTGATTCTTCAAGGATTGGAATGCGAGTGCCCGGAATGTATTTACCGATCTTGTGGGAGCCCTTTACCTCAACCACAGCATCAAGAATTCCGTCGTCGATGCCAGTGTAACTAATAAGAGTACTGGCCCGAGAAGGGGCGCTGATACCAAATATTCTGTGCTCGTTTTTTTTGATTCTCGATAAAAGAGATAGAAGCTTAAGCTTTGAACCTACTACATGGTTGCGGAATGAGTTCCATTCCGGTGATTCATGGAAGGCTTTTTCACGATCTAGAATATTTGCAACTATAGCCCGGACCTTTAACTTTTTCGAGCGTGTCGCATACACCCGAATGGAGCCACCGTGGGTAGGGATTCTTTTTACGTGGGTAATGGTAAGTCCGTGCATGTCGAATAGATATTTCAAGCTGGTCAGTGAGTAGTAGCGCAAGTGCTCATGATAGACCGTATCGTATTGCAGGGTTTTGACAAGAGATAACAGGTAGTGTGATTCAGAAATAAATACACCGTCGCTGGTCAGGATTCTCAGAATGTTTTTGAGAACATCATGGACGTTTTCGATGTGAGCGAATACATTGGTAGCGGTGATAATTCGGGCTTTGCCATGTTTTTGCAGTACCTGGCTAACTGCACGGCTATCGAAGTAGGTCTGCAAAGTGGGGATACCCCGCTGGACAGCCACCTTGCCAATGTCTTCAGGGGTGATACCAAGCACACGGCAAAGGGATTTGAAATTGGAAAGCAGTGTGCCGTCGTTACTGCCTATATCAATGACGAGATCTGAGGGCTTAAGAGAGACAAGCTGCTGACATTCGATTGCAAGGTTTGCGAAATTATCGCGGAGAATTTTGGTAGTGCCGCTCGTGTATGGGTATTCTTTAGGAAAAAGTATCTGGGGGTCTACAATAAGTCCTAACTGAACTAGCCGGCAGCTGCTACAGATAAGTAACTGAGCTGGAAAGCTAGACTGTTCCTTTGGAGCAGCACCGACTGTAGGCATGAGGTTTACCGGGGGCAGGTAACCCAAGAATAGGATGGGCGCGAGCTTTGTTGAGCCACAAATCTGACACGTGGTTACCACAAGACTGTTGCCTGTCCCGAGCGTTGGCTTACATACGGGGAGCTCTTTCTGCATTGGCTACATACCAGTCTACTACGGCTGGCAATCCTTCCTTAAGCTGGATACGTGGCTTAAATCCTAACGCTTTCAATTTTGTAATATCAGGGCAGCGTCTCTCCGGACTCCCCTGTTTATGGCTGCCTGGGACGATGGCGACTTTCTTGCCAAGTCTGACTGCAATGAGAGTAACAAGCTCTGCGATAGTTGTTTCGGTGTCTGTACCGATGTTATAGATTTCGCGGTGTTTGCCTTTCTGATATAGTGTTATAAGTGCACCCACACAGTCATCTATATGACAAAATGTGCGGGTTTCCCTGCCGGTGCCCTCGATAGAAATTGGGTGCGTGTCAGATATGTGCGGGAGCTTACTGATCCTTACAGTGAGTTGGGGAATTACGTGCTCCCATCCCATGTCTGGTCCATAGACGTTATGGGGGCGAAAGATTACAACCCGAGGAAGACTATGCCCCCCTATGTGTAGCGCAAGTAGCTCACTTGCTATCTTACTTCCTGAGTACGAAAACCGGGGATTGAGAGGATCAGGAATTACAAGCGGAACTGTTTCATCCGTAGGAAAAACTGCAGGATTATGGTATACCTCAGAGCTCGATGCGATGAAGAGGTCGCGTGCCCCTTGGACCTTACTTGCATCGATGATATTGAATGTACCGCGGATACCAACATCTAGTACCACATCAGGTTTTTCATAAAAAAACTGGGTACCATTGACAGCGGCGAGGTGGAACACCGTCTGTATATCTTCGCATGCAGTTCTTACTGCTTCAGCGTCTCGAATATCACCGTGCAGAAATTCAATTGAGGGGGAAACCTCTCGTAGGCGGTCGCGTGATCCTCGCGAATCATTGTCGAAAACGCGTACTCTCTGCCCATCCTTCACGAGGCATTTCACCAAAGCGCTTCCTAGGAACCCGGAACCACCAGTGACTAAAATCATCAGTGTATGTCCTGTATCGTGAGCACCTTGCTGTTGCGATGGGGGGAGAATGCCAACTGCCCGGTGCCCCAGAGCAGCCATTTACAATACTCCTTTACCCACGGTCCCAACTGAAAGGAGCTTACGCCACCAAAAAGACGGTCAACCGAAACGATAGGCACTTCACCAAGCTGCATTCCCAGGAGTTGCGCCTTTATAGCCAGCTCGAAAGCTGCTGCCCATCCTCCCTTGGCGCGCAATTGAAATTTCTCAAAGTCGGTTCTACGAAACAATTTGATACCTGTTGTTGCGTCAGTGAGGGACATGCCGGCTACTGTATGCATGTAGTAATTGGCGATGCAGGAGAATAGTCCTCCCACAAGTGATCCACCAAGCCTTTTACCGCCTCGAGCGTAGCGAGTGCAACTGACCAAGCGACATCCTGCCTTTGCTAGGGCACACATATCCTCAATAGCCACTACTGGGCCAATCTCGTCCGCAGCGAAGATCAGGATGTATTTTCCTGTCGCTGCGTATACCCCTGCTTTTATGGCGTTGGTGACGCCCACGCCGTACGTATTATGAACAAGGTGCACGTGCGGGTAGTTGCTTTGCAACTTTTTTACAACCGGGATGGTGCTGTCTTGAGGAAAATCATACACGATGAGAACTTCGTGGGGAATCTGGAGCGCGCTGTGTAGTATGCGTACCATAATTGGCACGCTGCGTTCCTCATTGCGTACTGGAATAAGGATGCTCAACTCGATTTTATTCATGCACTCTGTAATACTCCTTTATGTGATTACACACGTACTGCACATCGTTATCACTCATGAGGAATGACGAAGGGAGCCAGAATGCTTGCTTGGAAAATCTAGTGCTGTTTGGGAACTTTCGGCTACTTTCTTTATAGGGCTGCTGGGTGTGAATAGGAAACCAGAATTTACGGGTTTCTATGTGCTTTTCTGCCAGATGCGTAAGTAGGCTGTCTCGATCTTCGGCCACGGCATCAACCCACAACGGTCTTTCCCCATCTCCGATGGCGAATGGGAGGAGGTGAATCTGTTTTACATCTTTTAACAGTTCCTGATAGGCTTGGTAGATAGTACATAGTTTTTCTAACCGCTGGGGTAACAATTCGAACTGCCCAAGCAGTATTGCTGCTTGTACGTTGGTAAGTTTAAAATTGAAACCCCACTGCTTGTGAATGTCATCGCCGCCAGTGCCTTTCTTGGGGCGGCCATGGTTCTTGAGTAGTCTGAGTTTTTCATACACTGAACGGTCGTTGGTTGCCACTGCTCCTCCCTGACCGCAGGTAATCATTTTGTTTGCAGTAAAGGAAAAACAACCAGCATTGCCCAGGGTGCCTAAAGAGGACTTCCCGAAATTTGATCCCAGCGCTTCGGCTGCATCTTCAATAACTGCTAGGTTGTAGTTCCTTGCTAAACTCAGGATGTCGCACATGTGTGCGGCTCTTCCGCTCACATGAACCGGAACGATGGCCTTTGTGCGTGCCGTTACTCGCCTTTTCGCATCTTCTGGATCGATGGTGAGGGTTTTAGTATCGATATCGACGAGGACGACGCTGGCTCCGGTGAGCCTCACTGCGTTGGCAGTTGCTATAAATGTAAGGTCAGGTACCAATACCTCATCTCCCGGGCCAATACCACACGCTTTGAGCGCAAGAAAGAGTGCAGAAGTACCACTGGTACATGCGACAACGTACTTGGCATTTAAGATCGTGGCGAGTTTGTTTTCGAGCTCAGCGGTGATCTCTCCTTCGTTGAGAAACCCGCTCTCAAACACTTTCTTTACCAAGCGATACTCTTTTGGTCCGATGTGAGGTTGCCACCATGGGATAGTGCGTACCGATGTGCTCATGTGATTCTTCTCTCTCTGGCAGATAATTCGAAAAGGTGGCCGGCGATCTCTATATATGGCCCAGGAAATTTTTTACTCTTGAGGGATGCAATTTTTCTCCTGATAGTGTCCTCACTATCATCAAGAGACAGCATCATCCACTTTTCGAAGCCAGCTCGCGTTCTTGCTTTCCTTGCCCAACGCTGGCTGCTGCGCGGTAGTTGTTGTGCATGCGATATCTCAAAAAGGACATCATAAAATAAGATCAGGGTGTACGCAAGCGATCGATCAAAGAGTGTATCTGCGGTGTCGTTTGATAACACCGGGAATGTTATTGTTTTTATGATTTTCCCAGAATCTACTGCCTCCTGCATAAGATGTGCAGAGGTACCAAATGTTTGATCTTTCTCAAATAACGCGTAACTTGCAGAACCAACGCCTGGCCATTTTGGAGGTGCCGGGTGAAAATTGATTGCTGTTATCTTAATGCGCTTAAGGATGTTTCCCGGAACAATAACTGGCGATAGGAAATTAAACAGATAGTCTACAGTCCTATTCTCGAGGAGAGCATGTATTGCCGGATCAAGTTGCTTGCTGTTTCGACTATATTTTCCTTCATATTTGATATCGAAGAGGAGTTGACAGTATGCGGAAGCATGCTCTGCTAGATAATCAGAGTCTGCAAGGAGCAAAATACAAGAGGCTTTTCTCATCTTTTGAGCACGCCCCAGAGATCAATAACATCGACCTGCGCAGGAACCGAAAGCTCTTTGTATGCTGAGTGTGGCACTCCTACGATAACTACTTGGGCTTGGTTGACCAACTGTTCCTTGGGGATGAACGTTGGATCTTTGGCGTGTTCGTCTGAATACAAGACGTAGGCTCCATGGAAACGTAAAATTTTCCCGAGCTTGTACGAAAGCGCATCACGAATATCGTCGATGTCTGCCTTGAATGCCATTCCCAAAATTCCTATGGTTGTTTGAGATAGATCATATTTCATCCCGAGCCTTTCTACGAGGAAGTTAGGCAGACCTTCATTGATCATCATTGCCGCATGCCCCAAAAGGAAGTTGTTGTTGTTGAATGCGGCCAGTTGCATAGTGTCTTTCATCAGACATGGTCCAGCTGCAAAACCTGCGGTTGGTAAGTTTGCTGCGCGTCCATACCCCTGAACCATTGCCTTTCTCACTTTATCGTAGTCAGCACCGAAAGACTGGGAAATTATATAAAACTGGTTAGTCACTGCAAACTGAATATACCGCCACGCGTTAGAAAATAGCTTCGCCAATTCGGCTTCTTGGAGCGACAGTTCTACTATGCTCGGTGCCACGATGGAAAAAAGACGACTTGCTTCCTTGGTAGCTCGCGTGGTAAGACCCGCAACGATTTGTGGCAACTCCCGTAGTTCTTGAATCGCATGCCCTTGGGCTATTCGCTCGGGACAGTAGGCGATGTCGAACAGTTTACCGCTGCTGTTGAGAACTTTCTGTACCTGTTGGCAGGTATGTGGGTAGACGGTACTGCGAATGATAATAACTTGCTCAGGCGAGAAATATGGCTTCAAAGATCGGAACAATTGTAAGAATACTTTCAGGTTAGGGTTCAAGTGGTCGTCGACCGGCGTGCCTATAGCAACGATAACCGTTCGTGCTAAGCTGACTTTTCTTACATCGCTTGATAGGAAAAGGGTTTTGCCAATAACCTTTTTCAGTATTGGTTGTGCACCATGCTCGATGAATGGCATGGTGCCACGGCGAATCTTGGCAAGCTCTTCTTTGTTAATGTCATAAATAAGGACGCGCTTTTTTTCACTTGCGAAGATAATGGCGAGAGGTAGTCCGACGTGGCCAGCACCGCCGATGATGCAAATGTCGTAGTCAATAGTATCTCTGGTCATTCCTTCCGATCGAAATCGGCAGCTTATTGTACTACAATTGCGATTATGATTCCTTGGGTTTGGCGGCGTTTTGTTCTGTTGAGTAATAGCTTGTTACAGATTGACAGCGCGTACTTCGTCAAGGGAGGCATGCTTGCATTTCTGAATATGGGAGTTGGGATAGTTTCTGGGGTGATAGTCGCTTCAGTGCTTGCGAGGTTTTTCACCAAGAGTCAACTTGGGGAGTATGACCTCATCTTATCTCTCGCATCGCTGTACGCGGTATTTGCCCTCCCAGGGATTAACCAACTAATAGTGCAATCGGCGGCACGGGGGAATGATGGCAGCCTGTCTGAAGGATTTCGTGCGAGTGTGAAGGGAATGGTAATCGGGTTGCCGGTATTGGCGGCTGCGAGTTACTACTACTCACAGACACATAATTTCACCATTGCATTGGGACTTCTTGTACTCGGTGTGCTGTGGCTCTTTCGGTATCCGTTCCGATTGTACGAACCGTTTTTGATGGGTAAGAAGAGATTTGGAATGCTTTCTCTGTATACTATCGCTTCTGGCGTTATTCTATCGACCGCCGTTGTTCTCACCGTCCTTTTGAGCCGATCTGTTTTGGCTACTGTAGCCGTATACGGCGTGATGTTTATCTTACTTGACGGATGGTTCTATCACCAAGTGAAGCGTTTGGTTAAAAATACTCGAACCGACCCTGGTCAGATAAGATATAGTATGTATCTAACGCTGTTGAGCGTTCTTCCTCTCATCAGCGCGCGTGTTGATAAGGTCCTGCTGGCTGCCTTTTTTAGCACAGCTGAGTTAGGTGTATACTATGTGGCAACTATCATTCCGGCGAGCTTGCAACGACTGTTCCAATCGCTTATCGATGTCACGTTTCCTAAAATCGCACCGCTTTCCCCGGCCTCCCATTTGGAAGTTATGCACCGCCATGCATGGAAGTTTGTTCTTTTTGCTGCACTTACTTCTTTCGCTATAGTCGTAACAGTGCCATTTGTAATTCCGTTACTTTTTACCAGCGCCTATAGAGAGGCTGTGTGGTATGCTCAACTTGAGGCGGTCTCGTTTATGCTATTCCCCGTAAACCTCTTTTTGGCCAACTTTCTTACGGCCCAGCGGCGCACGACAAGCCAGTTTTTTGTTTCTACAATGCCCAGTATCATAAAGGTAGTGCTTGCTGCGGCTCTTATCCCCCTTTTTGGTATTGTGGCGGTGATTGGTGCAAACTTTGCTGGGCGGGTGGTAATGCTTGCCGTAACGTTGTACATCCTATTAAGAAAAAATAGATAGAATGCTGCGATCCCCTTTGAGCAGGGCCCCATTCACTTTCCACTTGATTGCCATCGGACGCCAAAGGGACACGAATTTGCTGCAAGCAAGCTTTTTGAACCTTTTGTTATATCTGGCACTGCCCTGTCTTCGGACTGACCATGCACAGTCGAAAATGCGTTGTTATCATGTTTTAAAACATTGGTACAGAATGGCAAGGTTACTATGAAACTACCAGTAGAGATGTTTGTGCTCGCGGTAAAAGTCAATGGTGCGGCGAAGGCCTTTTTCTAGGCTCACCGTTGGCTCCCAGCCGAGTTCGCGCTTGATCTTACCAAAGTCGGCGTAGTAATCACCAATTTCAATAGCCTTGCGGTCTTTTGGAAAGGGTACTTTGGTAACTGATCCCGATCCTGTTAGCTTCACGACTAAGTTGGCATAGTCGATGAGCCTGATGTGCTGGCCGCTTCCAAGTACATATACGCTGCCGTCTGCTTTATGGGCAATCCCACACAGTAAATATGCATGTACTACATCGTCGACATATACGTAGTCTCTCAGTTGGGTCCCGTCATCGTAGATAGTTATGGGTTCATTATCCAGTGCCAATCGAATGAAAAAGTTTTGTACGCCGAAGTTGGCGTGCTTCATTTGATGCCGGGGGCCGAATGTGTTGGTTTTGCGCAGACAGGTGACTCGTATGCCATAGTGCTTGTGGTATAGCAAGTGGTAGTGCTCGCCCACCAATTTATGGGCCCCATACATATCGACTGGATACATAGGGGTTTTCTCGGTAACTGGAAGGTGCTGGGGTATCCCATATTGCGCTCGGGACCCCGCGAAGACTATTTTTGCAGCAGGACAAACGGCTCGCACGCCTTCCAAAAGCACCAGCTGTCCCTTTAGGTTGACATCTAAGTCGGCTAAGGGTTCTCGATTACTTTCTACATGGCTCGAGAGTCCTGCAAGGTTAAATATAATTTCTTGATGTACTAATGCATTTCGTAGCGTGTCAGCGGAGCGTATGTCTCCTTCGATCAATTGAACGGTATCTTTGATGGTTTGAATATTTACTAATGCCTGTTCTCCAAGGCTAAAGCTTCTGTCATAGATAGTAACGTGCGCTCCGAAAGTTGTGAGCGCATGCGCGAGCGAGCTGCC
This sequence comes from uncultured Gammaproteobacteria bacterium, assembly GCA_964372495.1. Lineage (GTDB taxonomy): Bacteria > Patescibacteriota > Microgenomatia > JAUYPR01 > JAUYPR01 > CAYJQU01. Next base: position 98,016 of record CAYJQU010000001.1, read on the forward strand.
AATAAATCCGAGCCCTCCGGTGATGAGCACCTTTTTCCCCTGGTAGAAACCATTGTACATACCTAGCTGGAGTATATAATATTCCGAATGGAACTCCAAAAGACAAGGATTCTCTTCTCAACTCCTAGGAGCTCACTCTTCACAGCCCCAGTTTCACAGGCCCTCAGATCACTGGGCTGTCAGGTGTGTATAGTTGACCATCGGAAGTTCCCGTTCTACGTCCTTATTAACCTGTATCTCGCCGCAGCCATCATCGTATACAAGCCAAATATGTTGCTGACCATAAAAGGTGAAACGATTCAGCCATGGCTCCTGCGATTGTGCAGGACAAGAAAGATCTTGAGTGTTAATTGGTACCCTGATGATGCGTTTCAGTTAGCACGTATTCGTAGGTTTTCAGACGTTTTTGATCTGCTGTTTACCTTTGATCCATACATAAAAAGAATTCTCACGAAAGAGGGATACAACAACGTAGAGTATCTACCTTTTGCTGACACGCCTGATAGGAAATTGGTGAAGACCATAAAAAAGTACCCGCTCGTGTTTGTTGGACAGCATGACAAAACTCGCGAGAAGTATTTGTGGTCAGTACGCGATTTAGGATTGTCTATCTGGGGGCCGTGGGAGCATACGAAGATGCGGCAGTATGTGGTAAAACCACATATTCCAGAAGCCCAGGTTAGGCAGGTATACAGGGAGGCGGAGATTGTACTTAACATTCACAGTCATTCATTTGGCGACGAAAGAGATATGCTGACCGAGGGAACGAATTTGCGCACTTTTATGGCTGCGGGTGCGGGCGCCTTTCAATTGGTTGAGTATCGAAAGGACCTGGCTAATTTGTATGAGTTGGGGAAAGAGCAAGTGACATTCACTTCTGTAAAGGACTTACGAAGCAAAATTGTGTATTATCTGGAAGCTATCGAACAGCGAGAACAGAAAGCTCACGCCGCGTATAAGCGCACAGTCCGGGACCACACCTATGTGAGAAGGATGCGGCAGATGCTTGCATGCCTTAAGCACAAAACATGAAGATGCGACTCTCTGTCTTGGTGGTGGCGCTGGCTGTCGCGAAGGGTGTTGTATGGTCGGCTCTTGTTCCCCTCTGGCACTTTCCTGATGAGCAGGCACATTTTGCGCAAGTAAGTTATCTTGCAGAACTGGGCGGACACCCGCCACACATTCTCGGGATACAGCCAGGAGGTCCTGAGTACGCGTGGGACTTGTCTGAAGAGATTCTTGTCTCAGAGCGTTTGCTTGGTACTGAAAGACACAACGGTATCAATCGATTTACCTACCATCCCGAGTACCGAATTCCTTACACCGACACTACAGTAGGGCTACATGAGCTGGAGATTGCTTCACTTCCTAGAGCGAGTAGGACAACGTACGTAAAAGCTGAAGCAGCAAACTACCCACACCTCTATTATTGGACCATGGCGTTGCCGTATCGACTGTTTATGCAAGGGGACCTGTTTGTAAGAGTTTTTGCTGTCCGCATGACGAATGCGCTGTATGCGGCTGCGTTTGCCCTGATCGTTTTGCAAATTGCCCGGTATCTCTGGCCCAAGGCTTCCTTCTATGCAACAGCTTTCACTCTGTTTGTCAGTTTTCACCCCATGTTTACATTCGTCAGTGCAGGAGTGACGAGCGATAACGCGATCAACTTGTGGTATGCCGCGTTCATATTGCTCTGCCTTCGCCTTTTGTATGGCCAGCTGACAAAGACTACCATACTCTTTGCACTCACGCTCGTGGCGATAGGCCCGTTTGTCAAGCAACAAGCGCTTCTTGTGTACCCGTTCTTAACGGTTGTTGCATGGTATGCACTCTATCGATATGCGCCTAGGCTAAGAAAAAAGCTGCTTTGGTTCTCGGCAATAGCGGGTTTGGGGACAGCAATCGGAATTAGTGTATTGTGGCAGAATGCGATTTTTCGGGCTTACCTGTCTCTGCCGCTTGAGCCGCATATCGTGACGCTAGGTGGACTGGCAAAATTTGGTATCTGGACCATGCAGCATACAATCCGCGAGGTGTTTCCGTGGTATTGGGGTGTCTTTAATTGGCTAGGCGTTGTGCTTCCTCGCACAACAAATAGAATCATCATTCGCGTTGTAGGCCTTGCTACTATTGGGTTTTTGCTTCTTGTGGTGAGAAAGGTAGTGCATAAGCGGTATAGCAAAGAAGACAAAGCGCTCCTGGCTCTCTTTGTATTGGCAGTCTGGTACTTTGTGGCGATAACTCTCTGGGATTATGTTTTCTTTAGCCGATATAACTACTCATTTGGGATACAGGGCCGCTATTTCTTTCCTGTGATTGTTCCGCATATGGCGTTGCTACTCAAGGGAGTAAACGGGTATTTTCCGAAACGGTTTGATCGCTTTTTTCCACACGCTTTCCTCGTACTAGTCTTAGCTATGGTGGTGCTAAACTTCCATGCGCTCTGGGTGGTGTTAGGTTCGTACTACTCCCTCAACTCCTGGAGCACATTTTTTACACAGGCGAGCCAATATAAACCGTTGCTCTTTAAATATCCCGTGGTGCTTGTATGGATGTCGATTTACCTGACAGCTCTTATTTTGACAGGGCGCGCGCTTTTGTTGGCGTTTCGACAGCTGATATTGCAAAAAGGAGAGTAGGACGCCCGTCCAGCGAATAAATCCGTTCGATGATTGGAGCTTCCGGTGGTATCTCTTCTGGTGTGCCGACAATGAGCGCATTGGGTACTAGCCGATCTTGCTCCCAATTGATATCTCGGTAGGTAATTTTCCCGACAGTGCGTGATCGCCGCATAACTTCTCCCGGGTACCAGTTCTGCTGAAACCAACGGGGGTCAACGTTATTGTAAAAGAGGTAGTACATATAGGGTTGTTTATAGCGGTAGGTAAAAATAATATGCTCGAATTGTTGCTCATAGCGGGGAAGAAGTTGCACTGCCTGTTTGACTGAGTAGTTCCATGACTCTGCGGTTTCTATTGGGGCGTGAATAAACAGCATGTGCAGAAAGGAGTAAACACTTGCCGTCAAGAAGAGTACTGTTGTTACTAGCAGTGCTCTCCCTACTGTACTCCTTCTCAAAAGTGATGCTATATCGAGGAACCCTAAAGCAGTAACTATCTGAATAGCTGGTATGAAAAGCACCGCTCGCAAAGCGCTCGGGGCACCAGCGGCCAGCGCGCTTGGCAAGGGGGCAATAAGGAGCCAGGCAAGAAGGAGTTTAGATGCGGGCAGCTTAAGGGTTTTTAGCAAGTGGGCTACTCCTACGAACACGAAGGGTAGATCCCAGAGGTACAGGAGACCAACATCCGGGATTCGGAACATTCTGCTCTGCATACCATCGAAAAAGAGGTAGTCGAATCGAAAGTGTTCCAGGTAGTTTTTTAAGAATGCTTGCATGTAAATTAAACGGCGATTGTGCAGGAAGCTGCCAACGACATCTCTCTGAATTAGGTCCTGGTGGAGGCGTGGGATAGAGTCAGTAAGCGTTATCTCGGGTTGGAAAATGGATACTGAGTGGAAACGATTGCTTGCGGTACCTGCCCTGATGGTTAATAGGAGCGGTATGGTGAAAGCAACAAAGGCGATAATCGCAATAAGCACCCATTTTGTACGGGGGATAGCCCTCGCATATATGGCCACACATGCAGTAAGAAGCGCTGTACCGGCGACTAGCGCAGAGTGGTAAGTGTAAAATGACAGCGCACAGAGGAGGGCTGAGAGAGGTAGGAGAAACGGCCGTTTCATTGAGGCGAGAAACAGAATGACCGAAGCGGTCACTAAGAGGATGTAGAGCATGCTGAATGAGGCCTCTCGGGAGTACTGGATGTGCCATGGCGAGAGGCTAAGGAATAAAGCGCTGATAAGTGCAAGCATGCGATTTCTCGTAAGTCCTTTAACAAGAAAATAGGTAGACAGGATCAATAGCACTCCGAATAGCACTGCAGGGCCACGTACCGCAACCTCTGACAGGCCAAGCAGGGCAACCCAAGGAATCATCATGTATACTCCGAGCGGCAAGCTGTACACATCATAGCCGCGAAGTACGAGCGGAAAGGCAATGCCATACTCGTCAGCGCCCGTCTTGAGCAGGGAGTATGCGTTGTAGCCAAAGGAAGCGTAATCCCAATTGAGTGCCGGAGGGTTTGAATCAAGATGATATATACGGAACAATAGTCCCACTACTATTATGAGGAACAGTAGCATGGCGGTTTTAGATAACTCTAACCTTCGGGACTGGGATAATATACTTCCCTCCTCTACCACGGAAGAACTTCGTTTTCTCTATGATCTCCTCGGCAAAATTCCAGGCAAAAATAATGGCATAATCGATGTTGTATTCCAAAAGCTTATGCTCAGGAACGATTGGGATGCGCGAACGTGGAGTAAAGTGGCCGTGCTTGGTAGGTGTTGAGTCGGTTATGAAGTGGATGTGCTTGGCGGAAAGACCAGTGTAGTTTATGAGAGTAATTCCCTTGGCGGGAGCCCCCAACCCGATGACCATTTTCTTTTCTTTTGCGAGCGACACGAGTATTTTTCTGAGGTCTTGCTTTATGCGCCGAGCTCTTGCTGCAAATTGTGTGTAGGTCTTCTTCTCCTGCAGCTTGAGATCCCGCTCTTTATGTATAAGTGCTTGTAAAGCAGGCGTGGGCTTGGTGGTGCTGCGCTTTTGTCGCGTCCGACCACCTTTGTAGCGAGGCGAGCTTGGCTTGCGAGCGAAGATGCGGAGAGAGCCTCCATGAATCGGTATCTGTTCGGCCTTGTAGAGCTGGAGTGGGGATCTGAAAAACAGACGCTGTAGGGAGTGGATGGAGAAATATGATAAGTGTTCGTGATAGATGGTGTCGAATGCATTTTTTGAAATAACATCTCCGAGATACGAGAACTGCGCAACAAATACACCACCTCGATCAAGTACGCTATCAATAGCGTCAAGAAGTTCGGCTAGGTCGTCAACATGGGCAAATACATTCGTCGCAGTGACTAACTTGGCAGGACCTTTGCTGCTTTTGATTGTCCTGGCAACGTGCGGTGTGAAGTACGCACAAAGAGTTTCTACGCCGTCTGCGGTTGCAGTTTTGGCGAGGTTCTCCGCAGGGTCTACGCCAAGCACTCTCATGTTACGCTTGGAAAATTCTTTCAACAAGCTTCCATCGTTACTGCCGATATCAACAACAAGCGAGCCTTCTGGCAAATCTAGCTCCCGTATGAGAAGGTCCGCGAGGGTGGCAAAGTGGGCAAGGTACGAGTGAGAAGCGGACGACATGTACTGGTAGTGGCCAAAGAGAGTATCTGGAGATACTACGTGTTTCAGTTGCACATACGCGCAAGGTATACACGCAGTAGCCGTTAGTGGGAATTCTTTTTCCTTCTCGCCAAGCGCTTCTGAAGGGATCAGTGTATTGGCCGGCGGCATTGAGCCGAGATTGAGAAAATCAAAAAGATCCGTATTACCGCAAATTCGACAGTAGTTCTTTTCGTCAACCATTGTGGTATGTGTTCTTTTGTTTGTTTCCAAATTGTGGGTAGTGCGAGCCAAGGTATTTACTGAAAATGTATTTTCGCAGAGTGTCGAGCGTTTCGAGTGCGTAGATGGTGGAATTTGTGAGAGTTGCTGATGTGGAGTCTTTTGTGTAGCGGGATATGACTGGGATCTCGCTTACCTTCAGTCCCATCGCGATTGCCTGCACGATAACTTCGAAACTGAACGAGTAGTTATTCTTGTTTTTCATAAACGGAACAGTTGTGAGAAAGCGCGCGGAGTATGCACGGAATCCAGTATGGAACTCGGATAAGTTTACACCAAGCACGTTGCGGTCGATTGCAGAGAGAAACTTGTTTGCAAGAATACGGTACCAATGCATGCCATATGCGCCTGGTCCTTCTGGACTTGCGAAACGAGATCCGATTACAAGATCAGAGTGCTCATTGATTACCTTCCGGGTAAGGTTTGGTATTTGGCTAGCGTCGTATTGATTATCGGGGTGCAGTTCAACTGCCACATCCGCTTTGTGCTGCTTTGCATATGTGAGACAGCTTTTGAGATTACCACCGTATCCTTTGTTTTGCCTGTGCGTTATGGTGCGGAGTCCCAATTGTTTTGCTAGTTTGGAGGTTCCATCGTTTGAAGCATCATCCACAACAAGAATATCGCTGTAGGAGTTTTCGGGAATGGCTTCGTAGGTGTCTTTGAGGGTCTTTGCCGCGTTGTATGCGGGCATAACGATAAGAACATTTGGCTGTGCCATGCGTGTATGATACTACACTGTGTCACAGACGATACACGATGTAATCGGCGTTTTGGTATATAGGAGGTAATGACAGGGCGGATGATTGTCTGGATCTAACTATGTAATCGAAGTGGAGCGTCTGTTGCAACGAACGAATGTGCTCTATCGTGAGCGTTTCAGCATCCTGGGCTTTCTCTAGTCGGTCGCGCCAGACAAGCCCCTTTTCCCTTGAGAAGATTGACGCAGTACCATCTTTATATTCAACTACCGGGCTTCTTTCAGAAAAAACGCGAAATCCTGAGTGATAGGGGTTAGTCAAAAATAACGCATCTTTGACAGTATATTCTTTGGCCCATCGTTGCACCTGTATCCATGGATTGTTGGTATCTGCTTTAAGGAGCCAATGGGGGTCTGGGTCGCGGCGATAGCCAATTGCCAGAAGCAGTGCATGGAGTGCAAGGGTAAGGGCGAAAAAAAGTACAGGGCGTATTCGTCGCGTGGCTGCGCGGCCTCTGTCAATGTGGCTCCTGACTTGGGGGATGAAAAGTAATAACAGCACGAGTGCGACAGCAGTGGCTAGCTGTGGAATCGGGTAGCTAACTGAGATGAGGGCTAATAAAGTTCCTATGCCTAGTCGATGAGGACGCGTACAAAGTGAGTACAGAACCGATGAGAATAGAATAAGGATCAATACTACAGTAAGAGTGAGGCTTCTTGCGAACTGGACTTGTATGAGTGGTGCTATGGAGAAAATCTCACCGAGCGCGGGTACGACAAAAGCAGCTGCTGTGGCTATACCAACAGCTCTCAATACGTGCTGGTTGCATGATACGAGCGTGCGTTTAAATATCCAGACAGATGCACCAAGAATTGCAAAAAAACCAACGTTTCCCCAATCCAGTACGTCCCATCGCGATAGGACAGCAAAGGGGAGTCGCTGCCGTATAATCGTCAGCCACTGAGGGTCTAAAATAAGCGGAGTTTTTAGAAGGTAGGGAAGTGAAAACAGGACGAGAAGAGGAAGAAAGATAACGGGAATGTAGAGAGCGGAACGGAGTTTATATTTCTCAATTACCTGCTTACCAAGAATCAGGTATGCAGGGAATCCTACGTAAAGCGCGGTTAGTGGGTGAATAACCAGAGCAGCGAGCAGCGCAAACGCTGCTGGCATCAATCGCTTTTCGAGTACCCAGACGAATGCGAGCAGCGCGAGTGGCATTGCCATGGTGCGATAGACCAGTGAAAGCTCGTACGTCATCGCACCAGTGCCTGCTACCCATTTCGGTGTTATGAAAAACAGAAGGGAGAAGAGTGCTTGCTTTTGATCTTTCAATAGTACTAGTGCCAATCTGTAGAGGGCGTACAGCCAGAGAGTGTGGAACAGAGAATAGAGAATAAAGAATTGTGTTGGGATATCGGGGAAAAAGGGGTATGAAAGTGCGAGGAAAGGAGCATACATACTGCGTGATTCATTTGGTTGCGGATAGTAGTAATCGTTTGGGTAAAGCGTGGGGTCGAGATGCCGTAGGTAAATGGGTATCGTTACGTACTGATCTTTCACTCCAAACTGGTAGCCGCCAAGAAGTATCGAGATGACTGCAATGGAAAGGAATATGGCGGCGATTCTCACGAGGTATTAAAACAATGTGTACACAAACGGTGCCACGCCAGTGCTTTGGGCAGCCAAAATCAAGAAGCCAAACAGAAGAAGTGTTACGATCATTGGGATAAGCCACCACAGTTTCTGTGCCCACAGGTACTGCAACAGTTCATACGCGATGGGGAATTTTTGTAAGAATGCTTTGAGGCCGTTCATCCTTGAGGGAAATTGTATCCTGTTAGTTTCGACTTTTCAACTACGCAGTTGCCGAGTACCAGTACATCCATCTCGCTTTTCATAAACGTATTAAAGGCATTCGCTGGTGTGTTTACGATAGGTTCGCCCTTTAAATTAAAAGATGTGTTTAGGAGGACGTATATGCCTGTTTTTTTACCAAACGCCTGTATAAGCTTGTGGTACCTTGGGTTGGTTTTCTTATATACGGTTTGTATACGTGCGGACCCATCTACGTGCGTGATAGCGGGAAGTTTATCAGCATACTCTTTTTTGACGGGACACACCAGAAGCATATATCTTGCAGGGTAGCTGTCTACCGCGTCTGCTAGTTCGAAATACGCACTGGCTTTCTCTACAAGTACAGAAGGCGCGAACGGTCGATACGGCTCACGGAATTTTATTTTGGCATTAACAATATCTTTCATATCTTGGTGGCGAGGATCGGCTAGAATGGAACGATTCCCAAGTGCTCGCGGGCCCCACTCAAACCTTCCTTGAAACCATCCGACGATGTGTTTCTTAAGAAGCGAGGAAACTACCCGGTCGATCAGCCTTTTTTCTTCCTTGATGTATGTGTACGGGATAGTGTGCGAGTCTAAAAATTCTTGTATTTCTCCATCTGAATATTCTAGTCCCCAGTACGCATGCTCCATTACAAAGGAGCGTTGCCCGTTTAGTAAATGATGATATACGTATAGTGCCGCTCCTAAGGCTCCGCCGCCGTCACCGGCTGCCGGCTGCACGTAGAGATTTACACCCAGCTCTTTATGAAGTATTCCATTACCTACGCTGTTGAGGGCAACACCTCCCGCCAGACACAAGGATTTTTCTCCCGTGAGAGCTAGCGCGTGTTTTGCCATGGCAAGCATAACCTCTTCCGTTACCTTTTGGATACTTGCCGCGATATCCGCGTAGTGCTGATTTTTGACAGCCAGTGAATCAAAATCCTTTGGTTTTTTTCCAAAATACCTAGGGAACCCAGAGGCTTTTGTGAAGAAGAGAGATTTTGAGTTGCGGGGTGGGCCAAACAGCTGGGCGAATTTTCTTCCAAATGCTTTGGTGGGTGAGGTATGGTAGGTGAAATAGGAAAGATCAAGGTGTATAGATCCATCTGGGAATTGCCGGAACAGCGTGCGAACCTTGTCAACATAACGGGGGGTACCGTAGGGAGCCATGCCCATCACCTTGTACTCGCCGTCATTTATCTCGAACCCCAGGTAGGCGGTGAAAACGCTATAGAGCAGCCCAAGCGAGTGTGGGAATCTCATTTCAGAAAGCAGCGTCAACTTACTGTCAATACCATGTCCGATGGTTGCTGTTGACCATTCGCCAACGCCGTCGATTGTGAGGGTCGCAGCATGTTCAAACGGCGAACAGTAGTATGCACTTGCCGCATGTGAGAGGTGGTGGTCTGCAAACAATATTTTGTCTATTGGAACCTGGAGTTCGTGTGAGATGGTAGATCTAATCCAAAGCTTACTAAACAACCATTCGCGCAGGGCCTCAATAAAAAATCGCCATGTTTGTGGATACGTAGCAAGGCTGGTAAGGAGAATGCGCTCAAACTTGGGAAACGGCTTTTCGTAAAATACTACCCAGTCGAGCTCAGATGACTGTAGATTCCCTTGCGTGAGACAAAACGCGACAGCGTGCTGAGGAAATGAGGCGTCATGTTTTTTCCGAGAGAAACGTTCCTCTTCGGCAGCAGCAACCAGTTTCCCGTCTATCAGTAAAGCTGCTGCGGCGTCGTGGTAGAAACAAGAAATTCCTAGGATCTTCATGTTAAAACTGCAGCTTACTGCGTTTAATAGTGGCCACTCCTGCACTATCCTTTGGCTGCCAATTAGTGTCGATAGAGGGCTCCTTGATTTTGAGTGGGTCAGCAATTAATCTATAGATTAATCCTACTGGGAGGAAGATAGTAAAGTAAAAAACTCCTAAAATGACGCGCGACTGTACTGCTCCGATTTTCTCGCTGAACCACAGCCATCGTTGCCACGCTTTCCTGATCATTCGTTCGCTTTTTCCATTCTCTCGGTTCTATACCACTCATAAAACCGCTTGAGTCCTTCTTCTAACTCGACGTTCGGTTGCCACCCCAGCAATCTCTTTGCTTTGTCAATGCTTGCATGAGTTGCGCGCATGTCACCCTGCGGTATATTGGGCGACAGACGCGCGTGGCTCTTCAGACCCGTTACGCGCTCAAGACAGGATACTATGTCCCTTAAACTCACTGGGTTGCTATCGCCTAAATTGACAATAGCGAATCCGCGGTCCAGGTGAAGGGCCGACATAAATCCGTCAACAATATCGTCGATATACGTCCAATCGCGTGCTAATATGCCGTTCCCGTTGAGCGTGAAAGGTTTTTTGTTCAGAATTGCACGGAGAAAGAGATACGGAGCCATGTCTGGTCTTCCACGGGGACCGTACACGGAAAATAGTCTGAGGGCGATCGTGGGGATGTGGTACAGTTCGTGGAACGTCCTAAGAATCACCTCGGCGCTTTTTTTGCTTGCACCGTAGGGCGAGATTGGCGTATCGGTTGGAGTCTCTTCTTCAAATGGCAGCTGACTGTTGCCATACACTGAGGAGCTTGAGGCGAAGATCATATGCTTGACGCTGTATCTGCCAGCCATGGCAGCTACATGCGCGGTTCCTATGGCATTTGTGAGAAAGTAGCGATGCGGATGGGTAAGCGAGCGTTGCACCCCAGGGAGAGCAGCCAAGTGTATGATGCGGTCGATAAGATGAGTATCAAACAGATCTGCAAGTTGAGTTCTACTCGTTACATCCCCTAAGACGAACGTAAGTTTGGGGTGGGATAGTTTTGCAAGATTCTCTTCCTTATATCGCTTCGGATAGTTCTGAGATGAAAGATTATCTAGAATAATGACTCTGTATCCGGCTTTAAGAAGCCTCTCTGTTATATGTGATCCAATGAATCCTGCTCCGCCCGTTACAAGGATATGTTCCACGCGCCCTATTCTAGCACGGGGACAGTGATCGTGTGCGTATCCGGTGTTTGGGGGTTCTTTTGAAATGCAGAATAGGTGACGGTAAGATCAGGGTTACCTGTAAGTACCTTTGGTCCCGCGTCTACTGCGAGAGCAAAATATACCTCAGGGGAGTCGGAAGGGTCGGTTTGGATGTGTAGAGCGCGTGGTGGATTACTAGCTAGTGGTTTTAGCATTGCTGAGGCGGTCTGAGCCAATTTTGCACGGCGAACTACCCAGTTCTGTTCCCAGTTTATTCGTACACTTGCTATCGCGCTGGCAAGAAAAAGAAGGATTGCAAGCGGCAAGAAACGAGCGCTCCTCACCTTCAGTGCAAAAGCAATAAGTACTCCTATGAGAGCAAGTCCAATATATGAACTAAGGAGGTGGTTAGGCAAAAATAGTACTGGGGCAAGAGACACAAGCCACCATGCTCCCGCTAGCCCAAGTGCACGAAAGCGTAAACCAGCACTTAACACAATGAGCAGAAGTGAGATAGAAAGCGGCAGAGCAATCTGCAGGTAGGTTGGATTGGTAATAGCGTTGATAATTCCTGCATAGTCGGGAAGTCCTACCGTACGTTGCGCGTACCATGCGATTGAGGCAGCGGTGACTGAGGGACTTAAGTTTAGTTGATAGGGGGTGGTAATGTCTGGACGGAGGAAGGTAAGTCTTAATGGCAGATACATAACTATCGGGAACCATATAGCAAGGAAATATCGTCGGGGCAGATGCATCTTGGTCACCCAGATGAACAGGTGGGCAACAAATGGGAGGACTACCGCGAATTCACTCGTTAGAAGTGCAACAGATATAAGTATCGGAGCAAAGATGCGTGCTTTGTAGGTATGACGTACAAGCGCCATTAGGAAAATGAGAACCCAGAAAATAAGCAGGACCAGAGAAAACTCAGCTATCCATGTGACTGCATACAAGTGTGCTGGATGCACCGCGTAGAGTGTGGCAATCATGAGCGAGGTATTTGCCTTTACCGAAAGTGTGCGCAGAAGCGATGCAAGCAATGTAGCATTGACGGTATGAAGAGAAAGTGCCGCAAGATGGTACCAGAAGGGATTGAGTCCAAAAACAAGTTGCAGGATGCCTATTGGAACGTAAACGCCCAATGGGCGGTAAAAACCATCATAGGTGTGAGGCGCAAACCAGGAAAGAGTATCAAGTGGCTTGTCTAGGCGACTTCCTAGGAGATGTCCGAAATCATCCTGGACAAAGTACACTGACAGCGCTGGTGAGAACACGATGAGAACGACTGGTGCGAGTAGTAGTACTGTTTTAAGCCACGCTGCCATGCTTCTGTTGCCACTCAAGCACACATGAGGCTATATAGCTGACTTGTGTTTCTGTCAGCGATGGATAGAGTGGAAGGCTGACCAGGTGGGAACCTATTGATTCGGTCACGGGGAGGTTGGCTGAGGAAGCAAAGATTGGGAAGCGATGCAAGGGTTGAAAATGCACTGAGCACTGTACATTGCGCACGCGCATCCACCCAATAAATGAATCTCGCTTCTGTACCAAGATGGGGTACAGATGTAACCCCCTATTCGTAAGGCCAAGAAGCTTGTTGTATTGATTGACGATGCGCTTGCGAGCGGCAAGAAAGTGCGGGAGCCTGGTAAGTTGCACTCTGCCGATGCTGGCAGCAATATCTGTTAAATGGAAGCTCCATCCTGCAAAATCAATCCCATATTTCCACGAGTTCCCTTGGTGGCGCTCGGATGTATCTTTTGTAATTCCAAAATTTCGCGCCTTCGTAAGCCATGTAGCTTTTTCAGGATCACCGATTGCGATAGCGCCACCGCGCCCGGTAGTCATATTCTTCGTTGCATGAAACGAAAATGCCATGGGGTTCCCATCAAAACAGCCTTTTTGGATGTGATGGGCAGAGTCCACGAAGACGGTCGTGTTCGGGTAATTAGTATACGCTTGATTTCCCGCATAGTGCACTGGTATGATCGCTTTCGTTTTAGCGGTTGTGCGCTTGTCAACATCCGTAGGGTCAAGGCACAGATGGGGGTAGGGTGTAATGTCGGCAAATACTACGGTCGCGCCAACATGAAATACCACCTCCGCGGTTGCAGCAAAGGTAAGCGATGGAACAACGACCTCGTCTCCTGGCCCAATGCCATAGGCCTTAAGGAGCAGAAAGAGCGCTTCAGTGGCTCCCGAAACAGCAACTATGTGTGGGGCATTTGTGTAGTGCGCAAGTTCTTGTTGCAGCAACTCTACCTCGTTGCCTTCAATGAGCCACCCAGAGCGAAGGACTCGTAAAACAGCTGCTTCCTCCTCTCTTCCGATTGAAGGTCGACAGAAGTCAATGACTCCCATGCAATTAGTGTACCACACCAGGATACTGTATACTGTGTGCATGGAAAAGCGCTCGGTAATCATTGTGGGCGCAGGTAAGGCTGGAGAAGAAGTTAAACGTATTATTGACGGCAGACTTGATATTCAACTTATTGGATTTGTTGATGATGACAGACCTGCGAGGTCGACAGCTCCTATATTAGGAACTATTTCGGAGCTGCCCTCGATTGTTAAACGCCACTATGTTTCTGAGGTTATTGTTGCCATCCCGTCAGCTTCGGGCGACCTGATACGTACCATTGTGCAGTCGACGTTAAATTTGCCAGTTATGGTCCGCATCGTACCGCGGTTATCCGAGATAGTACTCGGTCGGGTACATCCTTCTCTTATTCGTCCAGTACAGCCTGAGGATCTAGTAGGGCGTACCGTTGTACAAAAAGATGTAAGGAAACTTGCGAAGGCTTTTTCTGGCCGCTGCATATTGATAACAGGTGGGGCCGGGTCCATTGGGTCAGAAATTACTAAACAGCTTCTTTACCTACGACCAAAACAGGTGGTTATGTACGACTGGAGCGAGAACAGAATATTCCAGATGAATCAGTATGTAAGTGAGCTTAAGAAAGGCACGAAAGTGCATGGTGTCATCGGCTCGATACTCGATAGCGATAAATTAAGTCGCATATGCCAACACTATCGAGTAAATGATGTTATTCACGCAGCTGCATATAAGCATGTGCCGCTTATGGAGGAATTTCCCGAAGAAGCGGTACGGAATAATATTTTTGGCACACAGCGTGTCCTTGCAGCAGCAAAAGACTCTGGTGTGAAACGGTTTCTTCTTATATCTACCGATAAAGCCGTGAACCCTTTCTCCGTAATGGGTGCGTCGAAATATATAGCAGAATCACTGACGCTCGCGGCAGATACTAAAGACATGCATGCATCCGCCGTACGGTTCGTCAATGTGGTGGGAAGCGAGGGAAGCGTGGTACCACTTTTTGAGGCACAGATTCGTAATGGAGGTCCGGTGACGGTGACACATCCAGATATGGTGCGGTATCTCATGACGCCGCAAGAAGCGGCTCAGCTAACGTTATCTGCTATGGCGATCATGAAGGGTGGAGAGCGGTTCATGTTAGAGATGGGAGAGCCAATAAAGATTGTCGATCTTGCTCAATTGCTGATACGTTTACATGGTCTGCGGCCGAATGTAGACATACAGGTCAAGTACACTGGGATTCGGCCAGGAGAGAAACTTGCGGAAGAGTTAAGTACGAACTCTGATGCGTTCAGGAAAACGGCCGTACCTGGGATATGGGAAATGGTAGAAAAGACGATACCAAAATCGCGGCTAATGAGGTTGACAAACACGTTAGAGAAGGTACCGCGTTCTGAGAGCCAGCGCTTAAGGAGTTTGTTACTTTCATACTCATGAAAAAGACAGTGACGGTTGTGCTTACCTGTCTTGATGAGGCTGAGCTGGTACGTGAGGCTATTGTAAAAATTCGCTCGGTCCTCGATAAGACAATCTTTGAACCGCACTTTTACATTGTAGATGACGGAAGCCGCGCGCCGGAGAGGACCCGAGGAATCCTCGGACGTATGGCGAAAGTGCGCATCGCATACCACGGAAAAAACCTCGGGCGTGGCAGATCGGTATCAGATGGTATCCTTGCTGCCCAAACTCCCTACGTGGCATTTGTCGACCCGGATCTTGAGATTCCTGCTGACGAACTCTTCGATTGTTTTCTTGCGCTTGAGGAAGGAGCGGACGTGGCTATTGCCAAGCGGTTCTACCAATTGGCCCTTAAAGACCTGGTTCGCGTCGTGCTTAGCAGGGGGTATAGCATCCTAGTCCAGTTGCTTCTTGGCCTACCGTATACAGATACGGAGGCGGGGCTTAAAGCATTTAAGGTCGAAAGGATACGCCAACTTGTAACGCAGGTAAAGGATGCACGTTGGTTTTGGGATACAGAAATCGTGGCCCGGAGTCACTATGCGGGACTTCAGATAACTGAGGTTCCAACAGTGGTAGTCAAACGCGATGATAAGCAGACAACCGTACATCTGTTTCGGGACGCCTGGGTTTACTTCTGGTCACTCTGGAGCTTCCGCAGAACCGCCCGCGCCCTGCGCCGCTCATAATTAACAGATTCTGTGGTGCCGACTTGTTATCATGTTTTAAAACATTGGTACATGGGCAGATGGCTCTGCTACTGCTAAGACCGAGGTTGACGCCCTGAGGGTGTTAAAAGCGGTGCGAACAGAGAACTTTACTCTTATAGTATTTCATGTTAGGGTAGAGCTGTGCGATCGGTATTTTCTGAAGTAACGTTGGGAATGCTGGTGCGGTACCTTCTCTATCTTCTGTGGGAGTTTGTATTTTGGTTCATGTTCCTTCCTCCCCTAAGGACAATCTGGCTCCGTCTAGGTGGCGCATCGGTAGGCGGCGACAGCGTTATCCATAGTATTAAGCTGGTCAACATATACGCTACCGGACTTGGCAATTTGCGGATCGGCAATAAATGTTTTTTAGGAGATGAGATACTTATTGATCTTTCGGGGCCTGTTATCCTTGAGAATCATGTAACGGTTTCAATGCGCTCTATCATATTAAGTCACATGAATGTGGGTTTTAAGGATCATCCATTGAAGGTGCACTATCCAAAAACAATTTTTACCACTACCGTAAAACGGGGTAGCTTCATTGGTGCCAATTCCACGGTTCTTCCTGGTGTTACGATTGGGGAAGAATCGCTGGTTGGTGCCGGTTCGGTGGTAACAAAAGATGTCGCAAGTAAAACCTGTGTAGCTGGAGTGCCTGCCCAGGTTTTGAAAAAGCTTGTGTGAAAAGGGCACTATATATCTACTACTTCTTTCTTATTATTCTTGCACTCCTCGTTCGTATTATTTGGCTTGATAGCGATCCCCCAATACTACTCTCGTATGGAAGTATTGGGGATGAAGGGTTGTGGGTGCACAATGCACGGTTGTGGGTGCTCTTTGGCTCCCGCACGATTGATGATTTCTCCCATGACTATGCTATAGCACCACTTTTTTCGTGGGTGGTTGAGGCGAGTTTTCGGCTGTTGGGGGTGAATTTCGTCGCTGCGCGGCTTCCATCCGCACTGTTTGGTTTCCTGGCTGTCTTGTTGTCAGCCGATATGATACGCCGTGTAGCTTCTGGAAAATTGCAGAAAATTGCTCTCTTATTTATTGTAATCCATACGCCATTGCTCATACATAGCCGCTTGGCAGTTGGCGAGTCTCTCACGATCTTTTTTCTTATCGCCTGCTGGTGGCTGTGGCTGTACGGAGCTAACCGATTCGCCTCATTGGCGTCAGGTGCCATGCTTGGATTAGCGATACTTGCAAAGCTGACTTCCATTCAGTACGCAGCGGTATTTGCTGTATTGTGCGGTATTTCCTGGTTTGCCTACCGCGAAAGAACAAAGGTTAAAGCATTCATGACAGGTTTTTTTATCGTTGCGGTGGCCGCTGCAGCTTATTGGTGGACTGAGCGGGAATCAATCATTACTATTTTAGCTACGTTCGCCCGGGTGTATTCGTGGGCCAATGTGTCGTCGGCTACCGCTTTGGTAAGTCAACTTGTATTTCATCCGTTTTGGGGGTCACCGTTCTTTGTGGGTGTTGTGTGGCTCTGTGCGAATCGCGCAGCTTCGCATATTGGCCAACTGCTCCGTTTGGGACGTAGCTGGTTTATGTCAAGCGACCCACTCATTGTTAGCAGTCTCGTTTGGGTAACCGTAGGTATTATACCCTTACTGTTTGGGGCAAACCACCCAAGCACTCGATTCTACGCCTTCGTTCTCCCCATGGTTGTGCTGGCATTATCGAAAACAACACTAAGAGAAGGTGTGGTCCCCCGGTTGGTTCAACAACTACGAGTGCCTGCAGCACTCTTTCTCATCTCGCTTGCAGGTAGCAAGATACTTCTCGCTTTTGCTCGCAGAACTGTTATCTCGGATGAGCTTCGGGAGCAGATGTTTTGGCCGGCTTTCCTGGTGCTTCTTCTTATTGCCCTCCTATCGGTGTACGTAAAACGCTCGCTGGCGACCTTTGTTGCAAAACAAACAGGTGTCATTTGGCGGTGGGCGCTGGGGTTGACTCTTCTATCTATTTTTTGGAACTACGTTGCGGGGTTTGTTTCACTCAGTCTGGGTGCAAGATATCTTCTCGTGGCGGCCACCGCGACCACCCTGTGGCTTTCGCGCAGATACATGACGCGTGAAGCAGTTTTTGGCGTACATGTGGTCATCAGCATGATTTCTCTCCATATGCTGTTTAGTCAACCCTCGTTTACGATTCGGGATGCGTCTCGTGAACTGGGAAACAAAACGTACCGGGGGGAGTACACGACAGGATTTTTAGCACACGAATTGTCGATTGAGAATGCCACGTACCCTATTTATTGGGGGCCGAGACAGCCGTTTGTGGGGAATCTGAACGAGGAGTTTGCGAGGAAGGTGCCTACAGTACTTCTGGTTCCCACATATCTCGAAGCAAGCGTACCGCTTATAAATTCCTGGCCAGGCCTTGCAGATTATCCCGAACATGCGTTGTACCAAATAGGTTCCCTGCGCTGGCATCGTAGGTGGGGTTTCATTGAAAGGCAGGTGGAGCTTTCGGTGTATAGGATGAGCCCTCACAGTCGTGCGCGTTTGACAACAGTGGTGCCATTTGGGATTTCCCATTGAGCAAGCGTTTTATACTGCCGGTTTGGCGTTTTGTAGTCAATAAAGTCCAATTTTATTGCTTCTGGTACATCTGGGATGATGAGATAGATATACGTCGCATTCTCTGGTGTTCGCATGGTATATTTACTGTATGCAGGACCGATGACCCATTTGATAACGTAATCATAATCGTAGGTGTGAATTGCCGGTGAGTACGCAAGAATAGCAAAATTACTGCTTCCCGCATCTTGGTATATAAGCTCAACGACGTGGCGTTTGGCTCGATACGATTCAAGCGAGAGGGGATTATAGGGCTTTGGATAGAGGAAGTAATACAGTGTCATAACCACTACAACAGTAACCCAAGCCACACCCATTACTCTAAATGCTGTCACGATGCGAAACAGAAGTGCAAGTGCCAGTAAGAACAGTATTTCAGCACCCATGAAATGGTACGAATAGACTGGATTTTCGGAAACGAGCGACATGCCCAGCAAGCTTGCGGATGCCAAGCACAATAGGAGAGCAAGTCTCTTTTGTGGGCGCGCTAATTGTAATGACCGCTTTATCCATAGGTAGGGCAGTACCGTAATTATTTGGAAGTAGAGGATGTACGAGGCTACTTGTGGGAGGTTAAGTACCTTACTTAGTGTACCAGAGAAAATGTAGAGAATCTGGGAGTGTGTATAACCTGTCTGACCCACAGCGGGCGTGTGGTAGAACACCGCGTCGGTAATAATCTTGATCAAGGCCTTGGTCTGCATGAACCCATGCCGGGTTTCGAACAGAATAAGCGGGGAAAAAGCCAGTATTGCGCCAACAGCAACCAGCGCCCCAGCAAAGAAAATGCGAGAAAGTTTTTGCTTTGAGCAAACTGCAAGAAGAAAAATGGTGACACCGGGGAACGTCATGAGTAGAAAGGAAGGGTTAAAATTGCCAAGTAGTCCATAGGTAAAACCAGCGGCGAGCATTCTCAAGCCCGCGAGCTTCCTGGCAGCATAGTCGGTCGACGCCAAGAGATATAACAGCAGTAGTAAAAGAAGTGGTGCTACATGAGGGTTCCAGAGTTGCGTAGTGTATTGACTCAGGTGAAAAATGAAAAATCCCCACACCGTCACGACCGGAATAGTCCCTACAAAGGGTCTGAATTTCCACAGTAGCATGGGGAACAGGGTGAAGTAAGGGACTGTAAGAACTGCTATGGTGATATACCGCGGGTCCTTGGTGAACAAAGTGCCAAGCCCCATGAGCCACCACCAGTAGGGCCCATAAAAGATTTTGGGAATGCCTGATTCAGGACCGATCAGGCTAAACTTCTGGTGCAAATCAATTCCCATGAGCAAATCACGGGCCGGGTCAAACCAGAATGGAAGGTTACCAGAGAGTATGATTCGCAGAGAGATAGCTAGCGGAAGAAGCCAGAGGAAAAAGAATATAGCTAAAAGCACAAGGTGCTTCTGCACGATTATGCACGTCTCTTTTCTGCTACGAGAAAAATAGATGTCCCGAAAGGTGGCTTTAGCACGGAACAAAGATACAGATCGAGGGTGAACATACTAGTGAGAAATCTATTCACATATGGGTTTACCGGTTTGAAGAACGACCAACTAGACACCAATCTCCACCGTTCTAAGAGCGACATGGTAAGGAGTGGAAGGAATGTAGTGATACCAAAGTAATGATATCGCACGATCGAAAAATGATGGCTCTGGAGCAATTGTATAAGCTTGGTATGGGTATAGCGCCTGTAATGGTGATTAAGCTTATCGTGAGTTGACCAAAGCAAGGAAAATGCGGGAACTGCCATGAGGAGGCACCCATTGGATTTAAGCACTCGGAACATTTCCGATATCGCTTTACCATCTTCTTTGACGTGCTCAATCACATCGAGGGCAACAATGACATCAAAATGTTTGTTTTCAAAGGGAAGGTTGGTCAGGGATCCTTGAGCTAGGTTGTGCAATCCCCGTTTGCGGGCATAGGTAAGGGCCCTTCTGGATACGTCAATGCCGTGTACTGTACCAAGCTTGTCCAGCTCTTTCATGATAGCGCCCGTGCCGCATCCAGCGTCAAGTATGGTAGGGCTGGTGCGTGGCAGGTACCTGGCAATGGTTTTTATAAAGTAGGTGCGGGTTGAGACAAACCACCAGTGTGTATCTTCTAGCTCGTAGAAAAGCTTATACAGCTGCTTTTCCATAGCGTAGTCCTTCTTCAAGTGTGCAGGGCTTCAGCCACGCAAGGGTACTTTTTGAAGAGATGTCCTTGGGGCTTCTGAGTCGAGCGAGTTGGTCTGGGACAAACGGAGGATTACGTAGCAGACACACAAAAGGGGCGAACAGGTTGAGAACCAATGTGGGTATATGATACACGCGCGGAGTCCTTCCAAGTTGTTTACTAGTACGTGCGACGAACTCGTTGAGTGACATCTCCTGGGGACCGGTGATAGTGATGACGTTACTTATTGCATTTTCCTGTATCGTCAGTTCTATCGCATGCACCGCATCATGTATGTGTAACGGCGCAACAGTAGCCAATCCGTCTCCGGGCAGCAGCACTGTGTTGTTATCTCTAATCTTATCGATAATGGCAGATATGCCTTCTGATCCTGCGCCGTAGACCTCAGAGAATCGCAGAATCGTGTGTGGGATATTGGACTTTTGTACGTACTTTTCTGCAGCGCGCTTAGATTGTGCGTAGGCGCCACCAGTCGGATGAATTGCTCGCGTGCTTATGTAAATAAAGTGCATGCACTGACGTTTCTGCGCAAGCAAAAGCAATTCTTGTGTGCCCAACGTATTGACCTGGAGATACTCCTCTTGTCTGCAGGTGTGTGTCAAACCAGCCAGATGGAGAAAGATGGCACCATCCGGTATTTCTTCAGGAGCAGGTAAGACTAGGGGAAAATCTGCGTGTAAGAAGTGAATCGATGGAGATGGGTCCCAGGAGGGTCTTGTTCTCACCATACAGTAAAGTGATACATCTTTTTTGTGCGTACGTAGCCTTTTGACCAGATGTCGGCCGAGATTTCCCGTAGCGCCAGTTATGATAAGATTCAGCGCCACTTTCTCACCCGATACATGATCATATTTTGGAGGAACTCAAGCGCGGTTTTGATACTGGTGAAAGAGGGTCGCTGCGGATTTTTGTAAAAGATGGTTTCAAACTCGGCCACGCGCAGGTTTAACTTCAGTGCCTGCAGTACTATTTCTGCATCAATGAACCAGTCGTCTGCAGTCAAACGTATCTTCCTGAGGGCTTTGCGAGTGAGCACTTTCGGTTTTCCGTTTATATCATTGAGCGGGTTACTGTTGAACAATACGCGAAACAGCGTGTTATACAGGCGTGATTGGACAATGCGATATATACCATCATGTCGCTTGATACGTCGAGCTTTTACCATATCAAGGGTTGGGTCTTTAAGTAACATGCGCACTCCCTTTACTACATCTTCTACGGGGTTTTGGCTGTCCCCATCAATAACTGCAATAATATCTCCGGTTGCAACTTTTAATCCGTGGTGCATGTCCCACCCCATGCCACCCTTTTTCTTTTTAGCAATTGTAGAGATGCGGGGAGAATTCTTTGCTAAGATATGTGCTATATGCGGCGTTTTATCTTTTTTTCCGGGCCAGTAGTTTGCAACTAGGATAATATCAAATGGTAGATTGAGTGATGCGAGTGAGAGTTCAAGTTGTTTGACAAGGGTGATTAGGCTTTCTTCTGCCCGGTATCCGAGAACGACAACAGAGAGCTTCGCACCATTCTTCATAATGGCATTATATTCGTTCTGCGTCCTTGCGAAATACCTGCTTGTAGAAACTATAAAGCAGCAGGGAGTATGAAACGAGATGTGCGGTTATCAGAAAGTTAATGACGGTTTTGCTCTGAGAGATGAACGGAGCCAGCGGGAAATTAAATTCGTTATACACATGAGTCGAGTTAATGATGATAATGAGCGACGTAATAATCCAGGAGATTAACACGTGCCTGTCGTTCCAAGCTATGAGAGGGTAGAATGCGAACACATAAAGTAGGTAGCGTCCCCCAGACATACGCGTAGCAAACAGGTAGGTTGTGTAAAAAGCGAGTATGTTCATAAGATACACAAGGCGTGGAGTGAGCGTTACCCGTCTGAGCATAGCGATACCGAGCATTAGTCCCTGTATAGTGTAGACTGCCAGAAGTCCCCATCGCTTTAGCGTTAATCCGCCCCACGTCCGCAGATCCGACAGCATAAAGCCTTCGTAGGCCCAGACGTTTAGGGCATAAATGGAAGTGAATAAGTAGTAATCGGCAAGTTTTTTAACATACTCGTACGCCCATATGTAACTGCGGCCTATGGTAAAGGGATATGCAGCGATGAGAATGTAGGTACATCCTAACAGGGCGGCACGTAGCAGTTGTTTTGCATCGAGCACTTTGATTAACACAAATGCGTACAAAGGCATAAGAGATAACGCCTGCGGCTTTATCAGAAGAGAGCTAGCCATGGCAAGTGCGGAAAGGAGAGGTTTCTTTTCAAGTAGCAGGTACATCGCAAGGAGTGCAAATAAGGCGATGATGCTATCAGGCTGGGCAAATAGTACCGAAACATACACGACGGCTGGATGGAAAAGAAAGAGAGCAGCAGCAATAATTGATTTCCGCTCAGAGTGATCTTTCTTAACGATGAGCCAGATAATGTATCCAATAAGGACTTCCGGGATGAATACGTGGAGTTTGATGAGAAGATCGGGTAGAAAACCGGTTGACTCAGGAGTAAACCCAAGCCAGCGATACAGAAAGCCAATGGGGTAGAGTATGTAGTAATGGAGCGGTAAGTGAGCTCCCCAGCCACCGGGGGCGTTACTGTACATTTCTCGGAAGGTCCATTGGTGTAAAAGATAGGTCCAGTGTTTGTAGACTTCAACATCGAGATGATGGAACTGCAGTAATGCGAGCAGATACGTTGCAACTATTCTAAAAATGAGAGCGGATAGGAGTAGTAAAAGTATAGATCGTTTCATCTTATCGATTCTACTGCGTGTGGGAATCTTAGCTTATAGAGAGAAATACTGTTTGCTAGCGGCCAAACTTTCTCTATCACATGCGGCCCAGGGGAAGTAAGTTCCCAAACGGTTGAGGTGCTCACTTGATCTCGGCCTCTTGCGACAACATATTGTATCCGAACGTGAGGATATGCTTCAACAGCCACCGGTTTTGTGCCAAAGATATATTCTAAATAATACCGCAGTGGGTAATCTCGCGTGTCACCTTTGATAAGAGATGCCACTGCAAACTCTGGCGGGCTGTCATTCGCGATAATAGCAGCAGCCGTTCTCGTTTCCTTTATGGTCCACCCGTCAGGCATGCCGAAAGTCGTAAGGTCCTTTGGTGCCAGGAAGATGGCATACAACGCGTAGAGAGCGATTGCAGAGGCTAGCATATAACCGGCGGCTTTCTGCCACCGGTAGAGCAATTGTACCCACATGCTTACACCGACAAGCAGCAGCGGCCATGCCCATACAAAATCAATCGAACTGAGGTGGGTGTTGCTGTTTCCTGAGAGGCTTTCTCCAAAGTATCGCACGAGTGCCTTTGAGTTGTGAAATGAGTGGCGCAGCTCAAAGAGTATCCAAGGGAGTTCACCAATAATCATGCCTGCAAGATACAAAAGTACGTTTCTCTTTTGGTGTAGCATGAGTGCCAAAGCAATGAGTGTTGCTGGAACGAGGTAGGAAAAATGGAAGCCGACCCCGATGCCGCTTAAGATGCCAAGCAGCGTCGCGTGGCGTGGAAACAGGAGGATACTCGTGAGTATAATGGGAAGATTTAACATGGGGTTCCAGATACTCAATGAAAGTCGAACCATCAACGGGTGCAGCATATAGTAGAAGAAAACCAAGTTGGCATTGACCCGAGGAAATTTCTTTCTCACGACTCCCCATACCATGACGCCAAAGCTTATGTTCAAAAGCGCAAAACATGCGGTGATCAATACAGGATCGAATGCGGTGAGGAGCTCTAGCAGCGCAAGGATGTATACATACGCAGGCCCAATATAATAGTAAATGCCGTCTATAACTCGCGATCCTACGGGGGGTCCGATCAGTGTCAGCTTGCGATCACGTGCGACCTGTGCTGCGAGTATCAGATCTTGTGAGCTGTCGAGAGAAAAATCAATCCGGTCAGTGAACGAGTAGAATCGTACAACAAAGCCAAGGGCGAAGATAGCTACAAACAGCAAGTGCTTCCTGCCAAATTTCATGCTCTTTCAAGTTCAATCGTAGCAAACATGACAGTTGCCGAATAAACTTGCATATTATATGAACTTTAATTTGCGTGCGGCAAACAGTGTCATCTTCAGAAGCAACCACCCATGGCGAAAACGACTAATGTTGGTTGAGCCGTATGTTCTGGCGGCATAGCGTATAGGTATTTCTACTATTTTCAAATGAAGTCGGGCTGCGCCGAAAATGAGATCAAAATCGCCGAAGGGGTCAAAGTTACCAAAGTATCTTCGGTTGTTGGCAATTTCATGGTACTCCTTCTTGAACAGGGCTTTAGTGCCGCACAACGTGTCTTTGATGGGCTGGTCTAGGAGCCAAGAGAATAAAATGCCGAAGATCTTATTCCCTAAGATGTTTAAGAATCGCATCGCTTGATTTTCCATTGGATACACGAGGCGGCTACCCATAATAAGTTCTCCTTTACGGGTCCGCAGGGCCTCGTAGAATTTAGGCAGTTCCTCGGGCTGTACTGTAAGATCCGCATCTAGTATCATAAGTATATCCCCGGTTGCTTTCATAAACCCTTTACGGACAGCGTCTCCTTTGCCGACTCCCTTACCTTGAGAGATCAAACGGATAGGACGCGCCTTGCCGTATTTAGCTATCACTCGTCTTATTTCGCTTGGTGTAGAGTCGCTCGACCCGCCTTCGACAAAGATAAGTTCGGTACTGGTTCCAAGACGGGGTGTTCTTAGCACCACTTGTTTTATGTTTCCGGCCTCGTTGCGTGTTGGGATGATGACCGAAACGGAATACTGATTATTGCTGGAAATCGGGCGTTTTCGCGCGATGATGTACTGATACAAACAGAAGTGTTGCACAATAGGGAGTTTTGCCACGATGCTGTTGAGGAAGTGAGAAAGCAGCGGGATATTAATCGGCACGAGAAGAAACATCCCGCTGGTAATTGGTTCGAGGTTTGAGAGATACATTAGATTGAAGATATCTTTAAGAGACAGCCAGTTTTGAGTTGGTTGTGGTGTGCGGAAGTTTATTTTTTCAAGAAGAGAGAAGACTGGTTCCCATACAAAGTTATATGAGGTGATGAGAATGCGAGTGTTTTCCTGGCTGTAGTCACAGACGTTCTGTAGTAATGTATGAACGTCGGCAGTCACGCCGATACAATCAGAAACTACGATGTACTCATGCCGGGAAATACCTTTTAAGACTGAAGTGACTGCAGTACCTCTCGTTATTGTAACGACTGATTTGTTCGAGGGAATAATTCGCTTTAGGAAACGTTCCTTTTCCGAAGCAAGGTACGATTTATTGCGCATTAACGTACCAACGGATAGTTTCCTGTATTCCTTCCTCAAAAGGGGTGAGCGCTTGAAATTGGAATTCTTTCCGGGCGCGGGTTACATCCAGTAGTCTGCGTGGCTGACCATTTGGCTTCTTTTTGTCAAATAGAATGCGGCCTTTAAATTCAAGCATCTTTGCAAGCAGAACTGCTAAATCTCTGATAGAAATTTCATTTCCAGATCCTAAGTTGACCGGATCGCTTTTGTCATAAAGTCTGGTGGCAAGCACAATGCCTCGTGCGGCGTCCTTTACATAGAGGAATTCACGAGTAGGTGTTCCATCTCCCCAGACAGTAATACTCTTCTGGTTGTTTTGTTTTGCCTCAATTATCTTACGAATAAGTGCCGGGATCACATGCGATGTTTCTGGGTCAAAATTATCCCCTGGGCCATAGAGGTTAACGGGTAGAAGATAGATGGCGTTGAGTCCATGTTGCTGTCGATATGCTTGTGCCTGCGCAAGAAGCATTTTTTTTGCCAGACCGTAAGGAGCGTTTGTTTCTTCTGGGTAACCCAACCATAAGTTGTCCTCTGTGAACGGCACGGGGGTAAATTTCGGATAGGCGCATATGGTGCCAAGACAGACGAACTTCTTGATGCCGTTTACCCGTGCTGCTTCCATAAGTTCAATACCCATAATTGCGTTGTCATAGAAGAGTGTCCCTGGGAACCTGTGATTTTTGCCAATGCCTCCCACATTGCCAGCCAAGTGAATGACAATATCAGTGTTCTTGGTAAGTTCTCTACAGACGTTTCTATTGCGTAGGTCGTGCTTGCTGGACCGTGGTATAACGATGCGTGACGGAGTTGCTCCCTGCGCCAGAAGTTCTTTACATACATAGCTCCCCAAAAATCCCGCACCTCCAGTGAGGAGAATAGTACTTTCCGGAAGTGAAATCTGCCGCATAACCCCGTAACCTTATCACATATAATACAGTTTGCCTATGCGGGACAAGGTCGTGTATGCCATACTGGCACTTTCGCTTTTTATGCGTTTCTACTATGTACAGAACGCGGTGTTTGGATTTGATCAGAATCGAGATATGATTGCAATGCGAAAGATGGCACTTGAGAAACGTCCAGCAACGCTCGGTCCAAAGGAAGATCGTGAACGTGTTAAGTTCTTTTTTGGTCCCTACCACTATTACTACTTTTTCCCCTCCTATCTTATTGCACGAGGTGATCCAATAGGCCCGCTTGTGTTTGCGGCAATGGGAGGGGTAGCCCTCACCTATTTACTGTACGTTGCCGGGACCTCCTTTTTTAATCGCCTCACTGGCCTTACTGCCGCGTCAATTCATGCAGGATCTTTTTTCTTCTCGGATTGGGAGAGACAGTTTACCAATCCGTATCATGTGCCACTTCTCGGGTTAGGAATACTGCTTCTACTGGAACGGAGTATACGCTCACATCCCTACTGGGTAATTCTTGCCGGCCTTCTTTTTGGGTTTGGTTTACAGACTCATCTTGCGACCCTTTTTCTTGGTCCCATGTTTTTGCTCTACCTGTATCCATTGGTGCGATCTCGTGCAGAATACCGCAAACGGGTAGTTGGATGCGTTGGTGCAGCAGCAGCTTTTCTATTGACACTGGTTCCTCTTTTGGTGTTTGACATCCGTCATGACTTTCTAAACTGGAAACTGTTTACCGATGCGATAACGAAAAGATCATTTACCGGTCTTACCATAGCAGAAAATCTGCCGGTAGTTTTTGACTATATGCTCACGGCGGTCTCGCGGTTTTTCACCTGGAAGTCCACACCTTTATTGATGACCTCACTTGCTGTTATTGTTCCTTTGTCACTAGTAATCTGTGTTTTGCATAGACAGGTAAAAAGTATCGTAGGACTAGCGATGATCCTCATATTGCCGCTTGTATACTTGTTTGGATATGCGATAACGGCGGGCAATATTCAAGTAGCACTAGCGTTTACCGAGATCTCAGTGCACCAGTTTTATATGCCAGGGTTTGCCATACTGCTTATCCTGTGTTATGCAGCCACACTTCTTTTTCGCATGCGTGCGGTACGAGCGATCGCCCTTCTGGGCCTTGTAATTTTTCTTGGGCACAACCTGTCATATCGGGTGACATTTGATAACCCCCTAGGCTATAACCATAAACGAGACGCAGTCAATTATATAGTCGCGTCCGGGCAAGGGAAACCCTACGCTGTGTCAGTTATAGACTCAGTAGCATATGGATTTGTGGACGGTTTTGAATATCTGTTCTTGTTGAGAGGATCTCAATTGCAGAGCGGTTATCGCAGTCCTACCTATACGATCACTATTCCTGCAAAACATGACGCGTCGGTTCGGTTTGGCGATATCGGCGTGACGATTCCACAAGAGAGCGAGTACAATACGTGAAGGTTATGAGGCAAGCCCACATTCCCCTTCTGGTGTCTTTGTTTCTGATAGCACTGCTGCTGCGAACCGTCCATCTTTCAGAGTGGTTTTACTTTATGTTTGATGAGGAGGTAATCTCATACGTCGCACGGCGCATGGTGGTTAATCACCATTTTCCCCTCATTGGCGGTATTACTCCCTTACGTTTTCATCTTGGACCGTTGTATTATTATTTCTCCACTTTCTGGTTATGGGTTGGCAATATGCACCCAGTGTATGGGTGGGGGATTCTGTCAGCATTCCTTACAGCAGCGACGGTAGTTCTCATAGGTGTGCTAGGAACTTTACTCTATAACCGTAGGGTTGGACTATTTGCTTGCTTGTTTGCTGCCACATCGTATCTTGTGATACTGCTCGATCGACACTATTGGCCGCTTACCTTGAATCCACTGCTGACCAGCATGGTACTCATTTGCTTAATCAGGCTAAAGCAACAGCGCTCATGGTATATATGGCCGCTTACTGCTGGGCTCATTTTTAGTTCTCATATGGACCCGAGTGCATTTGTACTTATTTTGCTCACGCTATTTGTGTGGTGGAAAGTACGACTTCCGATTGCGGAAAGCAAAGGTAAAGCTATAGTGGTATTGCTGCTGCTTTCTGTAGTACCGCTGGTTGCATTTGAGCTGCGGCACGACTTTTATAACACCAAACAGCTGCTCTCGTTTTTTGCGGAACCTAAGAACAGCTTTTCGTTTCGTACTCATCAATTTACCGAGACTCTTCTTCTGTTTCCCCGCGTGTTTGCGCGGATTATCTGGCCGTTTGAGCCGCATGAGGTTACTGCGCAACTTACCTTTTGCAAGGAACTTATCCAGCAGCGCTACGCGGCAGTGGGGTTATGGGTCTGGCCATCCGCCGCCGTTTTACTTCTGTGGGTAGGATCTCTTTGGAGAAAGCGGCGTGATTTTGGAGCGTTTCTGACCTTAAGCCTTCTTGCAATTGTCTTTGTTGGTATTAATGTATACAGTAATCTCTTTAACGCCGATCTGTACGAACAGTACCTGACTCCGATACTGCCAGTTTTCTTTGTTGGTTTAGGGAAGGCGGCAGCGTATCTTTGGGAGCGTAACAAATGGGTAACGTTGTTTGTCATCGCCCAGCTAGTAACAGCCAATCTCACTGCACTGTTTCTGGGCACGAACCGATTTGGATGGGAGGCAAAGTGGCAAGCTACCCAATTTGCGTTGGAAACGGTTGGCGGTCAACCGTTCGCGCTCGAAGCACTTGGGCGCTGTCACCGCTTTGGCGGATTTCGGTACCTATTTACGCTAGCGGGCAAGGAGCCTGCTTGGAGCTACGTGGACGGGGAGTTGGGCTATCTTTATGGGAAGAAATTAACCGATCCTCCGCCATTGTGGGTTGTGATGGTAGCTCCTGAGAAAGGCGAAGGTGGGGATTTCATGGATCAATATAACCATTATAAGCGACATGAACAGGTGAGTAAGCGGTTCGGTGACATTGAGGTCATCGTAGCACGGGTTCCATGAAACTTCTGGGGCATGTCACGTTTGCGAGTGTCGGGATGGGGGCTAGCTCGATATTAGGTCTGGTTTTTTTCGCGCTTGTTGGCCGGAAGCTTGGCCCAGAAGCGTTCGGTGTATTATCCACTGTATTTGCCCTCAATATTTTTGCGGTAGATTTGGTTGAGCTGACGCAAAACACCGCACTCATACGTGCGTCCGGTGGGGGGCTGCCCGCGATACGTGCAGCGCTTAAGATTAGTTTTATACATAGGCTTAAGGGAGCTTTTGTAGTCACACTTTTTGCGTTGCTGGCAGCATATCCCTTGTCAGTTTTGTTGCGAAGTGAGTTGTTGTTGTTTCCCTATCTCATTACATTTGTTGGGTATGCTGGGTTTTTGCTTTACGGGCTAGTATTAGGGTATTTCCAAGTTACCCGAAAGTTTCATTGGTATGCGGCCTTTCTGACACTGAACAACGCTCTGCGGCTTGTTTTCTGGATTGCGCTTACGTTTCTGGGGGCGGCGAGCTTAACGAGCGCAGTCCTGCTTCTTACTCTGAGCGTGTGGGTAATTGCTGGAGTTGGATGGTTTTTTCTGCCGGGAGGGTTTTTGCGTACACAGGAGGATAGTCGAGAGTTTTCGAGAGACAACGTTTTTGATTTAACCAGGTTCTTTGCGATAGCGGCATTCCAAAGCAGACTTGACGTTCCTATGCTCCTACGCTTTGCTGGGGCAGTACAGGCGGGATTGTATGGAGCAGCCGCCAGGATTTGGCTACCTGCCCAAAGCGCATTAGGCGCGGTAAGCACGGTGTTTGCACCCGAGTGGGCAACAGTAAACTCAAGAGCAGAAGTAAAGCAGGGGGTACGAAATATGACTGCGTATATTGTTATGTTGCTTGCCGGGACCTTCGGTATGATCCTGCTGTTCCCCCAGCTACTGAGTTTATTCGGCCACTCTTTCCGGGAAGCTTCGATGGCGGGTCGTCTGTTTGGGGTGTCAGTCTTGGTGAACATCTTGACGCTACCGGCGACAACGTTTCTCTTGTACGCAATAAAAGCTACCGGGTATTTGACAAAGGTTGCGATTGTTCAACTCATAAGCATGGTCGCGTTTGGCGTGGTACTCATTCCGGCATACGGAGCGGTAGGTGCTTCGATTACCGTTTTGATGACCGCAACAATTGCGTTACTGCTTATCAATGTGGCGGCGTGGCGACGGTACCGGGGACTTGCACCATGAGGATGAATCTTACCGTACACATGGTGGTTTGTAATGAGGAGCGTTGGGTGTGGTACGCGCTGGCTGCAGTGAAAGATTGGGCAGAAGAGATACTCGTGTATGATACTGGGTCCACCGATCGTACGGTGGAGGTGATCAAAGCTGTCGAGAACGATCGTATACGGTTTGAGGAGAAGGGGCGAGTGAGCGCGAAAGGTCTTGTTACCCTCAGGCAGGAGCAAATACATCGCACGCGTACCCCCTGGATTCTCCTGATTGATGGAGACGAGGTGTGGGACAATCGGCAGCTTGGTAAGCTTATCGAAGCGCTCAAGCAAGCTCCTAATACTATTTGGGGAGGTGTTGTAGAAACCAGAAATTGTGTAGGAGATGTATATCATGTAATGCCTGAGCGATTCGGTCGGTACAGGATAGGTAATAGAACAGGACATTTAAACCTGCGAGTGCTTCGCAACGATGAAGATCTTCAGGTGCGTGGGGTATATCCAGACGAGGCTTATTATCGGGAAGAAAATCGGTTGCAAAATATGCCTGAACATCTTTTGATGCTTCCTGTTTTCTACTGGCACATGACTCACATGCAGCGGTCTAACAACGCACCGAGGATCCTCGGGCGGCGAAAGAGGGTGTTGGATTTAGGAGAGAGACTACCAGATGAAACAAATTATCCAGATGTATTTTCGCTTCCGGCTCCTGATTTCGTGCAATCACCATGGCAGCCTCGCTCTTTTGTCTATACTGCTGCTGCTTGTGTTGCCACACCACTCCGTAGGCTCTACCTTGCTTTCAAGGGAGGAAGTCAATGAAGCACGTGTCGCTCGTTATTCCCTGTTTTAATGAAGAGAGGCGTTTGGCTGGCACGCTGAAAGATATCATTATCTCCTTTTACCAGCAGGTCCACGAGGGTGAGGTGCTGTTTGTCAATGATGGTAGTAGTGATAATACAGTAAGGAAGATTAAGAAAGTACTTGCCGGCGTCCGGAATGTTCGGGTTTTGAGCTTGGCAACGCATTCGGGTAAAGGCAGAGCGGTTCAGGAAGGCATGCTTGCTGCCGCAGGAGACGTTATTTTGTTTACCGATGTCGATTTTTCGGTTCCAATCTCAAGTGTTCCAGAAGCACTTGCTGCTCTTAGAAAGGCGGATATTGTGATTGGAAGTAGGAGGCACCCTCAATCACGGCTGGTCATTTCGCAGGGGAAAGTGAGAACCTGGTTAGGGAAAGGGTTCACTTGGCTCACAAACAAAGCGCTCGGCTTGTCAGTCAGTGATGTTACCTGTGGGTTGAAGGGTTTTCGCAGAGAGGCGGCCAGGGACCTATTTGCATGCCAGCAGTTGCCGGATTGGAGTTTTGATGCCGAGATACTTTTCCTTGCAGTAAAGCGCAGGTACAGGGTGGTAGAAATTCCTGTGCAATGGAGCAATAAAGAGGGGACGAGGGTCCGCGTGCTGCGAGATATCCCCCGATCGCTCAGTGGTCTTATTCGAATTCGACTGAATGATCTGTTAGGCCGCTATGGGTAAGTATGTTTTCCTTCTTGTCTTGGCGCATCTATTGGTTCTCTCTCTACTCCCATTTACTACCTGGCCAGAAATGCTTCTGTACCCGTGGCTTACAGCCAAGGGCTTTGTTCAATATAAGGAGATAATTCACCCCTATTCTTTTGCGTTAATAGCAACCCTGGCTGGGTTGGGGAAGATAGTTGGCTTTAGTCCCCTGATGGTAAAGCTAGCCACGTACTTTATTGTTGTTCTTTCTGATTTTTTACTGTATAGGCTTGCTCTCCTTTTCGGGGCTCCGGCCAAAGCTATAGCCGTGCTCCTTCTCTATATACTTTTGCAAATTAGCTTTGAGGGGAATGCGCTCTGGTTTGATCTAGCGCTCACGCCATTTGCCATTCTTGCGTTGCATGGGACAGTACAATGGGTGCGAAACCAAAAGTTACGATGGGTAGCCCTTGCTAGTGCTGCGCTTCTGGGAAGTTTGTTCGTCAAGCAGACAGGTGTGTGGTTTGTTTTCGCGGCAGCAGGAGTACTCGTTCTTCATAAGCAGTATCGAACTGCAGGATTCATACTTTTCTTGCTCACACTCGGATTTGTACTCTTTAGCATAGGAGGCTACGCTATCTGGGGTGGCGAATTCCTCTATTGGACTCTTTGGTTTCCGCTAATTGACCAGAAACAGACGGCTGGGTTTGTGTTGCTGCCTTCCATACGAGAGATAGTCTTGGCAGCGATGCTATTACTCCCGGCTCTGTTTTTTGCGTTATTGAAAGAGAGTAGGACGCGGCTGCTTTTCCTATTGTGGTGTGTTGCTGGTGCACTGTCTGCAGTGCCTCGGTGGGGCATGTTTCATCTGCAACCAGCGCTACCTTTTGTGGCTCTTGTTTCTATACCTGCCTTTACGAGGGTTCCTAGATTTTTATTCCTGTCCATGCTCATTCCAGCTCTATATGTAGTGTATGTAGTATTTGGATCGGCACGTGCGGGAGACAGGTTTGTTACCAAGGAAGTAATGACAGCAGCACAGATGTTGCAACATGAAGTAAAAGACACTGGCCTATTTATCTTGGGCGCGCCGCAGCTACTCTATGTGTTATCAGGACATATACCGCCCCGCCCGTGGGCAGATTTGTTTCCATGGTACTATCAGGTAAGGGGAGGGGAGCTAGAAACGCGCGTTCTGTACTCACTGCAGTCCAACCCTCCCGCGTTCGTCTTACGAGCTCCAGTAACCGGCGACCGACCCGAGTACCGCTACCGCCCGCAGCAGATAGAACGTTGGGTTGATGAGAACTATCGGGAGTATAAAAAAACTCCCTCAGGCACACTTTGGAAGAAGCGAGAATAGTACTTTACACCCCATGGGTGTCAAAATGGTCATGGGGCATTTTGGTAAATGATATAGTAAGCGTGTGATCTGGAGCATTTACGTTGTTTTAGCCTCCTTGTTCCTCTTTGCAATCTGGCTTGCTGATCCTACTTTGATAAACCGACCGAATGATTTGCGCGAGACGGTGTGGCCGATTGCATTGCACTGGAAACAGGCTTTGCTTGTTGAGCACACATGGCCGCTCTGGCGTCCTACCCTGATGGGTGGCATGCCCTTTGTAGCAGATCCGCAACCATTCATTCCATACCCGCCGAATTTTCTGCTACTTATACTTCCACTATCAAAGGCAAGCTGGTTGCTGTATGGTCTGCACCTTGCAGTTATGGGCAGTGGTGTCTATCTCCTCGCGCGTACGTTAAACGCAGCGCGCACCCAGGCACTTCTGGCAGGCATCATTGCCATGTTCGCACCGACCTTTATCGCGCGCATAGGCTCAGGGCATTTGAACATGATGGAAGCAATGAGCCTTGCGCCGTGGATTTTGGTGGGCGTACTGTCCATCAATAGGAAACGCTGGTGGCTTGTTACGATTCTGCTGTTGGCCGCTCAGATCATTCTCTATGCGAATATCTGGTATTACACCACACTAGTTGTAGCGGTTCTCCTTTTCGCTAGCTGGCGGCGGTCTTACCAAAAACTATCCGATGGAGTGCGGTTTGCATCAGCGCTACTCCTGCCGCTTCTGCTTTCAGCATACTTAGTTCTTCCTGTGTTTGCGTATGCGCGCGAGTCCACCCGAGCTAGCATGACACTGTCAGATCTTTCCGTGCCTACCTGGAGCCTTAAGCGATTTGTCTTGCATCTTTTTATGCCGGTGAAGGATGAGATTCTGGTGACTGGAAGCGAGGCAATGATTTTTCCTGGGATCAGTGTACTTGTATTGGCATTTCTTGGGTTGCGCACGGTATCGCGGAAAGTAAAGCTACTGCTTGCGGTGGTTGTTGTATGTGCGATCTTGCTTGCTTTGGGGCAACGGACTCCGCTCATGCAATTACTTGTTTCAGCACTTCCTGGGTATAGCCTGATTCGCGGCACCGCACGTTTTTGGTTTCTTGTCATGATCGGCTTAGGCCTCCTGGCAAGCCGTGTCGGTAGGAAGGTGGCGATAGGCGGTCTGCTTGTCGCACTGGTGGAACTTACGGGAGTTGGACTTTGGTGGCTGTCCTCTGAGCCTGCCCAGGCCACAGCACTGCCAGCAGTTGAGCAGTATTTGGCATCTGCCCCAAAACCATGGCGGATATACTGCACGACGTTGTGCTGGTCACAGTATACAATCGCTTTGGCGGGAGGAGAGATCCTCGGTGGCAACAATCCTTGGCAACTGTCGCAGTCGGTTGATTTTATGGGGCGCGCGGCAGGATATGTATTTCCTGCATTTTCAGTTATTCATCCTCCGTATCAAATATATGGAGAGAAGCCACAACCATCCGCGAAGCTCCTGGGGGATTTTGCTGTTGAGTACGTAGTTTCTCCGTATCCACTTGCCGACGCGGCGCTTACTGAGATAATGAGAGATAAAGAATATATCCTCTACCGCAATACGATGGCACACTCGCGGGTGTACACAGATTCGCTTGATTATCAAACAGCTCGATATGGGGTAAATGATCGAGTTATGGCGACTGCAACTCCGTCTTCAGTAACACTAGCGGAATGGTATGTCTCAGGGTGGAAGGCTGAGCTTGATGGTCGGCCGGTCCCAATTGAACGATCAGCAGGTGGCTTTATACAGGTTGCGCCAGCAACGTCTGGCGAATTGGTATTTCGCTTTCGGCCCGATTCATTTATCATAGGTGGCATGATTACTCTGGGGGGTTTGCTCGCCCTTGCGCTTGCATACGTACGCATGCAATGAGGCATTGCTATCTGTGTCGGAAAAATCCGGCCCGATATCTTTTTTCGAAGAATGGTTATCCTATTTACCAATGTACTCACTGCGGGCTGGGCTGGGCCGAACTGGACAAGCCGTACGAGGAGTTTGTGAGGCAGTATTACGATGACGGGTATTTTAAGGGGCAGAGCAATCGTTGTGCGTATGACAACTATGAGAAGGACTATCGCTTTATGAAGCGTAACTTCCAGGGTATGCTCAAGGCATTACGCACGTATGTAGCAGAGGGGAGACTACTTGACGTGGGGTGTGCCACTGGTCGCTTTATGCAGCTTGCCAAGCGCCATGGCTACGATGCGTACGGTGTAGAGCCCTCTACCTACGCAGCCGGGCTGGCACGAAAGCGGTTTGGTGATCGTGTTCAGGAATCTACCATAGCTCGCGCGCAATTTCATAGCAAGCAATTTCATGTCATCACCATGCTCGATGTGTTTGAGCATCTTGATGACCCGCGGCGGGCACTTGCCTTATGTCGGAAGTGGCTGCAGGAAAACGGGCTTTTGGTGATTGCCACGAATAATTTCGACAGTCTGTGGGCGCAGCTTATGGGAAAACGTTGGCATTTTCTCATACCGCCCCAGCATCTTTTCTTTTTTTCGGAGAAAACCATTAGAACGATATTACAGGATACAGGATTTATGATTGAGACTATCTCTCGTCCGGGCAAGTGGATCACTTTAGGGTATGGCTTGCACCTAGCCCGGTCAATTCAAGGTAGTAGAGTTGCGGACCAACTATACAGGGTGTTTCGGCGTACGAAGCTTCTATCGCTGCCGTTGTACATTAATTTTTTTGATCACATGGTGGTGTATGCCAGGAAGCGATCATGAAGGTGGCATGGCTTACCATCTATGGAGGAATGGTAGATCGAGGTGCAGAGGTACTAACTCGGGAAGTTGCCAAACGGTTAGCGCACGGGCACGAGGTAACGGTATTTCAAGGCGGAGCGCCGACGTCGGAGTACTCAGCAGTGCAAGTCCCAGGGGTTATGCGCCAAAGCACTGATGTGGAGTCCTCTTTTTTCAAGCGTGTCGCCAGGTATGTATACCTAGATGCACACAGTAGACAGGTACTTGGGTTTACGCGTGGAGTATTGCCGACGTTGTATAGAAAGAAGTGGGATGTGGTAATCCCCAGCGACGGAGGATGGCAGGTTCTCTTGGTGAGGCGGTGTGCCCGCCAAAGGGGTGTCAAATGTGTTGTTATTGGTATGGCAGGAGTGGGATACGATGATTGGTGGAATCTAAAGCAATCGCCTGACCTCTTTGTCTCACTTTCGCCTATGGCGCTTTCATGGGCTGCTGCGGTCAATAGGAGAGTGCCGGCTACCCTCATCCCTCCCGGAGTGGATATGAACGTTTTCAGCCCGAAGGGTACGCATGTAACACTCGATCTTCCAGGAAAAATCGTGCTGTGCGTAGGTGCGTTGGTGCCGTACAAACGCATCGAGTTGGCCATCCAGGCTTTGACTAACCTGCAGGAGGCGAGCTTACTTGTGGTAGGTTCTGGTCCCATGGAGGAGCAGATCAAAGAGTTGGGATCGAGAGTGCTGGGCCGACGGTTTGCACTGCGTCGCTTCACTCACCGCCAAATGCCGGCAGTGTATCGCAGCTGCAATGTATTTACCCTTCCATCACGAGCCAGTGAAGCGTTTGGCATCGCGTATCTTGAGGCAATGGCTTCAGGACTGCCGGTAGTTGCTCCAGACGATGAGAACAGGCGATTTATTGTCGGGGAAGCTGGAGTATTGACAGAGGTTCAAGACGCGCACGCATATCGGAGGGCCATCGTGGAGGCACTCGATGAAGATTATGGTGAGAAAGCCGCCAGGCAAGCACAGAAATTTTCCTGGGATACTATTGCTCATTGTTATGAGCAGGCTCTAACCGCATGCGTATCAGCGTAATTGTTCCCTTCTATAACGAAGAGAAATCAATTGCAGCCTGTCTGACCAGCTTACTGAAGCAGAAGCCGCTGGTTTCTGAAATCATCGCGGTGGATGACGGGTCAACGGATAGCTCGGAAAAGATCGTTAGCACTTTCCCTGTTACGTTGATACAAACTGCCCATCGCGGAGCTGGGGCCGCACGCAACGCCGGTGCACGGAAGGCGAATGGTGATATTTTGGTATTTGTTGACGCAGATATGACATTCGCGCCTTCGTTTATTCAGAAGCTGACTGCTCCAGTTAGAGCGGCAGAGGCGATAGGAACTTTCACCAAAGATGAGCGGGTTTCGAATTGGGATAATGTGTGGGCGCGCTGCTGGAATTACAATCAAGGGTTGCAGGAACCGTATCGGATTACCAAAGATTATGCTGAGGAAGCGCCAGTATTTCGTGCCATAACCAAAGAGGCATTTATGCAGGCGGGGGGGTTTGGGGAGGATGTGGGGTATACGGATGACTGGACTATCTCACGAAAGCTTGGGACTGTAGCAAAGGCTGTTTCTGACGCACCATGCTTTCATGCAAACCCAGAGAGCCTATCTGAGGTGTGGAGGCAGGCTCGCTGGATTGGACACAACGAGTTTGTATCCCGGGATCCTATTTCGCTCGTTCGGTTTTCACTCCCTGTTTCGTTGGCAGTAGGGGTGCTGAAAGCAGTTCGCTTTATAGAGCCAGCGTTTTTCCTGTTCAAGTTGGTCTATGATTCGGCTATGTGGGTGAGTGTTGCAGAATCGTTTTTCAGAAAGAGGGTGAGTAGATGAAAGTATATGTGCTTCTCCTGCTGGCGCTTGGCCTGCGAGTTATAAGCCTGCACCGGAGTTTGTGGTTAGATGAAGCCACTCAAATTCTGGCAAGTCGTGATCGAGAATTTTGGCCGCTGATGACAGAGTATGCGGTTGGTGACTTTCATCCACCTCTGTATCATGCGATCCTGTGGGCATGGCTTCGATTAGTGCCGGCAACCGAAAGCTTAGCTCGCCTGCCAAGCGTCTTCTTTGGAGTAGGAACGGTATGGCTCACGTATAAGCTTGGAGAGCTCATAAACAAACGAATTGGCGTACTGGCCTCAGTACTGCTCATACTGTCACCGCTCCATGTGTATTATTCGCAAGAGGCGCGCATGTATAGCGCAGCGGCATTTTTTGCCGCGTTAAGTATGTACGGGCTGCTTGCGTTTCTTCGGTATGCTGAAACGAACTCTCGCATTTCGGCATCGTATCTTGGTATATATGCTGCCGGTACCTTCGGACTGTTATGGACTGAATACGTGCCGTATTTGTTACTTCCGGTTCAGTTTCTCACTGTGCTATACAAGCGCCGGTCAATCGGTTTTCGGCGATTTCTTTTCCTAATTGCGCTCATGACGTTTCTTTTAGGATCTCTTATTGTTGCGTGGGGACCAATTTTTGCACGGCAATACGTTGTGGGTATCACCTTTGCCCAAACAGTGCCTGAGTGGGGAAGGATAGTAGGGGGCTTTCAGCTGTGGACCATACCATTGACGCTGGCGAAATTTGTCTATGGGAGAATTCCGCTCCCCAATCAAATATGGCTGCAAGCAATTCTGGCGTTACCACTGATCCTTTTTTATGCAGTGGTTGCGAAAGCTCTTACCGCGCGCTTGAGCGTATGGCTAAAACTATGGCTGGTGGTGCCTCTTGTGCTCGGGGTGCTGGTTTCCTTGCAGACTCCCATATTTTCTTACTTCCGCTTCCTCTATCTCCTTCCTGCACTATTTCTTTTATTTGCAAAAGGAGCGTACTTGCTCCCAGAGCTGCTGCGGACAGTAAGTATAGGGTTTATGGTGATAGTTCTTGCTACTTGCACCATTCTCACACTCTTCATCCCCGCCTTCTGGCGGGAGGATTGGAAGGGGGCCGCCCGATACATGGATGCACAGCAAGTGCGGGTGGGTTTTTATCTGCATATACCGCCAGATCCCTACCGCTATTACACGACTCGCAATAGCGCAGTTGGCCTGCTGGGGGGTGCAGGGAATCTAAACGACCCCACCGTGTACGAAAATATACGTATGCTTACCGCGGGTGATACATTCTTGCTAGTGCCCTATCTGCGTGAAATCTCCGATCCCAAAGGAGTGATTGCCAGTGCGCTATCGCGCGAGGGGTTTGTGGTGCAGGAGGAGCGAAGCTTTAGGGGAGTTGGTACGATTGGGCTGTATCGTAGGTTATGAAAGTACCGTGGCATCGATGGCACCCGGAAGTGGCGTTGCGATATCTTCCGGTTGTTAAAGAGATCACAAAAGCAGGTGCAGCCAGCATCCTGGAAGTGGGTTCTGGGAGCCTTGGCATAGCACCGTACATAAAACGGCAGGTAACGGGTGTTGATCTCTCGTTTGAAGGGCCAGCAGTTGAGTGGCTTACAAGGGTGGAAGCAGATGCGCGTAGCCTCCCATTCGATGACGCATCGTTTGACGCAGTCGTTAGCGTTGATCTGCTTGAGCATATCCCTCCGGCAGATCGAGGAAAAGTGGTGGCCGAGTGTGTGAGAGTTGCACGGAAACTAACAGTGCTTGCCGCTCCGGTGGGCAAGGAGGCTGCTTTGGAAGACAGCGTACTTGCGCAATACTACCAGCGCCAGTTTGGCACCCTTCACCCCAATTTTAAAGACCATCTCAAATACGACTTGCCCTCTGCGGGGGAGCTATGCGATTGGCTGCAAACAAGCACTTCCCAGTACAAAAAGCGTGTACGTATACACACGTATCCAAACGAAAGCGTGTGGCTCCATCGATTTTTGATGCGCGGTTGGATGACACGCTCATTTTTAGTTGACCTTTTCTTTAGAAAGATGCTCTTGCCGTTCATCCCGTTTCTTTCCAGGATAAACGGCCAACCGGCGTATCGTATGATTGCTGTTGCCCGGTATACTCTATGAGTGTGAGAATCTCAGACCGGCTCCTGGGTTTATTCTTGGTATTGATTTTCGGCATATACAGCATGGTGGCGCTTGCAAATCATGCACGATATCAAACGTATGGGTACGATCTCGGTATTTATGATCAATTGATCTGGAAGTATGCCCAAGGTATGCCTGCAAAGTCATCGCTCTATCGCGATATGGATGCGTTGGGTATTCATTTCCAGCCCATTCTCTACCTCATCTCGCCACTCTATCGGATCATTGACGATGTGAGGGCGCTTCTGGTGCTGCAAGTGGCTGTGGTGGTAGCCGCAGGATACCCTTTGTTTCTCATCGCTAAAGAGAAGCTCCAATCTGCTTTTGCAGGTACCGCTGTCGTGTCTGCCTATCTTTTCTATTTTGGTACGCAGCGCGGTCTCTTTCTTGATTTCCATACTGATTCCTTTTTTCCGCTTCTGTTCTCTCTTGCCTGGTTGGGGTTCATACAGAAGAAATTCGTTCTGTACGCCGCCGGGGTCCTGGGACTCCTGCTGTTGAAAGAGTGGACAGGAGCGTTTGTGGCAACATTAGGAATAGTGCTTGTGCTTGGGGATTGGACATTCTGGAGGTGGGCATTGTTTAGTGTCATTATAGGTATCGGTGTGTTTTTGATCGCTATATATGGGTTTATTTTACCGCTTGCAGGTCCGAGTTCCGCTGTATTTGGTTATGGGGAGTTGGGGGGTACTCCTTTGCACGTTGCGCGCACCTTGGTAAACGACCCGCTTTTGAGCATTACACACTTTTTCTGGCCTGTCAAAAAGCTAGAAACGTTTATCCTGTCTCTGTTTCCATTTGGCCCGTGGCTACTGCTTTCCCCGGTTCTTTTTCTTCTGCCGCTGGAACAGTTCGCGCTGCGGTTCTGGGACCTTGGACATCCGTATCGTTGGGGGACAGACTTGCAGTATTCCATGACCTTAGGTCCGCTGTTTGCGGTTGGTACAATTTCAGGACTAGGAGTATTAAGAAGTGTGACGCCGGAAAGATACAAAAAGTTGGCCATGACAGCTTCATGTTCGCTGCTGTTTATTCTTACGGCGATTTCTCAGTATGTGTTCCACGTGCCCGTGTTGGGAGTATTAAAGAGAGAATTCTATACAACTCCCTCCTGGTACCAGAATACGTCTGCAGTACTTGCCGCAGTCCCAGAGGATGCGAAAGTAGCTGCCCAAAATAACCTTGCACCTCATCTGTCGCATCGAGATAGGCTCTATGTGTTGCCCGTGGTTCGTGACGCCCAATTTATTGTTGTCGATCTTCACCCGGGGCAGTCTCTCTACAATTTCATGACGCAATCTGAAGCTGAGATGCACCTATTTGTACAGGAGCTTGAAGCTTCAGGCAAGTGGAGGGTGCAACTGCGGGCGGGAGATGCGATACTGCTTAAGCGCGTATGACTGTTGGCATCGACATTAGTCAAACTGCTTTCCCGGAGACGGGCGTAGGGGTGTACACGAGGGAGCTTACGTCTGCGTTACTCACGCATCACCATGAGGTTAACTGGAGACTACTGTTTGCCAGCTTGCGAGCGAAAGTGCCAGAGGAGTTAACTTCCTACACGACGCGAGTGCCAATTCCACCCACATTCCTTGAGCCTTTGTGGAATCAATGGAGAGTGTTACCTCCCGAGACCTTTTTGGGAAAGCTGGATGTATGGCACTCGTCTGATTGGACACAGCCGAAAACTGTAGCAAAGAAGGTAACTACCGTGCATGACCTTATCCCTTTTAAATTCCCGCACATGTTAGATCCTTCGATTGTATTGGTGCATAAAAGGAGAATGGAGCTGGCGATAGCAGAAACGGATGCTATAATAGCTGTTTCAGAGTCAACAAGAAATGATCTTCGTGAACTTTTTTCAGTTCCAAAAGAAAAAATCACGGTCATCTATGAAGCAGCTCGCCGCCAGTTCATCGTGCCGCCGGATGGTCAGCATACTGCACACCCCGGGGGTGTAAAAGACTTGCCAGATAGGTACCTGCTATTTGTGGGTACCATCCAACCAGTAAAAAATCTTGAGCGCCTTATTACTGCCTGGCAGGGATTGAGAAATGCACCACCACTTGTTGTTCTGGGTAAGCATGGCTGGGGGCCTCAATTGTCGTTTCCGAAAGGTGTCATTCATCTGGCGACAATAGATCAGTCGCAACTTCCCGCTATCTACGGGGAAGCAGTGGCGCTTGTTCACCCCTCCTTCTATGAAGGTTTTGGTCTGACTATTGTTGAAGCACTCGCGTGTGGTACACCGGTTGTTACTTCAAACCTATCCTCGATGCCAGAGGTGGGAGGCAAAGCAGCGGTGTACGTTGATCCATACAACGTGGGTTCCATTAGAGAGGGGATCGAAGAAGTACTTTCGTGGTCGCAAGAGAAGAGGGAAACAGTCGAAGAATCCTGCCTTGCCCATGCGCGCAAGTTCTCGTGGGAGAAAACGGCTCGAGAAACCCTCGCAGTGTATAAACGGTTGTGCAAGAAATGACGCGGAATTATCTCGTTGCTTCCAATACAAGAATTGGTACCGATGGAAACTCGACGATTATTCACTTAAAAGAGGAGTGCCGCGCGTTTACTTGAATTCACTTAAATGTTTCAAAAGATTGAAGCAAGATCGGAGGGCTGATGTGTCACCTGCGGTGTTTGCTTGCAGATGAGTTTGCTTGTACGTCACCAATCAAACTCGGTCGGGGAGAGTTTGTGGTGTGCCCGGTACGTGTAATCCTACCTCTGCCAGCGCTTCGCTATAATGAAGAAGGCGTAATTTACCAAGAATCTCAAGTTCTTTTGGAATAGTAGGTAATCCGAACACTGCTACCCAGTGCCTGTAACCCCCCAGACGTGCATATCGCTGTATTTCTTGGCACCTGGTTGCATCGCTGATCCGTATGCATATGGCGTCTTCTGTATCTGTGAGGATGTCGTCAATATCTCTAGTAGTCTTCATCAATCTGTTAAATAAAGCCATATTTATCTGCACAGACATCTCAGATGCTCTGTATTCAGCTTTTACCCTACCTGCCGCTAACGCAATCTCTGTTAGTGTATATTCTGCATCTTGGTAGGTACCTCGCAACGCCTGAGCTAATGAGTCTGCCTCAGTTGACGCTTCCCTTCGCATGCGTTCATGGAGAGACTTGAATAAATGACTGAGCCGTTCAAGACGCAACATAGTACGTATTGTATCAGGTAGTGCTATACTAGAATGGTGCTGATTGGAATCGATGGCGGGGATGCAAATACATTTCCGCGTGTGGGCAGCGGACGGTACGGTTATGAAATCATCCGACACTTGTTGCCGTTTCCAGAAGCCTATCATATATATCTGGACCGGCCACCATTGCCCGATATGCCCAAGGCGAAAAACGTGACATACCGTCACATCTGGCCCAGCATGCTATGGACCCAGTTTGGGTTACCGCTTGACC
The DNA here is from genome assembly GCA_964372495.1 of uncultured Gammaproteobacteria bacterium. GTDB lineage: Bacteria > Patescibacteriota > Microgenomatia > JAUYPR01 > JAUYPR01 > CAYJQU01. The sequence goes on from CAYJQU010000001.1 coordinate 141,851, forward strand.
TTTTAAGAAATAGGCTGCGGCCAGATGTGTTTTTTACTCCTACGCACTACGCGCCCCGCTACTGTCCTGTGCCACTGGTGATCACCATTTTTGATCTATCGTTTCTTAAAAAAGAATTTGAGTTGTTTTTCAGGCTGAGGGACTTGTGGCAGCTCAGATCGTGGACGGCCTACTCGGTAAAGAATGCGGCGCACATTCTCACTATATCTGAACACAGTAAGCAGGATATCGTTTCCGTTTATGGAGTACCGAGTCCCAAGGTGACAGTGACCTATCTGGGTCCTGATCCTGTTTTCTCTCAGTCCACTGTACACCCCGGGGATGTTAACGCTTTACCGGAGAGGTATGTACTATTTGTGGGCACGATCCAGCCTCGGAAAAACTTGGAGCGGCTGATCGACGCTTTCAGTATGGTGGCAACGGAAGGTATGCATCTTGTGATTGCCGGTAGGAAAGGGTGGCTGTATGAAGCGATCTTTGCTAAGGCCCGCGAAAGTGCTGCCTCGGAGAGGATTCGATTCTTGGGGTATGTTCCCGAGGAAGAGTTGCCGAGTCTTTTTGCAAACGCGAGCGTATTCGTACTGCCCTCCCTTTATGAGGGATTTGGCATTCCAGTGCTCAATGCGTTTGCAGCAAGAGTTCCTGTGGTTGCTTCGAACGTGAGTAGCCTGCCGGAGATTGTTGGCGACGCGGGTGTTTTGGTTGATCCGTATAGTGTTTCCGCCATTGCAGATGGTATTGAAAAGGCCCTGCGAGAAGCCGATAATTTACGTAAGAAAGGGAGTGAGCGGGTGAAGCTATTTTCATGGGAGCGTTGTGCCAGCCAGACTCTCGCAATACTGAGAGGGGTTGCTCGTGGTTGATGTACGTATTCGTGAGGGGCACGGGATAAAAGAGATCCGAGCCGCACAAGTTCCTGGCAAGATCTTATCAAAGGCGGCAGCTGCGGTTTTTGATCTCTACCTTTTTTGCGGGAGATTAGTAGGATGGATTCCACTTCATATAGTACGAGGTTTGCTATATCGGACCCTTTTTGGGATGCGCATTGGATGGCAAACGCACATCCATATGGGTTTGCGCTTTTATAACTCCTGGCATGTACGCATCGGACGAAACACAGTCATTGGAGATGGGGTGTTTTTGGACGGACGGCACGATCTTGTCATTGGGAACAATGTGAGTATTGCAAGCGACGTGATGATCTACAATTCCCAACACGATCTTCAAGCTCCTGACTTTCACGCAATCGAGGCGCCGGTTGTTATCGAAGACTTTGTGTTTATTGGGCCGCGGGTAATTATTCTACCAGGGGTAACAATCGGCAAAGGAGCCGCGGTGGCTGCTGGTGCTGTGGTGACAAATGATGTGCCGCCGTATCATATTGTAGGAGGCGTGCCAGCGCGTTTTATTAGAGAACGTACTAAGGAACTGCAGTATACACTCAACTACGGTCGCCTCTTTCACTAAATGGTTGATCTTTCTGTTATTGTCGTAAGTTACAACACGAAAGATTTGCTTACTACCTGCTTGCGCTCGATAGGGGAGTCTAAAGATGTTTCATACGAAGTGATTGTCATTGATAATGCTTCAACGGATGGAAGTGTTGAGATGGTTCGAAAAGAGTTTCCACGAGTAGAATGTATCCAAAACAGTAAAAATGAAGGATTTGCCAAGGCAGTAAATCAAGGTCTAGCAAGAGCTTCGGGAAAGTATCTCTTGTTATTAAATTCCGATGCGACGGTATTCCCAGACACTCTTGCATCATTGAGAAACTATATGGATGTGCATCCACAGGTTGGCGTTGTTGGATGTAGGATTCTCAGCGAAGCAGGGAACGTGCAATTTTCTACTGGCTACTATCCGACACTATGGCGAGTGGCGCAGTGGATGCTGTTTTGGGACGATGTAGGCTTGAAGTATCTAACTTCCCAATACCATATGGAGAACAGACGTTTTTATGAAACAGAGCACAATGTCGATTGGGTACAAGGGGCATGTCTTCTCATTTCCCGGACCGCATACGAAAAGATAGGGGGTCTGGATGAATCGATCTTTATGTATGGGGAAGACGTTGAATATGGTTATCGTGCAAAGCAGTACGGATTTTCTGTTCGCTATATTCCATATCCTTCTATTGTGCATCTTGGGCAGGGCAGTTCTGGTAGTACTATGTCCGCGCTAATCGGTGAATATAGAGGGCTAATGAATATCTATCGAAAGTACCACGGTCGCAGAGCGTGTTACGTGTTGTCTTTCCTGCTACAATTAGGAGCTGTTTTGCGCTTTTTGTTGTTTGGTGTGATTACCGGTCGGAAAGAGGCGAGGCAGGCGTATGCGGCATGCATTGCAGTGGCTCGATAACCACCTACTTTCGTTATTTGCAGCCCTTTTGCTGCTTTTCATACCGCTGTATCCAAAATGGCCGCTTGTTGAGGCTATACCTGGCTACATTGTCCGGGTACGGCTTGAAGACTTTTTGATAGCAGCGGCTGTTTTGTGGTGGCTTATCGCGATTTTGCGCAACAAGGTAAATCTAGGAAACACTCCGCTTCTTAAATGGATAGCTGTTTATCTGGCCGTGGGGTTACTGTCAGTTATGTCAGCACTGTTTTTGGTAAAGAGCCTACCACTGAACCCACCTCATGTGGTAAAATTGCTGCTCCACTACTTCAGACGTATAGAGTATTTCTCTCTCTACTTCATTCTCTTTTCGTCCATCCGGACAATGAAAATGGCTCGACTTTATTTAAGCCTTATGTTTCTGGCGCTTCTTGGCGTTATCGCGTATGGGTACGGGCAAAAATATCTCTACTGGCCAGCATTCTCTACGATGAATCGGGAATTCTCAAAGGGGTGGTGGTTGTATTTAACCCAGCACGCCCGTGTGCTCTCTACCTTTGGTGGACACTATGATCTGGCCGCATACCTGGTCATGGCGCTCAGCTTATGCTGGAGTTTCTTTTTTGGTCTGAAGAAGAAAACGGGGAAGATAGTACTCGGCCTTATTCTTGCACTTTCTTTTTGGCTGCTAATACTAACGGCATCCCGTATCTCTTTTCTCGCGTACCTCTTGGCTACCGCGGTAGTGGTACTTTTGTATGGGCGGGGGAGGCCGCTGCTTACAAACGTCCTGCGGCTGGTTGTAACCTTGGGTCTTAGTATTGTTATCATGCTTAGCTTTGGGGATCTTTCTGAACGCTTTACGAAGCTTATTAAGCTGGATCAGGTAAAAACTCAGCTTGCATTCCTGAAGAAACCGGTAAAAAGCCCGCCCGAGGAGAAGGCAGTTTTCCTTGAAAATAATCTCGAAGCGGTAACCTCAAAAAGCGATGAACCGCCTACTCCTGTAAGGCCAAAAGGAGGATTCAGCTTTTTTGGTCTGGGCAGTGGCGGCAGTACCTCACAAGAAGAGGAGACGCGGCCAGCGACCACCCCCACCCCCACCCCAATTCCTCGTCGGCCAATTGATGTGTATGAGGATATTCCTTTACAGCTCCCAGCTACCGATTCTGCGCTCGCGACTCCAGGGGCAAGAACTCAGCAGCGTACCTATTCACAAACTGCCCTGCAGTATGACCTTTCCACCGGCATTCGGTTTGATACATTATGGCCCCGCGCCTGGCATGGCTTTTTGCGCAATCCGCTGTTGGGGATTGGCTATTCTAACTTGACCAAGGAGCGGGATGATGTGTTTACTGAAGCAGAGTCCACGGACAATGACTATCTGCGGGCCTTGGGGGAGACAGGGTCACTTGGGTTTATAGCGTTTGGTGCCATTCTCTTTTTCATACTATACAAAGGCTGGTGCGTGTTGCAGGAAACGAAACATACAGTGACACGCGCGCTCACAATAGGGGTATTAGCAGGGCTTGTCGGGCTTTTGCTTAATGCCACCTATATCGATGTTTTCGAGGCGAGTAAAGTTGCCATGACTTTCTGGAGCTTGGTTGGGATAACGGTTGCGGTCTGGCGATTGAGAGGTTACATCTAGTGAATCGGATGCATTGGTTGGTTTTAACAGTAATTATCTCGGGGGCCATACTGGTGAGGCTTTACCGGATTAATAGTCCGGTTGCTGATTGGCACTCCTGGAGACAAGCGGATACGGCGGCGGTATCACGCAATTTTGTCAAGTACGGCTTTGATCTATTGCGGCCGCGGTATGACGATATTTCCTCCACTCAAACCGGGTATTTTAACCCTCACGGGCTTCGACTCGTTGAGTTCCCTTTGTATAACGCGGTTGTTGCGGCACTGTTTCTTTTCTTTGGTGTACATGAAACATACGCGAGAGTAGTGTCACTTGCAAGCAGTATCCTCACGCTTGTGTGTATCTACATCCTTGTGAGAGTACGGTTGGGTCCTCGCGCCGCGCTTACAGCCTCTGGATTTTTTGCGTTTTTTCCCTATAACATATATTTCTCTCGAGCTATATTTCCTGAGAACTTTGCGTTGGCTCTGGCAATGGCATCTATCGTCTGTATGGATGTATGGGCACGAGTGGTTAAAACCCGATGGCTCCTTGCTGCAGCTTCCCTTGCCGCTTTAGCGCTGTTGGCTAAGCTGACGGTTGCTTTTATACTGCTGCCTCTTGTGTATCTAGCTTGGCAAGCCCGTGGCTGGCGCATGTTCTGCTCACCGCTTTTGTGGGCCGCGGCAGCTATCACGCTCTCGCCTATTGTGTGGTGGCGATGGTGGATCAGTCATTTTCCAGAGGGGATTCCGGCCAATACGTGGCTTCTGAATGGCGGAGGCATACGATTTAAAGGCGCGTGGTTTCGGTGGATTTTTGCAGAGCGGATCAGCAAAATGATCTTTGGGTACTTCGGGGTACCCTTTTTTGTAAACGGCATCATCTCGCGGATTCGGCCCAAAGAGGGCTGGCTCTTTGTCATAATGCTTGCCGGGAGCTTGCTGTATCTTACGGTGTTTGCGCGAGGCAACATACAACATGATTACTATCAAATACTTATCATACCGTCTCTTGCTATCATGGCTGCCAAGGGAGCCGAACTTTTTTTTGATCCGCCCCCAGCGTGGCACCGCCGTGTTACAATCCCCGCGTTTATCGTACTTGTCTGCCTTAGCGTTGCTTTTGGATGGTACGAAATTCGAGGCAACTATAACATCAACCACCCGGAGATTATTAGAGCTGGCCAAGCAGTTGATCGACTCTCCGCTCCGGATGCGCTGGTCGTAGCGCCGTATGATGGGGATACTGCGTTTCTCTATCAGACAAAACGGGCTGGGTGGCCCTCATATGAAGGTACCATCGAGGAACTTGTTGCGCGGGGGGCGGATATCTATGTGTCAGTTCGCTTTGATGATGGCACCAAAAAGCTTGCTACCTCGTATGCAACGCTAGCCAAGACAGACGAATATGTAATGCTGGACCTTCAAAATCCTATACCATGAAAATCTTCATGTTGACTCCATATCTGCCGTATCCTTTGTATTCGGGGGGACAGATTCGCAGCTACCAACTTCTGAAATTCTTGGCCCGCCGGCATCAAATAACACTGGTGAGCCTTATTCGCCATGCAAGCGAGAAGCAGTATGTAAAGGACCTGGAACCATTTTGCGATCGGATTATCGTGGTTAAGCGGCGCAAGGCATGGTCGCTCTTAAATATTCTCCTTGCCGCGTTCAGCCCGTTCCCTTTCCTGATAGCGATCTACTATTCCCGTCAGTTGAAGGAGCTAGTTCGCAAGGAGCTCGCTCGGGAGAAATATGACTTGATCCATGCCGAAACGTTTTATGTCATGCCTAGCATTCCAGAGACTTCTGTGCCGATCCTCCTTGTGGAACAGACTATTGAGTTTAAAGTGTATCAGCATTTTGCCCACAACTTCGGATTCTTACTGCTCAGGCCGTTGTTGTATTTTGATGTGTTTAAGCTCAAGTTTTGGGAGCAGTATTTCTGGCGCAAGGCCACCCGTGTGGTGGCGATGTCCGACGCGGACAAGCACGTAATGCAGCAAGCAATCCCAAGCAGAGATATCGATATTGTCCCCAATGGCGTGGATCTCTCGTTCTTTGTGTTCAAAAAGGGCGTGTCTACAACTCCTCCTACCATTTTGTTTGTTGGGAACTTTAACTGGTTGCAGAATCGTGAAGCAGTGCACCGGCTGGTGTCAGAAGTATGGCCGAGAATTCTTGAGAAAATCCCGAGAGCAAAATTATGGATAGTGGGAAGAAATCCGACGGCCGGTATTTTGGCGCTCCGAAATGGTCAAGTAAAAGTGGGCATGGTTACCGACATTCGAGATGCGTTCGAGTCGTCCGATATATTGGTTGCGCCGCTTTATGGGCCAGGCGGTACTCGCTATAAAATTCTTGAAGCGATGGCAGCAGGAGTACCGGTGGTTACTACCAGAGCGGGCATTGAAGGAATTCATGCTCGAGATGGAGAGGACGTGCTTGTCCGGAATGAAGCTGAAGAGATAGCACAAGCGGTTGTTACTCTTGCCAACAACAGTTCCCTTTACAGAAACCTAGCGCGAAATGCGCGTAGACTGATAGAGCAGGAATATAACTGGCACAGCATTGCCGCTGGTCTTGATGAGCTCTACAGGGAAGTGGGTAATGTCAAAGGTTCCTAAGCTTGTAATCGTTGTAGTGAGCTTTAACACGAAGCAGTTTTTGGACGAGTGTCTTGCATCGCTTGCAGTGGCAATCAAGGGCATCTCAGCAGAAGTGGTAGTGGTTGATAACTCCTCGGGCGATGGGAGTGTCGAGATGGTAAAACGACGGTACCCTTGGGCAGGGTTGTTGGCGTTGTCCAAGAATGTCGGATACGGTGCTGCAAATAATCGGGCCGTGAGGGAAACGGATAGCGAATATGTGCTCTTTCTGAACCCGGACACCATAGTCCGCCCAGATACACCTGAGAAGATGCTTGCGTTTATGGATAGTCATCCAGAGGCAGGAGTAGCCACGTGTCGGGTGGACCTTGCTGACGGCAGTCTTGATGCGGCGTGCCACCGAGGCTTTCCCACACCATGGGCGTCCTTTTGTTACCTAAGTGGGTTGGAACGGTTATTTTCAGATGTACCTTTATTTGGACAATACCACATGACATACTTACCGCTTAATAAGGTACACGAGATTGATTCACCGTCTGGGGCTTTCTATCTGGTAAGACGGGCGGTACTGCCGCAAGTGGGACTGTTTGACGAACGATTTTTTCTCTATGCGGAGGAACTTGATTTAAGCATGCGCATAAAGGATGCTGGCTGGAAGATATTCTATGCGCCAGTTACCTCGATTGTGCATTACAAAGGTATGGCGGGACGAAAGAGCATGGATCCTGATGTTCGACGACAGGCAACCCGAGCTTTTTATGAAACAATGCTACAGTTTTACGAAAAGCACTATCGGTCAAAATATCCTGTTGCGGTTTCGCTTCTCGTTTGGCTATGGATTAAGATAGGCCTTTTGTTTACTTGATTAACGCCCGGCTGTGGTTTTAAAGTTTATGCTATGATGCAAGTATGAGGATTGGGGTTGATGCCAGAATGCTTGGGGCAAGCGGCATCGGTCGCTACATCGAATCATTGATACGGTACGTTCCTAAACTCTCCCCAAAGGACGACTTTGTTCTCTTCATGCGTGAGAATCATAAGGCCGAAGGTAACAACATCACGGTGGTGCGAGCAGATATTCCCTGGTACTCAATGCAAGAGCAGATGAAGTTGCTCGCTAGTTTCCAGAAGGCCCATTTAGATCTTCTCCATGTGCCGCATTTTAATGTGCCCCTTTTTTACCGCGATAGATTTGTGGTTACGATACATGACCTTACCCATACCAAGGTGTCAGTGGATCGTGCTACAACTCTTTCTCCATGGTTGTACCGCGCAAAGAGGCTTGCGTACGAGCGGGTCATCTCCCATGCAGTTTTTGACGCCCAAAAGATTATTACGGTAAGTAATGCGGTGAAGGATGAAATTATCGCGCAGTATCAAATTCCCCGGTCGAAAGTCGTGGTAACGCATGAGGCAGTGGAAAAGGGATTTTGTACGGAGAGGCGAGCACGGCCGCTTAGGGACCCCTATTTTTTTTATGTAGGTAACGCTCATCCCCATAAAAATCTCGAGCGGTTGTTGCGCGCATTCTCGCAGGTGCGCAAGAAGGAGCCCACAGCGTGCCTGGTGCTTGCTGGAAAGGAACATTTCTTCTGGCAACGCCTGAAGGACGAAGCACGCCGTGACAACCTTACAGACGGGGTACTATTTGCAGGAGGAATCGATGACCAGAAGCTTGAAGCATACTACCAACACGCGGTAGCGTACGTATTTCCATCCCTCTCAGAGGGTTTTGGTTTACCTATATTGGAGGCGCTCAAATGTGGTACTCGAGTCATTGCGTCCAACATCCCAGCGTTGCGAGAGATAGGGGGAGAAGTAGTAACCTATGTAAAGCCGCATGATAGTGATGCGCTCGCACGCATTATGTGTGAACATCTAGAGGGAAAGCCTTCTTCCACTTGGTCGCACCAGGTGAGTAAGCACTTGAAGCAGTTTAGTTGGAGAGAGCTTGCGGAAGAAACACTTACTGTATACAGGGAGGCGCTTGCTACTTGAAGGTCGCGCTCGTCCATGACGACCTTGCGCAGTACGGGGGAGCAGAGCGGCTTATTGCTGGTATGCAGTCTCTCTGGCCTGAAGCGCCTCTGTACGCGACGCTAGCCACGTCTAAGGATCAATTTTCCAATGTACATACCAGCTGGATGCAATACCTGCCTGCAAAAAACAGCCTGTTTCGCGCGTATTTCCCCTTGTATCCATTTGCCATAGAGCAGTTTGACCTCACTGGATTTGATGTGGTTATCGCTTCCTCCAGTCGCTTTGCACATGGCGTCTTAGTAAAGCCCCAAAGCGTGTTTATTTGGTATTGTCACATGCCTTCTCGTATTGCTTGGGATACACAGCGGTATTTTGGTGGGCAGGCACCTTTTTACCTTGGGCCGTGGCTTGCGTATTACCGAGTCTGGGATGCCGTTGCGGCAGCACGTCCGGATCTTGTCATCGCTAATTCAGAGAACTCCCGGCGCAGAGTGTGGGAAGTATACCGACGGGAGGCACAGGTGGTGTATCCATTTGTCGATACCCATGCATTTGGACCGAAAGGGTCGGGAGGGAAATTCTTTTTAGTCGTTTCACGGCTGCTCTCATATAAACGGATTGAGCTTGCAATTGAATCGTGTAATTACTTGCAAGAGCGGCTGGTGGTGGTGGGTACGGGTCCATATGAAAAGTACCTGAGGACTTTGGCGGGTCCCACCGTACAATTTACTGGTCGATTGACGCAACAACAGCTTTTGGCGTATTATCAGGCGTGCTCGGCATTGATTGTGCCCGGGGAAGAAGATTTCGGTATGGTGGCACTTGAAGCCTTGGCCTGTGGTAAACCGGTGATTGCGTATAACCGCGGAGGACTTGCGGAAGTGCTTACCGACGAGGTTGCAATACGTACTTCTTCTCAAACAAGAGAGGCCTTCGTGTCAGCATTAACCGACCTGCGATCTCGCACCTTTTCCCCTGAAAAGCTTCGCAGACGAGCGGTGCAATTTAGCCTCCCTACGTTTAAACGGAAATTGGCGGATATTGTTGAAAGGGCATGGCGCGCAAAGCATGGACACGCCGCTTGATCATTTTTACATAGTAATATTGGCGGGTGGTGGCGGATCCAGATTATGGCCGGTCTCACGCTCCACCAAACCAAAACAGTTTTTAAAGCTAATAAATAAGAAAACGTTGTTGAGAGATACCTATGAGAGGCTTGCACCCCTGGTACCGCCGGACCGGATATATGTGACAACCATCAAGCCTTATCGCGAGCAGGTGGCTGCGGAATTGCCGGAAGTATTTCCTGATTACATACTCATCGAGCCACAAGCCAAAAGCACTGCGATTGCCATAGGCATGGCCACGGCTGTCATCGAGAAACGAGACCCGCATGCAATTGTAGGGACATTTGCTTCAGACCATATGATTAAAGTCCCCACTCGGTTTCGCCGGACAGTTGCAAGCGCTGTCGGCGCATGCACAAAGGGGGATTATATTCTTACTATTGGCATAAAACCAACACGACCGCACACGGGATATGGATACATACACGTGGGTCAGGAGCAGTTTACGGTGCACGGAGAGCCGATCTACAAGGTGATCGCGTTTGTCGAAAAACCCGATCTTCCCACCGCTACTCGGTATCTAGAAGAAGGAACGTACCTCTGGAATGCAAGCTACTTTTTGTTTCCTGCACCTACTATGCTTTCCGCGTTTGCCACGTTCATGCCGCATATTGCGCAGCATCTTCCCACTATGGCTGCTGCGTTTGGCCTACCAGAGTGGGAGGAAACGATAAAGGCAATGTATGCAGGTCTTGCCGAAGAGCCGATTGAATACGGGATCCTCGAGCATGCGCCTAATATTCTGGTAGTGAGAGGGGATTTTCAGTGGAGCGATGTGGGGGATTGGGCAGTTATTTATGAGCTAGGCCACCGAGGGCCAGACGACAACATCGTTATTGCGGAGGGGGACGCGAAGGTAGTACCAGTAGATACCCACGGGTGCCTTGTCGTAGGAAACGGTCGTCTTATTGCGACCGTGGGGCTTACTGATGTAGTCATTGTTGATACCAATGATGCTCTTCTAGTGTGTGATAAAACAAGAACCCAAGAAGTGCGTAAGATTGTTGACACCCTGAAGAAACAAGGCAATACGTTCGTTTAGCCAACACTATGCTATACGATTTCGTCAAACGTGTTCTAGATATCGTGGGCTCAATCGTTGGACTTATACTGTTCTCTCCGATTTTTCTTCTTGTGCCAATTTTTATTCTGCTGGATTCGCCAGGTCCTATATTCTACACTCCGGTGCGCGTGGGACAATTTGGGCGCCTTTTTAGAATGTATAAGTTTCGCAGCATGCGTATGTACAGCATTAACGGCCAAAAAGCACATGCTGATGAGGTACTCAGATCGGATGAGCGGCTTTTAGCAGCATATAAAAGGAATAGCTATAAGCTGCTGCATGATCCTCGCATAACAAGGGTCGGCGGTATTTTGCGCAAGTATTCAATTGACGAATTTCCCCAATTTTGGAACGTCTTGACGGGCGAAATGAGTCTGGTGGGCCCGCGTGCGTACCTCCCTAACGAACTTCTGGAACAACAAGATGTGTACCCTGATACGAAACCGCTCGTCAAGACCTTACTGCTGGCCAAACCAGGACTGACCGGCCCCTGGCAAGTTTCGGGTCGGTCTACTATTAACTTTGATAAGCGCATACGACTGGATGTTGGATATGTTAAGCGACGCTCGATCATGTATGATGTAAACTTAATTGCAAAAACCTTTCCTGCCTTGCTTTCGGCTCGGGGAGCGGTATAACCGATGAAAATGAAACGATTATCGCCAAAAGCATCTGGAGTTCTTGTTGTACTGGTCACGCTTGCAATCCTGGCTTATTTCCTTATTATCGCACCTGGGCTCAGTTTGGCTTCATCACTCCGAGTTACGATAGCACGCGCGCGTGCAGTGGCCGCTGCCGCTCGGGTGCAAGATTTGGATAAGGCAAAACAGGAGATCAAGTTAACGCGACACGCGCTACAAGATACCGATAAAAAGCTCTCCGGCCTGAAGCCTTTCGGCTACATTCCGGTACTTTCTTGGTATTACAGCGACGCCAAGCATTTGGTAGCTGCCAGTTTCCATGGGCTGGACGCGGCAGAGATTACCATAGAGGCCCTCACCCCCTATGCTGACATCCTGGGGCTGAAGGGGCAGGGGACGTTTATGGGCGGTACGGCCCAAGAGCGATTAACGAAGGCAGTACAGACGATGGACAAGATTTCACCAAAGCTTGACGATATCGGAGCCAAGTTGTCGCTGGCGCGCATGGAGATTGACCAAATTGATCACCGACGGTATCCCGAGGGCTTTGGCAAATATAGAATACGGTCTCGCATACAGACTCTCAAGACGTGGGTTGACCAGGGAGAAACAATTGTAGTGGATGCTAAGCCAGTACTTGAAGTACTCCCATCGATATTAGGAGAGCCTTCGATGAAAACCTATCTAGTGCTATTTCAGAACGATAAAGAACTTCGTTCGACAGGTGGCTTTCTGTCTGCCTACGCAATCATCCGCATGGAGCGGGGGAAAATTCTCGCGGGAGGGTCTGATGATATTTACCGGTTGGACGAGCGCCGCGCTGGATATGTGCCCCCGCCACCTCCGATTCTCCGCTTCCTCCCGCAAGGAGATGGCAGACCTGCTACTGAGTGGAACATTCGGGACACAAATCTGTCGCCTGATTGGCAAAAGTCAATGCAAGAGTTTGAGCGATTTTATGCAAACGTTGCAGGTCGGGAACGGATTGATGGCATTATTGGGATCGATACGAAGTTTGTGGAGGAGCTGATGAAGATAACAGGACCGGTCTACGCGGCAGGCATTCAGTTCAGCGCAGATATTGACAAGCGCTGCAATTGCCCGGGGGTGGTATATGAGCTTGAAAACTATACCCAGCGGACAGCGCGCGCGCTTATTGCGAAGGGAGCAAATATCGATCGCAAGGCGATACTTGGGGATCTCATGCATGCGTTGTTAACAAAAGCTCTGCAGTCCGGCCGGGACAAGTTCCAGCCACTTTTTGAAACTGGCGTCCGCATGGGGCAGGAAAAACATATCCTTTTCTACTTTAAAGACCCAAGGGCACAAACAGCCGCCGAGAAGTACAACTGGGCCGGGCGCATCCGGGAATACGACGGCGATTATCTCCACATTAATGATACGAACTTCGCCGGATATAAATCAAACATGTATGTTGAACAAACAGTAGAACAGAAGATAGATGTTGCCGAAGACGGCGCGATTACCAAGACTGTGACGCTTGAATACCGCAATCCCCAGAGTGATGATGGATGGCTTAACGGGAGGCTTCGGGACTGGGTACGCTTGTATGTTCCCAAAGGCTCTAAACTGATAACGGCTTCTGGCTCCCAGGTGCCTGTGGAAACGAGTGAAGATCTGGGCAAAACGGTACTTGCTGGTTTTTTTACGGTCAATCCCAAGGGGGTGGCTAAACTTTCCTTTGAATACACTTTACCGTTTAGGGCAAGAGGTAGGGAGTATCGTCTACTTCTGCAAAAGCAGCCGGGGACTGATGCATGGGAACACACGATAATCGTAAATGGTAAAAATCAGAAAACAGTACGCTTAAGCGAAGATAAGGAAGTGAGCCTCAAGATTTAAGTGGCACAATACCGAACCGACGGGATTATCCTCAAACGCTCGGATTTTGGCGAAGCAGATAGAATCCTCACCATATTTACCCAAAAACGTGGCAAGATCACGGCGCTCGCAAAAGGCGTGCGACGTATGGAGAGTCGTAAGTCTGGGAATGTAGAACTACTCAACTGGGTAACGCTTTTTTTAGCCGAGGGTCGCACGATGGATATAGTGACTGAGGCTCAAGCCAAAGAAACGTTCATTGCGTTGAAGGAAGACCTGGTGCGTGCTGGATATGCATATCACATGCTTGAGCTTGTGGATCGTTTGCTGCCGGAGCGGCAGCCACACCCAGATATTTTTGCCTTAACGACAACAGTGCTTACGCTGCTGTCGCGTACACCACGCCAGCTTATTATTCGAGCATTTGAAGTGCGACTGCTTACTGCTCTCGGATTTTGGTCACTATCCCAAGCGGAGACCACAGATGAGCGCGCACGGGACATCCTCGCCGTGCTTGCAACAGGGGCGTGGGAGCAAGTGCTTATGACACAAGTCGATAAAAACGTTGCCCAGGAGCTCGATCGGGTACTCCAAGGATATACTGAGCGTATCTTGGAAGGAAGTCTCAGGAGCCGCAAGTTCCTCCACCGCATCAAGAATACCTAAAAACGTTGTTTTCTCTTCCTGGATACGCTACTATGCTTAAGAAGTGGAAAAGCAGGATCTTTTAGAAAAGGTGGTGGCTCTTGCCAAACGGCGGGGGTTTATTTTTCCAGGATCTGAAATCTACGGCGGGCTTGCGGGAACGTGGGACTATGGACCGCTAGGTGTTGAGCTAAAAAATAACATCAAACGCGAGTACTGGCGTTCCGTGGTACGGCTTCGGGATGATGTGGTCGGGGTTGACGCGGCGGTCCTTATGCATCCAAAAGTATGGGAGGCTTCTGGGCACACCGAGGCATTTGCCGATCCGCTTGTTGAGTGCAAGATATGTCATGAACGCATGCGTGCCGATCAAGAGAATATTATCGCAGAGCATGAGAAAAAGCCGCACAAGGTGAAAGGAAAACCGGCGAAAGTGAGCTGGACAGAGCCAAGACGATTTAATCTGCTGGTAAAAGCGTACCTAGGAGTGGTTGAGGATCAATCTCGCCCAGTCTATCTGCGTGGAGAGATTACCCAGGGAGTATACGTCAACTTCCTTAATGTGTTGGATTCGACCCGCGTTACGATTCCGTTTGGTATCGCCCAAATTGGAAAGGCGTTTCGTAACGAAATTACTCCTGGTAATTTTACCTTTCGTTCACGGGAATTCGAGCAGATGGAGTTGCAATTTTATATTCGACCGGATGAGGCTGAAGGGAGAAAATGGCTTGCGTATTGGAAGCAAGAACGTATGCACTGGTATCAGCGTCTAGGGATACGTGAAGAGAACCTGCGGTTTCGCCAGCACGAGCCAGATGAGCGTGCACACTATGCCAAGGATGCGTGGGATATAGAATATAACTCACCATTTGGCTGGAAAGAATTTGAGGGAATTCATCATCGTGCTGACTGGGATCTATCCCGTCACGCAAAGTACTCTGGCAAAGCCATGCAGTATACAAATCCTGATAGTGGCGCTAAGTTTACGCCGTGGGCAATTGAAGCATCGGGGGGTATTGACCGGGCGGCGCTGTTTTTCCTGCTCGATGCGTATAGAGAGGAAGAAGTGAATGGGGAAGCACGAGTAGTGCTAAAGTTGCATCCTACGCTTGCACCTATTAAAGTGGCGGTTTTTCCACTTTTGGCAAACAAGCCGGATCTCGTGGAGCGGGCGCGGGACACATACAGGTCGCTAAAGGGCGATTTCATGGTCTCCTGGGATGATCGAGGGAATATTGGGAAACGGTATCGCGCGCAGGACGAGGCGGGTACCCCCTGGTGCGTCACCGTTGATTTTGCTACACTGACTGATGGAACGGTAACTGTCCGCGATCGTGATACTATGAAACAGGATCGAGTGGCGGCGAATGATCTCAATGCCTACTTCAAAGAAAAGAGTGCCTAATACAGGCAGTAACAAGCTTTTTGCGGTGGTTATCTGTATACTTGCAGCTGTTGCGGTAGCAGGGGTGCTTCTCTTTTCATTCACGCGAACACAACAAGGACGTATGGCGGTAACTGATACACTGCCAGTGTCACGATATGAAGTACTTCGGTTTTCCCCTGTCAACCCATATATTGTCCTGCGCCCAACTGCCGACGGACGCTACATAGATTTGATCTCAAGGAATCTGGTGGGTGTGAGACGGATTAACCTTACCTTCACCTATAACGCCAAGGGGGTGGATCAGGGTGTGGTAGAGCGTATTGACCTTGAGAAGGGCGCTACTAGTTCCGCGAAACGGATTTACCTGGGGAGCTGTTCAGAGAGTACGGGCATTCGTCGCTGCTACGATCATATTGGGGTATCTCAGGGTACGGTCAGTGCGGTGCTTGATAAGATGCAAGACGAACAGAATCAAGAAGTTCGGGTGGAGTTTCGATTGCTGGATCTGAAGAAAGAAGAAGGTAACCTTGCCAGCTTGGACGAAAACGTGCGTGTTACGATAACGAAAGGCGTGGTACCCGCCCGCATAATTGCAGCACCCTTGACCGGGCTGCCCTCACCTATTCCTGATGCTACCGTTATCGGCCAGCCATATGCAGTACTTGCCGCCACGGATGTGGCACTGGCTGGTACTGTTTCTTTCCGCCTACCGCCCACTGTCAAAACACAGTCAGTGACACTATTTCAATGGGATGAGACAAGATCTTCTTGGAAACCTCTTCCTTCTACGCTGGCGGATGGAGTAGTAAGCGCAACCATTGATCGTCTCGGTATCTACGCTGCGACAACCACGACGCCTTCTCCCTAGGAACCTCTCTCCATTGCCATCATTTTGCTCAAAACATCCCTATTGACATGGGTGTGAAAAGTGTGTTGAATGGGAATATATACCATGAAATGGTATAAAGTGGAAAATACATGTTCCTTGGTGACTACTATCATACGCTTGATGATCGAGGGAGACTGTCGCTCCCCAAGAAGATGCGTGCGCTCCTTGAGGGAGAGCCGGTGATACTCACTAAAGGGTTTGAGCCATGCATTATGGGGTACCGGAAAAGCTCGTGGGAGGCCCAAACGAGTGAACAATTGGCCACATCGGTCTCTGATAGAGGCGCGCGTGACTTGCGCCGGTATATGTTTTCAGGAGCGCAAGCAGTTGAGGTGGATAAACTAGGAAGAATGCTCTTGCCGCAAGGACTGGCGGAGTATGCGCACCTTTCGGGCTCGGTGGCAATCATTGGTGCAGGGGACCATTTTGAGTTATGGGATAGCAAGACCTGGGAGTTATACGTAAAGGCACTTGAGCAGCAAAATCGTTAGCCATGTCCCGGTGCTTCTGGCGGAGGCAGTAGAGGCGTTGCAAGTGCGGCCTGGGAAATGGTATGTCGACGCGACACTCGGTGGCGGAGGACACACGCGTGCGATTCTGGATTGCGGTGGTAAAGTGCTGGGTGTTGATCATGATCGACGCGCTATAGAGCGGGCAACGCACGAGTTAGAGAAAGAAATAAAGCGAGGCAACGTTATTGTAAGAAAGGCCAATTTTGTTGAAATGAGCATGTTAACGAAGCGAGAACACCTACCTATCTCAGGAATTCTATTTGACCTAGGAATGTCCAGTCTACAGCTTGCAGAAAAGCGCGGTTTCAGCTTCGTGGACGAAACGCTTGACATGCGCATGGATGAGGAACTGGGGGTTACTGCGAAAGACTTGGTCAACGTTCTTTCCCAGGAAGAACTCAAAATGCTCTTTAGGCGCTACGGGGAAGAGACACGTGCGGGTTCCGTAGCTGCCCGCATCGTCGACGCACGCAAAAAAAGACCAATTCGCGCTGCTCGCGAGTTGGCCCAGATCATTTCTGAGAACCGTTCGGTTCGCGGTCTGCATCCGGCTACCAAAGTGTTCCAGGCACTGCGGATAGCGGTAAATGACGAGCTCAATAACCTACGCAAAGCACTGCCGCAAGCTATTGAGCTCGTCCAACCGGGTGGGCGGGTGGTGGTGATATCCTTTCACTCACTTGAGGATCGGATCGTGAAACAATGCTTTCGGTCTTATTCGGATTCGGGTAAAGCTTCCATTCTCACTAAAAAGCCGGTCCTACCTAGTCAGAGTGAAGTAGCAGAAAACCCCAGAAGTCGCAGCGCAAAACTGCGGGTGGCGGAGCGTAGGCTGGAACCAGAAGGAGCGCACGCATGAACAGTAAAGTGCGTCGAGCGCTGTTCTCTATAGGGGCAGGGATTCTTGCCTTGAGCCTGTTGCAGTACTTTTTGACCAACATGTTGGCCACAAGAGGCGAGGAACTGTCCGAGCTTCTTGCCGAGGAGAAACTGCTGCGGGAGGAACACGAAAACTTACTTACCGAGACGGTCATGCTTTCCTCACTTACCCGCGTTCATAAGAAGGCTTCCGAACTTGGGATGATGACTGCACACCGCTACACGTATCTTACTTCGAACGACCTCGCACAGAAACCACAAGAAACCGCCATTCGGTAGTACAAGGGATGCGCAGCCGAATCTTGATACTTTTTATCTGTTACTTTCTGGCAGCTTTGTGTATTGCTGCCCGGCTGTTCTATTGGCAGGTGGTGATGGCTGAGACGCTGGCTGCTCAGGGCAGTGGGCAGTACTGGGCGGCAGAGGAGATTGCTCCGTCACGCGGCGATATTCTGGCTGCAGATAAATTTCCACTGGTCACCAACCAGCCTGCGTTTGAACTGTACGCGGTTGTGCCGCAGCTGAGTATTTCCAAAGAAGACCTTGCGGGAAAGATTAGTCCTATCCTGGAGTCATATGAGCAACGTTTATCCTCCCCCTCTGCCCAACTTACTGGGGCCGAAATTGAGCAGCGGACAAGGGAGCGTCTCGAGACATCGCTAGCAGTATGGGTCAAGCTTTCCGAGAAGGTTCCTGAGCAGGTGAGGGTTGCCATTGATGCGTTGGGGATTTCGGGTCTGGTGTGGCAGCGGAAGCAATTGCGTATTTATCCGGAAGCATCGATGGGAGCACACGTGTTGGGCATTGTTAGTGGCGATGAAGCTGGCAAGGATACTGGCTATTTTGGTCTTGAAGGTAAATATAACGGGGAGCTGGCAGGGCGCAAGGGGATTATACGGCAAGAGCGGGATGCAAAGGGGCTGCCAATACTTCTGGGGGGATATGATGTGTTACCAGCGGAACATGGCAGGACGCTTTTGACCACTGTTGATCGCGCAATGCAGCTTACGGTACAGCAGCGTCTTACCGAGGGGGTTGAAAAGTATGGCGCTAAGGGCGGCACCGTGGTTGTTATGAATCCAAAGACCGGAGGTATTTTGGCGATGGCCTCAATTCCCGGGTATGACCCGCGCTATTGGCATCAGGTTACTGCAGAAAGCATGCGCAATCCGGCTACCGCTGACACGTATGAGCCGGGGTCAACTTTCAAGGCCCTGGTTATGGCAGCTGTATTGAATGAGGGCCTTGTTACCCCGAGTACGAAGTGCCCAAAATGTGATGGTCCAGTGTCAGTGGGTGGATTTGCCATCCAGACTTGGAACAACAAATACTACCCTCAAACGACGATGATCGATGTGCTGGCACATTCGGATAATGTTGGCATGGTATATGTGGGGCAGCGGTTAGGCCTTGAGCGGTTTTGGCGGTATTACGACTTATTTGGTTTTACCAAGCTTTCCGGTATCGACGTACAAGACGAGGAGCCGATACCGGTGCGTGCGAAATCTGCATGGCGCGAGATAGATTTGGTGACTGCTTCGTTTGGTCAGGGAATTGCAGTGAACGCGATACAGATGACACGAGCCTTTGCCGCCCTTGCCAACGAAGGGAAGTTGCCAGAGCCGCATTTGGTGACCCACATTATTGGAGAGGATCGGACTATTGAGATTCCACACAACAAAACGGTGCAAGTGATCCGCCCGGCAGTGGCGAAGATAGTTACTGAAATGCTCGTGAACGCGGTGGATCAGGGGGAGGCGAAATGGGCCAAACCGAAAGGGTATCGTATAGCAGGTAAGACTGGTACTGCACAAATCCCCATTGCAGGGCATTATGACCCTAAGCGTACTATTGCTTCCTTTATCGGCTATGCCCCAGCAGATGACCCGAAGTATGTCATGCTCGTGCGTCTCAATGAACCTTCGACCTCTCCGTGGGGCTCAGAAACCGCGGCACCACTCTTTTTCGACATCGCCAAAGACTTTTTCTCTTACTTTGGTATCCCACCAGAGCAGTAGTGTGAATGAGGAAACATTGGGGGTAGAAAAATACTACGGTTTTACTTGGGGCAAAGGTGCTGGTATCATTAGCCGATATGGAGAGCAGGAAAAATGTTGCGGATCTCCAAGTACGACTTGGTATCCCAGAAGACGCGGGTATGATCGCGGATGTGTATCTCGCCTCGTATAACATCAAATCGCGTGAGCAGGCGCAAGAAACGTACCTTCGTGAGATCAGAGAAGATCACCGTTTTTTCGCCGCCTTTGATGGAAAAAAGGCAATTGGGTTTACGTCCTGGTACATGCATGGCGTGCCACACCACGGGTTGGCAGAACTCAACCGTATTGCGGTTCTTAAGGAGTACTGGAGATTAGGAATAGGAACACGACTTTTTGAGGCTATACTTGAGGATGCCAAGCGCTTTTATCAGAAAGAAGGATATAGGCTTCGCAAGCTGTTTCTCATGACGCATGATGACAACACCCAAGCGCATGCATTTTATGAAAAGATGGGTTTGCGCAAGGAAGCAGTACTTGCCGACCACTACTACGACGGCCGCGACGAGGCTGTATACTCGTTCTTCGTCTGACTTTCCAGTTTCCAAACTTTACAGTATCATTACCCTATGCTACAGACAGCAAAGAACGTGTGGCATTTAGGGCAGCAATTCCTCGGCCATGCATACTATGGCTTTCCTGCCAAAGGCCTTAAGCTCATCGGTGTAACCGGGACCGACGGTAAAACGACTACGGTTAGTCTCATTGCTCATATCCTGAGTGGCTGTGGCAAAAAGGTTGCGTGTATTTCGTCGGTGGCAGCTTTCATAGATGGCAAGCAGTTCGATACCGGTTCGCATACCACCACCCCGTACCGCTTCCATATGCCAGCCTACTTACGAAAGATGAGGGAAAAACATGTGGAGTATGGCGTGCTGGAGATAACGTCGCACGGGCTTGACCAACATCGGGCGTTTGGAATTACCTTTGTGGTTTCCGCTATAACAAACATCACACACGAGCACTTGGATTACCATAAAACGTTTGAGCGGTATCGGGAAAGTAAGGCTAGTATCATTAAGCAGTCGGAATCAGTGGTACTCAACGCAGACGATTTTTCCTTTACATATTTACGTGCGTATGCACGTGATCGAGGGGTGCCTGCTGTTTCTTTCGGTCGAGGGAAGGACGTGGGATTACGGGTACACACAATCGATCTAACTGCTTCAGGAAGCAGTTTCACCATATCAGATGGTTCCGCCGACTACCCGGTCACCACGCGGCTGATCGGCATGTTTAATGTGTATAACGCTCTTGCTGCGCTGGCCGTTGTAAAAATCCTCGGCGTGCCGCTGCAGCAGACCACTGCTGTGGTAGCATCCTTTCCGGGTGTTCCCGGCAGAATGGAAGTTATTGACGAAGGGCAAAAATTTTCGTGTATCGTGGATTTTGCGCACACGCCGAACGCGTTGGAGCAAGTGCTGAAGCTTGTTCGCACTCTTACTAGGGGACGTGTGATAGTTGTCTTTGGTTCTGCAGGGGAAAGGGATGCGAGTAAGCGTCCGATGTTAGGGAATGTTGCGCAACAGTTTGCAGACCTGGTGGTTATCACTGCAGAGGATCCCCGCAGCGAGAGCGTAGACACTATTGCTGCGCACATTGCCCAGGGCGCACTGAAAGCTAGAGGAGTGCTGAATAAATCATTCTGGATGATTGAAGACCGTAGGGAGGCGATACGGTTTGCTATTTTGCGTCTGGCCAAGCCCACTGACACAGTGATTGTGACCGGGAAGGGGCATGAGAAAACCCTTGCGATTGGTTCAGCTGACATGCCGTGGTCGGATGTAGAGGAAGTGCGGAAAGCGCTCGCGATTCGCGTGCAGGAGAAGCACGGATTGTAATGAATACTTTAGGTGCTGTGGTGATGGCAGGTGGCAAAGGAACACGCATGAACTCCGGAATACCTAAAGTGCTGCATAGACTGGCTGAGCGTCCCATAATTCTCTATACGATAGAGCTACTGAAGCAAATTCCGATAGCAACTGTGGTAGTAGTAATAGGGTATAAAGCTAAAGAGGTAATGCAGGTGGTGGGTACAGATGTACTCTATGCAAGGCAAGAGGAGCCGGAGGGCACAGCGCATGCATTGCAAACAGCGTTGTCGGTGATGCCGAAGGCGGTAACTACAATCCTGTCGGTGTATGGGGATGACTCTGCGTTTTATCGACCAGAGACGTTGCGAGACTATATAGGGAGCTTTATTCGATCAGGGGCCGATATGGCTTGCTTGACTGTTGTTCGGGATGATCCGACTGGTTTGGGAAGAATTATACGAGGAGAGGGAAATCGAATTGTTGGTATTGTAGAGGAAAAGTTGGCGAGTGAGGAGCAAAAAAGGATCAATGAGATTAACACCGGTGCGTACCTGTTCAAAAGAGGACTGCTTGAGAATACGTTGCCTGCTATACAGAGGAATCCGACCGGCGAGTACTTTCTTACGGATATCGTGCAATTGGCGATCGACCGTGGGTTCCGGGTGGTGGCGTACCGCTTGCCGCACACGGATGAATGGGTGGGGGTAAATACACCTGAGCAACTGGCAGCAGCGAACGATCTTATGCAAAAGCGTTTGAGGCAAGAGCTATGAAACGAATTCACTTTATGGGTATTGGCGGCAGCGGGGCGTCTGCAGCGGCTGCGGTTGCTGCCCATGCCGGGTTTAGCGTAACAGGTTGTGATACTGCCGGGCAGACTGAGTATAGCGGGAGCTTGCCTTCGCTAGTCAAGTGGCATCCGAAACACGACCCGATGCATCTTGCAGGGGTGGACCTTTTAGTACTGTCACCCGCCGTGTCCGCACTTGATCCTACGAATTCGGAATTGAGGGAGGCTATCGCGAACAACATCCCTGTCACGACGTGGCCACAGTTTGTTGGGCAGGTGCTGCAAAAGGGGAAAGTTGTCCTGGCGGTCTGTGGCACACATGGTAAGTCAACCACCACAGCGCTCATTGGCCTTATGCTTGAGGAAGCTGGTTTAGATCCGACGGTGATGGTAGGAGCCGTAGTTCCGAAGTGGCAGGCAAATTATCGCGTGGGGGAATCGAGCTACTTTGTCATTGAGGCAGACGAGTACAACAACAGTTTCCATGCTTACCATCCCAGTCTTATCGTACTAACCAATCTGGAGTACGACCATCCGGAGTTTTTTTCTTCGTTTGGGGAGATGGTAAAAAGCTTTGTGCAATTTGTCGGGAATCTGAAGAAGGGGGGAGCCTTCGTTTTTGACCCCCAAGATCCAGGAACAAACAAACTGCGTGCATTGCTGCAAGTCAGGAAGGTACCCGCCGCCATGCGGCACATTACAGAGGCGGACCAGGTACTTGCGCGAAAGGCCGTTCATATTCCCGGGGAATTTAACCGGCGGAATGCAGCGCTTGCCAATGCAGCGACCTCACTTATGGGGGTAACTGAAACGGCGGCCAAACGGGTACTGCGCCATTTTCATGGCATCGGCCGGCGTTTTGAGTTAGTCGGTGCGGCGGATGATATTGCCGTGTATGATGACTATGCGCACCACCCTACCGCAATTGCACGGACGCTAGAGGCTGCGCGGGCACGTTTCAAAGATGGCCGACTATGGGTAGTATGGGAGCCGCATATGTTTACCCGCACCAAAGTCCTTTGGAAGGATTTTGTGCGAGTCTTTAATGAGGGTGCTTATGATCACGCAGTCATCGTCGATATCTATCCAGCGCGCGAGCAGGACCCCGGCGATGTATCAAGTAAGCAACTGGTAGCGGAAATTGCAGATAGGCGAGTAGAATATAGGAGTATGAGTGACGTACCACTGTATATTGCGCAGCACGTGAAGCGGGGAGACTACGTGCTCTGTATGGGAGCGGGGGACAGTAGCAAATTGAGTCGCGCAATCCTTACTGCTATCAAGGAGTATCATGACTAATTTCGATACGTTCACTGCGGCCTTTGGCCAGCTTCGTGTGAAGCGGGATGAACCAATGCGTTTGCATACGGGAAATAAGGTGGGGGGGCCTGCTGATATGTACGTAGAAGCGCTGACTGTAGAAGAGCTGGTTCGCGCGTACACGACTGCCCGAGAGCTACACTTCCCGGTTACGATATTGGGCGGTGCTACAAATGTATTGGTATCTGACCGTGGCGTGCGAGGGCTGGTTATTAAAAATCGTACGAGTCAGATTAAACTGTTGGGAGTGAAAGGCACGATTACCGGGGGCGACAAAAAGGTTTCAGATGTACTACTAGAGGCTGATAGCGGTGTACAGATTGGGCATTTAGTGCGCTACACCATTGAGGAATCATTGGGAGGCCTTGAATCATTCTTAGGACTTCCTGGTACTGTTGGTGGTGCAACCTATAATAATTCTCACTTTCAGCGGCATGGAGAGTATATAGGCGATCATATAGTGGCAGCTCGCCTGCTCACTCCCGGCGGTGTGGTAAAGGAAGTGGAAGTGTCCTACTTTGAGTTTGGGTACGATTACAGTAAATTGCAAGAAACCGGCGAGATAGTCCTTGTTGCTCAGTTTCGTCTGAAACCTGCGGACAAAGCTTCACTTTGGGCCAAAGCCAATGAGGCGTCGAAGACAATTCGTCTTGCCGAGCAGCCCTATCAAGTACCAAGCTGTGGGTGTACATGGCAAAATATTACAAGGGAAGATGCATTACGTATCGGTACGCCCAATCTCACCTTGTCAGCTGGATACCTTATTGACCAGCTCGGACTCAAAGGTACTCGTTCTGGTAATGCCCAAATTTCTGATAAACATGCAAACTTTATCGTTAACCTAGGTGGAGCAACCGCTGCGGATTGGCTTTTACTTATGAAGCATGCACGCATCAAAGTCCGAGAGCGATTTGACGTTACCCTGAAGCCAGAAATTTTTCTTATTGGAGACTTTACCGAGGAGGAACGTGGCGAAGTACTTGATTGAAGGAGGGCATCCCTTGCGCGGAACGGTACGCACCGGGGCAAATAAGAACGCGGTGCTTTCCATCATGGCGGCCTGCTTGCTGACCAATGAAGATTGTACATTAACGAGTGTGCCTCAGATTGGAGATGTAGGGGTCATGGCTCAGCTCCTGCAGTCCCTCGGCGCAAGAGTGGAGGGTTTGGGAACTCACACGCTGACCATCAACTGCTCCAAGGTAGATCGGGGTCACTTGCCCGAGGAGTTAGTCGCTAAACTGCGAGCAAGCGTCCTTTTTATGGGACCGTTGCTAGCGAGGTTGGGTCATGCACGCATGCGTCATCCTGGGGGATGTATCATCGGGCGGCGCGCTGTTGGGACGCATTTTGATGCCCTTACCAGACTAGGAGCCAACGTTATATGCGGTCCAAAGGACTACGAGGCAACCGCCGATCATTTAGTAGGAAGTCACATTTTTCTTGATGAAGCGTCGGTAACGGCCACAGAAAATACCATGCTTGCCGCTGTTGTCGCAGACGGTACCACTACTATTGAGCACGCAGCATCCGAGCCCCATGTGACGGCACTTGCGCGGTTCCTACAGCAAATGGGGGCCACTGTTATGGGAATTGGGAGTAATGTTTTGACTATTGAGGGTGTGCCTAGTCTGCGCGGTGCGACGTTTGAGATACCGCCCGACCACATTGAGGTCGGTACGTGGATCGTTGCCGCAGCCGCTACTGGTGGCGAGATTACGATACAGGGGGTGAACCTGCCAGATTTACCTATGATTTTATTGACGCTAGAGCGGATGGGGGTCAAAACGGAGCATGTAGATACGAATCTTATCGTTCGGTCCGGTGAGCTTGTTGCGATTCCTAAGATTCAAACTGACGTATGGCCAGGATTTCCAACGGACCTCATGAGTGTTATGGTGACCCTGGCGACCCAGGCAAGGGGTACAACACTCTGCCATGACTGGATGTATGAAAGCCGCATGTATTTTGTGGACAAGCTTATTACTATGGGCGCAAACATTATTTTGTGTGACCCCCATCGAGCGGTCGTAACCGGACCGGCACAACTGCGAGGCAAGGATATTGATTCTCCTGACTTGCGCGCCGGCATGGCGCTGATAATCGCTGCCCTCTGCGCAGAGGGGGAAAGCGAGATCAATCGTGTGGAGCTGGTCGAGCGAGGGTATGAAGGTATTGTGGAGAGGCTTGAAAACGTAGGCGCACGTATTACGCGCTATCCTTAATTATGGAGCTTGCCAGACCCTGGTACAAAACGCTGTATCATAAATCGCGATGGGAGGTAGCCAAACATTGGATAAAGCTTTTTCCGCACGTAGAGATTATCGGCATAACAGGGAGTGTAGGAAAAACGAGTACAAAGGATGCGACCGCCCTTGTTCTAGCACAAAAATTTCGCGTTATCAGAAGCGAAGCGAATATTGATCCACTCATAAATATCCCAAGGACCCTGCTCTCAGTGATTCCAACAACTGAAAAAGTGGTCTTGGAATTAGGTGTTCAGCACAGGGGGGAGATGCAGTATTACCTTTCGGCTGTGCGTCCCTGGGTAGGTGTATTGACAAATATTGGCTGGACTCATACTGAATTTTTTGGTGATGCGGAGGGAGTAAAAGAAGAAAAAGGACAACTTATTACCTCACTACCAAAACGAGGATATGCAGTACTCAATTTTAATGATCCTCTCGTGCGCGCCCTAGGGTCAAAAACAAATGCGACCGTGTTTTATTATGGATCCGATTCTACGTGCGATCTTTGGTATAACCACGTGCAACCATCACTATCGGGAACTAAGCTACAGCTCCACTATCGACAGGAAAGTGTAGAGGTTACCTACCCGCTCCTCGGAAGACATCAAGCGTTATCTGCAGTGGCGGCAAGTGCGGTGGGAATTGTGGAAGGAATTTCGCTTCTGACTATTCGGCGAGGTCTTACCGCTATGACTCCAGCTCCGCATCGCTTTCAAGCTGTTGCTGGCCCTAATGGGAGTACCATTATTGATGACAGTTACAGTGCAAGTCCTCCTGCTACTCTCGCGGCCATTGGGTCGGTTGCTGAATTTCCTGCAAAAAGACGCATTGCAGTGTTGGGCGAGATGAAGGAGCTGGGGCTACTCAGGGAGCAAGCGCATCGGCAAGTAGGAGAGGAACTGTTAAAAAAACGTTTCGATACACTTATTGCCTATGGCAAGGGAGCAACATGTATCGCGGATGCGGTGGGCGGAAAAATGGAGGTTAGAGAAGAGACTAGTCTTGCACGCATCAGATCCTGGCTTATTACGCACGCTCAACCTGACGATCTTATACTGGTGAAGGGATCGCGGCACGGCATTCATCTTGAGCGACTTATTGCTGGACTTGCAGGATATCCTATGGTTACCCAGTGCGCTTTTTGTCCCGAGTTTGCAACCGAGCGGGATTGACGGTACCATTACACTATGGCAGATATTTTGGGGCTCATCCTTGTCTCATTTGCGATCACCGCGCTCCTTATCGTTCCGTACATTAACTTGTTGTACCGATTCAAATTGCAGCGTCAGAGACAAAGTACGGTGACGATGTTTAACGAACGCACTCCTATTTTTGACCGGCTACATGGCTGGAAAGTAGGTACGCCCGTAGGTGGCGGCCTCCTAGTCATGTCAGTTGTGGCGGCTCTCTTTGTAGTTGTTGTGTATCTACGAGGCGCTCTCAACCTACCAGTCACATCCGTATACGATCAAGGAAAAGAGGTGTTCATTCTCTTTTTTGCGTTCGTCTCATTTGGGATACTCGGTCTGTATGATGATCTTATTAAAACATTTGGTATTAGAAAGGACCGTTTTTGGGGGCTTCGTTTTCGGCATAAGTTTGTCGCACAATGGGTATTGGCACTGCTTGTGGCAACCATGCTGTATCTGGGGTTAGGAATAGATATTATCTATATCTCATCGGATATCACCCTTGACCTCGGTTTCTTCTACATTCCCTTTGCGGCGTTTGTTATCGTGTCTTTTGCCAACGCATTTAATATTGCTGATGGGCTGGACGGACTCGCTACGGGTTTGCTTACGATCTGCCTTATTGTGTTTTGGGTGATCTCAAACACCATCTTAGATTCCGTCATGTCTGTATTCATCGGGGCGTGGCTGGGTGCGCTTCTTGCGTTTCTCTATTTCAATATCTATCCAGCACGTATTTGGCTTGGGGATGTAGGAACCATGTCGTTCGGCGCAACTCTTGCGGTTATCGGTTTACTCTTGGGAAAAACTATCGCACTTGCGGTAATAGGAGGGGTTTTTGTTTTGGAAGTAGGATCTTCGCTTGTGCAAATCCTTGGCAAAAAGTTCTTAGGGCGTAAGGTGTTGACGGTTGCCCCGATACACCTTTACTTACAACACAGGGGTTGGGAGGAACCAAAAGTCGTCATGCGTTTCTGGCTCATCGGCGCTCTATTTGCCGTGTTCGGTCTCTGGCTAGCTTTGATCCGCGGCTAGTATATAAATGAATAAAAATTTTACTGGAAAAAAGGTGCTCATTATGGGCTTGGGGCTCCTAGGTGGTGGTGTAGGAGCTGCCAGGTTTTTTGTAGAACAGGACGCAGCGGTCACGGTGACGGATTTACGGCCCGAGTCCCAATTACGACCATCTCTGGAGAAGCTTTCGGGGTTACCTATCCGCTTTGTACTTGGCAAGCACCGCCAAGAAGATATTGTCAGCGCCGACCTCGTGTTACGCAATCCTGCAGTGCCTTCCGATTCGCCATATCTTACTTTAGCAAGAAAACGTGGCATTCCGGTTGAAATGGAGGCGGCGCTTTTTGTGAAATTGGTAGGGAGAAGGGATGTAATCGGTGTTACTGGCACTCGAGGGAAAACAACAACCACCATGATGATTGCGGATATTTTCAGGATGTCAGGGCGCAACGTAGCGGTAGGGGGAAACGTAAGTGGTGTGTCCACCCTCAGTCTTTTACCCTCGATTACCACAGAAACCGTTGTAGTGCTTGAGCTGTCATCCTGGCAACTGCAGGGGTTTGACGAGGCTCACATAAGTCCAGACTACGCAGTTATCACGAACATTTTCCCTGATCATCTCAACCGGTATCGTTCCATGGAGGCATACGTTGAGGATAAGAGAGCCATTTTCAGGTATCAGGATCAACACGGCCATCTTTTTGTGAACAGTGATAACGAGTATACACCACTGTTTGTGAGCGAGGCTCACGGGGCGGTCCATCGCTTCAGCGCTCAGGACTGCCCAGTAGAACTTTCTCTTGTTGGTGACCATAATCGTGCAAACGCAGCTGCAGCTTCGGCTGTTGCTCGTGTCTTAGATGTACCAGAGAGCGCAACGAATGCGGCACTAGCCTCTTTTGACGGCGTCCCGTACCGCATGCAGGAGATAGCGGTAGTTGACGACGTTTCCTATGTGAACGACACGACGAGTACCATGCCAGAAGCAACGATGGCGGCACTAGCGAGCATTTCATCACCTATTATTCTTATCGCTGGTGGTGCAGATAAAGGGCTGGCGTATGGGAACTTGGGAGACTTGATCGACCGGCGGGTAAAGTATGTGGTGTTACTTGAAGGCAGCGGTACCGGCAAGCTTGAGTCAGCAATAAAACGAAGAGAAAAAATACTCGGTAAAGTCTCTTCTATGAAAGAAGCGGTTAGCCTTGCTCGGGAGCATGTAGAATCGGGCGATGTGGTTCTGCTCTCCCCTGCATTTGCTTCATTTGGTCTGTTTCAACATGAGTTCGAGCGCGGCGATCAATTCAATCGTGCAGTTCTGGCATGAAAACGCATGCTGATCGCACATTACTGGCTCTGGTAGCAGGGCTGCTTCTGTTTGGCGCGATCATGATCTATGATGCGTCGGTCGTTTCTGCGTATCGGGACTTCGGAGATAAATTTCATTATATAAAGTACCAGGGTGCCTGGATACTCTTGGGTCTTATACCGCTTTTTGTGCTATCTCGTATTGATTACCACGCGGTCATACGGGTTGCAAAGCCAATTTTCTTTGTATGCACTCTGCTACTAGTGCTCGTTCTTATTCCTGGTATCGGCTCAAAATTTCTGGGGGCGAGGCGCTGGATAACCTTGTTTGGGTTTAGTATCCAGCCAGCAGAATTTGTCAAGCTTTCGACCGTCATTTTTTTGGCTTCCCAACTGAGCAAGGAGAAGCGTCCTACCACCAAACGAATTGTATGGATGCTCGTCACCATGGGGTTTCTACTCGGTCTCATCATGGCCGAGCCGGACATGGGAACGAGCATTGTGCTCGCGGGAACCTGCATGCTCATGCTGTATGTAGCAGGAGCGCCGCTACGCTTGTTTGCGGTCTTGATTCCTGCTGTAGTAGGAGCGCTTAGTGGATTGGTCGTCCTTGCGCCATATCGCCTCAGGAGGCTCACGTCATTTTTGGACCCATTTGCTGATCGGTTGGGGGCCAGCTATCACATTAATCAAGTACTGATTGCGTTGGGTAGCGGAGGATTATTTGGGTTGGGGCTTGGCCAGTCCCGTCAGAAATACTCGTATCTACCTGAGGCGACAACTGACTCCATTTTTGCTATTATCGGGGAGGAAACAGGGTTATTGGGTGCGCTGGCTGTACTTGCCGCGTTTGTGTTTTTTTGTTGGCGTGGTTTTCGGATCGCTGGGCAGGCGCGCGATATGCAGGGAAGGTTGCTGGCGGGGGGCATCACGACCTGGATTGGTCTTCAGGCACTCACCAATATGGCAGCTATGGTTTCGCTCATTCCTTTAACCGGCGTACCCCTTCCGTTTATATCCTACGGGGGGTCTTCAACGATTGCTACGCTCGCGGCAATTGGGCTACTGCTTTCGGTGAGTCGCTTCAGATGAAACAGAAAATTGCTATTACCGGGGGGCATTTAACACCAGCGCTGGCGGTAATGGAGGAACTTATGCGCCGTGGCTATCGCCTTGTTTTCTTCGGACGGTCGACCACCATGACGAACGACCCGACACCGTCGATTGAGAAAGAGGTGATATCCGGGATAGGCATACGGTTTTTATCCATCACCGCCGGTCGATGGTCGAGACATAATCCTCTGCTGTCATTGTTGACTCTCGGCATTGAAACGCCTCAGGGTTTCGCCCAAGCATTAACGGCCCTTTCGACGGCCAAGCCTGACCTTATCCTTTCGTTTGGTGGATACTTGGCGGTGCCGGTAGTGCTTGCTGGAGCAGTGCGAGGTGTCCCGGTTGTTATGCATGAGCAAACGCGGGTGACGGGTATCGCGAACCGCTTATTATCGTGGTTTGCAAAAGAAGTGCTTGTGTCCTTTCCCGAGACTGCCGGAGGAAAGGCTCGATGGATCGGTAATCCAGTGCGGAAAGCGATATTCCAGACTCGTCCTCGCTCACAGGTGATACAAGAGTGGCTTGCGCATAATCCGCGATTTCTCTATGTTACTGGCGGTAACCAGGGTGCTCATGCATTAAATATCGCCGTTGAGGAGGTGCTTTCTGAACTACTCTCGCGCTGGCCTGTTTTTCACCAAACAGGCGACTCTGCTCAGTTTCGAGACCTGGATCGGATGACAGCAATACGTGAAGGTCTGCCTGAGCCTCTTAAACGTAAGTATTTCGTTACCCGGTACGTGCACGCAGAGGACGTTGGCGCGGTTATGCGACACAGCCATGTAGTTATAGCGCGCGCTGGCGCCAATACGGTATGGGAGCTTGCATTGCTGCGCAAGCGATCAGTGCTCGTGCCATTAGCTACAAGCGGAGGCGGTGAGCAACAGTATAATGCATCTTGGTTAGCTTCATCTGGATTGGGTATAGTATTGCCCGATAACCCTTCAGGTGAAATGCTCTTAGGAAGTATCGCCGGGGCGCACAAGCTCGTACCGGAGAAAGCAGTAGTGCCTGACTTTATTGACGCTGCTGCCGCATCTCGTATTGCCGATCGCATAGATTCCTTGTTTCAATGAAGTGGCTTGGCAAAGGCGCGTTCTTTATTGTCTGTATGGCCATTGCGGCATTGCTGAGCTTGCGTGGGTGGCAGGTTACCATGCTCCCGAGTGACTGTGTGAGCACACCTTCGGAGCTTACCCCACATATTCCCTCGTGGTTATGGCAAACAGGAGAAAAGGAAGTGTTTATACAGAGCCTACCCTGTCTTGAAGGTGCTCGTTTTACCGCGAAATACCCCGCGAGGATCGTGGTTGAGGTTTTAAAGCGACAGGCGGTGGTTATCCTGATTGCTTCCGAGTCTGCATCAACAGCGCGTTTTCTTGTTGACCGGCGAGGTTATGTATTCGACACAACTTATGAAACTAGGCAGCTGCCAGTAGTAGAAAGCTTGCTGCCTGTGGTGGTCGGGGAGCGGTTTCAAGAACTTGATGGGGTAGAGTGGCAACGGCTTACCGAGGAGATTCGTCGTCATCTGGGGACTGTTGATGTGTTGGTGCTTGGACGACTTGGTGATCTGGAGATTAGGGTTGCGGGAACGACGGTGCTAGTACCGCTAGACTCTTCTGTATATGAGCGTCTTCCTACGGTCGCGTCTGTACTATCACGCGCTTCACGCGATGGTACAATGCTAAAGAAAATTGATTATCGCTTTGATCGGCCAGTGTTGTTGTATTGACGCACGGGTAATTACCCGTGTATGCTGGGGGATATAATGGCCAAGGATCAGCTATTGGTTGGTATTGACGTCGGCTCTTCAAAGATTTGCACCATCATTGCTACTACCAAGCATGAACGATGCCATGTAATCGGGGTTGCGAGTGTCGCAAGCCGTGGGATGCGCAAGGGCCAGATTATTGATATCGATGAAGCGGTGTCTGCAATCGCGGAGAGTTTGGAGTCAGCAGAGCGGATGGCTGGTTGCTCGGTGTCTTCAAGCTATGTTTCCGTAGGGGGTAGTCATGTACAGTGTCAAAACTCCCGCGGAGTAGTTGCAGTTTCTCAACCAAATGCTGAGATTACGGCCGAGGATGCTCGTCGCGTTATCGAGGCAGCACGGGCAGTTTCCTTACCCAACAGTAGGGAAATTCTCCACGTAATTCCGCGCAACTTTACTGTTGATTCACAAAACGATATCAAGGATCCAGTTGGAATGACAGGCGTGCGGCTTGAAGTGGAAACCCATATTATTCACGGAGCAACCACAAGTATTCATAATCTGGTGAAGTGCATTGAAAAGGTTGGAGTCGACGTTGAGGGGCTTATCTTTTCTGGGGTTGCTGCGGCGGAAGCTGTATTGACTGATACTGAGAAGGAACTGGGAGTCATAGTAGTCGACCTAGGGGGCGGCACGACTGATATCGCGATGTTTGTCGACGGCGCGCTGTCTCATTCTGCAGTATTGCCTGTGGGGGCGCGTAATGTGACCAACGATATTGCTGTGGGACTGCGGGTCAGTTTGGACACTGCTGAGCGGATAAAGCTCGAGCTTTCCAAGGCACCAAAAAAGGCGGTAATGCCCGAGGAAATTACTGTCAAGCCAAAGGACAGTAGGGCTGATGATGTCCTCGATCTATCGCATTTGGGCACCGAAGAAGAGTTGCGAAAGGTATCGCGTAAAACTCTGGTAGATGGCATTATTCGTCCCCGGCTTGAGGAGATTTTTACCTTTATTGGCCTTGAGGTGCAAAAGAGCGGGTTTGCAGGACTGACGCCTGCAGGTATTGTCTTGACCGGCGGTGGCGCTGATACGGTGGGCATTGTGGAGGTGGCTCGTCGGCGTCTTGGCATGCAGGTGCGTATTGGTACTCCCGGGAAACTTACTGGATTGATTGATGAAATTACTCATCCAGGCTTTGCAGCCTCTAGTGGACTTATTTTGTATGCATCTGCACTTGTTGTCGAGCGAGAAAGTGCGTTGCCTACCGTAGGCAAGGCGTTTTTTAAGGGCGCAGTGGGTAAAGGAGTTGACTGGCTCAAGAAGCTCTTGCCGTAACTCATTGCGCATGCACATCTAGCGTGGTATGATGGCCTAAACCTCCAAGAACCTGCCTAGAAAGGGTTTTACCCTATATGCTTATAAAACCCGAGGTACATCCGTTTGCTAAGATAAAAGTAGTAGGTTTGGGTGGTGGTGGGTGCAACGCGTTGAACTCCATGATTTCTTTTCAGCAGATTCAGGGTGTTGAGTTTGTAGGAGTCAACACCGATGCGCAGGCGCTCCTCACCTGTCAAGCGCCGAACAAGATTCAAATCGGTGAGAATTTAACAAAAGGCCTTGGGTCAGGAGCCAATCCGGAAATTGGCAAGCAAGCAGCAGAAGAGTCGTCAGAGAAACTTAATGAGATGCTGCGTGATGCTGATATGGTATTTATAACCGCTGGCATGGGAGGGGGTACCGGCACCGGATCTGCACCTATCGTTGCAAGCGTTGCTAAAACTCTCGGTGCGCTTACGGTAGCCGTGGTAACAAAACCGTTTCACTTTGAGGGAACGCGGCGGATGGTATATGCGGAAGAGGGTATAGATCAGCTGCGCGACAAGGTAGATACCCTTATTGTTATTCCCAATCAGCGTCTCCTTGATGTTGTGGATAAAAAAGCCTCATTTTTGGAAGCGTTCCGAGTGGCAGATAGCGTGTTGTCTCAGGGTGTACAGGGGATCTCGGACCTTATCGTGATGCCAGGGCTTATCAACGTTGATTTTGCTGACGTCAAGACAATCATGACCGATGCTGGCTCGGCGCTGATGGGTATCGGGACCGGGAGTGGAGAGAATCGCGCGCAGACGGCTGCCCGTCTTGCTATCTCCTCGCCGCTTCTTGAGGTCTCGATCGACGGTGCACGCGGAGTGCTCTTTAATGTGGTGGGCGGAAGCGATCTTACGATGACCGAGGTGGATGAGGCGGCAAAAATCATCGCCCAAGCTGCTGATGCGGACGCAAATATTATCTTTGGGGCTGCCATCGACGAAAATCTAGTAGATCAGGTGAAAATTACCGTTATCGCGACTGGTTTTGATGAGACACGACGTAGGTTTGCTGGGATCAGCGATTTTGGTAGGGCAATTCCAGCAGTTCCTTCAACCCCCTCGGCCTATCAACAGCCGGCAACGCTCCAAACCCAGGATGCAAGTGGACAGGCGCTTAATGAGGAACAGCCGCAACAGTACTCTCCGGTTACCCAAACATTTCCTCAAGCACAAAACGAAACCACTCCAGAGGAAGACGAATTCGATATCCCCGCATTCTTGCGCCGCCACTAAGTTGCAAGGAATAAAGGCCAGGCCTTAAAAGAGTGTTCCCTGGGTTGTCAATGGGAGTCGATTGCAATTCTCCTGGAGTTCTTAGTAGAATACACTTGCCACATGGTCCGACGTACGTCGGACTTTGCGCGGTCTGCTATTTGCGATGAGTACTAAAAGAAAAATTTCCCCCTTACCAAGCCACATTGACTTTATTGCCACGGAAAAGAAGTGGCTCGCGCATTGGTACGGGAAGGGTATTATTGAGAAGTACCTCAAAAAAAACAGTAAGTCCAGAAGACGCTTTTCTTTCATGGATGGGCCCATTACTGCCAATAATCCGATGGGCGTGCATCACGCGTGGGGTCGCACATACAAAGACCTCTGGCAGCGGTACAAAAACATGCGAGGATTTGCCCAGCGATTCCAGAATGGGTTTGATTGCCAGGGCCTGTGGGTCGAGGTTGAAGTTGAGAAGGAACTTGGTCTTAAGAGTAAAAAAGATATTGAAAACTTAGTTCCGGGAGATAGGTTTTTAAGCATCGCTAAGTTCGTGGAATTGTGTAAGCAACGCGTGCGTCGCTTTGCAGCGGTGCAGACGGAGCAGAGCGAGCGCCTCGGGTACTTTATGGATTGGGATAACTCCTACTACACCATGTCAGATGAGAACAATTATCACATTTGGCACTACCTAAAGCGATGTCATGAAAAAGGCTGGCTCTACAAAGGACGGGATTCAGTTCCCTGGTGCCCACGGTGCGGCACGGCTATATCCCAGCACGAGATATTAACAGAGCAATACAGGGAGCTTACGCACAAGACCGTCGTTTTCAGACTGCCGCTTGCTGACCGTACGGATACCTCACTGCTGGCCTGGACAACTACCCCGTGGACTATTCCTGGAAATGTGGCGCTCGCTGTAAATCCTGAGCGTTCCTATTGGGAGATGGAGAAAGACGGCGAACGAGTTATTTTGATAAATCCAACGGCGACTGGCGACCTTGAGAAGGAGACCATGCTTATCAATAAGCTGGGTCTTACGCAAGGGTGGAAAAAGACCCGAGAGTTATCCGGATCCGACCTCATTGGCTTGACCTACCACGCGCCCTATGAAGATCTGCCAGCGGTTGCCGAAGCGATGGGCAAGGTTAGGTATCAGGTAGTTGCTGCGGACCCTATGATATTGCCTGTTAACACGGCCGAAGGGACCGGGATTGTCCATATTGCCCCTGGAGCTGGCAGCGAGGATCACGCTTTAGGCAAGAAAGAGAAGCTGCCAGCCATCGAAGAAATTGATGAGTCCGGGGTGTTCCTTGAAGGCTTTTCTTTCTTGAGCAATCTTTCCGTTAGCAAGGCTTCGGCTGCCATCATTGCAGATCTCGAGAAGCATGGTTTGGCATTTAAGATAGCCGATTATACCCATCGTTACCCTACGTGTTGGCGTTGCAAAACGGAGCTCGTGTGGAGGGTAGTAGATGAATGGTACATCGCTATGGACGTAGTAGAAAAGTCAAAAGCCTCGCCAGAGGCAAGGCTCGTCAATGACGGCAAAAGTCAAATGCCAAAAGCAGACGGAAACACGTATCGGGAGCAAATGATTAAGGTAGCCAAACAAATCAATTGGATTCCTCAGTGGGGGTTGGAGCGCGAGCTGGATTGGTTGCGAAACATGCATGACTGGCTCATCAGCAAAAAACGATATTGGGGACTTGCACTTCCGATATTTGAATGTGAGAGGTGTAGCACCTTTGAGGTGATTGGTTCCAAAGAAGAGCTGCGAGAGCGAGCGGTTGCTGGGTGGGAGACGTTTAAAGGTAAGAGTCCTCACCGACCCTGGATAGATCAGGTAAAAATTGAGTGCTCGCACTGCAGGCAAGTAGTGTCCCGCATCCCTGACGTAGGAAACCCATGGTTAGATGCTGGTATTGTGCCGTACTCAACCCTAAACTATCTTTCAGATAGAACATACTGGAGGCAGTGGTTCCCGACTGATTTTGTTACCGAGGCATTTCCTGGTCAATTCAAGAACTGGTTCTACGCACTTATTGCTATGAGTACAGTACTAGAGAGGGAGCCGCCTTTCTTAAACCTTCTTGGGCACGCCCTCGTGCGTGATGAAAAAGGCGAAGAAATGCACAAATCGAAAGGGAACGCGATTGAGTTCAATGAGGCTGCCGATAAGATAGGTGTTGACGTCATGCGCTGGCTCTACGCGACGCAGAGTCCTGAAGTAAACCTTAACTTTGGCTTTGAGGCCGCCAGCGAGATTCGCCGGCGTTGGTATCTGATATTTTGGAACACGGTGCGATTTTTTACCGAATACGTAAGTGCCGAAGAGACAGTGGTCGCCGACAGGCTGCCGAATCATAAGAGTCTCAAAACACTTGACCGCTGGATTTTATCTGAGTTGACACATACGGCACGTACTGCAACCAAGGGCTTGGACAAGTACAACGCGCGACTTGCAGCTGTCACAATTGAGAGCTTTATTCACGACCTTTCTACCTGGTATATCCGGCGTTCGCGGGACCGTGTGGGATTTTCCGCGGAAAGCCTTGCCGATCGACAAGTTTGCTACCAGGTATTGTATTATGTACTCTGCCGCACCCTACGGTTGCTAGCACCCTTTACCCCTTTTATTGCAGAGGAACTGTATACGCATCTGACGGGCGAAGAGTCGGTGCACCTGACCAGGTGGCCCGCAATGCCCGCGGGATATGATGACGATCAGTTGCGAAAAACTATGCGGTACGCTCGGGGGCTTGCTGAGCGCGGTCACGCAATTCGGAAAGCGAGCGGAATCAAACTGCGACAGCCGCTCTCGGTGTTTTACTATCAGGAAGGCAAGCCGGGAGACCTTACGGATCCGGGGGTGTTGGAGCTTCTACAGGCGGAGTTGAATGTGAAGAAGGTGCAGCGTGTTGATGACATAGCAGGTTATGCGGGAACGCGCGGTGTCGAACTAGATAAAGAAGGCAGAGTCGCTCTCGACACTACGCTTTCTCCGAAGCTTCTTGCCGAAGGTGAGGCGCGTGAACTTATTCGCCAGATACAAAAAGAGCGCAGACGTCTCGGTACCCGTCTGGATCAGAAAGTGAACGTTATGTTACTGTCATGGCCGGAAGGTTACTCGGAGGAGATCAAGCGAAAAACGCTGGCAGCTACGTTGTCTCGCGGTGGTCGTTTTGAAGTAACTGCTATACCTTAAACTTCATGACCGACAAACGCGGTATAGATTTAGCCTTATTTATTCCGATCATACTCCTGTTGTCCCTGAGCCTTGTGATGTTAGCCTCGGTCGCCCCTGACCTTGCGGGCCAGCAGCTCGTGTCATCAGTTCTTGGGCTTTTGTGCTTCTTTGTGATATCGAGGATCGATATTCGTGTGTGGGAACCACTCGGGAAGTTTTTTTGGATAGTCAGCGTATTGCTTCTTGTGGTTACCGCGCTTATCGGTGTTTCCTCGCGTGGTTCGGTTCGGTGGCTAGAATTCTTAGGTACCCGGATTCAGACTGCCGAGATTGTCAAACCGCTCCTGCTGCTCTTCTTTGCCTCGTTTTTGAAAAAACACCCGCCTACAAGCGTCAAGTCGCTATTCCTTCTGTGTACGGCCCTCTTAATTCCGACGTTTTTAGTATTTCGTCAACCTGATTTGGGGACAGCGCTTGTTATGATGGCTATCTTCTGTGGCATGCTTTTTGTTTCCTGGGTTCCGGTGAAAATGATCGTAGCCGGCGCCCTCTTTTTAGGTCTCTTGTTGCCGGCTGGATGGAACTATCTCGCTGATTACCAGCGCCTGCGCATTGCTTCTTTTCTAGACCCAACACGAGATCCATTGGGGAGTGGGTATAGCTCGATTCAGTCTATTATCGCGGTGGGGTCAGGCCAGCTTTTGGGAAGGGGGTTAGGTCGGGGCGTGCAATCGCAACTCAAGTTCTTGCCAGAACACTACACTGATTTTATTTTTGCTTCCCTTGCAGAGGAACTTGGGTTTATCGGCGCAATCGCCCTTATTGCAATCTATGGGGTACTTCTTGCCAGATGTTTTTGGATAGCCTCTTCCTGCCGCAGTATTTTTGGGCGGCTTATCGCTTCGGGCGTATTTGTCATGTTGCTGTTTCAAATTTTGGTTAACATAGGGATGAACATGGGGCTTGTGCCAATTACCGGTATTACTTTACCATTCGTTTCATATGGAGGAAGCTCGGTGGTGGCTCTTTGTGTTTCACTTGGGCTTGTTGCGGCAGTTAGGCGCAAAAGTTCTGGGTTGCCATTTGACAGGCAGCATGAGGATTAGTACACTACCGAGGATGAAACAGGCGATTGTCGAAGTGGCTGGTAAGCAGGTTAGGGTTTCAGAGGGGCAAATAGTACCCCTGCGGCTTGCGTCCAAAGCAGATGAGCGGGTTGAACTGACCTGCGTGCTTCTCGTATCGAACGGTAAAAAAGACATTGTTGGTACTCCGTACGTCGAGGGTGCGAATGTGCGTGGAAAAATAGTACGACGTGCCAAAGGTAAAAAGGTCACGGTTGAAACATATAAGGCAAAATCACACTATCACCGAAAGCTCGGGTTTAGGCCCCTCATCAGTTTTGTCCAGATAGAAAAGATACAAGAGCCCAGGTAACACATATATCGGCTTCTTTTTGGCCGCACACCTGAACTTTCTTGGCAGAAAACATGTGTGGTGGCACCGCTCTTGTTTCCCAAAGGAATCACCCGTTCTCACCCTCTCCTTGCTCAGACTCCGCCGGCTGAGTCTGAGGCAGTAATGAGCCGCCTGGGTGACATTTTCACTGGTTGACATCTGTGAAAAGCTTGGTTATATTGTTGTTGTGGGGCCAATCGTATATGGCTGGCCCGATGCAAAAGTGAGGAGATGCATTTGGGGTGTACGTGTTAAAGGAAGATAAGTATGGCAAAAGTTAAATCGGGCGGTGTTGCCAAAGGCAACAAAGATAGTATAAGCAAGCGTTTGGGAGTCAAAGTTTCCGGTGGGCAAGTGGTTTCAGCAGGGCGCATACTCGTGCGACAGCGTGGCACGCGTATACACTCAGGAGAAGGCACTGGTCTCGGTAGGGATTACACCGTTTTTGCGACAGTTTCAGGTATTGTTTCATTTGGTCGCAAGCTCGGCCGTAAGATCGTAGCAGTTCGATAAGGAGGATTTTGTGGTACAAGAAGGTATTCTAGAACTCGATATCGATATTTTGCAACCTAACCCGCTTCAGCCGCGGGGGCTGATCACTGCCGAGTCGCTGGTCGAGATGGTAGACTCAATCAAAGAGCATGGTGTACTGGAGCCGATTGTGGTAGCCAAAACACCAGCAGGATACCAAATCATCGCTGGCGAGCGACGCTGGCGAGCTGCAAAAATTGCAGGCCTAACTAAAATTCCGGTCGTTATACGCGAGACCAGTCCGCAGGGGATGCTCGAGATGGCGATTGTGGAAAATGCCCAGCGGGTCGAC
Organism: uncultured Gammaproteobacteria bacterium; assembly: GCA_964372495.1. GTDB lineage: Bacteria > Patescibacteriota > Microgenomatia > JAUYPR01 > JAUYPR01 > CAYJQU01. The sequence goes on from CAYJQU010000001.1 coordinate 182,025, forward strand.
CTGAATCCGTTGGAGCGGGCTCAGGCTTTTCGGAGGCTCCTTGATGAGTTCGGCTTAACGACAGGGGAGATTGCACAGCGGGTTGGGAAGAGTCCTTCGTATGTATCAAATACACTGCGGCTCCTGACGCTCCCGGACGTACTCAAGGACGGGTTGCTTTCCGGCGCAACAACAGAGGGTCACGTACGAGCGTTAGCTGCTTTGGAAGATCCGCTCCTCATTCTTGAAGCATATAAGATTGTGCTCAAAGAAAACCTATCTGTTCGTGGAGCCGAGGAGATTACGCGGCGCATCAAAGCCCGTGAGGGGCTTGACGCGGCGGCGACAGCCGGGACTGATCCGCACGGGAGACGAAGACCCATTGTTTCGGCGGCGCTCGATGAACTACAGAAAGAGCTACTGTCCTCTCTTGAGTCAAGGGTCGAGCGGCTCGGCATACGACCGAAAGTAAGACTGCGTCAATCGCGGGTTGAAACACGGATTGAGATTATTCTCAGGGGCGAGCAAGAAGCAACCTCTGAGTATTTATCCATGTTTAAGAACATGATGACTGGCGAGAGCCAGTCTGCGCATTCCCTTTCGGTATAATACCGACTGATTGGGGTGGCCAGTAACGGATCCAGACTCGTCCACGCAGTTTCTCTCGTGAGATAAGACCAAACCGTCGTGAATCCTCACTATGATCGCGGTTATCGCCTATAGCGACATACTGTCCTTCCGGCACAGATCTGGATTCTCCTTCGCGTAGCCAGTCGCTTCCGTTGGTAGCAAGCCCCGAAGGCAGGTATGGTTCGTCGATGGGTTCTCCGTTTACGGTGATCTTACCATTTTGCAGACCAACAGTATCCCCCGGGAGTCCGACGAGACGTTTGATGAGCTCACGGCCGCCTTTTGTAGGAGATTGAAAAACGATCACCTCATAGCGCTCGGGTTCGCGGAATTTGTAACTGATTTTATCAGTAAGAATCATTTCTGTGTTACAGAATGTCGGCTCCATCGAACGCCCGTCCACCTTATGCGGTTGGAGAAGGAGTTGCCAAACGATGAAAAAGATAGCCATAGCGACGACGATTGTTTGCAAAATATCAAGTATCAAAAACTTAAAACGTTCCATCCCCTCGGCCATTATCTTCCTATTATCGTCTTTTGAGCGCTAAAAGAGCAAGGGGAAAGTCGGGGGAGGTTGGGTGTGGACCCGGTTGGATTCGAACCAACGACCTTTCGGATGTGAACCGAACGCTCTAACCACTGAGCCACAGGTCCTTACTGCTATAATTTTAACATGGATCAGGGGGAAGTGCCATCTAAGACGATGGTTATTTGGGCTTCAGTTTTTGTTGTTTTCAGCGGCCTTATTTTTGTATCCGCACTGCTGTTTGTGTTTCCTCAAGGCAGTATTCCGGCTGAGTCTCGACCACCCAGCCCTCAGGTCCGAGGTGACAAGGACGAGTACGCGCGGGTGACGAGGGTAATCGATGGTGACACGATAGAGCTTGCGGATGGGCGGAAGGTACGATATATCGGCATCGACGCGCCAGAAAAGCGGGAGGGACGATTAGCATGCTATTCCTTGGAAGCTACGGAGTATAATAAGCACTTGGCTGAAGGTGCGTACGTTCGCCTGGAACGCGATATATCAGAAACCGATAGGTTCGGCCGATTGCTGCGCTACGTATTTGTGGATGACATGATGATAAATTACGAGATGGTAGAGAGAGGGTATGCGAAAGCCAGAGCCTACCCTCCTGACACGAAACATGCTCGCTTACTAGAGGAAGCACAGCTTCGCGCCACGATCGGCAACCGAGGACTTTGGGCAGCGTGCGATGTTTTGGAAGTAATGTGAGCGCTGATTCTCCTGAAGTATCGATTGTCATACCCACGTTTAACGGCCGAGAGCTTCTTGATACATGCCTTGCGTCGCTTCTCAGACAGACATATCGCAGGCTGGAAGTAGTGGTGGTTGATAACGGATCAACCGATGGGACCGTGGAATTCCTGCACAAGCGATATCCACACGTACGGGTTATTACCCTTGCTAAAAACATGGGCTTTGCTGCCGCTGTTAATAAAGGCATTACAGCAACCAATACTCCATTTACCGCGCTTCTCAACAACGATACTAAGCTGACTCCATCATGGCTGCAAATCTTGGTTTCATTTCTGAAGGCTCATCCGGAAGTAGCAGCTGCTTGTGGTAAGATGCTCAGGTTTGACAACCCTTCTATTCTTGATAACGCTGGAGATGTCGTAAACAGCGTTGGCCAAGCTACCGGTAGGGGGAGCGGCGAGACGGACCACGGTCAGTTTGATAAGGAGGAAGAAGTATTTTCAGTATGCGGCGGAGCCTCGGTGTGGCGCCGGTCACTATTCAAGAAAGTGGGGCTATTTGATGAACGGCTTTTTGCTTTTTTTGAGGATGTTGAGATGGGCTTCCGCGTCAAATATGCAGGTGGGGTGTGCATGTATGTACCGTCTGCAGTGTGTTTTCATAAGCGGGGGGCAACAGCCAGTCGCAATCGCGCGCATATGATGTACTTACACTATCGCAATACTTGGATATTAATTTTTAAACACTTCCCTTTACGTGCAATACTTGCCCGTGGCAGATGGTGGAAACTGCCCCTTATTTATGTACGTACGTTCAAGCACTTTGTAGGCCTGGGATTTCTCAAGGAGGCCTTTGCGGTACAAAGTTACTTTGTGGTCACCTGGCCAGTAATTCTACTGGACCGGTGGAAACTCAAACGGAGTCACGACACGTCATTCGACAAAATTGAACACTGGCTTACTGAAAAAGAAGTACCGTTGCCACGTCAGACGTGGCGATTACCATGGAGAAGGTAGGTCTGGTGGTATTGAATTATAACGGGGGGCAAGAACTTATTGCGTGCTTGCGGTCCTTGTCAATCCACGTAAATCCTATGCACCCGGTACTGGTTCTTGACAACCACTCCGGCGACGACCCGGAGACGGTGCTCCGAGATCAATTTCCGTCGTGTGAGTTTATTAGGTTACCGCGCAACGAAGGGTACGCAGGGGCAATGAACAAGGGCTTTGCGTGGGCGATAAAGAAAGAACTTTCCCAAGTAGTGCTTCTCAATCATGACACTCTGGCGGTCGAGGACTTTGTTACGCCGCTTGCACGAAATAAGGCTGATTTGGTAGGGCCGGTTGTCGGGTGGCATGAGAAGGGCGGGCTTGTGTACGACTTGGGTGGCAAAATCACGTGGCCTTGGGGTAGACCAGTCCATATACGCTCCTCGTACCGCCCGCCCGCGTATAACCGTAAAGTAGATTATGTGCCTGGTTGCTGTTTGCTCGTTCGTCTTTCGGTTGTTGAGCAGATCGGCGAGCTTGATGCCGGCTATTTTTTGTACTTTGAGGACGCGGATTACGGGATGCGGGCGCGGCGCGCAGGTCTCAAACTGTCGGTGGAACCGAAGGCATTTATTATGCATCGGGTTTCTCATGCCACCGGGGGCAATACTTCACCTCTGTCGGTGTACTACCTCTTACGGAATAACTTGCTCTTCATCTGGAAATACGGGGCTCTGACAGGCAAAATAATCGGCACAGTGTACGTGGTGCTCCTTACCGTATGGACGAGTATGAAGGCCCTGGCTTCAGTAAGACGGCTGCGCATTTTCAGGTCATGTATCTATGCGTGGGTTGATGCGGTACGGGGAGTACGCGGGTGGCGGGTAGGATACCCGTGACTTCCTGGTGGGCGTTGGCACTGGTGTGTTTTCTGCTTGGACAGACGGTGCGCATACCACTTGGTCCAGGATACCTGACCCCGCTTGACCTGGCCGTTGTTGTCGGGTGGGTGTGGATATTGGCGCGAGGCGACGTACTGTCACAGATGAAAAACACCACTTGGGGAAAAGGGTTTCTGCTTGTCGTCGGTACGCTTGTTATATCCTTGATACCAGCCCTTTTCCTTTTTGAGCTCCCCACTGTCCTTGCTGGCTCACTGTACTTAGTCCGTTTTGTGTTGTACGGAGCGGCTGCTGTTATCCCGTTTTCGCGAAGGGACTTACGGGTAGTACGCACCGGCATGGTGTATGCGCTTGGTGGCACTGCAGGGCTTGGCATTGCGCAATTTATTCTGTTTCCTAATCTTGCCCCGCTTACTGTGCACGGGTGGGACCCTCATTGGTATCGACTAGTGAGCACATGGCTCGATCCGAACTATGTTGGTCTCCTGTTGGCGGCTGGAATCCTGTATGTACTTACGCCGGGGCTTACTGCCCGCAAGTGGGACAACCGTACTGTGTTGATCGGGACGGTATTATTTTTTGCACTGCTACTGACCTTCTCCCGGAGCGCGTATCTTGCATTTGTGGTCATGTCAGGCCTGTCCCTTCTTCGTTTTCGTACCCGCGAAAATGCATTGCTTGTTGTGTTAAGTGTGACACTGCTTTCGGCCAGTCTCTTGCCGCGTCTGCTGATCGAGCAGTACCGTGATATCAACCGCAGCGAGAGCGCCCGGGCACGGGTACTTTCATATCGAAAGGCGTTAAAGATTGCTGCTGCGCATCCTTTTGGTGTTGGCTTCAATCTGTACCGAGACGCACAAGTGGCTCTACGTCTCCTTCCAGAAGGCACAGTCTCACACGGCAGCACTGGGGCGGACTCCAGCTTCCTATTCCTCCTTGCAACCACGGGCTTCTTCGGCCTGTCTGCATGGATTTTTTGGCTATCTCGTACACTCGGCACACTTGCAAAGATTTCTACCGGGAGCGCATGGATGCTTTTTTGCGCGATGTTTGGGTGGATGGTACATGCCCAGTTTGTCAATTCGCTGGTATTTCCGCCGCTCTTGTTCTTTTTTTGGTCGTGGCTGAATGAAGTTACTCGCGCCGTTTGATCGAGCAAGCTTCTTTGCTGTGTGGCCAGGAGTGCTCATAGGCATACTGCCGCTCTACATTATTCGGTTTCGCGTACTGAGTGTTCCTACAACACTTCTCGAGGTAGTTGTGCTAGTCATCATCGGTTACTATGCGATCAGAAATCCTGGAGTGTACTCTATCTACACAAGCCTTTTCTGGCCGGGCACGCTGCTTTTGTGTGCCGCAATAATCGCGTCCTTTTTTTCCTTTGATACGTTTCACGGCGTTGGTATACTGAAAGCGTATTTTATTGAGCCCTTCCTATTGTTTTTCTGCCTAGTCTCTGTGTTAAAAAATCGGCTGTCGGAAACTTCGGTCCGCGTAGGGATAGCTATACTCATTACTTGGATATCTCTGCTATGTATCTGGCAAGTGATCTCACGAGATCCGAACTGGAGTTTTGCTCATCATGAGTTAGCGCAAGGCCGGGGGTCGGCTGTATTTAACACTGCAAACGCGGTTTCGTTGCTCACGGTTCCACTTATGCTAATAATCGCTGGTTGGGTCGTGCAGCAGAAGCGATTCTCCTGGTGGTATTTGATTGTACTTGCACTAGGGACGGTTGGCGTGGTGGTTACCCGGTCCCGAGGTGGCCTTTTCGCGTTGGTAGTATCACTACTAGTAATGTTGGTGCTCAATCGCCTGCGTCAGATAAGTCGAAAGGCGCGCGTGGTGCTAGTTAGCACCGCGGTGGTGCTTGCGCTGCTTGCGGTTAGTGCAGGTAGTTTTCTATCAATCACCCAGCTTGCTCCTGAGATTGGCCGGCTCTATCAAGGAAGAGATACACTACAGATCCGGCTGTACCAATGGCGGGGGACGATGCGTCTTTTGAAAACGTCCCCTATTGTTGGCGCAGGACTTGATGGGTTTCATGAAATGTATAAATACCGCTTTGCGATGACTGAGTACCCCGAACCAATGCAATATCCACACAACGTGATACTCACATTCTGGGTAGAATTGGGGCTTTTGGGACTCCTGGGGTTCTTCTGGCTGGCCGGGGCGTCTTGGCAACTAGCGGGGAAATCTAAGTATGGTCTTGGGGTGCGAGCAGCTTTTATTGCCATGCTCGTGCACGGTATGGTCGATGTCCCGTACTTTAAAAATGATTTAGCGATTGCTTTCTGGATGCTTCTTGCGCTTGCTACCGTGCAGTCTACTAAGTTGAATAACGAACCGTCCGGGTAATTTTGGTAGTGTTGCCTGCAAGGTCGGTTGCAAGAATGAGTATGCTGTTTTCTCCTTCGCGCAAGGTGAGCTTAGTAGCAAACGCGCCCTCCGAGTTTACCGCGATCCACCGGTCATTTACCGTAATAGTTACTCCGTCTTCAGTTTTACCGGCAATATTCACCTCTTTGCGGTCGGTACCAGTTATTTCGATGTTTTCTGCAGGTTCGGTCACCTCTATTTTAGGAGGCTGCTTGTCGAGGGTCACGCTCAAAGATTCTGAAGAAGGACTCGTTTGGCCCCCAGACTGCGCCTGTTTTGCAGTAAACGTGTTTAGCCCGTCCTTCAGATTGATACCGGTGAAACTGAATAATCCGTCGTTTCCTATCACCGTTTTTCGTATTGCCTCGTTTTGGTCGTTGTGAAAAAGCGATAACTCTAGTCCGGAGCGCCCTGCCCCAGTGATTGTGATCTGCGCGCTATTGGTGGCAGAGTAGAGCGGCTCAAGACGCGGCGGAAAAATGGGTTCTCCGCGCTTGGGCACCGGAGTTTCTTTTCGCATCACAGATCCAGCAACCTCGGTGACGTTCACTAGTAGCTGCACGCCCCATAACAGAAAGGCAGTAGCTAGCAGAATGAGGATCACGACCGAGACTATAAGCCGCCGTATGAGAATACTCTCATGGTGTCTGGCAGGCTGCATCCGGTTTCTATAGGAAATCACGGTCTGTTTTTGTGCTATACTTGCTCGCACTGCAAGGTATTATATCGCAATTGGCGATACATGAAGCTGCGAATATATCGCATATGGAACTAACAGTATTGGGGTCAGGAACGAGCGTGATTCGCAAAGAGCGGGCTGGTGTCGCGCTGCACATAGCTACCGCTGAAAGCTCACTGCTTCTTGATTGTGGTTGGGGTGCTCCTTGGCAACTGGTGAATGCTGGTGTTGACCCGCAGCGTATCGACCATATACTGATCTCACATCCACACGCCGACCATATTGGTACTCTTATCCCTATCGTGCAGTCGATCTATGTAACCGGCAACGTGTACCCAGAACGAGCTCGATCGAAACCACTTTATGTACATGGCTATCAGGGTCTGGCGCGGCACTACGAGACGCTTCGGGACATGATGTTCCCAGAGCGTGTCGAGCCGTATGAGACTCGAGTGCTTGAGTATCCGGGAAATACCCAAAGGATTGGGGACTGTACTATTAGCGCAGCCGAGGTGCGTCACGTCCCCGAGTATTTTCAAGCAGTAGCCTTTCGGGTTGAAAGCGATGGGAAATCAGTGGTATATAGCGGAGATTGTGCGTACGATGAGGCGTTGGCTGTCCTATCAAAAGATGCTGATGTTGCCGTGTACGAAGCGTCGATATCGGTAAAGCGGTACCGAACACAAGGGCCAGGGAAAACGCATTTGTCTCCGGTTGAGTGTGGGCTGATTGCGGCCAAGGCGGGTGTGTCTCGTCTGGTACTTGTACACCTGTACGATAATTCAACAGAGCAGGAGATCATTGATGCGGTGCGTGCAAATTTCCAGGGGGAGTTTATCATATCGCGGGATCTGCAAGAGATTGCAGTGTGAAGGAGGTATCAATTGTAGCCATGGGACCAGAACAGTTTGTGCTTAAACAAGACTGGGTTAGTTCTCACATTGGCATGTACCGTGCCGTCATTGGCACCGAAACAGTAGGATCTTTGCAGGTTGCCTATTTGAACATACACGATAGGTGGCGTGGTACCTGGTTCTGGGACGCATTGTTTCGAAGAGCGCCTGTGCTTGCCTATAAAGCCGGCGATCACTTGCCAGTAGTGCTTGATACCTCGAGCGCTGAAGGGAGCTGGGAAGGAAAAGAGAATGATATGAGATATGCACTGCTTGCTCGCGTTGTGTACAGTGTTGATCCTGTCATGGTCGTGGGGGCGACGGAGAGTCGATATGAAGTGTTTGGTCAGGCTCACGCTCTGCGCGGGCTTGGCTACCGCACTTTTTACGGAGACGATGAGGTATTGTTAGAAGGTGCGAAAGAAGCCACAACTGTACATCTACCCGTACGAGACGCGTATAGAGCGTCCAAAGAGCCAAATCCGCCTTCATCTCGTATTCTTATCTCGATAAAGAGCGAGTTGCTAGCCTGTGTTGAAAGTTAGTAGCGGAGCCGATGGTGGGATTTGAACCCACGGCCTCTGCTTTACGAAAGCATTGCTCTACCACTGAGCTACATCGGCAATGGCCAGCTCCAGTATACCGCTCCCGGATAGGGAGTGCAACTAAACGGTGTGATAGTATAGGGGTATGCGTCCAGAAATAAGGGTTCTCGTTCTGATTGTATCAGCGGTCCTGATTCTTTTTGTTCTTGTTCGTAGGTGGGTGGGAGATGTGAAGCCGGCGCTGTTGCCCCCGAGGGAAGCGCCTCGTATAGAAATATCTCAGAAGCAGGAGAGCGGTGCCCCAGTGCCATTTCCCCTATCATTACCTGCTGGCTTCCGCATTGGGGTTTTTGCGACTGGAGTGCAACAGGCTCGAGATCTGGCGATATCTGCCGGGGGTACTATTCTGGTTTCTAGCCCAAATCAGGGACAGGTAATGGCTTTGCCAGATAGCAATAAAGATGGAACGGTTGATTCGGTAAAGACCGTTCTGGGTTCGCTCCGCGGCCCCCACGGCATCGCGTTTCATAAAGATAAGCTATTTGTGGCAGAGCTACACCGGGTCGCACGGTACTCATGGGATGAAAAGACACTCACCGCGACCTTTGAAAGGGACCTTTTTTCATTACCTGAGTATCGAGGGCACACCAGCCACAGTCTTGCGATTAACGACGCGGGGACCCTGTGGGTGAGCGTGGGTTCATCGTGTAATGTGTGCGAGGAGAAGGATGCGAGATTGGGGACTCTCCTAATGTCAAATGTAGAGGGAGCCGAACCAATCGTGTACGCTACTGGCTTGCGGAATGCTCCATTTTTGGCTGTACACCCGTCAAGGGGAGAGTTGTGGGTAACCGAGATGGGAAGGGATTTCTTGGGAGACGATCTTCCGCCTGATGAGATTAACAGAGTGGAGGGAGGAAAATTTTACGGCTGGCCCTATTGCTATGGTAATAGAGTGCATGATCGGTCGTTTGATCGTGAGGGCGCTTTTGCAGAGAAGTGTCTGCGAAGCGAGCCGCCTCTTTTCGAGATAGCCGCGCACTCCGCACCGTTAGGACTTGCGTTTATAGATTCCCCACAATTTCCGCGGGATTGGCAGGGGGACCTACTTGTCGCATACCATGGTTCTTGGAATCGCTCAACGCCGATTGGGTACAAAGTCGTGCGACTGAAAGTAGAAGGTGATAGTGTTATTGGTGAGGAGGATTTCATTACCGGCTTTTTGCCTACCTTGCCAGCAGGCGGGCAGGGTGCGCAAGCAGCCGGCAGACCCGTGGATGTACTGTTTGATCAGGAGGGAAGTCTATATGTTTCTGATGACAAAGCTGGAGTAGTGTACAAAGTAGTAAGAAGTGATCGGAATAGGCTGAGTAAGTAGTCATGTGAGCGATGGAAGGGAATCGGACCCTCAGCCTTCTCCTTGGGAAGGAGACGTTCTGCCATTGAACTACCATCGCACTTCGTCATTACACTCCTCAGTGTAAACTTGTGTAGGCTTCTTCTTACCTAATTATACCGCATTATGATGCGTGTGCTATAGTAACAGTTCGATACATGATGATAGCGGATAGAAGAACAGAGTTGCTTCCTCATGCCGGCGAAGTTAATAGGTGGCCAGACCTGTCTTTCTCTGAACGCGCGATTGTGCATAAACTGATCGATCGCTTCCAGCCGAATATCGGTATCCCGGATTATCAGTCCTGGGAATTTGAAACAGAAAGTCCTATGGGAGAGGGAAATAGAATCGCATATGTTGACTGGATGGTTTCGCATGCACGCGGCAATCAACTCTTCCGGTGGGCGAGCGATTTGCGTTACATCAGTGATAATGAGGGGAAAGCAGCCGCAACGTTAAGGATCAATACTGGCCCGCAACAGCATTATCTACACACAGATCCAGACCAATATTTTTGGAGCCATCTGAATATAGGCAACATTCACAACGGGGTAGACGTACGCAACAGAACACGATATGTAATGCAGTTGGTGTTGGAACGTGTGAGGGATTTACGCGGATACAGTGTGGAGAGAAAGTTTGAGATTCTGAGTATTGCCGCTGGGTCGTGCTACGGTATACTACGGGCATTGGCCTCTGCTCCAGAATCTAGAGACAAAGTACGGGTGAGACTGATAGATCACGACGAGGATGCTATACGACTTGCAGTGCAGCTTGCTCGGTCACTGCAACTGGAGGAATGCCTGGAAGTTGTGCTTGCGAACGCGTTTCACCACACTCATTACCTGCGAGACGAGTATAGTCCAGATATTGTTGAAATCGTAGGACTGTTCGATTATTTTTCTGACAGACATATACAGTCGTTGCTTTCAGGTATACGAAAAGTCCTCAAACCTGGTGCGCAAGTCCTATTCTCAAATATAGATAATCGGGACGTTCCAGGGGAAGATAAATTTCGCCGGGAAGTTGTTGGGTGGCGTGAGATGATCCATCGGAGTGCTGATCACGTGCTGTCCCTTGCCGCAACGGTGCCGGCAAGCCTGGTGGAACACTACAAAACGCCGCATCAGGTCTACAACCTTGCGAAGATAACCATCGCCGAGTAATAATGAGCGTAGCGTGGAAATTGCAGATGCCCTCCTCGTTACTGCCGGCCTTTTAGATCTTGCTCTCGGGATCATTATCCTTCTGCGCAATCGCAAAAGCCAAGTCTATCTATCATTTGCGTTTTTTAGCTTTTCCCTGGCCGGATGGGTACTCGGCGTCGTCCTTTTTCGGGTTACTGCCGACCTTACCTGGGCGCTGTGGTGGGCAAAAGGGTACTATATCGCGGCGAGCTTTATCGCTGCATCCCTTCTGTATTTTGCCCATGTGTTTCCGGAGGGGAAACCAATCTCATCAGTACGTACGCTACTCATACTTGGACCCAGTGTCTTCCACGCCGTACTACTTGCCATTCCTGGCTACCTAACAAAACAGATTACCGTGCACCCGTGGGGTAAGGAGGTCGTGTTGGGTGGGGTGGAATACCTGATCTATACGGTATACTTCCTGCCGTTCTTCTATGGCGCACTGTATATTCTCTGGTTGAAATATAGGCAATATACGGGGCGATTAAAGCGCCAGATTGAGTTTGTACTCGTAAGCGTTCTTGTCGCTAGCATCTTTGGGGTTACATTCAATCTTATTCTCCCCTGGTTTGGCAATTACCGCCTCATACATGTGGGCCCTCCCTTTACGTTAATCATCTTTTGGTACTTAAGCTATGCGATCGTGCGGCATCAGTGGTTGGATATTAGATTGGTCGCTGCCCGCACTGTTGCATACTCACTTCTGGTTATCGTTATTGCCGTCTTCTATGTAGGCGCTACGTTTGTCGTGAGCGCCCTTTTCTTTAACTTGCCATCTTCTCCAAACCAATTGGTTATATACACCGTACTTACGATTGTCGTTGCGCTGTCGTTTGAGCGGCTTAAAAAATTCCTTGAGCGCGCAACAGACCGAATTTTCTTTCGGGCCAGCTATGACAATAACCAACTTCTTTATTCACTCGGCTCAATTATGAGTACGACTATTGAGCTAGAGATTCTTGGACGCAAGCTGCTGCAGGTACTACTATCACAAATGCACATAACGCGTGCCTCGCTTTTGTTATTTGATAGAGACTCTATATATGAAGTTATCTCCGAGGGTGTTACTGAAGCACCCCTCTACCAATACTCCCAAGTCGTGCCGCTCGTGGGGTATGACACTATACAGGTGTTTGACGAGTTGCAGGAATGTACATTAAAGGACGTGCTTCGCAATCTTTCTGTGGCGGTGGCAATTCCCTTGCAAGTAAAAAATGAGGCAGTTGGTCTCTTACTTCTTTCTGAAAAAGCATCGGGCGATATGTATTCTGAACAGGATATTGCGGTGCTTGGCATACTGCGCCCCGAGATAGCGGTTGCTATCCGGAATGCACAGAGCTATGACCAGATCAAGAAGTTTAACATTACTCTTTCAGATGAGGTCAAGAAGGCAACTGAAGACTTGCAATATGCAAATGCGCGGCTGCAAGAACTAGATAAGTTGAAAGATGACTTTGTAGGGATAGCTTCTCATGAACTCCGTAGCCCTATGGCCGCAATTAAAAGTTATCTATGGATGGCACTTCACCGTGGAAAACAACAGATCAATCCTGATATGCAACGATATCTCAACAATGGATTGATCGCAACAAACCGCCTGATTAATTTAGTAAACGATATGCTGAACGTTTCTCGGATAGAGGGTGGCAGAATCTCACTACATTTGACTTCAGTAGATATTGTTGACCTTACCAAGAGGACGATCCAGGAACTATCGCCTCGGTTTGTGGAGAGGGAAGTGGAAAGTATCGTGCAGGAGCAATCAGTGCCGCGAGTGCTGTGCGATATGGATAAAATCCAAGAAGTATTGCTCAACCTCGTCGGTAATGCCCTTAAGTTCACCCCTACTGGCGGCCGTGTAAGCGTCTACTTTGGATATGCAGAGCCATATGTATGGGTATCAGTGCAGGATACCGGTATAGGGATGAGTAAAGAAGATATTGGTCGACTCTTTGTCAAATTCGGGCGATTGAATAATTCGTACGTTACAACAGGGGACGCGACGGGTTCTGGGCTGGGGCTGTATATTTCTCGCTCTCTTGTTGGTCTTCATAAAGGTGCCATCACCGCAGAAAGCGCTGGTCCCAATTTAGGTTCTCGATTTACCTTTACACTGCCTGTAGTAGGTAGCGAAATTGCTCGTGAACTTGCGGCAACGACTCCTCGGGATGTAGGTGGAGCAAAAGAGCTTGAACGAGTGGCAGTTGCATGAAGGTACTCTTTGGATTACACTAGTGTGAAGGGAGATTTCCGTGCAAAATCAACGTATTCTTATAGTTGAGGACGACCAGCTGCTGCGAGATCTGTATGTTGAACTGCTGGGTGACGAAGGATTTGTGGTTGAGACTGCCACCGACGGCGAGACCGGCTTGCAGAAGATGCTTTCCGGGGGGTACGACTTAGTGCTTCTCGATATTATGCTTCCGAAAAAGGATGGTTTACAAATTCTCGAAGAGGTCAAAAGGCGCGGAACAAGTAATCCTAATGGTCCTATTGTACTCCTTACGAATTTGGGGCAGGACGAAGTAATAAAGCACGGTTTATCGGCAGGAGCCTCCGGTTACCTCATCAAATCGGCGTTAACTCCCGATCAGGTACTGCATGAAGTGCGTACCTTCCTCGCAGAGTCCAGATAGTTTGCTACTGGCAACTTAGCTTTAAAACATTATCCGCGTGAATAAGGTTTGGGTTGCTTATGTTGTTGCAGCGGGCAATCTCTGAAACTAATGCGCAACTGCCCTTAAAGCGGGTCAGTATGCCGCAAAGAGTATCTCCTCGCACGATGGTGTAGGTAGTGACAGTTGGTGTGGGTGATAGTCCGGTAGCCGGCATCTGAGCAGGAGTCGGTCCGCTAGCTGGTACCCGGTCTGGCGCCGCTGACGGAGAGCTCGGACTCGGGAGCGAGGAGGCAGGGGTAGTCACACCGGCCACATCACGAAGAGGAATGGTGAGTTCGGCCCCCAGCGGGACTAAGTCGCAGTTGTTATTGAGCGCGGCGCGATTGGCCTCGCAGATAGTGTTCCACGCATCTAACGTGCCGTAGTATTTTTGTGCAATGGTGCCTAACGTTTCGCCTGCTTCCACACGATGCTTATTCGATTGTGTGGCAGTCGAGCTGACTTCTGGTGTCGTGGGTGTCGCAATCGGGGTGCTTGGACGATTGAGTCGGCTGATGTAATTAAAAACGAGCACTCCTATCACAACCACCACAATGGCGCCAAGCGCCAAGCTAACGGCAGATTGATCAAGTTGGAACTCCTTGAGACGGGAGCGTAAATCGTCCACGCAACACCCTCCTATAGTTTAAGGCAGTGAGGGCAGGTAGCTGCGTCATAAAAGCACATATGTGTGCTCGATGTCAATAGCGGACCCGAGCGGATTCGAACCGCCGTTCTCGGCCTTGACAGGGCCGCGTGTTAGGCCGCTACACCACGGGTCCATATATTCGTATTGTATCTGATAGCAGCTATTCGGTCAACCTGGTAATATGAAGATATGCAATGTACGAATGCTCAGGTTGCACAACTCCTTCGGAACGTCTCCGCCGCGTATCAGATAAAGGGCGGCAATCGATTTCAAGTAGTTGCGTATGACACTGCAGCAAGCGCAATCGAACATGCCACAAGTGAAGCTAAGGATTTGTGGGAACAGGGAAGCCTGGGGGAGACTCCTGGTATTGGAGAACGTATCGAGGCGTATCTCGATGAGCTATTTCGCACCGGTCGCGTCACGCACTTTGACAAGGTACTAGAGGGAATACCTGATTCTGTCTTTCCGCTACTTGAAATTCCTGGAGTGGGACCAAAGACGGCGATGAAGCTTGTAGGAAGTGGCGTTACTTCTATTACCGACCTTCAACGGCGCATTGCACAGGGCGTATTAAAATCCTCAGGATGGAGCGAAAAGAAGATTGCTCAAATACTAGCTGGAATTGAGTCTTTCAAGCGTCGGTCGCACCGGATGCTTTTTCCCGTAGCCTTCGAATTTGCTGAAAAGGTACTGATCTATCTCCGATCCTCACCAAATGTGTTAAATGCTGACATGCTCGGGAGCCTTCGCAGAAAGGTAGCGACGATCGGTGATATTGATATAGCGGTTGCGGCAGTCGATAAACAGGGAGTGCTAAAGCATTTCTTGCAATACCCCCACGCGATAGAGGTGGAAAGTGGGCAGCGGGGCGCGACCATAGAGTTGCCAAACGGCATTCGTATCGATCTATTGGTAACTGATCCAGACAATTACGGAGCAGTACTGCAGCATTATACCGGTTCCAAGCAGCACAACATCCATTTGCGCAGTATTGCCCAGGGGAAAGGATTATCGCTTTCTGAGTATGGGATTATCGATAAACGCACGGGTCAGAAACGCCCGATACAGGACGAGGAGGAGCTATATAGCTCTCTTGATATGCAGATGCCCCCACCCGAACTTCGGGAGGACACAGGAGAAATTGAGGCAGCCCAGGAAGGGGAGTTACCACGGCTTGTGGAAGTTCCCGATATAAAAGGAGATCTCCATATACATACAAACTGGAGCGATGGGGTAGATTCGATTGAGCGGATGGTGGATGCGGCCCACCAAATTGGGCATGAGTATGTAGGCATTACGGACCACTCATATCCGTCACTAGATTTTACAAAAAGGTCGCGAGCAATAGCTTCGGTTGGTGCAAAGAGCAAAATACACGTTTTGTCTGGGCTTGAGGTTAATATTACAATTGAAGGGAAATTACAGGTCTCAGACGCGATACTTGCGCAACATGATTTTGTGATAGCTGCAATCCATACGGGCTTTCAACAAGAGCCAGCTCAAATCACGCGCCGCATGCTTGCTGCTATGGAGCATCCGAAAGTGGCTATTATTGCCCATCCCACGGGCAGGGTACTACTTGAGCGTGAGGGATATGAGGCTGACTGGGAGAAGATTTTTGAGGCGTGCAAAGAGAAACACGTGGCGCTTGAAATTAACGCGTACCCAAACCGTCTGGATCTACCAGATACTCTGGTGCGCAAAGCCGTACAGATGCAAGTACCGCTGGTAATCAATACCGATGCCCATGCGATAAAACACTTGTCCAATCTGGCGTACGGGGTTGCAGTTGCGCGCCGCGGTTGGGCTCAAGCGGAAAACATTCTCAATACTTTGTCTTTCCAGAAGTTATGTGATAGACTCAATATCAAATGACTGTAGTTCTTGTGCTTACCGGTATCGTTTTATTCTTTGGTCTTGCAGTACTGTTTATCTATAATAGCCTTGTTGCGGCTCGGCTACGGGTCTCTGAGTCTTTTAGCGGTATCGATGTGCAATTGAAACGTCGAGCAGACCTCATACCAAATCTTGTTGAAGCGGTGAAGGGATACGCAAAGCACGAGCGGGAAGTGTTTGAAAACGTAACAAAAGCACGAGCAGCACTAGTTTCTGCCTATGATCCGCACGCGCAGGCACAGGCGAACGATATGCTTACGCGCGCCTTAAAAACGCTATTTGCGGTAGCGGAAAACTATCCAGAATTGAGGGCATCGGAGAATTTTCGGCAATTGCAAGAGGAACTTTCTGATACTGAAACAAAAATTGCTGCAGCACGGCAGTTTTACAATAATAACGTACTTGACTACAACACTCGACTGGAAGTATTTCCGAGTGTATTGATTGCCTCGTTGTTTGGATTTCAAAAGCAGGTTTTTTTTGAAGCTGATGAGCAAGAGAGACACAGAGTGGAGGTGAAGTTTGCGTAGATGGTACCGACAGCGTACAACCAAGCGGCAGGAAACCGCCTCAAGACATGGCTTATTATGGTCCTCTTCAGCACGTTTGTTGCATTGGTCCTATATATTTTCATTCAGGCGATAGGAATAAGTCCGGAAACTGGCATTGGATATTTAGGTTTTGGTCTTCTTTTCATCGGGATTACCAATTTCGTATCTTATTACTACTCTGACAAGATGGTGCTTGCGATATCGCAGGCAAAGCCGGTGACCAAACAACGTGCAGCTCGTCTGTATCGTACGGTGGAGAATCTATGCATCGCAGCTGGTCTGCCTATGCCGAAACTGTACATCATCGATGACAGTGCGCCCAATGCATTTGCGACCGGCCGAGATCCCCAACACGCTGCTGTGGCGGTAACCACCGGATTGTTAGATAAGCTATCTGATCTCGAGCTTGAAGGAGTGATTGGGCATGAGTTATCGCATATTGGCAACTACGACACGAGGCTTATGGCGGTAGTGGCAATTCTTGTAGGCACCGTTGCACTCATTGCGGATTGGTTCCTGCGGATCTCATTTTACGGACATCGTGACGACAGGGATAATCGTAGTCAGGTTGTGTTTATGCTAATAGGGCTTGCGCTTGCTCTCCTAACCCCTCTGATTGGGATGCTCATACAGTTTGCGATATCGCGACGACGAGAGTTGCTGGCGGATGCATCGTCAGCATTGCTCACCCGCCATCCAGATGGCCTGGCGGATGCACTCCTCAAAATTGCTAAAGACCCAGAGCCGCTTGAGGTGGCTAACAAAGCGACGGCACACCTGTATATAGCAAATCCCATAAAGAAGCAGAAAGCAATTTCTTGGTTTGCAGGGCTTTTTAATACACATCCGCCCATTGAGCAACGCGTGGCAGCATTGCGCGCCATGTAATAACAATACGATGGACATTGATGTTACCCATGTGGCCAAACTTGCCAATATTCCATTGAGTGAAGAGGAAAAGAGAACATTTGACAAGCAGCTTCCGAGCATTTTGAGTTTTTTTGAGCGCCTGAAGCAGGTTGACACCAGAGAAATTCCTTCGAGTGGGCCTATTGCCTATGAATACTCCGCCCGTGAAGATGAGCCGGCCATGTCACTCTCGCGTGAAGATGTACTGAGAAATTCTGAAAACAGACGAGATAACTTCATTGCGGTACAGGGGATTTTTGAGGAGGAGTAATTCTGGATATAGCTAGCATCAAACACGCTGCAGACGGTTTACAAAAGCGCGAGTATTCCTCCCTTGAGCTCACAAAAGAATGCCTTAAGCGGACAGCGTTGTACGATAAAGTGATCAATGCGTTTATTACCGTAACGCCTGAGAGCGCGCTTCAAGCTGCCAAAAAAGCGGACGAGAGGCGCACGCAGGGAGAGTCGCATGCACTGCTTGGTGTACCATACGCTCTGAAGGATGTATTTAGTACGCAGGGAATACGAACCACCGCAGGATCACGGATACTTGAAGACTATATTCCCCCCTATAGCGCGACCATCTACGAAGCTCTTGACGCCGTAGGGGCGGTGCTTATTGGCAAGACGAACTGCGATGCATTTGGGCACGGTTCCTCGACTGAGAATTCCGATTTTGGGACGACGCGCAATCCTTGGGATACAACAAAAGTCGCAGGCGGCTCAAGTGGTGGGTCTGCTGCTGCAGTTGCCTACGGAGCCGGATTATTTTCTATAGCCGAAGACACCGGTGGCTCGATTAGACAGCCGGCAGCGTTCTGCTCGGTTGCCGGCCTTAAACCTACATGGGGCGTGGTTTCTCGGCATGGGTGCATCGCATATGCCTCTTCATTAGATACGGTTGGGCCTATGGCACGAACGGTTGAGGATATTGGGACGGTAATGAATGTGATAGCTCAAAGAGATCCAAGAGACGCTTCACAATCTAAGGCAGCTTCGTATAGAAGAACATACGACCTGCGAAGTGGCAAAGGAAAGAATCGCAGATATAGGATTGGCTTGCCGAAGGAGTTTCATAAAAAGGGAAACGAGGTAGAGGTGCAACAGACACTCCAGGCTGCGGTACGGCAACTGGAGAAGCTCGGGCATGAAGTACTTGAAGTCAGCTTGCCGAGCACAGAGTACGCTATAGAGTGCTACTATCTTCTGGCTGTTTCGGAGGCGAGCTCGAATCTTGCTCGGTATGACGGTATTCGGTTTGGTAAGCCGCGTCAGCACTTCAATGCAGAAAACAAACGTCGTATTATGCTTGGAACATTTGCGTTGTCTTCTGGTTACGTCGATCAGTATTATTTGAAGGCTTTAAAGGTACGAACAAAAATTTATCGAGATTTTCAAATGTGTTTCAGAAAACATGGTGTAGATGCACTGGTGGCCCCGGTGTCTCCCACGCTGCCGTTCGGCATCGGCGAGAAGGTTGACGACCCAATCCAGATGTATCTTGCCGACATTTACACGGTGCCGATTAATGTAGCCGGAGTTCCTTCACTAGCCCTCCCGTGCGGCTTCTCTAAAAGAGGCATGCCTATCGGGATGCAGCTTATCGGGGATCATTATACAGAAATGCAGTTACTTGAGCTGGGACATCAGTATCAACAGGAAACAGATTGGCATACGCGAAGGCCACCTCTATGAAAAGGAAAGTGCAGGTTGCGGTAGCACTTGGGGTGCTCACGAAGGATAGGAAAGTGCTCCTTACTCTGCGGAATCAGCCAGGAGAATCTGCGCTGCATGAGAAGTGGGAAATTCCTGGTGGCTGTATTGAGTTTGGGGAAACAGCCGAGGAGGCAGTGCGCCGTGAGATAATGGAGGAAACAGGCTATGAGGTTGAGGTGATACGTCTTATTCCATTTGTATACACGAAAATATGGGAGCACGAGGATCATGACACCCATGTCATTTTGCTCTCGTTTTTGTGTCGGCCGATACAAAAATTGCAGCCAGTGACAAACGAGGAAATTCTGGACCTCCAGTGGTTTTTACCAGAGCAGTTACACAAACTAGAGGCTTTGCCAGGGTTGAGGGAAATCATTGATGCGGCAGGACTCTAGTAGATACAGAATCATTATTGGACTTGAAGTGCACGTTGAGCCGAAAACGCGGTCAAAAATGTTTTGTGCATGTAGCGCGGACTATTTTGGCAAAGAGCCCAACACCCACGTCTGTTCAATATGCCTCGGGCTTCCAGGTTCTTTGCCTGTACCTAACAAAGCGGCCATTGAGGCATGTGTGAGGCTTGGGCTGGCGCTTGGTTGCGAAATCAACGGAGAGTCAAAGTTTGACCGAAAACACTACTTTTACCCAGATTTGCCAAAAGGGTACCAGATATCGCAATATGACCTACCTTTTGCACGCCAAGGAACGCTCACGTTGCAAAAGGGGAAGCCAGCTGTACGTATACGCAGAGTGCATATGGAGGAGGATACGGCAAAACTCATCCATGAGCAGGGTAAGACCCTTATCGACTTCAATCGCTCGGGTGTGCCGCTGATAGAAATTGTCTCAGATCCTGACGTACAGAGCCCAGGCGAGGCGGTAGTATTCTTGAAGAAGCTCCAGCAAATAATTCGGTACGTAGGTGTCTCTGACGCTGATATGGAAAAGGGCACCATGCGATGCGAGGTAAATATATCTTTTGCAACGAAGGGTAGAGAAATGCCAAGGTATAAAGTTGAGATAAAGAATTTGAACTCATTCCGGTCTGTAGACCGCGCGCTACGATATGAGCTTGAGCGGCAGGAGAAACTGCTAAACCTGGGAGAACAGGTACTACAAGAGACTCGTGGATGGGACGAAGCAAAAGGAAAAACGCGGCCTCAACGAACCAAGGAGGAAGCACAAGACTATCGATATTTTCCTGAGCCAGACATTCCACCCATTGCGTTGTCACAGATGCGGGTAGAATCATTACGAAATGCGTTGCCGCAACTACCAGATGCTGCTTTGGAAGAGATGACTACAACGTACGGCTTGTCTGCCTATTCAGCCGACGTTATTACCCAGAGCAGAAAGCTCAAAGAATTTTACCAAGAGGCAGTACACGCATATGAGGCGGTAAATAAAACCATTAAGCGAAAGGACGCAGCAGAGAAGGTAGCAACCTGGGTGACCGGAGAACTTATCCGGCAGTTGAAACTGCACCAGAAGACTATCGACGAACCTCCATTTGAACCAGCCGGGTTGTCGCAACTCCTGTGGCTCATAGATGAGGGGGCCATAACAGTTACTACAGCAAAGCAAGTGTTGGCAGAGATGGTGAGCACAGGGGAGCAGCCGCATCGGATCGTAGAAACAAGAGGGCTTAGGGCGGTTAGTAACAGGATAGAGATTGAGAAGGCAGTGAATGAAACGCTTGCTGCTAACGCACGGGCGGTTTCTGATTACCAAGCAGGAAAAGTAGCCGCACTCGGTTTTCTCATCGGGCAAGTCCAAAAAGGGCTGCAAGGACGGGCAGATCCAGATACAGTTCGACAGATTATTTTGGAAAAGCTCTAACATGCCGCAATTTGTGCACCTGCACGGACATACCGAGTACTCACTCCTGGATGGCCTGTGTCAAATACAGGATTTGGTCAAGCGGGCAAAAGATTTTGGAATGGAAGCGCTGGCAATCACTGACCATGGAGCCTTGTTCGGCGCAATCGAGTTTTACAAGGCGTGCACCAAAGCAGGAATAAAACCGATCATAGGGTGCGAGATGTACGTGGCTACACGATCCCGGCACGATAAAGAAAACAGAAAAGACGCCGAGTACAACCATCTGGTTTTACTAGCCAAGAATGAAACTGGATATAAAAACCTTATTAAATTGGTGACAGCGGCTCATCTCGAAGGATACTACTATAAACCTCGCATCGATCGAGAACTTTTGGGAAAGCATACAGAAGGCTTGATCGCGCTTTCCGGGTGTATGGCAGGCGAGATCCCCGACGCACTTCGCTACGGTAACTGGGACGAGGCGGTGAAAAAAGCAAGCTTTTACCGGGATCTTTTTGGGCCTGACCATTTTTATCTGGAGATACAGCGACACGCCATAGAGAATCTCGCCGAGATAAACAGAGGACTTTTGGATCTGGCGCGAGAGCTTCTATTGCCTATCGTCGCGACCAATGATTTTCACTATATACGCCGGGATGATGCAGAAGCCCACGACGTACTGCTGTGTGTACAAACCGGTAAAACAGTCAACGATAAGAACAGGCTGAGCATGCTGGATTCACCAGACTTTTATCTGAAGTCTCCTGAAGAAATGGCAGAAAGCTTTGCCGACCTGCCGGCTGCATTAGAGAATACGCTTAAGATCGCGAGCATGTGTGAGCTTAAACTCACCCTTGGCAACTTCACGTACCCAGAGTTTCAAGTTCCTGAAGGACAAACACCCGAACCGTATTTAAGCCAGTTGGTAAGCAATCGAATACCACTCCGGTACGAGAAGCCGACACAAGAGATTGCAGATCGGATACACTTTGAGCTAGACATTATTTGTAGAAAAAACTACGCGACCTATTTTCTGATCATTGCAGATCTTATTGACTGGGCCAAGGCTCAGGGTATTGCAGTAGGCCCAGGTCGTGGTTCAGCTGCAGGCAGTATTGTTTCGTATATTTTGGGCATTACGAACGTTGACCCTTTGTATTACGGACTCCCGTTTGAGCGATTCCTCAACCCATTCCGATCCTCCGCCCCTGATATTGATCTAGATTTTGCTGATAATCGTCGAGATGAAATAGTTGCGTATGTGACAGAAAAGTACGGACCCGAACATGTTGCGCAGATCAGTACCTTTGGTACGATGGCCGCTCGCCAAGCGGTGCGCGATGTCGGCAGAGCGCTCGGTTACCCGTATGCGTTTCCAGACAAGATAGCAAAACTTATTCCGCTCTCAACGCAAACGCATTACATAAGCATTAGTAAAGCGCTTGACCTGGTGCCCGAACTCAAGCAAATTTACCAGGCGGACCCAGAGGGGAAACGGCTGCTTGATCTTGCGATGAAACTGGAGGGAGTGACACGTCATGCTTCCGTGCACGCAGCAGGAGTAGTTATAGCACCAAAGCCTTTGACCGAGTACACGCCGCTGATGAAAGAGGCAGACGGGCAGCGCTTGGTGACACAATACGAAATGCACTCTATAGGTGAAGACGGTGTGGGGCTGTTGAAGATGGACTTCCTGGGACTTGCTAATTTGACTATTTTACAGCGTGCGCTCGAAATTATCAGGGAAAGAAGGGAAACTACTATTGACCTTGCCCGTATTTCGCTTGACGACCAAAAAACGTATGCGATGTTGGCGCGCGGGGAAACTACCGGCGTTTTTCAGCTGGAGTCGAGCGGCATGCGCCGCTACATCAAAGACCTTAAGCCGTCTGCGATCTTTGATCTGATGGCAATGGTTGCGCTCTTTCGCCCAGGTCCTATGAACGTGATCCCTGAATACATAGCTCGCAAACATAATCCCGAACTGGTGCGTTACTTGGACCCACGTATGGAGAAAATCCTTGAACGGTCGCTGGGGCTTCTGGTGTATCAAGATGATGTATTGCTTATCGCAGTGGAACTAGCTGGGTACGACTGGAAAGAAGTTGATGGCTTGCGCAAGGCAATGGGAAAGAAAAAGCCTGCTGAGATGGCTGCTCAGAAAGAAAAGTTTCTGGCGCGCGCGATCGAGCGGGGCATGAAACCGTCGGTCGCCCAAGAGCTATGGCAGTTAGTTGAAATTTTTGCAGGATATGGGTTCAATAAAGCGCACGCGGCCTGTTACGGTCTCCTTGCATATCAAACAGCATACCTGAAGGCAAACTATCCGGTGGAATATATGGCTGCGGTGATGTCCACTGAATCAGAAAACACGGACAAAATTGTGCAGGCTATGGAGGAATGTAAGCGGATGGAGATCCAGGTCCTGCCTCCGTCAGTCAACGCTTCTCATGTTGGGTTTACCATAGAGGATGCAGATAGTGCACCCGCTATTCGTTTTGGGTTGTCTGCGATAAAGAATGTTGGGGTTGCTGCGGTCGAGGCGTTGCTTGCCGCTCGTGCGGACGGCCCTTTTACCTCCCTGTTTGATCTGGTTCAGCGAGTTGATCCAGGGAAAGTAAATCGTAAGACACTCGAGAGCCTTATTCGGGTGGGCGCGACAAGCGGGTTTGGGAGTCGAGCCGCTCAGCTTGCTCCCCTGGGGCAGCTTCTAGCGATGGTGCATGGTGAGCACCGCAAACGAGGACAGGGACAGATTAGCCTGTTCTTTCCAGAAGACGCATCGGCGCAAACACCCTTATTACCCGATATTCCGGAAGTCGAGAAGCAGGAGCTTCTCCAGTGGGAGCGCGAGCTTCTCGGTTTCTACTTCACCGAGCATCCCATCGTTAGTGTCATGGATACTCTTGCCGATAAGGTGAATGTGCGCATAGTCGCAATTTCCGAAGGATTACGCAAAAATGCAGCGCTCGGGGGTATCATTGAGCAGATACGCCGGACTTTTACGAAAACGCAAAATCAAGAAATGGCGTTTGTACAAGTGGGTGATGACACAGGACAAATTGAAATTGTTGTATTCCCCAAGGTGTTTAGCAACTCCAAGAATCTCTGGGTTGTAGGACAACCGGTGGTAGTTCACGGCAAGGTAGACTCCCGGGAAGATCGTATGTCGTTTATCGCTGAGGCAGCGTACAGCATTGAGGATGCCCCCGATGTACATGCGCCGTCTGCTCCGAGCGTTAAGATTGCGATCCCAAAAGGTACCACCAGGAACAGCCTCCTTGCTGCCTATGAGTTACTGCGCGAGTATCCAGGACCGTATCAAGTAGGATTGCTTGTTAAAAACAGGGTGAATGAGGATACTCTGCTGCGCACGCCGTTCCAAGTGGCAGCGTCGGCGCATTTGCGCCGCAGCCTGGAGGCTCTATTTGGAAACGGTTCGGTAGAGTTTCCAGCGTGAAATATGATACAATTCCCTTCATGAGTAATCCTCGGACGATTGATCCCCTTACATCTGGCAGTAAAGACACCTTTCCGCTGTCGGCAGGCGATCGCGTGCGTGTGTATGTCAAGATTAAAGAGGGTGACCGAGAGCGCGCCCAACCATTTGAGGGAACGATCATTGCGGTGCGCGGCAGAGGAATAAATCGCACCTTTACAGTGCGTCGTGTTGGTGTAGGTTCGGTAGGCGTTGAGCGTATATTTCCCGCTTCCTCACCTTATATTGCCAAGGTGGATGTGCTTGGGACGAGTAAGGTGCGTCGTGCTAAGCTGTATTACTTGCGTTCCCAAAAAGGAAAAGTGGGCCGTCTCTAGATTGCCTTTTAGGCAATTGGTTGTGGCCGTGTAGGCTGGTGTTCTGAACTTACTTTTGCAGTGCGTTGCTCTATGCGGGAGATAAGTCGCTTTACGTCTCCTATGTCCTGTTGAAGATCGTCCAATTCTTTTTGAATATCATCAATATCTTCCTCGCTGCGGGCTTCTTGCGCCTCTTCTACTGCCAGGCGCTGCTGAGCGATTTCCTGTTCACGGTTCTGGGAGATCATAATAAAGGTAGCGAGGAAGATTGCCTCAACCGAAAGAATCAGATTAAGTACCTGTACCGGCAACTTTGCCAAAAACCACATTGCTAGCCATACGACGTGGAGATACACAAACAGCATGCTGCCCGAGATAGACGTGATCGTATCGGCTAGCCTTCGCTCCATATTACCGATGGCTACTTTCATTGCAGACCTCCTGTTTTCACGCGTTTCCCCATTTAGTACCAACAATATCCCGGCTGACCTTCTTGGTCATCCAGTAATTGGGGATAGTTACATTATCCTCCCGTGTAGCACGGCTTGTCAACTCTTTTGATTAGTGTTACAAACAAAGGAGTGTTTGCAGACGCTCTGGTTGTCACAGCGCTTGGAAGCTTAATGTCCCTCGTTGGGGGCTTCTTTCTTTTGATCAAAAAGAGGTTAACCCACGGATTGACACTGAAGCTAGTAAGTTTGGCTGCAGGTGTACTGCTAGCCACGGCGTTTTTTGATATCCTTCCCGAGGCTGCTGAGGGTAACTCGCTGCCGTTTGGGTTCGTTTTCTTGGGGATAGTCTTAGTTTTTTTGCTTGAGCGAACGTTGATTTGGCACCACCATCATCATGATGCACACGGTGTTAAATCGTCAGTCTGGTTATTAACTTTCGGGGATGCTGTCCACAACTTTATTGATGGAATCGCAATTGCTGCAGGCTTTATGACCGACTATCGCCTCGGACTGGTTACGGGAGTAGCAGTTATCGCCCACGAGATTCCACAAGAAATTGCAGACTTTTCAGTGTATGTGGCAAATGGATTATCTATAAGGCGCGCGCTCCTGTTCAATGTGTTTTCGGCCACCACGGCACTTCTGGGGGTGGTGTTAGCATATGCGTTTGCCGGTAGCATGCAGCTTCCCACAAAAACCATCCTCGCATTTACTGGTGGTGTTTTTATATACATTGCGTGCTCGGATCTGATCCCTGAGTTACATGCGCATACGAAGGAGTCTAAGGCCTGGGCCCATATTGTACCATTTTTCCTGGGGATAGGCCTGGTGTATATAAATGGGTTATTACTGGAAAGTATCCTCGGTGCACATTAGGTAGCGCCAGCGGGATTCGAACCCGCGACTTCGACCTTGAAAGGGTCGCGTCCTAGACCGCTAGACGATGGCGCCGCACATGCATTGTACCAGAAATAGCTTTTGATGACTACAGTAGCTATTATACATCGTCCGGAAACCTTGAGTTTAAATGAGAAAAAGACAAAGATGACATTGACACTAACTCAAAAAAGCCTGGACTTTTTTAAAAGCGCTGCTAAAAAGCATAATGCTTCTTATCAGGCCATGATCAGAAGGCTTATTGATTATTACGTGGTAAACCAAAAAGTCT
>CAYJQU010000002.1:0-140058 GCA_964372495.1 uncultured Gammaproteobacteria bacterium
GTACTACTGATGTGGCAACCTCAACTACCTCGCCAACTTTTGCTCCTAGCAATGCCTTCCCCACCGGGGACTCGTTGGAAATTTTGCCGTTGAGGGGATCTGCCTCCAAGCTTCCCACAATGGTAAACTCATCCTGTTCTCCATCAATCTCAACCACTACATGTGAGCCGATCAACACAAAATCTGCCTTCGCTTCCTCTTCCTTGATAATCTCAACATTCCGCAGTACTTCGGTCAGTTCCTGAATACGCCCTTCGACAAAAGCCTGCTCATCTCGTGCTGCATCGTACTCTCCATTTTCTGACAAGTCTCCCATTTCACGCGCACGCTGAATACGGACCACTACATACGGCCGTCGCTCATTGATCAGTTGGGCCAATTCACGGTTGAGCTTGTCGTGTCCTTCCTGAGTAAGGAGCACCTTTCCTTTTGGAGGACGCACTATTTTTTTCTTAGACGCCACTTGTTACTCCTTCCTGTAGCCCTAGGGTTACAGCCTGCCAAGAGTACTCAAACCTGTCATATCTCACAGGGACTTCACTCAGAAGGTTGCTAAAAGCTATTCACAGCAATAAATTATTTTACTCCCGCACAATTATCGTTGTCAAGAGCAGACACTTCTGGTATGATAGGGCTGCCTGGTACACGTGGCCCCATCGTCTAGCGGCCCAGGACATGGCGTTCTCAGCGCTAAAACAGGGGTTCAAATCCCCTTGGGGCTACAGTTCGCACCCGTTCCTCGTGCTCTGTACCAATGTTTTAAAACATAGTAACAACTAAACAGGAGCTAAAAAGTAGTGATATCTCTAATCACCTCAATCAGCGGATTTTTTGGATCGTTGGCGAAATCGACACTGACAAAATCGAGACGGAACGGACGGTCGCCCCATTGGGCTTTTGCCACATACAGGCGTGCGGCTTTGAGTAAGTGCTTAAGCTTCCACGGAGTGATCGAATCTACCGGCAGTCCGAACTTATGTGACCAGCGCGTTTTGACTTCAATGAAAACGAGATACTCTCCATCTTGAGCCACAATATCAATCTCTCCGCCGCGGATAAAATAGTTTCTCTTGAGTAGCCGGTACCCAAGACCCTGCAGGTACTCGCATGCCACCTCTTCCCCTCTGTCCCCTCTTTGCTTGGTGGTGTCCATTTCCGTTCACTTTAATACATGGACTCGTTTGATGTACAATGAGGCCCATGGAGCAAACTGAGCCTATCCCTCCCGCGTTTCGGTTCTCCGGGCAGCATACCGATGAAGTCATCCTCTACGTTTCCCGAATGCATCCTATCGCGCTTATTAAAAACATTTTGCTTATATCCCTCGGGTTTGCCATCATCGCGGCGTTTATTGCAATCGTAGCAGGACTCATCACTCTGCCAGTGGAAGTCTTGTTTCTCCTGCCATTTTTGATCACAGTCGTTATAGCAGGGTGGTTATTCACCCTCTGGTGGGCGTACAAGGTGTATCGCAATACGTACTTTGTTATTACTGACCGACGCTTGGTAAAACTGGGATACACGACCCCTTTCACCCGCTACCAAAGCAGTCTCAATTTAAGCGAAATTCAGGACTCCGCGGCTACCTCCCGCCACGTTATTGAACAACTGCTCAACATCGGTACGTTCTACGCCCGCTCATCAGCTGCCGGTATCCGCGACTTCTGGTTCGAGTACCTTGAGTACCACATCGATCTCCACAATTACATCAATAAACTTCTTTATATGTTACGAAACGACCCAAATGGAGCGGAGGCGCTCAAAGTTTTTCGCCCCTTTATTCCCAAACCAGCTTGGCAGCGATACTAAATAAGCTCATCTAGATACCGTATGAGGTTGGGATCAAAGGCCTGCCGATCTCGCTGCATGCGAAGTATCACATCCCGCACCGCGTCAGGGGCTAATTTTTTGCGATACACTCGGTCAACCGATAGCGCACTGACTACATCTGCAAGATGCACAATACGCGCCTCAACCGGTGTCTCCTCGCGAAGCAACCCCTGCGGATAGCCTCCTCCTCCCCACTCCTCATGATGGGCCAACACGATACCAGAAGCACGCGCAAAAAAAGGTCCCAGGCGTTCAACGAGAATAGCACCAAGAAGAGCGTGCTTGCGAACCAGGTTGCGTTCGTCATTATTTAATCTGGCAGGTTTGCCTAAAACGCTGGTAGGCACGAAAATTTTACCCAAATCATGTAGCACTGCTCCCAAGCACAGCGTGTAAAAATCCTGATAGGTCCCGCTGACCTCGGCAAGTTTCTTGGAAAGTTCCCACGTTTGCCACGCGTGGAGAGTAGCCGATGGTTCCACCGCCTTAAAAAGATCTGTGCCAGCAGTCACAATCCAATAAATACGTTTTTGATGCAGCGGCGGAAAATGGGACAGGGCAGAAGGTGGTGTCTTGGTGAGTGGGTGATCAGCAGTAAATTTCAGTGTTTCGGCAACCCGCTCTACCTTGGTCTGCTCATCGATGGTGAGCGTCTCCAAAAGCTTTTGTGAGATCCCCATAGACTAACGCAAATAGCTGACGAGGAGCAGCGCTACAATGTTGACCACCTTAATCATAGGATTGATTGCAGGTCCTGCAGTATCCTTGTAGGGATCACCAACCGTGTCGCCGGTTACTGCAGCCTGATGGGCAGAGGATCCTTTGCCGCCGTGTGCACCAGATTCTATATATTTCTTCGCGTTGTCCCACGCTGCTCCGCCCGTAGTCATGGAAATTGCAAGAAAAAGACCAGTAACCAGCGACCCGACCAGGAGTCCCCCTAGGGCTTTTGCCCCAAGCGTCAGACCTACCATGATTGGTACGACCACGGGCAGAAGCGCTGGAATAATCATTTCTTTAAGAGCAGCCTTCGTTACAATGTCTACGGCGCGTCCATAATCTGGGCGAGCTTTTCCTTGCATGAGGCCCTTTATTTCCTTAAATTGTCTCCTGATCTCCACGACAATAGCCATAGCGGTTTTACCTACTGCCTCCATAGCAAAGGCTGCAAAAAGATACGGGAGCGCACCGCCAACAAGCAGCCCAACCAGCACATAGGGGTCCCCAATACTAAACTGCACATTTCTACCCATTGCGGCAAGCTCCTCAGTATAGGAGGCAAAGAGAACAAGTGCCGCAAGCCCTGCAGAACCGATCGCATAGCCCTTAGTCACCGCCTTGGTCGTATTCCCAACCGCATCGAGCGGATCAGTGACACTCCGTACTTTCGCTGGAAGCTGCGCCATCTCCGCAATACCGCCGGCGTTATCAGTAATCGGTCCAAACGCATCAATTGCTACAATCACGCCGGTTAAACTCAGCATCGCCATCGCTGCAATAGCGATGCCGTACAGTCCTGCTAGCCAGAACGCTGCAAGAGTAGCCGCAGCAATTACCAAGATGGGAAGGGTTGTAGATTTCATCGATATGGCAAGCCCTGCAATTATATTTGTGCCGTGGCCGGTGGTTGAGGCCTCTGCGATGTGCCGTACCGGGGGATAGCTCGTGGCAGTGTAGTACTCGGTAATCACAACCATAGCCACGGTAACTAAAATCCCCAAGAGCGCTGCCCAATAGAGGTGGATCCAGGGGACTATAGGATTCCCGCCCATAAGAATCGAGGTAGCAGGGTAAAATAAAATCACCGCAAGCACTGCCGATGATAGCAATCCCTTATACAGCGCTCGCATGATGCCGGTATCTTCATCTGAGCCAAGACGCACAAAGTTGACTCCAATAACGCTGCACAAGATAGATACCCCACCCAGCACCAAAGGATACAATAGCGCATTCGGAAACGAGGGGAACACCAGTGAACCCAAAAGGATCGCGGCTACAGCCGTTACGGCATAGGTTTCAAACAAGTCAGCTGCCATGCCAGCATCATCTCCTACATTGTCACCAACATTATCGGCAATTACACCAGGATTTCGCGGATCATCCTCAGGAATACCTGCTTCAAGCTTACCTACCATATCAGTGCCAACATCGGCCCCCTTTGTAAATATCCCGCCACCCAACCGTGCAAATACCGAGATGAGACTGCCACCAAATCCAAGGCCAACCAAGGAACGCACATCTCTGGTGATAAAGTAAAAGATAGCAACTGAAAGGAGCGCAAGTCCCACCACCAAAAGGCCAGTTACTGCGCCACCCCGGAACCCTACCGTCATTGCTTGAGAAAGCCCGGTCCGTGCTGCTTCAGCAGTGCGAATGTTTGCTCGCACTGCAACACTCATGCCTGCTACACCTGCAAGTGCAGAGGAAATTGCCCCCACTATGAAACCGATTGCAAGGGTGACACCGAGAAATAACCACAGGAGAATCGCTGCCGCGACAGCAACCGCTGCCACTACCATATATTGTCGCTTGAGATACGCCGTTGCCCCTTCTTGAATCGCAAGCGCGATTTCCTTCATACGCGCGTTACCGGAGGGACGACTTACAACCCATTTGGCAAGAGCCAATCCATAGAGAATCGCTAAGGCCCCGCTTGCGACCACAAACCACTTCAAGACCCAGGATTCCATAACAGAGGGGAGCATAGCACGTTTCCGGGTTGCTTTGCAACAAAAAGGGGAAGATTTAAGCTACCGCAGGCCGAGGACCAAAATCGGCAGGGAGACTCTGTGCTTTCGGCTTGCGCGCGGCGGGCTGCCTTTTAAGCGCAAGTCGTAAAACCTCATCCATCGATTTAACGAACGTAAATTTCAAATCCTCGCGAACGTTTTTTGGAATCTCCTCTAAGTCCTTTTTATTATCCTTTGGCAGGATAACATGCCTGAGGCCTGCGCGGTGCGCCGCAAGTATTTTTTCTTTGACGCCGCCGATCTCCAGCACTTTGCCTCGGAGTGTTACCTCGCCAGTCATACCTACCTCTCGTCGTATCGGAATTTTGGTCAATGCGGAAGCAATAGCGGTAGCAATCGCCGCTCCAGCCGAAGGGCCATCTTTTGGTACAGCACCAGCAGGAACATGCACGTGGACATCGAGCTTGTAGAAGAAGTTATCCGAAAGATTGAGTTCGCGCGCTCGCGAACGCACGTAGGAAAGTGCTGCCTGGCAGGATTCTTTCATAACTTCACCCAGTTGACCAGTAAGGGTTAGTTGACCCTTTCCCGGCATAAGCGTTACTTCTATGGTTAAGATCTCTCCGCCTGCCTCGGTCCATGCAAGTCCAGTGCTCGCGCCTACTTCATCTTTTTGTTCTGCAAGAAACGGCGTAAAGCGTATGGGTCCCAGATATCGACGCACTTCCTTCGTGCTGATGCGTACCTTTTCATGCTTTTTCTCCACAATTTCTCGGGTTGCTTTACGAATAACGCTGGAAATCTCACGCTCCAGGTTCCGTACCCCAGCTTCTCTGGTGTACAGGTGGATCACCCCATGTAACGCCTGGTCGGTCATAGAAACCTGATCTTCTTTCAGGCCATGCTGCTCGCGTTGCTTTCCAAAAAGGAATGAGCGCGCGATCTTGAATTTTTCTTCTTGGGTATACCCGGGAAACTCGATAACTTCTAGTCGGTCGCGGAGCGCGTGCGGTATCGTTTCCAGCACATTGGCAGTGGTGATAAACATCACATCAGAAAGGTCAAAAGCCACTTCAAGATAATGATCCGAGAAGGAATTGTTCTGCTCCGGATCCAACGCTTCAAGGAGCGCTGCCGAAGGATCACCGCGGAAGTCAGCCCCTACCTTGTCAATCTCATCAAGCATAAAGACCGGATTTTTCATACCTGCTGTTTTGATACCCTGAATGATCCGTCCAGGGAGTGCTCCTACGTACGTGCGCCGGTGCCCGCGGATCTCCGCTTCGTCGCGAATACCGCCAAGAGAAACGCGCACAAATTTTCGGCCGAGCGCACGGGCAATAGATTTACCTATAGAGGTTTTCCCTACTCCTGGTGGCCCAAAAAAACAGAGAATCGGACCGCGCATTCTGCCTGCGAGTGAATGTACTGCAAGGTATTCGAGTATCCGTTCCTTCGCCTTTGTCAGGCCATAATGATCTTGGTCCAAAATAGTTGCAGCACTCACAACATCGATTTTTTGGTCTGTGCGCTTGCTCCACGGCAACTCAGTCAGAACTTCAAGATAGCTCCTAATGTACCCAGATTCTGGATTATACGAGCTCATTTTTGCCAGCCGTGATAACTCCCGCTCCGCTTTTTCGCGCACCTCATCAGGCATGCCTGCACTTTTGATCTTGGCTTTAAACTCGGCTATCTCGCGGCTTTCATCATCCACCCCAAGCTCTTGCTCAATCGACTTGAGCTGCTCTTTCAGAATAGTTTCTTTGGTAACGCGGCCAATTTTCTCTTGGGTTTGTGAATTAATCTTCTGCCCGATCTCGAGTACCCGGATCTCGCGCGCAAGGAGTTCAGACACTCGAACAAGTCGTTCCTTGACATTGACCATTTCCAGTACTGCTTGTTTGTCAGGCGCCTTAAAATCGATACCAGAAGCCACTGCATCAACAAGACGATTAGGATCTTCTGCGGAAAAAATAGAGATGGACGCCTCAAGCGAGAGCGCGCCCCCAACTTCACCAAACTTTTTTAGCTGTGTGTTTACGTTGCGAACGAGCGCTTCTACCTCTTCTGATTTAATTACCTCTTCAGCGATCTCTACAACGCTTACTTTAAAATACGGTTCTTCTTGAAGGAATGATTTAATGGTGACTCGAGTAATACCTTCGATGGTCAGGTTATAATCTCCATCAACCCGCCAAAAGCGGCGGATTTTACCAACGGTACCCACTGTATACAGGTCACTGTCACTGGGGTCTTCAATACGCGGGCTCTTCTGGCATACAAAGACAGCAAGCCCGTCAGTGGTCGATGCTATATCCAAGGCAGCCTTGGATTTGGGCCGGGTGACGTTTACGGAGAGGAGTGCTCCCGGAAACATTACTGTATCTTTGAGTGCTACTAGTGGCAGTTCAGCCTTCACACGCATAGAGCCGCATCATACCATGTTTGGCTAGCACCTTCAAGTCCTAAGTGCCAATTTCTGAGGACGATCACACGTTACTCGCACTTGCTGTAACCACACGTGGGGTTGATGCACATGGCACACCCCTCCTGGGCGATGAGGGGGCTCTGGCAATCAGGGCACGCGCCAAACATCGCTCGTCCATGAAGGAGCGAGCTCATGGCATCAGCAATGGTGCCATTGCCGTTGTATGGATCTGGTTTAGAAACTTTCACTTCTCCATTTCCTCCAGACGGGGCTAACGAACTCTCTGTCAGCAGCTCACGTTGCGCTTGATCCTTTGGCTCTGGAGCTTCGGTGATAGGCGCTTGGGTTTCCGCAACAGGAATCAGCATCAGCTGCTTATCATGCGCAACTTCCGCAAGCGACTTACCTACCGCATCAAATAGGGACAAGACCGCATTTGGTCCTACCCCATACGGATGTCCACAGGTAATACCTATAAGCTCATCCGCTACTTCTTCTAAGCTCGCTCCGTATCGCAGGGCCAAGGAAGCAAGCCTGCCGGTTGCTTCTGCAGCACCCGCCACATATCCCCCAGACTTTCCTACGGTGACAAAAACCTCGATTGGCCTGCCATGCTCATCGCTAAAAACCGAGGAATAGACATTGCCAACATCACACTTTTTCCGCAGGCGTAAACCGCGCGCTTCCTCTGGAATCACTACTTTCTGGACGGCGGTAGGTTCCTCCTCCTTACTACTTTCGCCAATATGGGAAAGTACACCCTCACGTGATCCATCGCGCATGTAGGTGATACCCTTTAGACCTAAATCGTATGCAAGGGTATAGAGCTTCTTTACATCTTCTATCGTATGGGTATTGGGAGCATTGACCGTTTTGCTTATAGACGAATCGGTATAGTACTGAATAGTTGCTTGCACCCGCACGTGATCTTCGGGAGTTAAATCGTTGGCCGCGACAAAATATTCCGGTATTTTCTTACCAGGATGTGCATCTTTCCACGCCTTATACAGCGGGTGGTACAGCACGTGCTCCCCGGTTCGGTCACGTCGCACCATCGCAAAGTCATATACCGGCTCAATCCCAGAACTCACTCCGGCAAGTAAGCTTGTAGTCCCGGTTGGTGCCTGGGTTAAAACCACTGCGTTACGAATGCCATGTGCGGCGATTGCATCTTGAAGCGACTGGGGAAGCCGTTTGATAAACACTCCTTGCACATACTTTTCTCGGTCAAAGAACGAGAATGGTCCTTTCTCCTTGGCAATCTCGACCGATGCTTCATAGGCTGCATCACGGATGGTAGTGTATATTTTTTCGATTACCGGCATCCCTTCCGGAGACCCATACCGAACCCTCATCTTAATAAGCGCATCGCCTAGTCCCATGGTTCCTAGCCCGGTCCGCCTAATACCCAGCTGTTGTTTCGCATTCTCCTCAAAGAAGTAGTGGTTTGCGTCTACCACGTTGTCAAGCATCCGGATGGCTACTTTGGTATACCGCGCCAGTCCCTCATAATCCATCTCCCCTGCATCGCTTACGAAGGCGGAAAGATTCATGGCCCCTAAGTTACAGACCGACCACGCGCCCAGGGGTTGCTCGCCGCAGTTATGCACATACAACCCATTGGCATCAAACGCACTCACTCCAGGAATTTGTACATCATACACATCCTCAGTATTTTCAGAAGATACCTTTTCAACTCGAGCTATAAAACGCTCCCGATTCAAGCTTCGCTTATACGTAGCCAGTAAGCGATTCAGTAACTCCGCCTTATCAGTATCAGCAAAACCGACAGTATCAGCAAAACGCGCCACATTTTCCCCACTCAGCACTAGCTCGTGTTGCGCAGAAGTAGTATAAAGCTTTCGTGCTCCCTTACCATCTGGCAAGAGTTTTTCAAGGGTAGGTCGTCTATTCTTATAAATACGTGAGACTATTCCTACTCGCAGCAGCATGCGTTGTACTGCTTCCAGATTTTCTAGGTTTGATTGGGCTAGTCGTATACTCACACCCTTCGCTTGCGACCCCTGTACCGAGCCATCTGTGTCAAACAGTCCCTTCAAAAATCCACGGTAGAAACTACTCGACGATTCTTCAATCGCCTTTGTTATCACCTTCTTGCCCGGACGCATACCAAGCTCAAGGGCCAGGTTTCTTATGGATGCAAGTGACAACCTATACTCTCCTCTTCCACGAACAGTTTGCCATCCAGAAAAGTCGCTCCTTTTCGGCATGATCGAAACCATCTGTAGTGCTTCGCGCATAATCCCTTGATAACCGATGCGGTTGGGTGAACTGTTTTTCCAAACCGACAAGACTGCTTTATCTGATTTGAGCGTCCCATCTCCTACAAGAAGTCCAGTCACATAACCCTCCTCGTAGGTAAAGGGCCCAGCCCAGCTTGAGCTTTCACGATGATCATTGAGCACCACCAAATCACCTTCGTGCAAACCACCGGCCTCAGTCCACTCGGTTCCTAACACGTAGCGAGTACGGCGAATTACCCGTCGCATCAGATGATCAGCGGTCAAACGCAGCCGATAGCCTTCCTTTGTCTGCAGGCACACAATCACTCTTTTGGCCGTTTTGAAAAATCCTTGGATAGAGGAAGCGTAATCGACCCCATTAACACGCGCTACAAATGCCGTATTAACAAGATCGCCTATCTGTCTCGGGCCTTGGTCCGTATGAACCCATGTATCAACAGCTAAACAAGGGTTCGTAGCAATTAGACGCTCAAAACTTGATGTATTGGACAATTTATTTGATCGATCTATAAAGTGAAGTCCTGGCTCTGCGGAAGCCCATGCCGCTTCGCAGATGAGGTCCCAGAGTTTCACAGCCTTTATTGTACGATACACCCGTACTGGATACCCTTTTGACTGCCACACCTCTAAATCTCCATCCCACTCCTCGTCATACGCTGGATGGGCAACCTCTGGGTAACACAACTGCCAATCGGCATCATGTTTTACTGCCTCCATAAAGGGATCAGAGACACAGACGCTCAAATTTGCTCCATTAATGCGTGAGAGATCCTTTTTTACCGTAATAAACTCCTCAATATCAGGATGCCAATCATTCAGCATTAACATAAGCGCGCCGCGCCTTGAACCACCCTGTTGAATCACATCATGCGTAGCAACACTGTAGAGCTCTGCCCAATTTACCGGTCCAGAAGCTGTGCCATTCACCTTCAAAACTCTGGCCCCGCGCGGGCGCAAGCTGGAAAGGTTTATCCCCACCCCACCGCTGCGAGACATAATCTCGACCATTATTTTCAGGTTATCAATGATGCCGCCCCGAGAGTCATGCGGAGATGGAATGACGAAGCAGTTGTAGTACGTAACCTTAAACGGCGTGCCGGCTCCGGACAAAATGCGACCGCCGGGAACAAACTTGAAACCAGAAAGGGCGTCATAAAAACGCCATGCCCAGGCAACTTGTTGCTCTTCAGCTTCAACCGACGCAAGGCCTTCAGCCACCCGCTCCCACATCTCTTCTGGATACTGCTCGATTGGCTGACCACTTTCGTCCTTGAGAGAATAACGGTCAGTAAACACTTTATGACGAATGCCTTCCAGTGTAGTTCCTACCTGGGGTGCAAGAGGGGAGGCCCGCAATTTGGTCTTGGATGTGATGGCAGTAGTTTCGGGCATGAGTAAATAATCCTCCCTACATTTTTGCGAGTCGTCTCACTTCTTGCTCAAACGCCTTCAGATCAGAAAATGCTCGATAGACCGAGACAAAGCGCAGATACGCAATCGGGTCACGTTTTCGCAATCGTTTCATAACCGCTTCTCCAATGGCATGACTAGCTATGTGCTGTATGCCCATACGCCGCACCGCCATCTCTATCTCATCTCCTAACGCTTCAATCTCTGCTACTGTCACCGGTCGCTTTTCAAAAGCCTTCATAAGACCGAGCATCAGCTTATCTCGGGAAAAAAGCTCCCGACGTCCGTCCTTTTTAACAACTGATAGTTCAGGCAGCTCTGCACGCTCATACGTCGTAAAGCGCCTCCCACAACGCAAACACTCGCGCCTTCTTCGAATTACTATTAAATCTTCCGAGTCTCGCTTATCAGAAACTCTCGTCTCGGCAAAAGAACAATACGGACACCGCACTTACTTTTTCACCACCAAACCACAATATGTTATATCAGAAAAACCCAGCCGTTACAAGATGTTGTGCCGACAGTATTCCATTGTAATCTGTGAAAAACCACAGTCAAGTAGGATCATATAGGTCAAAACGGGTCAATTTTGAAACGTAAGGCCTTATAGAAAATACGTAGAGGGCATGTTGTCAGATACTTTTTCTGGCCCTCGATCGCGCCACGCGTCAATAAAACGCTTCGCCCGATCAAGATCCACCTCATCAAAAGTATCAAGGCGCGTCCACGCAGTGAGAGCTACTTTTGTACTTATCGTAGGGTTGGGCATCAGGATTACTTTAGATGGATATTGACTCACCGCTTGCGCTAACTTCGCCTCAAGCTCTAGACATTCCCCGCTCACCGCTCCTGAAGGGGTAGCGAGATTCTCTCGCGCACTCACACTTGCCGATATCGTAGCTTCGGCAGCGAGAGCCTCTCCATGTTGGACTATAGGAACCGCAGAAGGACTGGCAAGCCCTGGGGTCGGAACCTGCGATGGACATCGGTAATGGACAATGACTCCTCCGTGCTCAAGATTATGGACCTGATACTCATTGGGTATAAACGCCTTGTGTATACCCCAGTTGGCTTGTTGCACATAGTGTGGCCCTGAGGTAGGAGGATTAGTTTTGTACGGTGCGTGCGAAGCGCCCAGTTCTATGTGCTCCTGCCCTTCGTTTACCTGCGCCTTCCCGGGCAAGGGTCGCATGAGCTCCCGACCAACATATAACACCCCGCCTACAACCGCAAGTATCACAGCGCCGGTAACAAGAAAGCGTCGCACGTAGGCTTTCTGCTTCTGGCCTGTTTCAGCTTCTAGCCGCTCCTGTCGGCGCAGTTGTTTCCGCTCTCGTTTGGTTAACGACTCATCTTCCATACTTACAGTATAGCCTAGCTCCTTCGCTTCTGGCTAGCGTTTTTTGTCATCAAATGCGTGCACGAATGTCCCCTTTGTCTGTTTCAGGGGAAGCGAAATCGTATGTATTGTCTGCGTGAGAACCACACGATCCTGATGCATCAAACTCTCAATTAAATTCTTTACAGCAAACGGATGTTCAATATGCTCCAGAACCATCTCGACTGGCGTTGGGCCTGCGGTGTGAATTATAACGGTCCCGTCGCTAAATGCGACGCGCTCGAGAAGCGATTGACGCACAGACAGGTGAGAAATTTTATCCAATGGGGCCGTCGTAATAAAAACTGCAAGAAGGCCCCGCTTGATGATAATACGCCGGTTGGTGAACAGGTAGCGCCATGTCATTTGCCGGTGAATCGCGCGAACAAGGTAGGGGATACCAACAACGAGAAGAGACAAGATGAGGTTTGACAAAAACATCGAGCGAAAGTATTTGGGGGAGATGCCCCTTACTGCAACCAGCTCTTCATGGGGCGCAAGATAGCGATCGTATGTGGCACGCACCCTCGGTGTGACCGCCATGTTTACTTTTCGTCTTCTTCAATCCGACCGAGTAGATCGTAGAGTGCAAGAAACACTGCCAGCGACCCCAAGAGCACTTGGAGTGTCAGTGGTCCTATCTTGGTCTGGACCAACGAGAGGAGGGTCGTGGGCAGCAGGTGAACGAGCCCAGCAGTCAGCAAGGTGAACATGGTGAAAATCTGGACATTCTCAGCCGAAAATATCTTTTTTGCTAGCCTCATACAGCCATAGTCTGCACAAAATACCGCCGAAAGTCAATAAAGGTTAGTGGAACTTGCCGAAGTCGCGCAGTAGGGCAGTGAGAACGGTACTGATAACGGCAAGCACAAGTCCCCCCAAAAGGGCGGTTGGCCAAAACGACTCGATCGTAAATCCGACAACTACCTGCGAAACGACAACCAAAAACGCGGCGTTGACTACGAGCGAGAATAAGCCGAATGTGAGCCAGCTGAGCGGTTTGGTGAGTGTGCGGACAATCGGTCCTAGTAGGGCATTCACCACACCAAGGACCAGTGAAACAAGAAGCGCTGTTTGAAAGGAGTCTATCTTAAATCCAGGAACCAGGTACGCAGTTGCAAGAAGCGCCAACGCGTTTAGAAGCCAAGCGAGCAGGAGTGCCACGAATTAACTCTACGCCAACATAGTGAACCTTGTCAACCACATTTAACACGATCAACTACAACGCAACAGGGCACCGTACGGTGCCCTGTTCTCTTATCCGAAGTCTTATCAAGCTACATCGCGGAAGGGAGCACCGCTGCTGGTATCGCTTCCACCCCTACCCTCTTCTGTGTCGCTCCCCATACCGCCACCCACGTGGGTGTCATCAGCAGGGACGCTGGGTAAGGCCGGCCCGCCTTGCGGCGAGGCAGGTTCTGGACTGGCAGGTGGCTGCCACCCGCCTTGACTTGGCGAGGCAGGCCCTCCTTGACCGATACCGCCCTGACCCATATCATCCTGGGCCGGGGATGGGGGAGTGCTACCAGGCTGTGTAGTACTCGAATCTTGATCCATGGAACCACCTTTCTGCAGTCAGTTATTTTTATCGTAAGCCAAAGACTGCATTTTCACTATATACACTCACCTAGTGTTTGGCAAGGGCACAAAGCCCCTTGACAAGGGGTGGATATGGAAAGATACTAGTGCTCGGCATGGGCAAGTTCGTGCGGCGCATCGATCACGTTGCTTTGCAGTACGCATCCACGTATGGGGTAATTCTTCTACGCGGGGCGCTCGGCGTGGTGTTCCTTTGGTTCGGCGCGTTGAAATTGGCACAGGTAAGCCCGGTTGCTGATCTTGTATCTTCTATGGCACTTTTACTTCCTGCTTCTTTCTTTCTTTTCCTTCTTGGGGTGTGGGAAATAACAATTGGTATAGGGCTTCTGTTGGGGGTAGCACTGCGTTTAGTACTTGTACTTCTCCTGATACAGATCATAGGAACGTTCCTCACCCTTGTTATACATCCAGAACTCTCTTTCCAACACGGCAACCCGCTACTCCTTACCTTTACGGGTGAATTTATTGCCAAAAATGTTGTCCTTGCCGCAGCAGGAGTGGTGGTGGCCGGAACGCTACACAAAAAAGAATCTTGACATTCGTACTTAATTTGGGTACTTTGACATTGTGTGAGTACCCAACTACGCGAGCCGGTATCCGTGTCCCTTGTATTTGACCACGAGAAGCGGCGCGTGTACCCGTCCGTACTCAAAAGACAAGGTCGCGTGTACCGCATTACTACCGTGAGCCTGCACCATTGCTTTCGGCAGGGGAGAACCCTTATCCACGTGTTCTCCGCTTCTGACGGCAATACCTTCTGGCGCATCCAGCTGAATACAGATACGCTCCACTGGGAACTAACCGAGGTGTACCACGAATAATCACCTTTTCTTTAACCAGGCTCCCCCAACTATCCTGTACCTTGATCTCAACTCATGCTTTGCCACTATCGAACAGCAAGCAAACTCCCTCCTTCGCGGCAAGCCGATTGCGGTAGCTGCGTACACCACGCCCAACGGATGTATTCTCGCACCTTCTATCGAAGCAAAGCGGGCAGGAGTTAAGCTTGGTATGCGCGTATGGGAAGGAAAAAAGCGTTGTCCTGAACTAATAGTTCTTCCACCAGACCCCTGGAAGTACCGTTTCGTCAATCAAAGACTACTGACGCTCCTTTCACCATACACTCCCAACCTAGCGGTTAAATCAATCGATGAGATGGCACTTGATTTTACAGGAACAAAGGGACACCACCTGAACATGGAAGCTACCGCTCACGAAATAAAACGGAGAATCAAACAAGAGATTGGGGACTGGCTTACCGTATCAATTGGCATAGCTCCTAATCGGTATCTGGCAAAAGTAGCCTCCTCGTTGCAAAAACCAGACGGCCTCACCACCATAACCCACGCGACAGTACACAATATTTTTTCGCAGTTGCAACTTGAGGACTTGTGCGGTATCAAGCGGAGAAACCGTATTCGCCTAAATATGGCTGGCGTCTTTACCTCGTTGCAGTTCTTGGATGCAGATAGTGCCACGCTCAAGCGCGCCTTCCGATCGATACTGGCTTTCTATTGGCACGCGCGGCTGCGCGGTTGGGAGATCGACGCGGTCGAGTTTGCCCGCAAAAGCTACGGTCAGTCCTATGCGCTCCGCCAGGCAACCTCAGAAGAAAAGGGGCTTGCGCCACTCCTGTGTAAGCTTGTGGAAAAAATGGGGGCCCGCATGCGCAAGGGAGGGTACGCTGCACGAGGCATCCATGTGGCGTGCTCCTTCCGGGACGGTTCATTTTGGCACAGTCGTCACCATTTTCATGCGCCTGCATTTGCAAGTAATGATCTCTATACACGAACGCTCACACTCTTTGCACACCGCCCACGAAGACTGGTTACCAGTCTTGCAGTTTCCTGTTTTGATCTTGTTCCTCAGCCTCTTACCCAACTGTCGCTGCTCCCGCAGGAAAATAAGTGGCGATCGCTGACTCTTGCAATCGATAGAATAAACGAGCGGTGGGGAGCGTTTGTTGTGAGTCCTGCCCGTATGATGGGACTCGGGGACAAGATCCTTGACCGTATCTCCTATGGGA
This sequence comes from uncultured Gammaproteobacteria bacterium, assembly GCA_964372495.1. Taxonomy (GTDB): domain Bacteria; phylum Patescibacteriota; class Microgenomatia; order JAUYPR01; family JAUYPR01; genus CAYJQU01. Next base: position 15,629 of record CAYJQU010000002.1, read on the forward strand.
ATATTCGTGATACAGAAACAGCACTAATGGCTTCTTTCACTGTATCAGTAGTATCGATAAGCTCAATTTTTTGGGTAGTTGCTAACTCGGCACGGTAAAAAAACATACGCGCTAATCATTCTACTCGTGGATCACTACACGGGTGCCTGGGTTGTCTGCAGTTGGTTTAACCACGCTTGCTCCTTCAGGCATGGTGGGGCCCGCCCACTCAAAAAGTTTCTCCGCGTCAGGAATACTGATATTCACACACCCATGGCTCATCGGCTGCCCAAAGTTATTGTGCCAATAGGCGCCGTGTAACCCATATCCTTTGTAAAAGTACATAACAAATGGCACGTTGGGTAAATCATAGTAGGTGCCAAGCTCTTTGGAGCCTCCGATCATCCGATGATACCGCAATTTAATCCAGACACGATACTCCCCAAGGGGCGTGGAAGCAAATTTCCCTGAGCTTATGGGGAAATCAAACACCACCTGATCTCCTTCGTGGGCATATAAGTGCTGCTGCGAGATATCAATCTCGATCCACTTATCGTCCTCGGAACTAGCCGCCAATACTTGCGGCATGCCCTTGGGCAATATATAGCTTAACGGGCGCTGCGTAACAGGCCGGTTTAAAAATATGGGTCGCGATGCGCTCTTTTCAAACACGCCTGGATAGCGCTCAATTCCTTGCACGTATGACGCCAGATCGAGATCATTCGCTGGTAAGCCGATTCGATAGGAACTCCACTGCCAGGCCGTATAGACCCACGGCTTCAGCTCGCCGAAATGCCACGCCAAACTTCCAAGAAGAAAAAATCCTGCAATAGCAGCAAGTACGGGGTGTGGTCGCATGAGCAGCCTTCCTATATTATCTTATGGGTTGTTGTCGATTTGCAAGAGGGATTTTAACTTGGCTACCGCTTCTTCTTCGTTATGAAACGCAAGTTCAGGCACATCGGTTAGTGAGAACCATCGGTAATCCACGATATCGGATCCGGCAGTAAGGGTGCCTGACACCATATGTGCCTGATAATAAAAATTCAGGGTTGGCTCCCCATCAAGCCCATACACGTCCATAAACACGCCAACAAATCGATCAATTGCTACCTCAATACCGAGTTCTTCCCGCACCTCGCGGATGGCTCCTGCCTCGGGATGCTCACCTGGAGCTAGAAAGCCGCCGGTGGTATCCCAGTGTCCTTTGCGCGGCTCCTGACCCCGCTTGGCAAGAAGGAGCTTGCCGTCCTCCACCACGAGGGCAGACGCGGTCGGGGCTGAGGATTGATACAAAACATGTCCCTTCTGGCATACCAAGTGACATGTTTTGTCAACACCATGCGGCCTAATGGTAAGATCGGTTTTACAGAAAGGACAGTATCGATACTTACGCGGATTGACCCTCGGATCAAACAGGTTGTTCATCGTGAGGCAATAGTAGCATAAGCATACCTACAGTGAGGTATAATACAGAGGTGACAAAGAGCCTACCTCCCTTACTTAAGAAATATTTTTGGGGCGATGATTTCAACCAAATGAATTGGGAAGATCATAAAACCTATATCATTCAAACGATACTTGAAAAGGGGGACCGCGAAGCGGTGACGTGGCTGCTAACACAAATAGATCGACAGGAACTCGCGCACCTGGTACCCTCGCTCAAACTGCACCCCCGGTCAAGACATTTTTGGCTACTGTACCTCTCATGACTATACACCTATGCCCAGAAATACTCCCTGCACCTACAGCAAAACTCATGGCCCAGTTGCAGAAAACTAAGCCCAAGTTTCTTCACCATTTCTATCTCTCCGGAGGAACCGCCTTAGGATTACAGCTTTGCCATCGTGAGTCTGAAGATCTCGATTTCTTTAGCCAAGATCCGTTTGATCCCCAACGGGTAGAGCAGGAACTTCGACAATTTGGTGAGCTTCAGCATGCCGAGCTGGCAGAAGGTACGCTTAATACATTTGTCGATGGCGTTAAGGTTCAGTTCCTTGAGTACCCATACGTCCTTCTTGAGAAATGCGAGGACTGGCTTGGTATCGAACTCAGCACTGTTCTAGATATCGCGTGTACCAAGCTCCGGACGATTGGCATGAGGGGAACAAGAAAGGATTTCATCGATCTATTTTTCATTCTTGAACACTACTCTCTCCAACAACTCTTCGCATCCCTTCAACGTAAGTATGATTCTGTTCATTACAGCCAGACTCATATTCTGAAATCTTCAGTGTATTTTGAAGATGCAGTTAAACAACCAATGCCACGAATGCATAAAGAAGTAGGGTGGGAGCAAGTCAAATCAAGAATGATCGAGGCTATTAAAACTATCTCTTTCTGAGAACTGTCACGTTACACCCCACTAGAAGCCCCTCTAGCCTCACCTTCAATTTATGGAAAGCCTGACCGCGGTGGTCGATCCGCGTGAGCTCTTCAAGCGGTAACTGGGCAGCAGTTTTACCTTTTTCGGGAATATAAAAATGTGCCATAAATGGGAGGCCCTTCAGGCTTTCGCCGCGTGGCTCTTTTAGCATCACGCCATGCAACTTTCCCACAAAAACTTCCACTTCTCTCCCGAGAATCTTCAGCGCCGCGACTGTTTCAAAGTAACACGTCCAATCAGATGGCGGGTAGACCTCTAGTTTTTCAAGTGCACACGCAATGATCTCTTGGTCGCTTGCTTCGTAACCCGGCCACCGGCGGGTGTGGGATCCAGGCTGACCCCCTAGCACGTCAAAGAAAATGCCGGTGTCATCAGCAACGGTCCAGAGATGCGATGCGTGCGCATACATCTCAGCTTTCTTGACAGCATTCTCTGCAAGCTGCTTACTTGCCTCCGGTACCGCAAGTGAGATACTTACCTCTTCTGGAGATACAAGCTGCACCGGCAATTGGGAAAGGATAATTGCTATCTCCTTAAATTTGCCCTTATTCTGTGTGGCGATGAGAAGTTTTTGCATTGACGGTGGAATTATGTATCGCTCCCGTGGTAGCCCCGCCGAATCGCCATCACGATTTTGCCAGCAAACGACGGCTTCTGTCGTGATTCCTCGCGTTTGCGCAGCGCAAGCTCAATGCTATCTACCAACACTCCCCGCTCCTTGGCCTCTTCTACCACCCACCGCCCTGTTTCTCCACCAGCGATCGCACCGGGAACTTTAGAAAGATCAGCATCTTGTGCAAACGCTCTCTCAAGAAGCTCAAGCATCCACGACCGCACTACACTGCCATGTTGCCAATTGCGCGCAATCGCTGGGAGATTCAAATCAAATGGCGCTTGCTGTAAAAGATGGAACCCGTCCGCGTAAGCCTGCAGGATCGCGTACTCTATCCCATTGTGCACCATCTTCACATAGTGGCCTGCTCCAGGAGGACCGACATGGAGATAGCCGTCCGGTTGGGCAACGCGCCGTAAGAACGCTTCAATTGACGTAACCACCGACGTGTCGCCTCCTACCATAAGACATGGTCCCGAGCGTGCTCCCTCGACCCCACCACTCATGCCCATATCCAAAAACCCAATCCCGCGGTCCTTTAATAGCGCGTGTCTTCTCTGTGAATCTTTGTAGTGGGAATTCCCGCCGTCAATCACCACATCTCCCGCCATCACATATGGCAACAGTGCTTCCAATACTTCATCAACCGGCTTCCCTGCCGTAACCATCAGCCAAAAAACCCGTGGTGACTGCAACTGCTGCACAAGCTCCGGGAGCATCTGTGCGATACGTACTCCTTCTTTGGTAATGCGCGCAAGCGATTCAGGAGAGCGGTTATACGCAACGACTGAAACGCCAAGATCTTGTAGTCTCAAAACAAGGTTATACCCCATTTTGCCCAGACCTATACATCCAACAGCAGGCATGCTACTCATCCTCTTGCAAATTATATACCGCAACCGACCACAACTACTAGACAGAAGATGCACGCATGGGTACACTTGGGCCGTGAGGACAAAGGGCGATCTACGCGTCGTTGTTGTGATGCCTGCGTATAACGCCGCTCGGACACTCTCCAAAACATACCGTGACTTACCCCATAATCTCATCCACACAGTTATTCTCGTAGATGATGCCTCGGCCGATGAAACGGTCACGGTGGCACGCGAACTTGGGATAGAGGTACACATCCACCCAAACAACATCGGCTATGGAGGAAATCAAAAAACCTGCTATCGCGAGGCGCTGAAGGCCGGCGCCGATATTATTGTTATGGTGCACCCCGACTATCAGTACGATGCATCACTAACCGGGGACCTGATCAAACCCATCGTTGACGGCCGAGTTAATATCATGCTGGGCAGCCGCATCCGCTCACGCAAGGAAGCGCTGGAGGGCGGCATGCCGCTCTACAAGTACATCAGTAATCGCATGTTAACTATTTTTGAAAACATTCTGTTTGGGCTCAGTTTATCTGAGTACCACACCGGGTTTCGCGCATTCCACCGCCGGGTGCTGCAAGCCATTCCCTTTACGAAACTATCTGATGATTTCGTCTTTGATCAGCAAATATTATTCGAGGCAATAAAGCGCGGGTTTATCATTGGGGAAATCACCGTACCCGTACGCTACTTTCCTGAAGCATCCTCAATTAATTTTATCCGATCATCACGGTATGGGCTTGCAACTGTGTTCCATGCCCTCTGGTATGCGCTTTTCGGGGTACGTAAGTGAAAAAACACGCGCTCCCAGTCCTTTTGCTTCTTCTCCTTACTGGTGTAGCGCTGCGTGATTACCTTTGGCAAGGCGCTTTTACCAGCCATGACCTCAACACCCACACCGCGCGCATCGCCCAGTATTACCTTGGGCTTGCGGACGGACACTTTCCAGTGCGCTGGGCAAAAAACCTCGTCAGCGGCCTTGGGTATCCAATCTTTATTTACATTTACCCGCTCCCCTATCTTCTCGGCAGCCTCGTATATATTCTCATACGAGATTTTGAACATGCTGCAAAAGTGGTAATGGCAAGCAGTTTCCTTGCTTCAGGACTAGCTATGTACTGGTTCATGCGCGCAATTACCAATACCAAAGCCGCCATTATTGCTGCACTCCTGTACACCTGGGCACCGTACCGCTTTTCTATGCTGTTTGTTCGTGGGGCGTACGCGGAGAACCTTGCGTATGTCTTTATCCCAATTGCCCTACTACTCCTGTATCGTCTGTCACAAAGAATAACTGCTTTCCTCGCTGGCCTGGGAGCGCTTGCAGTCGCAGCCATCTTTCTGTCGCACAACTTAGTTGCCGTTATGGCCGCGCCAGTACTTGTTATCTACACACTCTGGTTTGCACGAACCGCTCCAAAAAAAGGCGCGTACATATCCGTGTGTGCGGGTGTTTTCGCGCTCGGCATGGCCCTCAGCGCTTTCATCCTGTTTTCAGATATATGGGAAAGGCAGCACGTGAATTTTAACAATTTACGGTATTACGATGCGCACCTTCTTGAGTGGTGGCAACTCATTCGCTCCAAGTGGGACTACGGTTTCTCGATGCCAGGGTATGACAAAGACGGCATGTCGTTTCAAATTGGACTGCTGCATCTTGCAGCACTGCCGTTTGTGCTCTCGTATCTTCGCTCAAAACTACCCACCCGTTCTCACAAAGGACTGGTAGTGCTGTCGCTCTCGATTGCCGCCGTGGCCGTCTTGCTTATGATCAACAACCCAGTGACTCTTGCGCTCTGGAAAACGTTTCCATTTCTGCAAATAGTTGATTTTCCTTGGAGACTACTGGGCATTCTGGTGTTTTTGCTTGCGATTGCGCTCGGGACATCTTTGCAGCACGCGCCGAACGTGCTGCTTGGACTCCTTTTTACTGCACTGCTGATTGCCAACCGGAACCACTTGCGCATCAACCAATCGCTTACCTTTCCAACCGATTATTATCTCTACTATACGAAGGACACTACCGCCAACAGTGAATTTTTACCCCGCTGGCGAAATGGTATCCAGGAGGATGTACGATTTCACGACCGAGTAACAGTCGAGAGGGGAACTGCATCCATTACCACCATCTCACACCGTGCTCAGCAATTGACCTTTGTTGCAGAGGCAACAAGCGCCGCATTGCTCCGAGTGAATACACTTTATTTTCCTGGGTGGCAAATCTATGTTGATGAACGGCCGTTGACGCTTCATAAGCAATTTACGATTACTTCCCACGATGGAAAAAGCAAAGTTGATCTATCTGGTATGATGCATTTTGAGTTGCCTGCGGGTCGTCATTTTGTAAACGTACGCTTCGAGCGCACCCCCGTACGCCTTGCGGGCGATATCACCAGTGTTTTTGCACTCATCATAGTGGCTGGTCTCATCTCGTGGAGAAGACTACCTCCTCTTGCCCTCTAGCTTGAAAAGGCTCGTTGCATTTACTTTATTGACGGTAATCGGTAGCACGGTAGCAGTAAGCTGGCCGACCATAGGCGCTTCAAAAAAGCCCGGTACCACAGTTCTTACCTATCACTATATCCATGAGCAACAACCTACTACTCTGAGTGAGCGATATTTCGTAGTAAGCCCAGCGCGCCTTGCTACACATCTACGTATCATTACTCAATCTCATTACCCAACCATCTTATTGCTCCGTAAGGATGATCCCGAAACGATGCGTTTTGTTGGAGAGACTATCAAACCCTCCGGCGTCCCGTATGTTTGGCACACTGGACCCACGTATCGTACGTTCACACCGGATAATCTTGCGTCAGTTCTTCCCCTACACCTCCCGCCGCACGGATCATATCCCGTGAATGTCAAAGAGGTTTCCGGTATCGAGCCGATTGGAGATTTTACACTCTCCTTGCCAAACCGATACATAAACGCTGACTGTTTCTCTTGGCGAAAACAGACGCTCAACTGCACTTCAGTTGGAGTGCTACTGGGGGTACTCACGCTGGCAATGGGGGTACTCGCTACCTACAGACAGCAAGTAAGTAGCATGGTTCTCATGGCATTGATACCATGGTATTCCCTTCGCCTTGTGTTGTTTGGATTGCCCCTCACCCTACTTGAACTTCTCATGCTCGGCGTTATCCTTGTCCATCTTCCATCGCTTTTTGGCATGATACGGAGAGGGTTCAACATACAGATCGTACCTGCTACTCTCATCGCGCTTACTTTAATTGTTAGTGTTGTTTCTTTTGTGTATCCCTCCTTTTCAGCATCCGGTTTTGGGTACGCACGGGCCTTCATTGGTATACCGGTACTCTGGGTGCTCGCCATGCTGATAACGCTCAAGAGAATGGAACACCTGTACTGGCCCGCGTATGGTTATATCGCAGCTTCTGTCATCGTAGCAGCACTCGCGCTTACGCGATACGCGATAGGGGATGCTTATATACACTTTGATGGACAGGTGCGCGCCACCTTTTTTGGTAATCCCAATCATCTTGCCTCGTTTCTCAACTCGGCAGTCACGCTCTCCCTTGGCATGCTGGTGATACAGAAACGACGGCTCTTCCTACTAACCACTCTTTTGCTCGCCTCGGTATTGTGGCTTACCGCTTCGAAGGGGGCGCTTCTCGGAACTGCCGTTGCCGTTGTATATCTTGTTGTCGTGCCTCGCTTTCCCAAGCGACTGTCTGCGTACCTTCCCTCCCTTATGCTTGCGCTCTTTGGGATAACACTTGTAGTGCAGCTGGTGCTTGCTGCACGAGGCAGGTACACAGAAACCGCGGATATTTCAGTGCGAACGATCCTGAGCTCCAATGCCTCCCGCTTTGCGGTGTATCAAACAAGCATGATACTCATCAGCCAGTCACCAATTCTAGGAATTGGGCTTGCCAACTTTCGGGACCGTTTCCGTCAAACCGTTTCAGCCGCCTCCCCCGAGCAGGATACCGCGTTTGCCCACAACATTTTTCTTGATGTGTGGCTACAACTTGGCATCGTGGGGCTCTATGTATTCTTTCTCTGGATCGCCGGCGCGTTTCGCTATCCTATCAAAGGACCTTCCCACACGCTCGTCTTGTTCTTGCAAGCAGCGCTCCTTGCGCGTTTAACACACGGCATGGTAGATAGCGTCCTTCTGAAGAATGACTTTGCGGTCATCACGATCTTTCTTATAGGGGCACTGTGGTGGAAGGCAAGACTAGGCGATAGTAGCTAGATTTGGTTTGGCCGTACTTTTTCACCACACCCTTCCTGACAAGTGAGGAAAGTAGGGCATGCGCTTGCTGGCGAGTAACGCCAAACGTTTCCACCACGTCTTGGCTTTTGATCGCTTTCTTCTCCAAAATAATCTGTATAACCTCTTCCTCCCGGGGCGTTACGAGCACGCGCTTTTCTCCATAAGAATCCAATGTCTTGGATTTTAGTTTCTCCGCACGTGCAAGTGCAGCCTGAAGAGAGTATACGATACCTTCAAGAAAGTACTGCAACCATTCGGTTGCATCACCAAAATCAGCCGAGTCTGACTCGGCATCGGCGCTGTGAAGCTTATCTGAGTACATCAAACGATCCATATCGTAGTAATCATCCAAGATGAAGTGCTTGGATACTTCATAGCCATGGGTAAGGAGATAATACGAAGTGGCAAGTCGCGCCACGCGCCCATTGCCGTCAAAAAACGGATGAACCTCTGCTAACCGATGGTGGGTAATGCCAGCGACAATAAAGGGGCTCTCTTCCCGCTCTGCACCAGTCCATGAAAGAAGTTCTTGGAGAAGCTTACGAATCGCCGGTGCGGAGTGGGCCGGGGGATTGTGCTTTATGGTTAAGCCCATAACGCCTCGGTTACCCACAATAACCGAGGACGTCCGCAATTGGCCAGTACCGGCAACCCCTAAGCCGCGCATGGCAATACGATGCATTTCAAGAAGTATGGTAAGGTTCAATGCTTGTTTGGCTCTGGCAAGAACCGAGATGTGATTGAGCGCAGCAAAGTAATTTTTTACCTCGCGCTCCGATTTATTTACCGGAACTTTGTCATCAAGCAAGATATTCGTTACCGCTTGCTGGTCCAGTGGATTCCCTTCGATGCTCGTTGAGTGGTGCGTGGCAAGGATCATGTTCTGTTGCGCAAGCCTTAATGCAAGAGAGGGGATGAGTTTGATAGACGTTAGCTGGGTATAGAGTCGCTCTATCGTAGTCAGTTGATTTACAATGTTTGAAGTAAATGTAAAGCGCGGCTCAAACACACATTCAGTATAAACAACTCGCAGAGTTATGTCAATACTTTTGTAAATAGTATAGTAAACATCTACTGATTATTTCTTCGTAGTGTGGTATAGTACGTGTAATGATACCGACATTCGCTTGCCCTTCGTGTGGTGCGGCGATGGTTATCTTGAAAAGCTGGACTGATACCTCAACCGGCATCTCTCCCACCACCTATCATCAATATGCTTGTAAACTAAAATCCTGCCAAAAAATTGCAGCAAAAGAGCGGGCAGTATGGGAGGAACGCGTACAGCGGAAGAAGCGCCTGGATGAGGAGCGCAAAGCCCGCAGACAATCTCCCTCTTTAAGTACTCATTAAACTTTATATAACTGACTTGACCACTGAACCGTTCTTATTTGTACAATAGGGGATTATGAGCTCATTTGAGGTTCTCACTATCGTAGGCACGCTTATTTTTCTCGAGGGGATACTCTCGCTTGATAACGCGGCTATTTTGGGAGCGATTGCGAGTAAACTCCCAGCAGACCAAGCAGTTCCGTGGCCACGAGGATTACGAGCTATCGGGTCAAAACTGAATCGACTCCTTGGAAATCAGCGGCAGGCAGCCCTCAAAGTTGGCCTTTTTGGCGCGTACGCTGGTCGACTGCTTATGCTCTTCCTTGCCAGCTGGATTGTTCATAATCCATGGCTCAAATTAGCAGGAGGAGGATACCTACTGAAGCTGGGACTTGAGGGAATCTCGATTGCTCCAAAGGAGAAACAAAAAGAGCAACAGATCCATGCACCCGAGAGTTTTTGGAGTGCGGTTGCAGTTATTGAACTGGTGGACCTTGCGTTTTCACTGGACAATGTGCTGGCTGCGGTGGCTATCTCCGAAGCATTTTGGGTTATAGCCCTTGGGGTGGGTTTGGGCATCATCGCGATGCGATTTGCGGCCAGCATCTTTGCCTACCTTATCAAGATTGAGCCCCACTTGGTGCGGGCAGCGTATCTCCTTATCTTTGTCATTGCAATCGAGCTCATCTTAGAACAACTGGCGCAGCTACATGTGGAACACTGGCAGAGGTTAGTTATCTCACTTGCAATCATCGGGTTTACGTTTCTGTATCGCCGTCTGCCTCCGTACTTGCAGTTGCAAAGGACGTTTCGACTCATCGGCACTGCGGGGTATTACCTTGATGAAGGTATTAATTATCTCTTTGTCCCAGTAAAGCTTAGTCTTCGCTTTGCGTTTGTCGAGGTACTCAGACCCACCGGCCTGCGCCTTGCCCATGTCTACAGTCGCATAGAAAAAATCGTAATCGCGTCAGTCGCCTACATTGCCATACGGCTCCGGCGCATCCGCGGCTCTGCCTAGAGTTTTCGAGCATGGCCTTCAATCTTCCCAAAAGACAGGTGATTCTGGTATGCTGTTTCCTACGTTTATGGCGCCAGATTTCACCGGCGGCACCAGCTGGCTCAACTCAGAGCCGCTTACTATTACCCAGCTGCGAGGTAAAGTTGTCGTCGTAGATTTCTGGACCTACACCTGTATCAACTGCATTCGCACACTCCCCTATCTCACCAAATGGTACGAGAAGTACAAAGACAAGGGGCTAGTCATCATCGGTGTGCATACCCCTGAGTTTGAGTTTGAAAAAAGCACAAAAAACGTACAGGAAGCCATCAAAGATTTAGGTATTACCTATCCAGTGGTACAAGACAACGAGTATCTGATCTGGCAAGCGTATGACAATCACTACTGGCCGGCAAAATACTTTATTGACAAGGACGGCGTTATCCGAAACTCCCATTTTGGGGAGGGAGCCCACGAGGAATCCGAGAAGCTCGTCCAGCAGCTTCTTGTAGAAACAGGAGTAAAGGCACAGATGCCGATTACAAAACTCCAGGAGCCGAAAAACGGTGCACGCACGCCGGAAACGTACCTTGGCTATCGGCGCATGGCAAATTTCGCATCTCCGGAAATTCTACGAAGCAACAGGCGCTCCTCCTACACCATACCGACAAATTTACTGGTGAGAAGCTTTGCACTGGGCGGCAGCTGGACTGTTGGCGAGGAGCGTTCAATTGCCGAAAAAGGTGCATCGTTGGCATTTCACTTTGAAGCAAAAGAGGTGTATGTAGTTATGCGACCGCCTGAGGGGAAAGCGACAGTAAACGTGCTGCTGGACGGCAAGCCTGTAGATAAAGAGCATGCTGGTATAGACGTTCAGAACGGACAGGTCGGTATTGATGAGGATCGGATGTATCGGTTCATCAAGCTCCCCCGCACCGAAAGCCATATCCTGACGCTCGAGTTTCCTGAAGGCAATGTTGAGGTCTACGCTTTTACGTTTGGGTAGGTAGATCTGCTATACTGGTTACTGAAACAATCGAAAAGGTTCCTTGGAGGCTTCCCTACTCCAAAGATAGCTCTGTCGATACGGCCAGAGCGGGGCCACACAAGCCTCTGCCCTGTCCAGTCCAGCGCATACCCTTTTTCTGAACCGGCCAAAATAGCGCCCAAGAGCACATCTCGCATTTGGGGTGTGTGTACCACGAAAGCACGGGCCTCTCCTGAAAGAAACTTCAGAATCGCATCCGGCCACGTCACGCAAGTTGCACTATCTGTCTCAAACACTTCGTAGCCCTTTTGGGCAATACAATCAACGATCGATTTTGCGACTCGATTATTCTTAAATATACGCTCTCTTACCACCGGAGGAATCTTGATTATCTCCGACTGCTTCAGCCCATGACGATAGACGTTCTCTGCCTGGCAAGCATGCCCATGCTTGTCTAAAAAGTATGCTCTGTCACGCGCAGGAAAATACACGAGAGCGGAAACCATCTCCTCCTCCTCGACAAGTCCCACACAAATCGAGTACGAGTCTTTTCCGCTGGCATACTCCAATGTCCCGTCCACGGGATCTATTACCAGAGAACGGTTAGCTGTTTTATTTGGAAATAGCTTGACGAGGGAAGTGTCCTCTTCTGCATCGAGATAAATTGTTTCTGGATTGAAAAGGTCAAGGGCCGCAAGTAAAATGATTTCTTGCACCATCTCATCAACTATCGTCTTCGCCTTGCGTCCCAGTACTACATTCTCCGTGTCCCCCTCCATTACCTCTATCTCTTTCCCAACGTTCTCTACTTTTCCCTGCAGCTCCCGCGCCACCACCCCCGCCTGTCGTACTGCCCGGCTCATGCGCTGCAAAAATAAATGCCGCTGTCTCAATTCACTCATTGTGTTTCTGGCCTGTCTTTTTTCATCGCCCGATTGTACCAAATAGCATAAACTAAACGTCAACTAGTCGACAAAACTCTGCTATAGCACATTTTCGTCGGTCGTCCACTCCCTTGGGTTGATATCGCAATATGGCAACAGGTGCTATGGCAAACAGAAGCATGCTATTATATGTCCTGACCACCTAAGAAACATGCCTATACAGCCAATTATATCCTCAGGCCAGATGAACAAATTTCAGGCTCAAATTTACGCTTTCTATAAAAACTATAAAAGAGATTTTCCGTGGCGACATACAAATGACCCCTATTATATTTTAATTTCTGAGGTAATGCTCCAGCAAACGCAAACCTACCGCGTACTCCCTAAGTATCTTGAGTTCCTGAAGAGATTTCCAACGGTAGAGGACCTTGCCAGCGCTCCGCTGGCTGATGTTCTCACTGTATGGAGCGGCCTGGGATACAATCGGCGTGCACGGTTCCTTCAGCAAGTAGCCAAGATCATTGTTGAGGCATACCAGGGAAACGTACCCTCTGATCCTAAGCAGCTTGATGCACTCCCAGGCATTGGACATACTACCGCATCCGCAGTAGCCGCTTTCTCATATAACCGCCCGGTGGTTTTTATTGAGACGAACATCAGACGAGTTTTTATTCATTTTTTCTTTCCAGAGGACAAGTTTGTCTCCGATAAAACGCTTCTGCCTCTTGTTGCCCAAACACTGGATAAGGACAACTCCAGGGAATGGTACTGGGCACTTATGGACTATGGAGCTCACCTGGCTTCGAAGGTCGGTAACCCAAATCGGCGAAGTGCGCATTACACGAAACAATCAGCATTTGAAGGCTCAGTACGAAAGGTACGAGGAGAGATACTAAGGCTATTACTTTACCATCGTGAGATTAATCGCCGGGAGTTATTTTCGAATTTCTCCAATAACTCTCCGAAGGCAGAGCGCGCCCTGGATGGACTTGTACGCGACGGTCTTCTCAAAGTGGTCGACCAGACCATTCAGCTAGCCTAAAACACTTCCAGTCCACAAACGGCGCATTACAACCAGCACAATTTTCTTAAACACCTGATAACGGAAGCTTTCAACAATCAGACTTCCTGAAAATGAACCTGCGATAGCAATGAAAAATAATGATGTAAAATACAGTTATGGGCGTTGTGATTGTTGATGAAAAAGTTGCCCCAGAAGATCTTGTTATAGCACAAGAAGAATACGGGGAATATGTCAAGATTGTCATTGACATCGAAACAGAAGCAATGGCTATTGGGGGAGAGTGGCATGCTGACGCCGAGAAAGAATTGCTTGAAGCAGGAAGTAAACAAAGTAACATGTGGGGAGGCGGAATCGATCTTACCTCCAAACGCATTGAGACTATTGCCCTCATTAACATACGACCTCGGCTCGGCAATGATAGCCAAGAAATTATTGATCCTAAAATCCGCCAGCGTTTCGTTACAATTGCCCGGAAAAAGTTTTGCTTATGAATGTCGACATAGCCAATCTATCTGTCGACTTACGGAGAATCTCTTATTGGATCTATCGAGGTCGAACCGAGCTTGCTGACAAATTTCTAAATCAATGTAAAGTAAAATATCGCACTATTCCTACACATATCGGTAATTATACGAACGTCTGGGATGAAGTAGAACGGATCCAGAATGCACAAAAAAAACAGATTGAGGGTGCAGAGCGTGCACTCACCCTTAGTCGGGTTCTGGAAATCTATTCACGCAATCATGCATCTTAAATCAGAACGCTCGCTGCTATAGCTGTGAGCGAGCGCAGCGAGTCGAATCAGCTGCCGGGCTAGGATTCGAACCTAAATTACCAGGTCCAGAGCCTGGTTGCCTACCATTAGCAGACCCGGCACTATAAGTTTAGAGATAACACCGAAAACTGATAAGCTTCTGGAAATATTGTACCTCATTTTTCTTCCGCAGTCTAATCGCCGTCTTCCTTACTTCCGAATGTAATCCAAGTAGCACAAGCGCATCGTTTACATCAGTAAGCAATTTGCGAATCCTATTTATAAATCATCAACAAGTAAAACAACTCCTGCTAAACCCTTTTTTCATAAAACTGCCCCATTATGTATAATGAGCGATATGGAAAGAATGCCGGGCCCTAGTGCTGACTGGGTGAGAAAAAGAAAGGGTGATAGAGTAAAAGTAGAAGTTGTTCAGGTCGACCCAAATACTGGAGTTACTACAATCTGGGCAAAACACTTGAAGTATTTTAGAGAATCAAGAATTGACCAACTTCCTCACAGTGGCTTATATCGCTGTATCTCCCGTTCTGCAAAGCCAGGAACAATTCCTGAACAACCCAGTTATGCAATCGAGGCGCATCACTCTGGAATCCATAAACATATAGCTTTGGAAAGAGCAGCTGATGGTTTAGGCTTAGGTTTAAAATTGCATATAATTGATGAATCAGAACCTAACCATTTTTTTGTAAACTATCAAGTCGACCATCTCAGAAGTATCGGGATACATCACAATTCGATGGATTTGGATGCAATTTACCAATCTTTAAAAGCTCGTCCCCTAGGTGCTAATCTTCTAGAGCTGGGAGAATTTTATCGCAATACTGGTGCTGTTGCAACCTTTAACCCTTCTATGGGAGTAGTTGGCCCAGAGCTAGATGGGGACCAAAGGCTATATCTTGATTGGGCTCAATCTGAAACCAGATGGAAGAGAGACAAAATTATGAAAAATTGGACTGATGAGGAAAGAGCTAGAGTTATAATTGAAGTTGGTACAATCGTAAAAGGCGCTGTGACGCAACATTTGGGACAAGATTTTCAACAACCTGATTTGGAGACATTAACTTCTGGTTTGATGGATGCTGTGTTAGTAGATTTACCTTTTGATTTTGATACAAAAGAGGGAACTCTAGATAGATTAGCTGTTATTGCTGATTTAGTAGTTAGAAATACCGCCATGCTTGTTACAGCTAACAGACAAAAGTATGCGTATTTGAGTGATTTTACTGCGAACTTATATTTCTCACCACCAAATCGCGAAGAAATTGGTATAGAGATTGAAGATTTTGAATATGAGCCGATCCACAGAGACAGTTTAAGATTTGGAGAACGGTATAGGTATGAAGATTATGATTATTTAGTTACCAGAGATAATTCAGGCAGAGTAACTACTAGAATTGTCCGCATATTAGGAAAAACAACACCGTTACAAGTAACTGTCCGCGAGGAAATTGATTTGGAGGCATTAACCAAACTCTTAACGACTCCTGAAAGTATTGGGTGGGAGAAAGCATTAAGGGTTGCTGATATAGAACTTCAAAAAGGTTAATCTAACAACACTATTCATTTAAGTCGGCTTCGTAGCTACCGATCGCCAACAGTATCAATAGCAGACTGTAGGTGAGAAAGAACAGTATCTCTCCCCAACACGAGCATCGTGTCAAAAAGCGGAGGAGTTGCCGTTCTACCAGTAACTGCCACCCGTAGAAGCATAAACAGCTCCCCATGCTTGAGGTGGTATCGGTCTGCTAGTGCCCGCATAGCCTGCTCAAGCGCATCATGCTCCCATTGGCACTCCTTTAACGTAGAAACTGCATCCTGAAGTACTTGCTTAACATCAGCCACACCTTCTAACTTGAGTAGCCTCCGCTCCACCACAACATCCTCAAAGAAAAAGTCTGCAAGGATCTTGAAGTCAGCAAGCGTAATCATCCTATCGCGCACGAGCGGCAGCACGTTCTCCACCAGTCCTGCTTCCCATTCTGGGGGTACAAACGGTTTGAGTGCTTCTAGCACCCGTGATGCGGGGAGTGTACGAATGTAGTGTCCATTAAACCAATCCAGCTTGTTGCGATCGAAAAATGCCGGACTCTTCTGCACACGCTCCAGGCTGAACGACTGTGAAAGCTCGTCCAACGTAAACACTTCCCGGTTATCCGCCGGGGCCGAGTCAGATTCGGCTGGGGCCCACCCCAAAAGTGCCAGAAAATTAACCAAGGCTTCCGGCAAATACCCCTGCTCTCGATACGTAAGTACCGACTCCGCGCCGTGGCGTTTTGAAAGCTTTGACCGATCGGCTCCAACAATAATCGGCAGGTGGGCAAACTGCGGCGGGCTCCATCCAAGGAACTGATATACCAAAAGATGTTTTGGGGTCGATGAGAGCCATTCCTCTGCACGAATCACGTGGGTTACCCCCATGTCATGATCGTCTACCACCACCGCCAGATGGTACGTTGGGAAGCCATCAGATTTTATAAGCACTTGGTCATCAAGTAACGCGTTTTGAAACGTTACTTTCCCCCGAACGATATCCTCAAGCACCGTAACCCCTTGCTGTGGCACCTTCATGCGAACCACGTACGGTCTAGATGCCTGCAGGGCCTTGGCTACCTCGTCCTTACTGAGGGCCAAACACGTCTGATCATAGCGCGGCGGTTCCCTCCGCTCTTCTTGCTCCTTTCGCATCTGCGCCAGCCGCTCAGGAGTGCAGAAGCAATGATATGCATTGCCGCTCTCCAGAAGGATCTCTGCCGCTTTCTTATACACATCCAGGCGCTGCGACTGATACACCGGCCCCTCGTCCCACGAAAGCCCCAACCACTGCATGCTTTCCATAATCCTGTCAACCGACCCTTCTATATATCGCTTTCGGTCTGTATCTTCTATGCGTAGGATAAATATACCTCTCTGTTTCTTTGCAAAGAGGTAATTGAACAAGGCGGTTCGAATATTGCCAACATGCGGATCTCCGGTTGGCGATGGAGGATAGCGAACGCGCACCATGGGGAGATTGTATCAAATACGCTATACTGTATGTGTGGCTACCCTGACAGAGACTGCCTATTACGCGCGCAAACTCCTACGTCTTGCCGCGTATACTGCACTGGTGCTCATCATTGCAAAACTCGGATTTGATTTAGCGTATGCGGAGTATCGCCGACGCAACCCACTCCCACTACCCCAACCGCAGGTAGCTTTTGGACGCCTCCCCCGCCCCGCGTTACCGGACACCAAACTGTTCTCCGGGCCGGTGCGCTATATTCTTGATACCATCGACGGTACGTTCCCCGAAAGTTCACCTTCCGCCCGAGTCTTCTTGACTCCAGCACCACCTGTAAGCTTTCTAACCCCCAGCCGCGTCATGGATCAGGCAAAGCAGTGGGGTTTTACGGGTGAACCAGCAAACGTGCAGGCAACTATCTATCGCTTTGTCGATGAAGAGAAAGGTAGAACCATCACCATTGACGGGCTAACCGGCAACTTTATCTATCGGTACACGTACGAGGTCGATCCGAACGTATTTACTCAAGCAAACGTCCCCTTAGGAGACAGCGCACTACGGGAAGCAATGAATGTGTTGTCGCAATACCACGTGCTCGGGGACCAAAACACACCTCTTTTACGAAGTGATCTTGCCCAAGGTGATACCGTAGTCACCCACTACCGCTACGAAAATAACGCACTCATACATACGCCTGCTCCCTCACAAGCTCATGCGATCCGCGTGGAGTTCTCGCGCGAACCACTTGATGGGATCCCGGTGTTGCCCGCTGACCCAGACAGTCCTCCGGTATCTATCTTGTTTTCAGGAGCAGGCGACGACCGCCGGATTCTTGAGCTTCGCTACCAATACACACCGATTGGGCTGGAAACCGCGTCCACATATCCTATCAGAAGCTCACGCGAGGTGTGGAACGAACTCCAGGCAGGCAAAGCCACCTTGGTGCGGATACCGCAAAAAGAAGTGCGCGAACTTCCCATTCGATCTATTCTTCTCGCCTACGTGCTGCCACAAAAAAGGCAAGATTATCTTCAGCCTGTCTGGGTTTTTGAAGGAGAGCAATTCCTCGCATATGTGCCAGCCGTGACTGAGGAATGGTTCGGTCAGGAAGAAACAGCTTCCCAAGAGTAACTCGATAGCGTCCACTCAAGAAGCTTGCGCGATTCGCCAAAACGATCAGCACTGCCAAGTACGACGCTTACTACGATATTTCCTTTATGGTCAAAGGCAGCCACTAAACACTCGCCGGCGCCCTCTGTCCATCCAGTTTTGACGCCAATCACACCAGGTACACTCCCCAAAAGGAGATTCTTATTGGTCAGGGTATGCCAACGCGTTTTCTCGATGTTGCTTACTACTACCTCTTTCGTAGCCACTATCCGTGCAAAGTCCGGGTGCCTCAGCGCCTGGCCGGCCAGTCGTGCCAGATCCTCGGCTGTTGTGTAATGATCCGGATGGTCAATCCCGGACGGGTTTACAAAGTGAGTATTCTGTAGATGCAACTCCGCTGCCTTCTGGTTCATGCGTTCCACAAACTGCTGAGGTGTTTCTGAACAGTTTTCAGTAAGCGCAAGCGCCGCGTCGTTGCCTGAATTAAGAAGCAGTCCAAACAGAAGTGACTCAACCGTGATCCGCTCTCCGGAGTACAATCCCATCTGGGTACTCGTATCATCAGCATCCAGCGTCCTTACTTGCACAATCTTATCAAGCGGACACTGTTCAAGTGCTATGAGCGCTGTCATTATTTTGGTTGTTGAGGCAGGTTTTACCCGCATTTGGGCCTCATGGGCAAATAGTACGACAGCCGAGGTGACATCCACTACCGCCGCCGACCGTGCGGTAAGAGGAGGCGGTGCACTCGCTGTTGCTATCCGAGGATAGGGAACCGGGGTGGGAATCGCTATTGGCAGCTCCCGTACCAGTGTCTGATCGGTGCGCAGCGCCAACACGGAGGCTCGCTCTGTCGACCCACGGCTAAGCAGCAGCAATCCAGCAAACGCCCCCAGAGCCAGTATCCTACTTCTCATCTAAGCGAATGTCGACACGCTCCATATCACGGGGAAATAGCGATGCTTCTCGGATATTTTTTAATTTGAGTATTTGCATGGTGAGGCGCTCGAGTCCAAAGGAAAACCCTCCCTCTGGAGGCATCCCGTACCGAAACGCCTGTAGATACAGCTCAAATGACTTCGGATTCATGCCACGCGACTCTATAGCAGCCACTAGTTGCGCGTAATCGGTGACCCGGAGGCTGCCGCTTGCCCACTCCAGTCCTCTACAGAGAAGGTCGCAGCTTAACGAGTACTCCGGCTGCTCTGGATCGGGATGGGTGTAGAATGGCTTTTTGGCAGTAGGAAAGTGCGTAACGGTGACAAAATCAGATCCATGCTCCCGCAGACTCCACGCGCATAAATCTCGCTCGTCCTCTGGAGTTAAATCTGGCTCTTTTCGATTGTCCCGCCTGGTTTTTTGGTACAGAAGTTCCTGTGCTTGCCTGAGAGTCAGGCGTGGAATTTTCTTACCAACCACAGGAGCTGTTACCCCAAACTGGACCAGGATTTCTTTACACGCTGTATTCACTCCCTCTACCAAGTCGATTGCTGTTTGCTCAAGCTCGTCGAGCAAGTTTTCAAAATGTTCGATAAACCCAATCTCTATATCCAGTTGGGTAACCTCAGAAAGATGTCGGGTGGTCACTGAAGGCTCAGCGCGGTACGCGTGCGCAATCGTGAACACCCGCTCAAACACTCCCACCATGATCTGTTTGTATAGCTGCGGACTTTGGGCAAGATATGCTTCTTTCCCATAATAGGAAAGCTCGAAGACTTCTGCGCCTCCCTCAGTCGCGGACGCGACGATGGTAGGTACCACAATTTCCGTACAGTCTCTGCGCAACGCTGACTCTCGGAAGCTGGTAAGCAGTGCCGCTTGCAGCGCAAAAATAGGACGGACACTTGAGTGTCGCAAGCTGAGGGTGCGATAATCAAGTAGTGTAGGGAGGGTTACTTCAAGACTCTTGCCTCCGGTGTCGAAGGGTAGACTTTCTGCTTTGGCAATGAGCCGTAGCTCTTCGGCTTGCAGCTCCACCGTTCCCGTAGCTAGTTTCGGGTTTACCAATTTCTCGGGGCGCTCCTTGACCGTTCCCGCCACGAGCACAACGTCTTCGGGCCGCAGACTCCCAGCCTGCTCTCCACTCAGTACAACCTGGAGAACCCCGGTGCGGTCACGAAGATCTACAAACACAATCTTCCCGTGGTCCCGTCGTACTTGTACCCAGCCGTATACTGCAACTTTTTTGCCCACACGCGCAAGCGTCTCCCGAGCATACATGCGTTTCACAAAGGTCATTGTACCAAAACACCCCGTATTGACAAGCAAGCGCTCCTTATGCTAAAGTCCCCCTCATTATGTTGCGTACCGACGCACAGTATGCCTTCCAGTTTATTAAGCTCCACGTGAGTGGGGCTCTTTTGGGAGGCAGAAAGCGCACGCACATATAAGTAAGCAAAAGAATACGGTATAAAAACAGGAGCCTCTCAAGAGAAGAGAGGCTTTTTTAGTGCATGAAAGGAGAGTGAGAACAGGATGGAAAGAGAAAGATATGGGTTAGCCCAGATGCGTTCGCTGGACCCAGTTGAGTGGCAACAGGCATGTGCGACCATGCGTGAGAAAGCAGCTAGGCAGCGCACATTGAATAGGGTTAGTTCGCCAGAAGATGCTGCAGCTCCCCGGCCGGCGACTACTCCATCGTCTGGAAACGAAGCAGTAAACCTTGGCGGCAAAGACCCTTACCGCCCGATTGGGAGGGTGCGTGTCTGGTAAAGTACCATCATGGAGTATCACTCCAGTACGCTACCATGGGCTCTTGACAGAACACTGCTGGAGTGATATATTCCCGTTCATTCAAATGAATACGTGGCATTTCATTACCATTCTTCCGCTTATGGTGCTCCGAGCAATCGGAGCTACTTTGGGAGGGAACAGGTAAGAAAATAGTCGTATAAAAGTAAAAGGATAAGAAGTAAGAAACCTCCCAAAGAAACGGGAGGTTTTTGTTGGTGAAAGGAAGTAATGATGCAGTACGAAAGACGGCCCAGTAAAAAACCAACTGCGTTCGAGCGGTATATAACATTTGTGCTCTTTACATGTCATACCATAAACGACGTATCCTCTACCGAGACGCGTCGTGCAATGCTCCATCATGAAGCGGCAGACGAATATCGGAGGGCTTATAACGTTGGTCTTCCGAAGGCTTACCAAATGGTCAGGGCAGATCTTGATAAAGTTTTAAGATGTGACCAATCGAACGGTTTTGCACCAATAGCAATGCCATCAGAAAAATGGCGAGGTCAGAATAGAAACAACTATTGCACCCACGATATAAGTGGGGTACGCTAAAAAGCATGGCAGCATCTCCGGACCGACCATCGTCAATAACTTATTTTAGGAGAGGCGGGGCAGAGTCACCCGCTCGTTTGCGCGGGCACTTTAACAGCCTTGCGGTACATGCGGCGCGTCAGAAGGACACATATACAAGAATCCCTCTGACTCGACGTCGCGAGATTTCCGCTTCTCGCCTTGACAACCACAGAGGTACTCCTCATGATAGAAGTGTGAGCGACCTGTTTGACGAAGAGACCCCTATTACAAAATCACCGGTGCAGCGTACTCGTCGCAGAGGGTTCCTGGGAACGGCGGTAAAGATCGCGGGGGGTGCCGGTGTCGCTCTGGCTGGAGGTGTGACAATAGCAAGAAATATCGAACCAGCAATGGCCAAATGGTACGAGGTTACGGGAGATCCACGTTTTTTCCAAGCCAAAGCGCGAGAACTGTTCTCCTCGCCTCCTCCCAATGCACCACTTCTTTCCGACATTTCAATAGCCACAGTATTCCCTGCAGAAAACATCTATAAACAACAGTACATTAAGGGTGCAACCCTGCGTGCCGCTCCCATTATCTCAGGAAATGCTATTGGAGAAACACAAGCAATTCCCCGAGGGACAAGGCTGCCGGAAGGTTACATCATTGAAGATGGGTTTGATGAAGTTATAGGGGATAACCGATGGTTCGTTTTTCCTCTCGCGCAGCTCCTTAAAGAAAACCCTACCATCAAGATAGATCGATCAAAAATTCCCGCAGGTACCGAATTTACATTTATCCATCTAGCAAATACAAGCGTGTGGGGAACAGAAAAGATAACTCACATTACGCCGATTCGTTGGCGACACTTACCCTCCGCACGTCCCTGATTTTTAACTGCACGCGTGTATTACCATTCCAGACATCTTGTAACACGCTGTAGGCAATATCCAGCAAATCTCCTGGAGCAAGTATGGAAGCAAGCTCCCCGTGCCCAAACCCAATTGCGTCAACAGACACGCGATCAGATGGGGCAGACACCGTTAGTTTGAGGTGTTTATTGCCATTGCCTACGGCACGCACACGCTCAACCTGTAGTCCCGAAGACATGAATACCGGCTCGGGATTGCCTATCCCAAACGGTTCCAATACTCGCATTCGCTCATACAACTCCCGCCCAACAAGCCCCACCGGAATCAAGGCATCTATCAAAAGGGTACGCGTCAGAAGTTCTGGGGCCAGTTTTTCTTGAGCTATGCTCATAAGGCACTCGCGCAGCGCCGGGATATTGCCCGTTTCGATGGTAAAACCTGCCGCCATGGGGTGACCTCCTACATCAACAAGCAAATCTTTTGCCGATCGAAGGGCTTCAACAATATTGAATCCTGCCACTGAGCGAGCTGATCCTTTGCTGATAGCTGCCCCTTGGCTAATCACCACTGCCGGACGATAATGCTGCTCGACAAGCCTTCCTGCAATAAGGCCAATAATCCCCTGTTGCCATGACGGACTTGCCATGACAATTACCCTGTCAGTATCGACATTGACTCGTTTTATCTGTTCAAGCGCATGTTGCACCCCTTCTGTGGTAAGTTGCTGGCGCCGCGCGTTGGCAGTACACAGAACCTGGGCAAGCTGACGCGCCCGTGCACCATTGGTGGTGCACAAAAGCCGCAGCGCGTCAAGGGCATGGTCCAGCCGTCCCAACGCGTTTATGCGCGGCACTAGGAGGTGCCCGACCTCATACGTGGAAAGCTGCCCAACGCTGAGACCGCTCGCCGCAATAAGCTCCTGGAGTCCGAATGACGACGTCGCGTTGAGTACTGAAAGTCCCAGTCGAGCCAAGATACGATTTTCTCGCGTAAGCGGAACAAGATCCGCGATTGTAGCGGTGGCCACAAGATCAAGATACTTCTGCGGATATCGATGCTTAGTCAGTACTTGTGCCAGCTTCCACGCCACTGCTGCCCCGCATACGTTCGTATCATGCACAATCGCGAAAGCGTCCGGTAATTCCGGTGGCGCTACGTGATGGTCTGTAATGATAACATCAACAGATTTCTCTCGCGCATGTTCTACTGCCTCTATGCTTGTGATACCACAATCAACCGTGATAATAAGTTGTGTGCCGTCCCCGATTAATCGATCAACCGCTTCTTTCTTTAACCCATACCCTTCTTTCTCTCGATGCGGGATATAGGGCAGCACCTTGGCACCAATACCCCGGAGGGTCTGCCACAACAGCGCAACTCCGCAAATACCGTCCGCGTCATAATCAGAGTAAATCGCTATCTGCTCGTCGCGTTCAATCGCGCGCTGAATGCGCTTTGCGGCTTTCTGTATACCGGGTAGATCAAAACGAAGGATTGAAATTGAAGCTTTTGTATCAATACCCCGCTTGGCAAGGAGCAGTGCTAATAAACTCTCCTGATCTTTCGCTTCATCCCCATCTGTCAGTGACCATACGTACCGTCGCATCGCGAACTTCTATTGTACAAGGTATACTTTACCTATGGCAAACAACGCGCTTCCGCTTCCAGCGTCCATCCGCAACGTTTTTACTACTCTTGCCGACAACGGGCACCGAGGATTCGTGGTGGGCGGGGCGGTGAGGGATCTTTTGACTCAGAAGGAGCCGCACGACTGGGACTTCGCAACCGACGCGAGACCTGACCACATTCTAGGTATCTTCCCCGGCAGTTTCCTCAATAACCAATACGGGACTGTTGGGGTGCCACTTCCTCAGCCAATCGGTAATGCAGAAATAACCACATTCCGGAAGGAAGGAAAGTATCAGGACTTTCGACACCCGAGCACGGTCGAATGGGGCCGCACCATCGAGGAAGATCTTGCGCGCCGAGATTTTACCATAAACGCGATGGCTGTCGGCCAAGACGGGCAGGTCGTTGACCCATACCATGGACGGGAAGACCTGGAGGCTGGCTTGATTCGAACGGTGGGAGATCCGCATACACGCTTTTCCGAGGACGCACTGCGGCTACTGCGGGCGGTGCGGCTGTCCGTTGAACTTGGCTTCACTATCGAACCAGCCACCCTCCTTGCCGTACAAGAAAATGTTCACCTGATACAACACGTCTCGGGAGAGCGCATCCGCGATGAGCTCCTCAAGATGCTTGCTGCCCCAACCGAAGCGTCTGCCAACAGCTTCTTCTTGCTCCGGGAAGTTGGACTTCTTGCACATATACTACCAGAATTGGAGCACGCGTTTGCGCAACCGCAGGCGCGGCACCATACACATGACGTTGGCACGCATCTCGTGCTCTCTTTAAAACACTGCCCCTCACCGGACCCCATCGTCCGACTTGCAACGCTCCTACATGATATTGGCAAGCCGGCAGTCGCTCGTAAGGAGGATAACTTGATTACGTTTTTCAACCATGAGGTGGTCGGAGTGCCCATCGCCCGTCGCATCCTAGATCGTTTGCATGTTACCCGCAAAGATCGAGATCGCATTCTCAATCTTATCCGGTGGCACCAGTTCACAGTGGATGAGCACATTACCGATGCTGCGGTTCGGCGTTTCATTCAGCGGGTGGGTGTGGAAAACGTCAACGATATGCTTGACCTGCGCATTGGGGACCGATTGGGAGGTGGGTGCCGGGAAGCGGAAAGCTGGAGACTTAGACTGTTCAAAAAGCGTATTTGGGAGGTTCAGCATCCACCTCCGACAGCGGCAGATCTGGCAATCGACGGCCACGACGTGATGCGCGAGTTCAACCTGCAACCCGGACCACAGGTTGGGAAAATCCTCAATACGCTGTTCGAAGAAACAGTAGACGACCCGAGTAAGAATAACCGAGAATACTTACTGCAGCGCCTGAAGGAGTTGAAAAAACACGAGTGAATCAAAGGAACAGTCACGAAAACTAACTAGTGGAAGATGCCGCTTGGAAACGAGCCATCAACCGCAAGCCGCCATCGAATATCTCTTGTATCGGCCGGGAGATAGTTTCACTGACGCGGACAAATCTACCGGGGGCTATTCGAGCATCGACACGCCATCGTCTCATAAACGTTCCCTCAAGAACAGCTGCGGGGTCTCCTGCAGAAACCCCTTTCCCTGTACTGTTCACTCTAGCCACCAATATACACTCGATCAGACTAGCAATAGCCAGCTCCACCTCGAGCTCCCGAACTTTCTTGTCATACGGAACAACTTCATTGTACATGCCCGCACGTTTCATCCCATTGCTTTGCTTCCTACAGTCATTCAAGAGCTCCCTGATTTCTACTATGACTGCAGCAAGGCCTCCTAGAGTCGCGTCAGGAAATTTAGGACTGGGATACTCCGACACAACCGCTGGTCTCGCCCGAACTTCTCTCACGAGCGCTGACGGATCAGGAAATTTTCGTTCATACCGCGCCATAGGTATTAGACAAAGATTATATCAGAAATCTGACGGCACACTATTAAAATGTCGACCCTCCGCTTGCTACTGTCCAACATTTGTTCAATATACTGATATATTGAACAATCATCATGCAGTGCGTGTTGCGCGCTCGTGCCATACGACCAATAGCGGTGCCGCGTTGAAGATGCTCGAGTAGGTACCAGAAGTAATGCCTATCAGAAGTGCAGCTATAAACCAGCGGATGGACGCACCACCGAACAGAAGCAGTGCCAAAAGGACTAGCAGTACCGTCAGTGAGGTCATCAACGACCGGCCGAACGTCTGCACAATGGAGTCGTTTACCACCTGGGCAAACGGTAAGGTAATGTGCCGTCTTATGTTCTCCCGAATACGATCAAACACCACAATCGTATCGTGCACCGAAAACCCGATGACCGTAAGGAGGGCGGTAACAAACAACGCATCTACCTCTGCATGAAAGTAATACCCGAGTATAGCCATCACCCCCACCAGCACTAACACATCGTGACAAAGGGCCACAATCGCACATACGGCAAAACGGATGGAAGAGGCAGGTTTGGGTACACTGCGAAACGCCCACGCGATATACAACATAATTGCAAGCGAGGCAAACAGAAACGCAAGCAGTGCATTTTTCTGCAGCTCCTTACCAATGGTGGGTCCCACTGTTTCAAATCGCAGCTGCTTCACAGCACCATAGCGACTGCTCAAATCAGCAGCCACCTCGTTCCTCTTGGCTTGATCAATCACTTTCGTGCGCACGAGTACTTCCTGCTTACTGACTCGCTGAATACTGCTGACGTCTACCCTACGCTGCCGAAAGATCTCTTCTATACCCCCTGTATCGGCCGGCTGCTCAAACTGCAGCTCAAGCAAGCTCCCTCCGGTAAAGTCCATCCCGAGCCGCACGCCGTACACGATAAGAAAAAACAATCCGGGCAAGATGACGACGCCAGAGAATACAAAGTACCAATACTTAAAACGCAGCAGGTTCATGACTTTCTCTGCTCAAGGGCTTGACGAATCTGTTCGAGCAACTGTTCTTGGTAGACACGAGTGGCAGCAGAAGCTTGCGTTTTAAAGTCAGGAATATGCTTCTCAAACCACTCGAGTGCGCCATCCGAACTCTCCTGGCTCATGAGTATATCAGCCATGCGCTGCTGATCCTCAACTGAGAGCTTTTCCAAAATCCATTCCAGCAAATGATCCTGCAGCAGGATCGACAATTTCAAAAGCACGAGCTCGGTTTCCTGGGGCGAGAGACCAAGGTTTGCCACGTGATCCGCAAGGTTCTCAGAGTCAATGATGTGGTCTTTCAGCGATTTCATGCGTTGCCTGCAACATGGACATCGCTAATACCAAGATCAACCGGGCCTGGCGGAAGCCTGTTTTCCTGATCATCAACAAATAACACAATCACACCCCGTTTTTGCGCCCCATCTTCCAGTTTCATATAATCCATCAGCTCCGGAGAACCTCCAAACTTCTTACCTGTCCAGTCCGCCGGTCCTGCATCGCCAATCACTGCGATGACAGCTCTTTTTGTCGTAGGATCAATGACAATTACTTTACGCCACTTAAACCAGGTATACAACTCATTGGTGCGCTCTTGCCATCCGGGGGCAAGAAAGGTCTGTGCAGCAATATACCACTTTTCCCGCTGAAGTGCCTGAGGGGTAAGCGCTGCTTTACTCGTGGCAAAATATCCCCAGGCAGAAAGCCCTGGCGCAATCCCCCTGCCAAGCACACGCACTTGGTTTCCTATTCCCGATGCGTGCTCGGCCAATGAGTCCCCAGGATATCTGTATAAATGCTGTTCTGCCCCAATAAGACCATAGGTCACGTTCAACCGATTCTCCTCAAGCTCAGCAGCAACTGGCACCGACACTATTTTTGAGAGCAGTTGTTCGAGCGTGGCCTCCTCACCTGGCGTCAGTGCATGGGTAAGGGTAGGCAATATCTGAGCCAGTGCTGCCTTTGCCTCATCTGGGCTTGCCTGGGCAAGCGTGGGGATAGGCACCACCGTCCTCCTCGGATCATACCCAATAGTGGAACGGAGCAGTGGGGGGCCGCGGATAGGCGGTGCTTGGCCGGTCACGGTGACTGGAGCAACGATTGCAAGCGTACCTATGAGTGCGGTTGCAATCACTTTACGATTGAGCGCAGCGCGAATATCACCAAACGTCCAGCCCTTTTGCGCAAGATAGGCAAAAAATTCTCGATACCTGCGCCGCAGCTTCCGCTCCTGCTTTTCAATGAGCTTATCAAGGTGCGAAAGGATGTCCTGGGCGCCTTCGCTGAGGACCCGCTCGCTTCGGCGAAACAAGCGCCGACTGACCCGTTTCCATCTTTTGATTCGTCGTAGTACTTCCGGCAGACTCTCATCCATTACAGCACCCGTAGAAATGCTTTCAGTAATGTCTTCGTCACTGTTAAAGCGGTAAACATCGATACGAGTATTCCTATGGCAAGGGTTAAGGCAAATCCACGCACCAGGCCGCTCCCAAAGTTAAACAGGATAAAGGTAGTTATCAGGCTACTGACGTTTGAGTCGCGAATCGAACTCCACGCCCGCTGAAAGCCAAACTCCAAGGCGCTCGCCTTTCCTTTTCCCCACCGAAGCTCCTCTTTCATCCGCTCAAAAACTAAAATGTTGGCGTCAACGGCCATGCCGATACTCAAGATAAAGCCCGCAACGCCGGCAAGGGTGAGTGTGACCGGCAAGAGCTTAAAGATCGCAAGCGTCGTGAGCGCGTACAGAAGCAAAGCGATACTCGCTATCAGCCCCCACCTGCCATAATAGAGAATCATAAACACAAAGAGGGTACTAAGCCCGATTGCGCCAGCTACGACACTCTTTTGTACTGATTCGTTGCCGAGGGTAGCTCCCACCTGCCGCTGTTCCACTACTGAGATAGGAACCGGCAATGCTCCTGCGCGCAGCTGAATCGCAATCTCCCGCGCACGCTCGGCGCTAAAATTGCCGGTGATAACGGCCCGGCCTGAGGGGTCCCCGGCAAGTTCGGGCTGAATAACCGGAGCTGGGTTCATAAGCGGCTCGCTATCCAGAAACATCGCCAAAGGCTTATTAACATTGCGCTGTGTGATGTCCGCAAATTTCTTGGCGCCCTCAGGGGAAAACTCAAGCGCGATCACCCATTTGCCACTACGCTGGTCAATCTGAGGCTCGGCACGTTTGAGATCTGCTCCTGAAAGCCCGGTAGATTTGGTGGTTTCCAGCGTCACCCACGTGTCACCGAATAATTCTGTAAATGCAGATGGGCTCGCCCCGTCGGGTTGAAGCAAGCTCGCTGCAGAGGTAGCTGTCTGAGCGGAGGTGCTTGACTCCCGAAACTCAAGCTGCGCGGTCTTGCCCACGAGCGCGATCGCCTCGTCCACATTCTCAACACCTGGCAGTTCAACGAGCACTCGGTACTCCTCGCCCACTTTCGAGGACTGGACGGCGGCCTCGGACACACCAAAGAAATTTACCCGCCGCTCAAGCACCGCCTTTGCCGACTCGAGTGCATTGTCTCGATCCTCTACCGGGATCTTCTGCATGTCTGTAGCAAGGGCGAGATGTACGCCGCCCTGCAGGTCCAGTCCCCTGCGCAGGGAAAGATCCCTATAGATTCGGTTGCCAGCAAACGTCAGGTCCACGTTATAGCCGCCAATGCTGTCAATGCGCACCGGCCCGATCTGGTAATTGATAGGGATCTTTGGAAGATCAATACTAATCACCAGAACCGCGAGGACGAGAATGAGCCACAGCGATAAGCGCATAGCGTACCCCTATTGTACATGCATAGGCTTACTTTGAGGAGGGTGGGGGAGCGAGGTAATCTTGTAAGGTTAGGGCACCGTGCGGCCTTTCAAGTTCTCGTAGAACTGCCCTGCCTATCTCACCTGAAAAGTACGCTTTATACAAAGGGAGACGGCCACGCACCGGGTCTGGCTTGAATCCCAGTTTTGCTGCGATCCTTGAAATCCAGCCTAATTCTGGCCCAGCAGGAGCACAAGGAAAATTAACCCGCCAGATGTCACGTTGGTCAGTTTGTCTGGTAAACTCCTCATTTTCTCGTCCTACATAATCCAGAATAAATTCCTTGCCAAGCGGCTTCTGGATAAGGCACTTCGCAACAAGTCTATCAAACGCTACGCCGAGAGCAACCTCTGACTTTAATCTTTCGTTAGCCTCCATATAACACAGATGTACCCTAGTTCCTGCCACGACGATTATATCCGCTATATCCGCACGCGGAACGTCTATGAACCGTTTGGCTGCGAGCACTTTTCTATACTGACGCGCGGGCACTCCTACCTCAAGAGAAACAGACCAGCGGGCCGAGAGAAGTGCTTCGTAGCACTGGTCCATTTCCCACTGTAAGGCAGCGGGTAGGGAAGCAAGTTTCTGCGCACGCGGCCAATACGGGATACTCATTCCCAAAATCTCCTCCGCAAGTGTCGCCTCGGCAAGTGCACGGTGAGCCGCATCGCCTGTCGGAAACTGATAATTCTCTAGTACTCCATACAAAGCTTTTCCACTACGTGTAATCTGAAGTGTCATCCTGTTCTCGCAAGAAACTGTCCATTCTCCCGGTCGCACTGTCACTGCCGGCCAGACTACTGCATCAAAGACTGTCTTTGGAAGGAGAAAAATCTCGTCGGGATGAAACATCGCCTCTTGGTTTATCTGCAATACGGGATAGCGTCTGCGTAGAAACTGTCCCAGCCCGTATGTTGCCTGAACAGTCAACTGCTTGGCCGTACTATCGTAGTGTGCAGCCTGTATTTCCGTTCGATCGGTAAGCATACGAATAGTGGTGAACTTTAGTATATTGGTCCTGCAAAGTCAAATCGCGATTGCGCCACTCGTGCTTTTAATGCCATGATACAGAGAGGTCTTTTCACCCATGAGACGGCACTACCATACACTCATCGTCGGTATTACCCTTCTCGGCTCTCTTCTGTGGCCTTCTTGCATTTTCGCGCAAGAGCCAACTTGGTCATCGCCGGTTAGTCTCACGGGAAATCCTACCAACAGAAAGGGCGAACCGTCCGTCGCAGTGGACCGGTACGGGACGGTCCATGCCGTCTACGTAGACAACTTCCGCGTGTACTATCAAAAACGGCCCGGCAGCACGTGGGCTGCGCCTACCGACGTGACTAGCACCTCTGGTTTTCCTACAAGCACCGACTATTACTCACCGAAAATTGCCATCGGCATAAACAACATCCCGCACCTCCTCATCACGGGGGCCCCGCGCGGCCCCGGAACTGCCGGCATCTATCACACGTCGTACAAAGATGGATCATGGCAACCCGCAGTCCGAGTAAGCCGTTCGCATATGAATGGCTATATGTACAGACAGCCGCTCGCGATCGGCGCGGACGGCACCGTGCATGCAATCTGGAAGGAAAATCTCGGGTGGGCAGGGGACCAGGTGTTTTATTCCAAGAAGGTGGGGAACGTATGGAGTGAGCCCGTACAGGTTACCGGCAACGAGGACGAGGCATTGCAGGCAGTGGCGCTCTTGGACGGCGATACCGTGCGCTTTGTGTTTGCCACTTACCCAACTAAGCTCATTCGCGAGCGGCGGCTGGTGGGGGCCACCTGGCAAAATCCCACCACCCTTTTCTCCAACGTCTCGGTCAATAACGACTCTTTCACAGCAGCATTCGGCGTAAACGGCGGTATGACGATTGTCTGGGTGAAGGTAGAAGGGAGTACCCATACCCTTGAGGCTAGCAGCTTGAGTGGATCGGCGTGGTCTGCTCCCACTGCCATCTTTACCGAATCGCCACCGCGGTACGCGCGCGAGCCGATCGCAAAAGTAGACGACTACGGCCAAGCGCACCTTAGTTTCTTTGTCGACCAGTGGCAGGATGATCAGACTGATCGTATCCTCTACATGCATCAAAGTGCGACGGGATGGACACAAGCAGTTGCGTTGTCTTCTGGAAATGACGCGGATGCCCCGTTTATTGTGGCCATGGATAAAGTATACGCAGTCTGGCGACAGCGCATATCCGGCTCTTTATACGATATCTACTTTACCGCAAGTAGCGAGATTGCGGCGCGGACTCCGGTGGTGCTGGTTCCCGGGATTGCGGCTTCGTGGAATTGGGGAGTGATGTCCGACCTTAATCTTTCCGATACTAACTGGATGTGGTCACCCACGACTGATAAGGGTTGGGAGGGGCTTATCACCGCGCTTGAGGCGGCCGGGTATCAGAAAGATAAGCACTACTCGATCGCATTCTATGACTGGCGCAAAACGAATGACTGGTTGGACAATGACCCCGATGCAGCAAAGGCTGCCAAGGTGTACTTGAAGGCTGCCATAGACAAGGTCAAGGCTGCAAACCCAGGAGTTTCCAAAGTTCATGTGGTCGCGCACAGTATGGGGGGACTGGTGGTACGCAGTTACGTTGAGTCGGGAGAGTACCGGGGGGATATCGATCAAGCAATCTTCGTTGGGACCCCAAATCAAGGTGCAGCGTTTTCATATTACATGTGGGGTGGGGCAGAGGTACCACCGAGTTGGGATTTGGTAAGTAGAGCAGTAGTCAAGGTCTACATGTTGTATCTAAGACGGCTCAAAAATACAGACGATCTTAATATAGTCAGAGGCTTTACAAAATCTATAAAAAACTTGCTCCCAGTCAATTCAAACTACCTAGCCGTCAACGGAAATTCCCTACAGTGGGACTTACTGTCTGAGGTCAACACGTTCCTCAAAACTACCTCGCCCTCTGATAGCATAAGCTCTCGATTTGCTGCCAAAGGAGTGCGACTGTCGACCATTCACGGGACCGGTGTAAATACCGTCCACCAAATGTCGGTCGAGCCGTACCAAGCTAGTTTTGGTAGCCTGTGGAAAGACGGTAAGCCGACCGGGGACATCACCACGATCAACGGCGACGGGACAGTAACTGAGCTAAGCGCAAAGATTACGGGGGTAGAAAGCTCGAGCTTGATCTCAAAGCATGCGCGCTTACCCAGCGACGCTGCCGAAATCATCATGCGCAAACTCGGCCGCGTGCATACGCTAGCCACTATCGCACTCCCATCTTCAATCCTAACCGTATGGACCCATCCAGTCACCGACGTAACTGTGGAAGATCCGGACACTAATACGCCAGTGGGCACCAAGCTTGAGGAACGAGCAGATGGGGGATTCAAAGTAATAACGGTGCCAGAACCCAAGAAACCGAAGTACCGCGTGAAGCTAAAAGGGCAGGGGACCGGGAAGTTCAAAGTTGGGAGCGACCTGCACACAGAAACAAGCTCCACCCCAACGGAAAAAGAGGGCACTGCAAAGCAGGGTGTAACGATCTCTTACACTCTGGCAGTCGCCACCACCAGTGCGACTCCCCTCTTACTTTCTTCTGACGATACCAAAGCGCCGCAGACGACGCTTGCTAGCTCTGGCTCCACCGTAACCCTCACTGCCCAAGACGATAATGAGGGAACCGGCGTCGGATCCACTGAGTATAGTTTTGACAGCATCACGTGGTCTGCTTACACATCTCCCTTCACAATAAGCGGCACAACGACTATTTACTACCGATCCACAGATCTTGTGGGAAATATGGAACCCACTAAATCTTCAAGTGTCACTGTGTCCTCTACAACCACAAGTTCCCAGAGTTCAACCTCCACTTCCTCTACCTCGACGGCGCAAGTTCTCGGTGCGCAAGCGCAAAAACAAGCCGAGGCAGTAACCAACACGGTAAAGCACGTACCTGCTCAGGTTGGCAGAGCTTTAACCTCGGTTATAGACGACCTTTTAGGTAACGAGCCGCAGCGTGAGGAACCCACGGGCCAGCAACAGCCACCCAACCGTCCCGAAGTGAAAGCGGAAAGCACCATTAACTTCTTTGCTTTCATGCGTAATCCCGTTGTAATTGTCGCAGTCGTCACACTTACCTTGGCCGGGGGAGCGGTGGGAATTTCAGTGGCTTCAGGAAGCGGGTTCTTTGGAAAGTTTAAGTTATAACCGTACCAGCTTTACCCCTAGAAATGCAAACGACGCCCATACAAATATTTGAACGACGTTTGTAAAAATAAACGCCTCTCTCGGCCATGTAATTAACTCATACCAGATACCATTCACAAACAGTACAGAAAGCAAGGGTGACAACATACCTCCAATAAAAAAGCCCACCGTCCCCAACGTTAACGCAAGCTTTGGAAGTCTACTCAAACCCCACATGAGTGCCATACCGACACCAAGCAGTGTGCTGACACCCCTCACCCACCACTCATCACTCGGCTGTCGAGCGAAGTTGTAGATTGGCGTTATATACGGAAATACAAAATAGCCAGCTAACGCACCAATAAGCCCAAAAAGAATGATCTTGGACAGGATGGGCTTCATCCCTCTTTCCACTTAATCGAGCAGCCGATGGAGGGTTCTTGCGGGGATGGGGGAGTGCCGCCGGTAACAAGCCGCTCAAGCGCGTCTTCTAAATTCCGCTCTGTGACACGCGTCGGGCTCTGCCAATTGTCGTTGACGCGCCCATGGTAAAACACCGTCCATTGATCATCCGTTTTTTTGAATAAATACGGGTCAGGTGTACATTCCGCCTGGAAGGCTTTAGCTACCTCTTGCGATTCATCACGCAGGTAGGGGAATGGTATCCCCCACTCTCTCTCCTTCTTTTTCATTTCCTCAAAGGAATCCTCTGGGTAGGTCGCCGCATCATTCGGGTTAATCGCGAGAAACCCGACCTCTCCCCCATATTTTTTATGGAGATTGATAATAAGCGGCCACGCGGCCTTTGCGTATGGACAGTGATTACAGGTGAAAACAACCAGGAGTCCCTTTTTATCAGAAAAGTCCGCCGGGGAAACGGTGTTCCCTTCAGTATCAGGGAGGGCAAACTCCGGCATCTCCCACCCTGCCTGATGCAATTGTGAATACGTCAGCGCCATGTTGGTATACTATCACGGATACCACATCAGCTCAAGCTTGATGCCATCCGGATTCTCGAAAAGCCGTGTTAACTATCTGCTACAATCTTCCTAAAAAGATACAGGGCTGTCAATGCGCTTACCGCAAGCCCTAGCTTAAACGTCCATGGATCATAGATAAAAGTGACCGTGTGCTCCCCTTCTGGTACCTGCACGGCACGGAACGCGATATTGGCGGGGTAAATAGGCACTTCCCTGCCATCCACACTCGCTTTCCATCCGGGGTAGAAGGAATCAAGCAGCACCAACCACGCATCCTGAGTTGCATTCGCCCGTACTTCTACCCGCTCCGGCCCTCTGACCAACACCTCGGCTTTCAGGGGCTTAACCTCTAATCCTGGTAGGGGTTTAACCCCTAATCCGCTGGATTCGAGGATCACACCGCGAGTGTAGTCAAAGCCGGATTGCAGAAGCGCAAGGGCTGACGGCGCGTCGGGCACGAATTGGGCGTGAGGCACAAGGTACGCCCGCGGCAAAGCTGTGCTCCACGGCCGCACACCACCAGGATACTCCTGGTCCAGGATTGCTCGTGTTGCGGTCAAATCGAGAAACGCGCGTGCTCGGTCAGGTTCTTGCAGCAACAAAAAATAATCCTGGCGATTCTCAAGGTAGGCGGAGGCAAACAGTTCATAGCGGCGTGGTCGCAGCACCTCATATCCCCGCGGATCGGCAAGTCCGTATAACATGCCGATGTTCGGGGGAAAGTAGCCGTCACGGGAAATGACTCTGCCGTCGCCTTGCAATGCCTGCAACCTAACAATTTCCGCAGTCACCGAGTATACGTACTCCGGCTGGATACTGGGGTAGTGCTTGGAAATCCACACGCTCCCGTCAGCAATGACCAGAAGGCACAATCCCGCTCCCACCATCCATCCCCACCTTGCAAGGGGACGCTTTGCAAACGCAAGAGCCGCACATCCTGCGATCATAAACACCAAGAAATAGTGCACGCGATGATTGTTGGCCATACGCATGATCGGAAGGAAGTTCACTAGATGGAGCACTGGCGCCTCAAACGCCACTCCTACGCTCAGAAGCCCAAGTGCGAGCAGTATCTTGGCTCGTACGTCCGTAAGTAACCATCTCAGCGACAGAAATAAGGTTATTGTCGCCACAATACTCACATAGCCAAGCTGCTCGTTGTAATTGGTAAACGGCAGCTCATAGTGTCCCAACGCTGGACTGCCAAACGCGTACGGAGAGGTGAGCGCTTTGAGGGTGGGCACGTACAGTCTGAGGTGCTCCCAGTTTCCTAACAACCCAAATGCGATACTGTCACGCACTGGGGTCTGTCCCAAATAGCTTCTCCCTACCTCTGATGCACTGCTCTGCAAGATGTATTCTGCCATAGGAAATAACAGCGGCGCTACCAGCAGGGTACCGCACACTATGCCCCCAATGAGCGTCCGCAGACCACGCGACGCATGTTCAATATACTGATATATTGAACATGACTCACGAATGCTTAGTCGCACGTTCGTACCACTACACCACAAACGTAAAGTGCCATAGATCGTGCTAAACGCAATGATCTGAAACGATGTCTCTATATGGCCGGGAAGCCAGACCAGCGCCACCGCGCCGGAAAGCACAAGTAAGGAATACACCCCTCCAGTAATCACCCGCTCTATCGCCCATAGCACAAGGGGGAGCCACAACAGCACCGCAGTCACTGGCCAGATCGCCCAGGCAACCACAAACTGTGCGGTCAGTACCACAAAACCGCCTAACAGAGCCGCCCAAAAGTGATTGGTCAAACGCCTCAACCACAGGAAGGTAAAAAATCCACACAGCGTCAGTCGCACTATTACCAAAAATAACGGTACGTGCTCAACGGGAAGGGGCAGTATCGCAGCGAGCACTATCGTGGGATCCAAAAACCCCGACTGCCCATTGGCTACATAGGGCATCCCGCCCCATGTATAGGGATTCCACAGCGCGAGTTCTCCCGAACGCCAACGCTCCAGGTTATACGCAAGGTAGGGATAAATTAGCGCTGAAACGTCGCCCAGTAAAAAATTGCGAGAATCTGGCAAGTCCGCCGGGCGGTGCAACGTCCATGGGTAGACATCATAGAAATGTACTGCCGGAACGAGTGCCAATCCCTTACTGAGTGGTTGCCAGAAGTAGAAACACGCAACCAATGCATACGCGCCGAGCGCCGCAAGGGCCGGAACTGCTTTCACCTAGGCTTCGAGCATCGCGTCCTCATCACCCAAAAGCACAACCCGCGGTTTCGCAAGGATTTCTAAGATAAATGGGTCTTTGCGCCGCTTGCGGAAGAGAAATTCCTCCTCGCTCATCACCGTATAATTAATCTCGGTCCCCCGCCGCGCCTCCTCCTCGCGCACCAGTGCCGCAAGCTCCGGCAGTACTATGTTTCCTACCGCCAACAGGTTCACATCATTCGGCCCTAACGGTTTCCCCTGCACGAAGCCGGCAGCAAGCATGGCGTACTTGATCTTGCCGAGTTTACCGCGGTGCTTGATGATATTGCCGCCCAGGTGTTGAATTTTTGCTGTCATGCGCATGAGCTCAGGATAGAGTACGTAGCTGCGTTGGAGTTCGTAGTACCGTCGGTTGGCACGCCACTCACTCCGCAGCAGTCCTGTCTTCTCAAGACGCGCAAGCTCCCTGCGCACCGCATTAATCTCCTCCTCCACCTGACGCACGATCTCGCGCACATGGTATATTTGGCCAGGATTCCCGAAGAACAGCTGGAACATCTTGACGCGAACTTTAGAAACGATAAGATCTGCAAGCATCTGCTACTCCTTTGTATATAATTTTGGAGGGCAGCAAGTTTATTTAATAACGAGCGATATATTCCCCTTAGGCAGAGTATGGATCCATATTGGTCCACGGGTTAACTCAATTTCTTTGCCAGTTTTATCTTTGTAGCGGGTGCGGTCTTCTCGGCTTGCCTTGTGCCATTTGCCGTCAATCACTTTCCCGTCACGTAATATCTTAACCACCCCCTCGCCGGTGGTACTATACAGCAGATGTACATTCCCAGGATAGCCATCGTTGGCTCGAGATTCCTCCATGTATTGGATAATGACCGTACTTGCGACAAGCGGCTCTCCGGAGGTTGCATCCAGGTGTGACTTGCCGCCATTGACGCGATCATACCGATTCGTTTGCGGATTGTACTTCCACGTAACCTCAAACTGTTCATCTTCCCAATAATTGAAGGTTGCTGAATTGGAGGCGGGCCGCTCCGACTGTGATGGGTCGTCTTTGAACTTCCATGGAGCAAACGCGCCGTCCCATTTTTTGCCCTTCTTGTCTACCTCCGTCAAACCTCGCTTTTTGGCAACATCCCACAGCTTCTGCAGATCTGCATACATCGTATGCTCGGTTGCCACACCGCGCGAATAATCTCGCCAGAAAGTAGGAAATCCTATACTAAATTGATTCAAATCATTGTACCCTTCCCACCCATACTCTTTAATCTGGCCGATCGCATCAGCAGGACCTGGCATATTGGCGCCGCCCACGTGCGCATACAGAGGACTGGCGCCATACTCAGAAACCCACTTCAAAAAGTACTCCCGCGCAGAGCGAACTGGCCCGACAGTTAATGATTCATCGGGAACACAGTAGTACACAGCAAGAAACCGTGTGATTCCCCCCTCGGCAACTGCCTCGTACACTACATCTGCAAGCCCCAGCGCCACTTGCGGCCGCGCTTCGATATGGTTTTCAATCATGACTCCCAACGGCCGGCGCTTCTCCCACGCTTCCCGCACTTTCTTGGGGTGTTTTGCGCCGTTTAAAGGACAAGTTTCTGTCTTTGCACCCGCAACATCGATTTTTTTGCCTATTGGGACGCCGCCGATACTCTCTGCTAGCGGTGAGGTGAAGCGGGCAGTTTTGCCCTGCCCAGCAGAGAACACAACGTAGGAAATACCGGTGGAAAGGCTATAGAGCGCAAGGACAGTCAGCAGAAGCACCGTCAGCCGTTTCGTGGGTGAAAGGTTTTCAAGCATCTGTGTCAATTGCGTAGGCTACAGCCACATCAGACGTGGCTACCGCTTTTTCTTCCTCCTCTGATAGTGCGTGCTGTAGTCCTTTGCCATTACGCACTGCTTTTGCATAAACTCGTGTACCTGCTCGACTATGCAAACTGCTTACGACTAACCCGTTCTTATTCGCATCCAAGAACGCGGCTACAAAGCTTTGATCACCACCCGTTTCTTCAAACGGATTAAATCGCACAAACCCGATATGTTGTATATGCACCCGTCCCTCGTACCGCAGCTTCTCAAGCGCAGTTTCCGCCTTGGACAGGTTCTCTGCCAGGGCCTCCTGTCGTCGGAGCACTCGCTCTAGGATATCCTGCAGGTGTTCTCCCTTACTTCCAACAACAAGCCGCCGGTAGTGACCTACCGTTCGCACCAGACACCACGTCAGTACGACCGCCCAGACCACCAGTGCCCCCAGTGCAATAAGAAACAACGCGCTGCCTGAGGTCCCCAGTAAGCTTGGAAACATTTTTCCCTCGATGCAGATTAGCAAAGCAGCTGGCGCATGTCAATGGATTTTGCTACAGTACCCGTATGCCCAGACGTACGCGCGAGCAAAAAGTACGAGCTGCCAAACGGCAGGTAGTAACCAGATCAGCTCCTGCGGTGACTCCGCCGAGCGAGCCAAAGGAGTATCATTTCCAGACTCCCCCAACATCTCCTATTGTGACCCCAGCCGATCTGAGTGCAATACGGAAGGACCTGGTAAAAATTGCTATCCTGACGCTGCTGGCGACAGCAGCTCAAGGCGGGCTTTACCTATTCGGCCTACCGGCGTTTGCGCGATAGCCCTGCCACCCATCCGGTGACAAAGCCGCCGATATGCGCAAACCATGCTATGCCGCCGGAGGCAGTAGCCTCCAGGGTACGGAAAAATACTGCCCGGATGTGAATCTTTCAGCGGAATCATTTAGTGTTCCTGTGCCTGGCGATACTGGAGAGCCTCGGAAAGATGCGTAAGTTCGAGCTCTCCGCTCCCGGCCAAATCTGCAATCGTCCTGGCCACTTTCAGGACGCGGTGGTATGCGCGGGCAGACAGGCGCATTTTTGCAATCGCCAAGCGCATCATGGCAAGCGACTCTTTGTCCAGTTGCGCAAACTTGGCTAGCTCCTTGCTACCCATCTCCGCATTACACGTAAGTGAGGTGCCAACAAACCGCTTCGTTTGGGTGTCTCGTGCCTTTTGCACCCGGCGGCGAATCTCCCGTGATGACTCGGCGTTAGCATCTCTTGCCGTCAACTTTTCTTCCTGTACCGCGGGCACTTGTACGTGCATGTCTATCCGATCCAAGATAGGACCTGAGAGCCTTTTTTGATACCGTAAAATATGGTGCGGCGTGCACACACACGTTTTGGTCGTATCCCCCAGGTACCCGCAGGGGCATGGATTGGCAGCTGCTATGAGGGTAAATTTACTAGGGAACTGATAGGTGCCTGAAGCCCGGGACACCGTGACCGATCCATCTTCCAGTGGCTGGCGGAGCGCTTCAAGTACGTTGCGATGGAATTCTGGAAATTCATCCAAAAACAACACGCCGCGATGTGCCAGACTAATCTCTCCTGGCTTTGGGTAGTTACCACCGCCAATCAGGCCCACATAACTCGTGGTGTGATGCGGCGAGCGAAACGGTCGCACGCGCAGCACTGGCTGGCCATAGGGAAGTAAGCCAGAGATGCTGTAGATGCGAGTAACCTCAAACATCTCCTCATGGGTCAGCGCTGGCAATATAGAGGGAAACGCACGTGCAAGCATCGTTTTTCCCGCTCCCGGAGGCCCCTGGAGGATGAGGTTGTGACCGCCGGCCGCAGAGATCTCCAGCGCCCGCTTTGCATGCTCCTGCCCACGCACGTCGGCAAAATCCAGCTCTGCCTCTTCGTTTTCGTCCAACGCGTCCAGCGAAAGGGGAGGATGGGCAGTGATAGGGGAGGCTCCGGTGAGGTGATGAAAAACCGACAAGAGATGTTCCACTGGATACACCTCTACACCAGCAACGAGAGCCGCTTCTTTCGCATTGGCCGCTGGCACGAACACGCGAGCAAATGTGTGCTCCTTTGCCATCAACACCAACGGGAGCGTACCGGGGACAGGACGGACGCTTCCATCAAGAGACAGCTCGCCGAATACAACCGCATCGCTTACATCTGCTTGCACCTGGCCACTTGCAAGCAGTACCCCAAGCGCAATGGGCAAATCATACGCCGGCCCCTCCTTGGGGAGATCGGCAGGGGCAAGATTAACCGTTATCCGTTTGGATGGAAAATCGGCACCTGCATTTTTGACCGCGGCGCGCACTCGGTCCCGTGACTCCTCGACCGCCTTGTCTGGCAGCCCCACAATAGCAAAGGCAGGCAAGGACTGTGCCACGACGTCCACCTCCACCGTTATTGGCACACAGGAAAGTCCTACCGTTGCACCAGAATTAATCTTTGCGAGCACCAGTTCCCCCCGTATGCACGTCGCACACTCGCAGGGCAAACGTCAGCCACGCCCGCTCATCTTGGGTGATCAGCTTCTCAAACTGCCGCGGGCCCCAGGTGCCAGCTTTATAAACAGAGAGTCCTCGCCCCTTTTGCCCGCTTCGCCGCGAGGCGAGTTTCTCCCAATAGCTCAACAGCGGGTCCACGAAGCGCCAGGATGCCTCTACCTCGTCGATATGCGTAAATAGGGTCTGATCTCCATGCATTGCATTTAAAAGGAGCGTATCATACGCCTCATGCAGGGATTCCTCGCTACGCATCTGTGTATAACAATAACTCATCTCTGTCTGCTGAAGATCCCTTCCATGTCCCAATCTTTTGACGTTTAACCGTACCGACACCCCTTCATCAGGCTGGATACGCATGGTTAAAATGTTACTTTCTTGAACAGAACCCGCCCCAAACAAGTGTTGGGCTGCGGGGTTAAATTGGATGTTGATCTCGGTTACGCGGGCAGGGAACCGTTTCCCGGTCCGTAGATAAAACGGCACCGTGCGCCAGCGGGGGAGTCCCAGGGACACTTTAAGCGCGACTGCTGTCTCGGTAGTAGAAGAAGGGGACACGTGTGGTTCGTGGCGGTAGTCTGCGTACTGTCCCCGCACTACATGGCGTAAATCAATAGGGGAGAGGGCCGCCAGCACTTCTGCTCGACGACGCCGTACCGCTTGCGCAGTAAAGCTATCTGGCACATCCATCGCAACATGCGCCAGAAGCTGCAGCAAATGGTTTTGTAGCATGTCTCGCGTCGCCCCGGCTTTTTCGTAGTACTCGCC
Organism: uncultured Gammaproteobacteria bacterium; assembly: GCA_964372495.1. Taxonomy (GTDB): domain Bacteria; phylum Patescibacteriota; class Microgenomatia; order JAUYPR01; family JAUYPR01; genus CAYJQU01. The sequence goes on from CAYJQU010000002.1 coordinate 57,741, forward strand.
CCGATCTTCCACCCCCAAGACTTCAGCTACTGTTATCTGCACATGGTCGATAAACTCACTGTTCCAAGTTGGCTCAAAGAGGCCGTTGGCAAACCGAAATGCAAGTATATTCTGTACTGTTTCCTTTCCAAGGTAATGGTCGATGCGGTAAATCTGCTCCTCGCGAAAGATACTTGAGAGCTTGGCGTTCAGCTCCAAAGCGCTACGCAAATCGTGTCCAAACGGCTTCTCCACAATAACGCGGGTCCAGGACCGTGGGTCAGCACACATCGTCGAAAGCAAGCTCCTCTGAAAGTTCTCAAAAATAGCCGCATAATACCGCGGAGCGATAGCTAAGTAAAACAGTTTCGGGCGACAGCGGTGGCTCTCCTTATCAATTGTATGCAAGACGTTTGCCAACCGCTTGTAATCACCTGTATCCGTAAACTCAAGCGGCACATAGCGCATGCCTTGGGTAAGCTTTTTCCACGCATGCTCTTCATATGAGTTGCCAGTGGCTTTGACAATAGCCTCGCATGCAAGGTCGCGGAACGCCTCGTCCGAAAGCGGCCGGCGCGCCGCACCAACCAGGGTAAAGTGCTTCGGCAAATACTCCTCGCAGGCCAGGTGATACAGTGCAGGAAATAATTTCCGCTGTGTTAGATCGCCAGTCGCTCCAAACACAACCATCGTGATCGGTTCAACCGGCGTTGCGTCTATAGCCATAGGGAACTGTGATCGCTTCTAAATTCCATACAAGGGCATCATACTAAAAGTAACCTCGTGGCTCAAACACTAAAAATACTAAACCGTGAGGTGTTAGAATTTAAGTACAATGAGAGCTGCGATAGTAACAATTAAAGCGAGGCTACTGGGTTTGTTGCCCATGCTCCGTTTCGCTCTTATTGTTGCCTTTTTAGTATTAGTTCTGGTAGGGGAGTTGGTGGCAGCTGGGTATTTCTTGGTGCGCCAGTCTAGCTACTCCCCTGCCCCTACCGTTATTCCCCTACCTGCGCCGGTAGCGACTGCGCCGAGCCCAACCCCAACGCGAGCGCCAACTTCCTCACCTACCCCACCACCTCGGCAATTAGCTCCCGCTTCGCCTGCCGCCCGCCAAGCACCAAAACCCCCTCCCCCAAAGACCTACAACTACACAAGCGACGATCTGTGGAAAGCGCTCGCTGACTACCGGTCAGCTCACCGGCGGTACCAGTTTAATAAAGATGACCGGCTGTGTGCAGTTGCACAGGATCGACTCCAGCAACTACTCAAGCTCGGAACACTGGATGCTCACAAAGGATTTAAGGAACGCTTTAGCAACGACGAGGCTTTTCTCCAGGTTGGGTTTGCCAAGGTTGGCGAAAATTTGGCATCCGGATTTGAAACCGCGGTGAAAGTGATCGAATGGGGGTGGGATACCTCTACCGAAGGTCATCGTGAGGCGCAGCTTTCTGATGAGTATACCCACGCGTGCATCGCCACCTCGCAAGGCATCTCGGTCTTAACCCTCGGCGCCCAGCCGTTGTAGGGCAGTTAAAAAACAATTGCAAAACCGCCTATTTTCTGGTAGAATAAATACTGCCTGGGAGGGACACGACACCGCTCCCCGTCGCTCCGACGGACGTCGGAGTTATGGTAGGAGAGGAAAGTCCAGACAGCAGAAGGCAGGGTGGTCCGATGTAACATCGGACAGCCGCAAGGTCTAGTTAGAGCAACAGTGACGATTCGGGTGGCGCCGAGTGAAACGACCAAGCTTTTGGGGTCTTTGATTTGCTCCAAACGCATAAGGGTTTACCCTGAGCGAGCGAAGCGAGTCGAAGGGCAATCCTCCCCGCTGCAATCCTTGACCCGAACCGCCTGACGATGCCTTCCGAATGGTTCGAAAAAGGAGCATCCCGATGTATGTCGGGGCGGGTGTGACGATACACCATACCTGAGAGAGATGGTGTCTAACCATGTAAAACCGAGTCTGAATCGGTCCGTGGTGAAACAGAATCTGGCTTATGACCTCCCAGGCCCAGCACCGTTCAGTGCTGGGCAGGCACAAACCTTTACACAATTTGCTTCAATTCATTACAATAGAACAACACTACCTATGACGAGCAAAGCGCCAGTTATCTCCATTGTAATTGCAGCACACAATGAGGAAGCGCTTCTGCCTATGTGCCTACAGTCCATCGCGGCCCAAGATTTTCCCTACCCATACGAGATCATCGTGGTAGACAATGCATCTTCCGACCGCACGGCCGAGATTGCAAAGTGCTATGGCGCAAGGGTCATTATTGAACCGCACCTTGGGCTCGCCCGCGCTTGCCGAACTGGATTCGCCTACGCCCGCGCCCCGATCATCGCTCGCACCGATGCAGACACCATTGTACCCACGCAATGGCTGCGCACGATCTCTACGTATTTTGCCCAGCACCCGGAAGTGGTCGGCATCAGTGGCCCCACCTTCCCCCTGGAGTGCTCTCGCACTGCGAGTTTGTTCTTTTATCCAGCCAATGTGCTCTGGATGTATATCGAGAAATTGCTTGGGAACGGCTTCTTCTTTGCCAATATGGCAGTGCGCAGAAACGCCTATTGCAAATCCGGAGGATTCGACCCAAGCTGCAAATTCGGTGAGGACGCAGGTATTGGGAAACGAGTCAGTAGCGTTGGTAAGGTAACTATGGTGCTGAGTATGTATATTTACGTCTCGATGCGACGGGTGAAAGCAATGGGGCTGTTTGCATACCTGACTACGTACGCAATCGCCAATTACATTCTTACCTGGATGTTGCGCAAAGACCCTATTGCCACCGAGCCGGTGCGCGTGGCACCGCGGTTTGCTACCGTGCCAAAACACCCCTACCTATACTTATGCACCCTCCCGGTGTCTCTCCTTGTGCTCTCAGGCACTGCCGGATTTCTCCAAACAACTCGAGGGGGGAGTATGGCACGAGAGGTTATTGCAGATACCAAAGGAGTCGTAACGCGCCAACAGGCAAACTTACGGCGCGGGGTTACTTTTATTAAAAACGTCAAGCAAAACAGTCTGCGCTACTACCAACACTGGAACCGCAAGGAGAGCTCCTACTACCCCAGCCAGTTTCCCCCCTACCATCAAAGCTAAGAGGGTAACGAGCGGATGGAGTCCGACTGCGCGCTCCATCACTTTGGGTACGACAATGGTATTTTCCAACTGCTGTACCAAGAAATAGAGCGCACCAGTCGCTAGTGCAAGCACCGGAGACGTTGACAGCGCGATAAGGATGGCCGGAATCGCCGCGATGATAGGCCCAATAACCGGCAAGATCTCAAGGAGTCCCGCAAGAATCGCCAAGGGGAGCGCAAACTCCACCTTGAGCAACCACAGCCCGATATAACTTAACAGACCAATAAGGGTCATTAGGGTAAGCTCGCCTCGCACCCATGCACCAAGGCGGTCTTCAATTCTAAGAATCACGTTGTAGACTCGTTCATGGTTATCCCCTGCAATCAGTCGAGCCAGATGGTACTCGAGCCGGTGGCGCTCAAGCAAAAGATAGAACGTAAATACCGCAAGCGTTATGAGTCCTACCAGGTTACTAAATAGTCCGACCGACACCCGCACGATATTGCTGGACAGCGGCGCTATGTACTCTTGCAGGAACGATGGGTCGATTGTCTGTGAACCAAACCCTAGTATCTGAGAAGCCTCGCTCACATACTCCGGAAGGCGGCCTAACAGCTTCACGCTCTGATCAATAAGCGGCGGTATGAGAAGCATCCCGATACCAGCAAGCACGCCAAGCACCAGGAAGTACACCAGGAGTATTGCAACGCCGCGCGGCACTCGAAGCCTCGTTATCCGTTCAACCAAGGGATGGGTCGCAGAAACGATGATCACCGCGACAAAGAGCGCGATGAGAATATCGATAACCTGATACACAAACCAGAGTAGTAGCCCAAACCCTGCAAGTAAAATAAGGGAACGGGTAGTAAATTCAATCCTGCGCTCCACTGTCTAAATACTCCTTGTTGATGCAGTAAGTGTACCAGATATATCAGAAGAAGTCATGTGTGCTCTCGTCCGGACTGCCAAATACGAAGCGGCTACCAGTCGGCCGTGCGTCGGGCAGGATTTTTTTAGGACGCCCAACTCGCCTTCTCCGGCGATGATCAAGCAGTGGATACGCCATGCGGACGGCGCGCCACAGCGCACCATTTCCCTCTCGCAAACGCCTAATGGTACGCATAACCGTATCAGTGCCCACCCCTGCCAAATCTGCAATCTCCCGCATGGGTTTTTCTTTTGCAACCAAACATGCCACATACCAGCGCCGTTTCATCATGCGGAACTCTGAGTGGGTAAGTAAATCCTGTAATAGGTCCTGGAATCCTTTTGCATTCACCGCGGTCTTCGATAATACATCGAACAAGAGCTGTGTATCTCTACGATACGCAGTATGAAGCTCTTCTGTATCTGGCTTTGTCATTATGTATGGATACATAGTGTACTTATGTATCCATACATGTTGTACCACACTATACGTACACGTGACAACAAGGGAAGTACCTAGCGCACAAGTTTCTTAAATGATTTTCCTGCGATGAACCCCGGCGTTTTTCTGCTCCCAATTTGAATGGGTGCGCCAGTCTGGGGGTTGCGGCCGCGCCGGGCAGCGCGCTGGCGAATGGTAAATGTTCCAAAGCCCGACAGTACCACCTTCTCCCCCCGCGCTACCGACACGCGGACCATATCGAGCATAGTATCCACCGCTTCACGGGTGGCGCGCTTGGTCAAATGCGCCTTTTTGGCAAGTTGTTCGATGAGCTGGTTTTTGGTCATCATTCCCTCCTTGTATGTATGGTCACGAGGCCTTCGCCTCGGTTCGAAACTCCCGAATACCAATCACTTTGATAGCACCGGGGTATTTCAGCTCTTTCTCTATTTTTTCTGCAATCTTTTCCACTAACACGGTCATCGTTGCATCATCGGTTTCTTTCGGCTTGAAAAGCACTCGCACTTCTCTTCCCGCCTTAATGGCAAATGCTTTTTCTACCTCCTTAAACGAGGTGGCGATAGACTCGAGATCAGATAAGCGTTTGATGTACTCCTCAACTGGCTCATGACGCGCACCGGGCCGTGACCCAGATATCGCGTCAGCAATATACACGAGCCGGGACTCAAGCGTGCTAAAGGGCACGTCTTCGTGATGCTCAGCAACACAGGCAACGACCGACTGGGGAAACTTGTGGCGCTTCAGGAGTGCCACGCCCTTCTCTACGTGGGTACCTTCATCATCTGTGAGAATCTTTCCAATATCATGCAGCAAACAGCCGAGCCGCACTACGTTAACATCCGCACCCGCCTCTTGAGCCAGCGCCACACCGATCTTTGTTTCTTCAAGCGTGTGCACAATCATATTTTGGCCGTAGGAAAAGCGATATTTAAATCTGCCTAAGAGATCCACAATCTCACCCGGCAGGTTATAGACGCCAAGGCCGTGACAGAGTCGCTCTCCTTCTTCATGCATAATTTTTTCCACTTCTGATTTGGTTTTGGCTACTAACTCTTCTATGCGCGTCGGCTGGATGCGACCGTCTACTATCAGTTTCTCAAGCGATCGCTTGGCTATCTCTCGCCGCACCGAGTCAAAAGAAGACAAACGGATCTCGCCTGGAGTATCATCAATGTCCACATCAACGCCGGTAGCCATTTCAAACGCCCGAATGTTGCGGCCCTCACGACCAATAATGCGGCCCTTGATCTCATCGTCGGCAAGCCTTACGGTCGTTGTTGTATATTCGGGCACATAGTCGGTCGCGCCATGGTACATCGCCTCAATCAAGATCTCTCGCGCGCGCCTGTCGGCAGTCGCTTTTGCCTCTTCTTCTGCCTGTCGGATCCTCTTGGCCATCTCATCGTTCAGCCGCTGCTCAACCGCCTCCAAAATGACGGTCCGAGCCTCCTCCCGAGTCAATGAGGCAGCACCTTCTAGCTTTGTCACATACGTCGTTTTAAGTGTCTCAAGCTCGCTGCGTTTCCCTCCTACTTCTTCCTGCTCTCGTACCAAAGCCTGCTCTTTTGCCGCCAGCACGGCTAGCTTTTGATCGATGGTTTCTTCTTTCTGCTGGAGTCGCTGCTCAAGCTGGAGTACTTCCTGGCGCACTCGCCGAGCCTCTTCCTCCGCTTGATGTTTGATCTTAAGCGCTTCGTCCTTTGCCTCGAGAATAATCTCGCGTGCTTGGGTCGACCCAGGTCTTGCACCTTGTGGCCGTTGCTGCGAGTACGGAGAACGCTGAATGTGCGTCTCTTGAGGACGAGAAGTACCAGAACGACCGGTTATGACCCCGGAGATCCCGGCAAATAATTTCTTAAACATAACATATAGCCTCCTGGCGGCATGAGGCTATTGTACTGTTTTACGCCTCGCTCTGTCAATCACAGTCCGAATAACCTCCCAGGAGAAACCGCGGCGCGCCAGGTATGCGGCAGCGCGTTGCTGTTCCTGAGGGGTTTCCAGAGACGCATCTGGTCGTTTTTCAAGCGCGGCGCCGGCAAGTTCCAGCTGACGGGCAGCATCGTGTGGTAACTCACCCATAACCTCCTCAACAATATCCCGAGAGACCCCTTTTGCCAAAAGCTCTGCCCGGAGTAGTTTCGGCCCACGCGGCGCACGCCGCAATCTACTTGTTACAAGCCAGCGTGCGAAAGCACGATCGTCAATAAAGTGGCGCGTTGTAAGTGCTGCCAGCACTTCTTCAATACGGTGCCCGGCCGTCTCTTTTCCCACACTTTTTTTGAGGTACTGTCGTACCTCTGCACGAGAGCGTGGACGGATCGCAAGCCACCGGAGCACTTTTTCAAATAACACTTGCTTCAATTTAGGCTTCAGGGAGTTCTGGTTCGGCCGCCGCCTCGGGCACTTCTCCTACCACCAAGTCATCGATGCCTTGTCTGGAGCGCGATCTAATTTCTTCCTCAATCTTTTTGGCAAGTTTTACATCGGTAATAAGCGTGTCTTTGGCCGCCTCACGCCCCTGCCCAAGCATCGTCTCTCCATACCGAAAGAAAGCGCCGGATTTGGTAAGCACCGCAAGCTCAAGTCCCAAGTCCAAAAGCCCCCCTGCATGCGAGATTCCTCGTGAATCCATATCGAACTCGGCCATGCGAAATGGCGGGGCTACTTTATTCTTCACTACACGCGCCCGATGACGACTGCCGATCACCTGGTCCCCGGGTCCTCCTTTAATATTTTCGATCTTGCGAATATCCAGCCGAATGCTACTGTAAAACTTCAGTGCCAACCCGCCGGTGGTTGTCTCGGGATTCCCAAACATCACACCTATCTTTTGACGCAGTTGGTTGGTAAAGATACACACGGTCTTGGTTTGCGCAATTGCACCGGTCAACTTCCGCAGTGCCTGGGACATCAGTCTTGCCTGCACTCCTATAATGGAGTCGCCCATCTCACCTTCTATCTCGGCGCGCGGCACAAGCGCTGCCACTGAGTCGATCGCGATTACGTCGATGCCTCCTGAGCGAATAAGGGTGTCGGCAATCTCGAGTGCCTGCTCGCCGGTATCAGGTTGTGAGATGAGCAGTTCATCAAGATTGACGCCAATTGCTTGTGCCCGCACCGGGTCCAGCGCGTGCTCGGCATCAATAAAGGCAGCAACGCCCCCACGCTTCTGCGCTTCAGCAATAATATGGAGGACGACGGTCGTTTTTCCTGAAGCTTCTGGTCCAAAGACCTCAGTGACCCGACCTCGCGGCACGCCGCCAACACCCAGCGCAAGATCAAGCGCGATCGAACCGGTAGGAATCACATCAATCGCCAAACGGTCAGCGTGCTCGCCCAATTTCATGATTGCGCCTTTGCCGTACTGCTTCTCGATCTGCTGCATAGCGGCCTGTACCGCTTGGAGTTTGGCTGCGTTATTATTGTTTGCCATGTCCCTCTCCTTTTACCACAAAGGTACTTGCATGTCAGTAGATTTGGATTATATTTGGAAACCATAGTCAGTATACTGCAACTATGCTAAAATGTCACTATACGTCGCGGGAAGTAGCTCAGATAGGCAGAGCACTCGCATGGGGTGCGAGAGGTCGCTGGGGCGGAACCAGTCTTCCCGACTTGGAGGTCGCTGCATACTACTCACTACTGCTGAAAGGCCAGGCCTTTAAATGGTCACCAACTCTTGATTTACAAAAAGTGCTTGAGACAGTAGAATAACCGGTTATATGTCAGCAGGTACGATATGGGGTAGTCTCGGTGGGTCTCCTGAGAGAAGTGTCCCCGGGGCCAGGACAAGTCACACCTCGTTTCCTCGGCTGGAACCAGATATCAACTGGCATTTAGACAGAAGAGACCTCTACCGCCGAAATCTAGTGACCTGTATTTTACGCGACGCTTGGGGTTTGAGGTGCGCTCTAGCTGAATCCAACCCCACGGCCGCTACCTTTCATATAGACGGCCTCATAGTCTATGAAAAACTGGCGCGGGAAGCACTGGTGAGCTATGACTTACTTAACCTTGTGTACGTTGACCCACGGCTTGTAAAACAATTAATGCGGCTGCGCCGCGCACAGCTTACAAAACTTGCGAAGCAAAGAGGTATTCCCGTGGAGGTTCCTATAAGCAAGCAGATCCTGCAATTCTGGAAACAGGAGCGACAGTAAATCCTGCTATTTCTACCGAAACTAGCGTTTTGGTGATTGTTTCTTCTTGCGCGCTTTTCCAGCAAGTCCGTATTTGCGCCGCTCTTTGGCGCGGGGATCGCGGGTGAGAAGTCCTGCCTTGCGCAGTTTGACTCGATAATCGTCGCCGATTGCGGCAATCGCGCGCGAAAGGCCGTGTATCACCGCAGCGAGCTGGCCAGCCTTCCCTGAACCCTCCACTTTGACTGTCGCAGAAAGGGTACCGAGTGTTCCGGTAACCTCAAAGGGTTTGCGATATGCCACCTGGGCCACTGGCCCAGTAAAATACTGTGAGATCGGCTTCTGGTTTACGGTAAGCGCGCCTTCACCGTTAAACACACGCGCGCGCGCCACCGCTGTCTTGCGCCTCCCCACCGCCCGGAATAGTGTTATCTCCTTTTGCACTGCCATACTATACGTTCTCCGCATCCCCATCAGGTGCTACTTTTGCCAACGGTTTTACATTCGTGTGCGGATGCTCTGTTCCTTTGTACACATGCAGTTTCTTTATCAATCGCTCCCCAAGGCGATTATGGGGAAGCATGCCCCGCACTGCATGATACACCACTCTCTCGGGCTTCTCCGCTAACAGCTTTGCATAGGGTATTTCAGCAAGTCCACCCGGGTACCCCGAGTGACGATAATACTTCTTCTGTATCATCTTTTTACCGGTTACTCGTACCTTGGCGGCATTGAGCACCACTACAAAGTCCCCAGAGTCAAGGTACGGAACAAACGTTGGCTTGTGCTTACCTAACAGGAGGGTGGCAATACGCGTTGATAACCGACCGAGTACCTGGCCTTCCGCGTCAATCACATGCCATTGTTTTGGCAGTTCATGCATCTTTGGTTGCTTATCCGCTTGTTTTTTCATCTTCCTTCGCTTTTGCTTTTACTCTATGCGTTCTTGTTTTTCGCACCGGCTTAGTCCCTGTTTCAGCTTTCTCCTCTTTCGGCTCACCACTCTTACGTTCTGCCTTTTGTTTGCCCTTCCGAAGCGCAGCGGAGGGAGAACTTTTAACTTCTTCCGGGTATACGTCCTTATCCACCATTTCCATAAGCACTATCGGAGCGCGGTCACCCCGACGCGTGCCGAGGCGATAGCTTCGCGAAAAGCCGCTGACGCGATCTTGATACCGCGGGACCATCACTTCAAATAGCTTGCGAACGGCTTGACCACCGGGAAGCCACGCAGCGGTCTTGCGTCGAGTCGCGAGATTCGAATCCTTTGCATCACGAATAACTCGGTCCACCAGTCCCCGCACCGCTTTGGCCCGTGCCTGCGTTGTTTCTATGCGCTCGTGTACAATAAGCGCACCAACCAAGTTGCGAAACAACGCGTTTCGCTCGTTTACTCGTCGGTTCAACTTCTTCCCAGAAACCCCATGTCTCACTACAACTGCTCCTTAAACGCTGCTCCCTTTACATGCAGCTCTTTTTCAATAAGCTCAACCGACTTGCCACCCAAGTTGCGCACCTGCATTAACTCTTTCCGGGTAAGAGCTGCCAGCATTCCTATCGTCTCCAAGCCGTGTGCTTTCAAGCTATTAATTACGCGCACCGGCAAATCAAGTTCATCAATCGGACGATCAAGATTCCCTGATTCGGTCGCTGGTTGCCGAGTTTCTCCTGGAGTCACCGCCGCTTGCTCGCCCAATAGCACCTGAAAGTGCTCCACCAGAATGGTCGCTGCTTGCTTGAGGGCCGCAAGCGGTTCGATCGTCCCGTCGGTATAAATCTCAAGCGTGAGTTTATCAAAGTTGGTAATTCTCCCCACCCGAGTCGTATCTATCGCATAGTGAACCCTGATGACTGGATTGAACAGCGCGTCAATCGGGATTACTCCGACTTCGCTTTCCTGTCGCTCTTCTGCAGGAGAATAACCTGTTCCTGCCGCCGCAGTCATCTCAACCTCCAGCTTTCCCCCCTTGTCGAGCGTAGCCAACGGTAGATCCTTGTTGATAACTGCCGCCTCTGTTGACGTTTTTATATCGCCGGCGGTTACGTTACCAGGACCCCGAGCAGAGAGAGAAAGCTTTGCCGTCTCTTTCCCTGTAAGCTGCAATCGCACTTTTTTCAGACTCAGAACAAACTCTACGATATCCTCGGTCATTCCTTCAAGCGTCGTGTACTGGTGGGTCACTCCTGCAATTTTGACACTGGTAATTGCTGCTCCAGGTAGACTTGCAAGCAGCACACGCCGCAGGCTATTCCCCAACGTATGACCGTAGCCCTGCTCAAGCGGCTCAATCACAAAACGACCGTAGTCGCTGCCTCCCTTTTGAGTAACGATATGCACACGAGAAAGATCAATCATAAAATATCTTTTCCTTTCTATACATTCACCGAGAATAATACTCGACGATGAGTTGCTCCTGTATTGCACTTTCCATTTCCTCACGCTTGGGCAAGTGCGTTAACCTGCCAACGAGCGCCTTACGCTCCAGAAAATCAGCAAGTGACTGCGGCGTTCGCTCATCCAGCGCCTCTTTAACCGCCGGCACCTTGGCAAGATCTGGATCCAATTGTACTGTCTGGCTCACCTTTACCGAGTAAGAGGGAATGGTAACTCGTTTGCCGTCCACCAACACATGCCCGTGAGACACCAGTTGTCTCGCCATAGGCCGGGACTTGGCAAATCCCAGTCGATACACGACGTTATCAAGACGAGTCTCCAGCATTTGCAAAAGCGCAACGCCTGTTTCGCCCCGCTTGCGCATGGCCATATCCATATAGCGGCGAAACTGACGTTCCAGCACCCCATACATCCGCTTTACCTTTTGCTTCTCACGCAGTTGTCGGCCAAAACTGGAAGGTTTCCGCCGAGTACCCCGCGGTCCATGCTGTCCTGGCACTGATTGGCGCTTGATCTGGGGACAATCTGCGCGGCCGCACAGCGGCATCCCTTCGCGCCGACACAACCTATGTTTCGGTCCAGTATAGCGTGCCACTACACTCGTCTCCGTTTCCGGGGGCGGGTCCCGTTGTGTGGAATCGGGGTAACGTCAGCAATCATATTGATAGTAATCCCTGCTGACTTGAGTGCCCGTATAGCACTGTCCCTGCCAGCCCCAGGACCCTTAATATAGATCTCAACTTCCTTCAAACCCTGAGCGACTGCTTTGCGGGCTACTTGCTCAACGGTCGTGGTGGCTGCAAAGGGAGTTGATTTTCGCGCGCCCTTAAATCCGGACGTCCCAGCGCTCCCCCAACACAGCGTATTGCCTTTCATATCCGTAATCGTGACGAGCGTGTTGTTAAACGACGCGGTAACGTACACCTTCCCGCTCACCACGGGAGCTTTTGGTGCCTTCTTTGCTTTTTTCTGAGTAGCTGTTGCCATAGCGTTACTTCTTTGCCGGCATCGTAGTCGGCTTTGCGGTGGCGGGCGAGGCTGACGGCGAAGCGGGCTCGCCTCGCCGAGCAGGCGAAGCGGGCACTTGCCGGCCAGGCTGTACCTTTGCGGCTCCTCCCATTCGGGCTACTATTTCCTTCCGCACGGTGCCGATCGTCACTCGCTTACCACGTTTCGTGCGGGCATTACTGCGCGTGCGTTGACCGCGGGATGGCAAATTGCGCCGATGCCGAAGCCCCCGATAGGTGCCAATTTCTTCCAGTCGCTTTATATTCTGCAGTACAAACCGACGCAGGTCTCCTTCAACCGGTACTGTCTCAACCGCTTTTTGCAATCTGGTAATTTGGTCTTCAACAAGATCCTTTACGCGTGTTGCCGGCTCTACCTTGGCAACTGAAAGCAGTTTCTGCACGTTTGAACGCCCCACCCCATATAAATAGGTCAGAGCTATATCGATTCGTTTCTGTTGTGGCAGCTCAACTCCTGCAATTCGTGCCATAGCTCGTTACACTCGCTACAAGTCCATTTACGACAACCTGTGCTTGTTTCCTCCTTAGTTACCCCTGCCGTTGCTTATGGCGCACATTCTCACAAATCACCCGTACAACCCCGTGACGGCGCACGATTTTACACTTTATACACCTTTTTTTGACACTTGCTTGTACTTTCATGATTGACTACACGCACAAGGAGCGCTACCGAGATCTATAGGTAATCCTTCCTTTCGTAATATCATATCGCGGGTCCATCGCAGCCCTCACCTTATCACCGGGGAGTATACGAATATAGTGCAAACGCATCTTCCCAGAGACATGGCAGAGAATAATACGCCCAATCAGCTCCTCAACCGGTGCCTCGGTAATTTCCACTCGAAAGAGCGTATTGGGTAATGCTTCGATAACTTTCCCTTCTACTTCAATCATGTGCTCTAAAAGTGCGCAAAAGAAGGCTCGAGTGTACCTCGAGCCACAAGCTCTCTTCGTAACACCCTAAGCTTCTGGTACAAGTGTATCAGAAACACTCCCGAGTGTCAAAATCTGGGGGCCGTTTTTGGTAATGGCAACGCTATGCTCAAACAGACCCGCCATACTGCCGTCAGCCGTAACCACGGTCCAATTATCATACAGAATGCGAACTGTGGGGCTTCCCATCGTATAAATAACCTCAATAGCAATCGTCATGCCTTCTGCAAGTAGAGGACCGCTCTCGGGTTTTCCCAATCCTGGCACCGAAGGGTCTTCATGCAATTTTCTGCCCACTCCATGCCCAATAAACTCCCGCACGACGGCGTACCCCGCTTCTTGAACAACGACCTGGATCGCATGACTGATATCGCCTATGGTGTTTCCAATGGTCGCCTGCTTGATGGCATTCTGTAGAGCGCGCTCGCCCACGGACAAAAACCGTACACGTTCGGTATCCTGCTTTCCGGACCCTTCTTCAGAAACCAGGATGGTCCATGCAGCATCAGTATGGAACCCTTCATGGTACACGCCGATATCAATCCCGAGTAGATCATCACGCTGCAACACGTAAGGCCCAGGAATACCATGCACTACTTGCTCATTGACGGTTGTGCAAATAGTATGGTGGTAGCGAGGCACCATCGGGAAGGAGGGCTTCGCGCCAGCGTTGCGGATAAGGTGCCCGGCGAGAGTATCAAGGTCTGCGGTCGTAATCCCCGGTCGCGCCTTCCTGAGCACGTGTTGCAATACGGACCCTGTTATACGACCGCCCTGCCGCATCTTGGCTATTTCGGCAGCTGTCTTAATATCAATCATGGGAAACGGGAATCCCGAGTCGGTTGAGAAGAATATCAATATGGCGGCGGAGCGTAGTAAGATCGTTGCTGCTATTCTCAATCAGATAATTGGCCATGGCGATCGGCCCTCCTTTGTTGAGCCTTTCAAGCTCAGCGACATCACGCAGAAAACACTCTTCCAACATCAGAGGCCGAACTGGCCGTTTACTTAAACGCTCATACCGAACGCGGCGCTCAGCAAATACATGGATAAGGGTGAGATTGGGGTACGCATTTTGCAAAAATAAATACTCCTCCCACGAATAGAGTCCGTCGATCGCCACCGTGCCGCGCAAAGAAAGGTGCGTATCAACCTTTGGCTTTGCCTTCTCCGCATAGACTGCCATCCCATATTCGCGCCGAAGCCGCTCGCGCACGATTCGTTCGTTTTCCGGAGTCAACGGCAGCCCTAAGGTAGCAATCTCCTCATCAGTCAAATCCCCAAAGCGCACCGAGGGAATACCTTTTTGTCTTATATACGCTACCGTTTCTGATTTACCCGCACCAGGCATACCAACGATTGCAAGAACTCTCTTTTCTGCTGGATATTCCTTACTCTCTTTGGATGTGGTCATGGGTAGCCTCCTCCTCAACCTTTTTGAGAATGTCTTGCTGAATATCTGCAACGCTGCGTTCTCCATCAATTTTCACTACAGGTATACCTTTTGACTGGTAGTAGTACAGCAACGGATTCGTACGATCTTTGTAGAGTTCGAGCCGCCTCTTGATTGCCTCAGGTGTTTCATCCGCGCGCTTTTCCGTATTGGCCCGGTTAATCAGTCTTCGATACAACTCCTCATCGCTTACCCGCAGCTCGATAACCAAGTCTACGCCATCATTCAACCCGAGCTCCTCGTTGAGGCTGACCGCTTGTTCTATGGTGCGCGGATAGCCATCGAGTACCAGTCCTTGGTACGGCCGTTTGCTCTTTAGCCAGCGCTGCAGAATTTCTGTCATCATATCGTCCGGAACCAAGTTTCCTGACATCCAGAACGAGGCAGCTGTAAGCCCTCCCGGGATCTTGGCTTTATACATCTCGCGCAGGATAGTACCAGTGGACACATACAGCCACCCACGCGCTGTGGCTAGAAGCTTGGCCTGGGTACTTTTTCCCGAACCTTGCGGTCCGAACATCAACATAATCATCGCTTCAAAAATCCTTCATAGCTCCGCATGATGAGCATCGCCTCAAGCTGCTTAGTCGTCTCCAGCACCACGGATACGACAATAAGTACTCCGGTGCCGCCGACCAGAATATCGCTGATGCCGGTAACGAGCTGAGCGATAGCCGGTAGTATTGCAATACTCGCTAGAAACAGTGCTCCGGCAAGCGTGATTTTGGTCAAAATGGTATTCAAGTACGCCGCGGTCGCCTGCCCTGGACGGATCCCTGGGATGAATCCGCCGTACTTTTTGATCTCATCGGCAATCTTCACCGGATTAAAGGTCACCGCGGTGTAAAAATACGTAAAGCCGACTACCAACAGAAAGTACAGCACGTTATACGTAACGCCGTTGGGATTAAAGAGCTGATCTATCACACGAGCCGCATTGGCCAGCACCGGCTGCGGCGCAGCCTTAAAATACTGCGCCAGCATCGATGGCAGCAATATCAAAGAAACCGCAAAAATAATCGGGATAACGCCTGCCTGATTTAGGCGCAGCGGCAAGTGTGTTGCCTGGCCTCCTACTACACGATTACCGCGAACCCGCTTTGCATAATGAATAGGAATACGCCGCTGTGCCTCGCTCATCACTACGATTGCAGCTACCACCACGACCGTAAGGAAGAGTAGAATAAACACTCCGGTAAGCTGCTCCTGACTAAAAGCATACAGCTTGCCCGCAGCAACGACAGGCAAACGCCCCACAATGCCGGCAAAGATCAACAGTGAAATCCCGTTCCCAATACCGTGCTCGGTGATCAGCTCTCCCATCCACATGAGTAACATCGTCCCGCCGGTCATGGTGGCAAGTATGGCAACGAGTGCTATCGGGTGAGTACTACTGATAATCTGCTGGTTGCGCAGCAGCACATACATTCCGATTGCCTGGAGTACCGCAAGGGGTACCGTAAGGACGCGGGTGTATTGATTGATTTTCTGGCGGCCAAATTCCCCTTCTTTGGACAGTGCTTCGAGCTTGGGGAACACCATAGTCAGCAGTTGCATAATAATCGAGGCGTTGATATACGGATTGAGTCCCAAACTGATAATGGAAAAATTGATGAGTGTGCCACCTGAGAAGATATCCAACAGTCCAAGAAGCTGATTTTGCGCAAAAAGCTCCTGCAGCGCGAACCGATTTATGCCCGTGACCGGAATGTGCGTCAGCAAACGAAAGAGGATGAGCATCCCTGCAGTAATAACGAGTTTCCTTCTCAACTCAGGGATACTCCAGGCCTGTCGAAAGGTAGCCAGGATTGCGTTCATCGCCTCGTCAGTACCGCGCCTCCTGCTTGCTCAAGTTTCTGTTGAGCGCTCCTGGTCACTGGTACAGACACTGTATAGACGGCAGCGACATTTCCCACGCCGGAGAGCTTTACCCCACTGCGACGCATAGTGGTCACATCGACTATACCATGCACCACCAGACTGTCCATTGTAACCTCTCCCGCCGGATGCTTGGCTAATCGATCCAATGAGATAAGGAGAGGTTTTTGGCTAACTGCTCGATTGCCTATACCGCGAAGATACGGAAGGCGCTTGAGCAGTCGGTTGCGACGCCCGCCGCCTCCTGCAAAGTAGGATGGAACGTTTTCGTGGGCCTTTTGACCCTTCGTACCACGCCCCGCTGTTTTTCCCTTGCCTGAAGCTATGCCACGACCCAGACGTTTGGCTTTCCGTTCGACTATTTTTGGAAGACGAGAAAGATTCATCGTGAACGCTCCCGTAAGAGTGCGAGTGCTTCCATCGTAGCATGTACATTAGAGGCTTTATTGGTCGTGCCGAGGCGCTTGCTCACGATATCCTTGATCCCCGCAGCCTCAACCACCGCGCGCACCGCACCACCTGATATAACGCCAGTCCCTGTGGGTGCTGGCTTAAGGAGCACCTTGGCCGCGCCACGTTTCACCATCACTTCATGAGGAATGGTTGTCTTATACAATGGTACCGAAAGCAAATGCTTTTTTGCATACGCCACGGCCTTGCGCACCGCGCTCTGAACATCTGGCGCGTTGCCCTTGCCTACTCCTACTTTACCTTTTTGGTCTCCCACTACCGCTAACACCGAAAACCTCATTCGGTTGCCTCCCTTGGTCTTTTTGGAAACGCGCTTCACGGTAACGATAGTTTCTACAAAAGTCGTAGGTTCTATTGTATTCATCAAAACTGAAGTCCTCCCTCACGAGCGCCGAGGGCAAGTGAGGCTACGCGTCCATGAAATCGATAGCCGCCCCGATCAAATACGACCCGGGCGATACCAGCATCCCGTGCGCGCCTGGCCAGCAGCACCCCAGCTTCATGCGCCTTTTGGCTCTTGGAGCCAGTGGCCAGCTCTTTCGTAGTGACGGCGACGAGGGTTTTGCCCTGGGTGTCATCGATGACCTGCGCGTATACATGCTTTGCCGAGCGGAAGACTGACAGCCGTGGTCGGTCAGATACCCCCCGCACTGTTTTACGGACCCGCTTTTGTCGTCGTATTCGAGTCTGCCAAGTATTTTGTGTTTTCATAGCTACTTTCCTTGCTCGCTTACTTTGCCCACCTTACCTGCCTTTCGGCGCACCCGTTCACCTACGTACCGAATTCCTTTTCCCTTATAGGGTTCAGGGGGCTTGACCGCACGAATATTTGCTGCCACCTGCCCGACGAGTGCTTTATCAATACCAGTTATTACTATCTTCCCATCACGTATGCTCAATGCGATGCCTGCCGGCGCCTTCACGGTTACCGGATGAGAGTACCCGACGGTCATGTGCAGATCCGTACCCTGCATGCTCGCCCGGTAGCCTACGCCGCTCATCTCCAGTTCTTTCTGCCACCCATGGATCACCCCGTGCACCATATTGGCAATGAGTGTGCGCGTGAGCCCGTGAATTGCTTTGCTTACCCTATTTTCCTCTTTCCGTTCGACCCTAATCACGCCATTTTCAGTATGTACGACGACCGTTCTATGGATCGGCTGCGAGAGTACTCCCTTGGGACCACGCACCGTTACCGTATCACCTTCCAGCGCGACCGTCACTTCCTCAGGTACTGTAATTGGTTGTCTACCAACTCTACTCATGCTTACCACACGTAGGCAACTACCTCGCCGCCTACACCCTCCTTTTTGCATTCGCGATCAGACAAGACTCCTTTTGGCGTCGTAAGGATAGCCCTACCCAAACCTCCCAAAACCTTCGGTAATGAGCGGCTACCCGTGTATACCCGCAGCCCTGGCTTCGAAACACGCTTGAGACCACGCACTGCAGGTACTTTCTCGCGGTAAGCAAGGGTTAGCGTGAGTGCACGCTCCTTCTTCTCGACCTTCTTGACATAGCCATGGCGAGAAAGACAGCGCGCCACTTCCTCCTTCAACCGAGAGGCCGGCATGTGTACTTTCTCCCTACCTACTGCGTAGGCATTGGTTATACGAGCAAACATATCAGCGACTGGATCAGTATTCATCGTTTCACCAACTTGCTTTGTATACTCCTGGCAACTCGCCACGATGGGCAAGCTCCCGGAAACATAATCTGCATAATCCAAACTTACGCAAGTACCCCCTGGGTCTGCCGCAGAGCATGCACCGATTATGTGCCTGCACCCGATATTTAGGTTCCTTGGCTGCCTTTACCATGTTGGATTTCTTTGCCATTTACTGTGCTCCCTCTTTTCTAAACGGCATGCCTAACTCCTCAAGGAGAGTATGCGTCTCTTTGGCCGTCTTGGCCGTCGTTACCACGGTTATCCCTAACCCTCGCAGCGCATCCACTTGCGCCAAATCAACCTCTGGGAAAATGGTGCACTCTCGGATGCCAAGATGTAAGTTGCCGCGTGCATCAAAGGCGGGGGCCACCCCGCGAAAGTCACGCACTCGTGGGAGAGCCACATGTATTAGCCTGCCAAGAAAATCCCGCATGCGTTTACCACGCAATGTCACCTTTACCCCAATCGCGTCACCCTCGCGCAGTTTAAAGCCGGCGATCGCTTTTCGTGCTCTGGTTACCATCGGCCTCTGACCAGTAATATGCTCAAGCTGCTCGCGGGCAACCTCCAGGGCTTTGGGATTGCTCGCTGCCTCACCGACTCCTGCGTTCACGACGACTTTAACGATCTTATTCACGCAATCACCTCTTTGCACTTATGACAGACGCGCACCTTTTTGTCTTTGAGGCTAAATCCCACGCGCGTTGGCTTCTTACATCTGACGCACACGATTGCAACATTCCCAAAAGGAAGTGGGCGCGGGAATTCGATAATACCTCCCTGTGTTTGCCCGCCTTGCTGCGAGGCAGACCCACGAGGCTTCGTGTGACGCTTATAGAGCCCCACACCCGAAACCAACACGCCGCGACCAGGAAGGACGCGCTCGATGCGGCCAGTCTTACCCCTATCTTTACCAGCAGTCACGAGTATCTCATCACCTTTTTTAAATTTCACCATTTACCATACCTCTGGGGCAAGCGAAATGATCTTATGAAATCCCCGCTCGCGAAGCTCACGTGCGATAGGTCCGAAAACGCGGGTGCCGCGCGGATTGCCGTCTTTGTCGATAATAACCGCGGCATTGTCATCAAACCGAATATATGACCCATCAAGGCGACGACGCTCCTTGTGCGTGCGCACCAGCACCGCTTTGACGATCTCATGATCCTTCACTGCCGACTCAGGAGCTGCCCCCTTTACCACGGCGGTAACCACGTCGCCTACACTTCCAAAACGACGTCTACTGCCTCCCACGACTTGAATCACCAAGAGCCTTCGTGCTCCAGTGTTGTCAGCAACATTCAGGATGGTGCGATGTTGTACCATAGTGCTACTCAGAAAGTATCTGTGTTACCACAAACGTTTTACGCTTTGAAAATGGCCTGGATTGGGCAATGGCTACCCGCGCGCCCATTGTGGCTCCCAGCTCATCATGCGCGAGCACCTTCGAGTACCGACGCAGGCGCTTGTGGTACAGCGGATGCTCCCAAGTACGCGTAATGCGCACGGCGACAGTCTTCGGCGTCTTTGCAGATACTACCGTACCGGTCAGTTTGTTTGGCTTAGTTTTCAGACGTTTCTCCATGTGTCTCCTTTGCAGTATGTAGCGTATACAGCCTGGCCAGGTCGCGCCTGAGCTGCCGTACTGCATGCACGTTTTTCAGTTTCCCCGCAGCTTTCTCAAGCTGAAGTGCACTGATCCTTTGGTGCATAGCTTTAATCTGGGCGGCAAGCTCGGTGGCCGACTTTTTACCCAGTTGCTGCCATTCTGCTTTTTTCATACCGTCTCAACCTTACTTACAAAGCTCGTTGCGACCGGCAACTTATGTCCTGCCAAACGCATCGCCTCACGAGCGGTTTCTTTTGTAACTGCTCCCATTTCAAACAAAATGGTTCCCTTTCGCACGACCGCGACATATCCTGCCACCTCGCCTTTCCCGCTCCCCATACTTGTCTCGGCAGGTTTCTTGGTAATAGGCTTATCGGGAAAAACACGAATCCAGATACGTCCACCTCGCTGCGTATAGTGAGTCATAGCACGCCTGGCAGCTTCGATTTGACGCGAGGTAACCCACCCAGAAGAAAGTGCACGCAGACCAAAACGGCCAAACGCCAGCTTAATAGTGCGCGTGGCTACACCCCCGATAACACCGCGAAACTGTTTTCTATGCTTGGTGCGTGTCGGTTGTAGCATTAGCTCACACTCCTACAAACCCATACTTTTATTCCGATGACCCCCGATTTGGTGCAAACATCCACTTTGGCAAAATCAATATCGCTGCGCAGGGTATGTAGCGGTATGGTACCTTCCTGTCTTTTTTCAACCCGTGCAATCTCCGCACCACCGATTCTGCCAGCAAGTATGATTCGTGCCCCTTTCGCCCCTGATCTCATCGCGCGATCAATCACTTGATTCATCACCCGACGGCTTGGCATTCGCTTGAGCAACTGATCGGATGCGAACTGAGCAAGCAGATACGCGGATAGGTCTGCTTTTTCAACTTGCTGTACTTTCAAATTGACCATCTTTGGATCCTTGAGGTTGAGTGTCTCTATGATAAACTTCTTCAGTTCCTCAAGTCCGGTCCCGCCGCGACCAATCACTAACCCTGCTCGAGCTACCCACACGGTTACGTCAATCCGTTTGATCGAGCGCTCAATATCGACTCGCGTGATGCTGGCAGGTTTCAGCTTTGCAAACAGACTGCGGCGTAATCGAATGTCCTCAAGGAGGACCTTTTTATATTCTTTATCGCTTGCAAACCATCGCGATGTCCAGTCATAGAGGATACCTAGTCGCAACCCTGTCGGGTGTACCTTCTGCCCCATCAGTCTACCTCCAGCACCACGCGAATGTGGCTCGTGCGCTTGACAACCGGATGAGCAGTCCCACGACTCACTGGCCGAAATCGTTTAAGTCGCATGCCGTCGTTGATAATAATATTTTTGATACGCACAGGGCCCGTACGTCCAAATGTATTGCGCGCATCCGCAAGCGCGGTCTTTATCGTTTTGTATATCGGTTCAGCTGCCGCCTTGGGTAACGCAGCAAGCACATGGAGCGCTTCTTCGGGATCACCAATCCGCTTCACCTGCATGGCAACCAGCCGTACTTTACGGGCCGGCATCGGTACAAAGTTTCGCTGTGAAACAATTTCCATTAGGTCAACCTCGTCGCTTTCTCGGTAATCTTGCCGTGACCGTGAAACGTACGAGTTGGCGCAAACTCACCGAGTCGGTGCCCAACCATGGTTTCAGTGACAAACACACTGATAAAATGCTTTCCGTTGTGTACCAAAAACGTAGCACCCACAAACTCAGGAGGGATTTGACAATTACGCGCCCAGGTTTTTATTGGTTCACGCTTACCTTCTTCTTTTTGCTTTAGCATCTTACCCATCAGCTTCTGATCAACGTACGGTCCTTTTTTCATGCTCCGACTCACCGTGACTTCCTCCGTGCTACTATGAATCGATCCGAGTACTTGCGCTTTGCACGTGTTTTCTTCCCCAGTGTTTTCTTACCCCATGGCGACTTCGGACTCGGCATACCAATACCGGAGCGACCCTCGCCGCCCCCATGTGGATGATCACGCGGAGACATGGCAACGCCACGCACCGAAGGACGTATCCCCATAAGACGCTTCCGGCCTGCTTTCCCGATTACTCGGTGCTGCCAATCCGCATTACCTAACTGGCCAATACTTGCAAATGAAGCGTCTGGGATCCGGCGCACCTCTCCCGATGGCAGTTTTACGTTTGCAAAACCGCCCTCCTTGGAAAGGACGACAGCGGCGGTGCCAGCAGAACGGATAAGTTGCCCACCCTTTCCAGGTATGAGCTCGATGTTGTGAATAAGCGTGCCCACCGGTACCTTTTTCAACGGCAGCGCGTTTCCTGGCACCACATCTACCTGCTCGCCAGCTGTAACGGTGCTGCCAACGTCGATTCCTTGGGGGGCTAGAATATAGCGTTTTTCACCATCAGGATAATGCAGGAGCGCAATGCGCACTGTCCGGTTTGGATCGTACTCGATGGCCACTATTTTTCCAGGCAAGTCGTGCTTGTCTCGCTTAAAGTCAATCACTCGGTAGTACCGCTTTTGGCGTCCCCCTTGATGTCGCACCGTAATGGACCCATGTGACCGGCCGCTCATCTTAGGCAAAATTTCCATAAGACGCTGTTCTCTCCGGCGCGCTATCATGAGGGTTTCTCCTTCGTCGCCTGGAGCGTAAATAGATCAATACTTTGTCCCTCTTTCACCGTTACTATCGCCTTTTTCCAACTCGACAGACTTTGTAACATGCGTCTGCGTCCTATGCGGCGCCGCTTTCCGGGAACCGTAATAGTCCGTACGTTTATGGCATCTACCGAAAAAAGCTCTTTGACCGCTTGACGTATTGCGGGCTTGTCAGCCTGTACATCAACCGCAAAGGTGTAGCGATTTTTTGCAATCTCCTTCATGCTCTTCTCTGTTATGACCGGCCGTTTTAATATGCTACTGCCCTGCATGGCCCACCTTCTCTGGCGTCCAAATCTGTTGTAGCTTTTCGACAGCCTCCTTCGTAAAAATAAGGTTGTCATAGCTGAGGACTTGGTAAGTGTTCAGCTGCGCCGGGAGTACTACGGCTGTTTCTGGTATATTGCGCATACCGCGTACAACGGTGTCACTTTTCTCTGGTAGTATCACTAGCTTAGTTAGTCCTTTCAGCGGAAGTGACTCGAGCGCTTTTGCAAAGAGCTTCGTTTTTGGCTCAAGCTCAGAAAGGCCAGTCATCACTACAATCGACTGATCCTGCCATTTACTGGTGAAGGCCGACAATAGTGCTGCCCGCCGCATTTTCTTCGGCAGTTTCCTGCTCAGATCTCGCACTACGGGACCAAACACAACGCCACCGCCAACCCGTTGAGGTGCACGTCGAGAACCGGCACGGGCGCGGCCGGTTCCTTTCTGGCGGTATAGCTTTACCGTGCTCCCTGCCACCTCACCGCGCGTTTTCGTTTTGGCAGTGCCTTGATGGTGGTTGGCACGGTACACCTGGATAGCCTGCACCATAAGACTACGATGCACTGGATGCGCAAAGACAGATGCCGGAAGTTCCATAGTTTCTACAACCTTCCCTCCTATGTCGTACACATTTGCGGTAAGGCTTTTGCTGTTCTTATCTGGTGACGGTTTCACTTTCCTAGCTCTCCATTTTTCTCGTCCTTCTGAGGTTTTTCTGAAGTTTCGACTTCCGCCGGAGCGGAGAGGGCTTCCTCTTCCGGTTTCTCCTCAGGCGGTGGTTGGTAGGCTTTCACTCTCCCCATGACCATCATGGTAACAAGGCTGCCGGTGTAGCCAGGAATGGGTCCCTTGACATACACCACGTTACGTTCCCGATCTACGTCCATTACCTCCAAATTGACAACGCTTGCCTGCACGTTGCCCATGTGCCCTGCCATGTGCTTGCCTTTGTAGACTCGACCAGGAGTGGTTGTTTGCCCAATAGAACCGGGAGCACGCAGTCGATCAGACTGCCCATGCGTCTTGGGGCCACCGGCAAACCCCCATCGTTTTACAACCCCGGCAAAGCCTTTGCCCTTGGAAATACCGGTCACTTTGACGAGTAATCCTTTATGAAAAACCTTCGACGCGGGAATGACAGTGCCGGGAGTTATTGTGTCTTCAGGAGAAATGGAGGCCTCGGAAATAAAGCGGGGAATCTGTGGAGCGATTTTCTTAAATTGGCCAACTATTGGTTTCTTCACATGCTTGCGGCGGCCTATGCCCAGCTGCACCGCACTATAGCCATGCTGCTCCGGGGTACGGCGCCCGAGTACCAGGTTGGGCTCAACCACGACAGCCGTAACCGGTACCCGCCGACCGCGGTCATCATACCGGTGCGACATTTCTCCTTTTTGGCCCAATAACGTTGCTACCATAGTTCCTAAACAACAAAAGAAGCAGGGCACCTTTACATCTTCCCCCGATGTCCCTCGGGGGTCTTCAGGTTGCCCTACTCTTGCTTTCAGATTCTCCTATGAAAAATCCGTAAGCTAGACTAAAAGAAGTATACCATGACTCCAGATACGATTTCAAGGGAGCTACTCGACGATCACTCCCGCTACTACAACGGTACTGACACCACGAGTACGCATGAAGCTATAGTCGCATACCAGAGATAGCTTGCCAACCACGATCAGGCAACTGAACTAGGTTCAATGTTTCAAAAGATTGAAGTTTGTTCACTCACCTAGGCTCAGGAGTATTTTTCTCGAATCCCTCCAGATCAAGACCGTCGATGAGGTCCCTGAGCACACCACCACATTGATCTTCCCGCTCCAATATATGCGTCTCTTACATCTTCAGTTCGACGTTAACTGAGGCGGGGAGTTCCAAGTGCATGAGGGAGTCTATGGTTTTCTGCGTTGGTTCTACAATATCAATGAAACGCTTATGAGTGCGGATCTCGAAGTGCTCACGGGCATCTTTATCCGTATGGGGTGAAGTAAGTACCGTAAATCGCTCAATTTTCGTTGGCAACGGCACCGGACCAACAACCTTTGCTCCGGTACGCAAGGCAGTCTCTAGAATGTCCCGACACGCCTGGTCAAGTACCCGGCTGTCAAAACTTTTTAATTTGACCCGAATTCTGCCCTTAGCCATCTGTTAAAGAACGGGGGAGTGTCGTTAGGAAACAATAGTACTAACGACCCCTGCACCAACCGTATGACCGCCTTCCCGAACCGCAAACCGAAGCCCTTCATCTAGCGCCACCGGCGCGATAAGCTTCACGGCCATCTCGGTGTTATCACCAGGCATAACCATCTCGGTACCCTCCGGCAGTGTTACCTCGCCTGTCACATCAGTGGTGCGAAGGTAAAACTGTGGTCGATACCCAGAGAAGAAGGGGGTATGACGTCCGCCTTCCTCCTTGGCAAGTACATACACCTGTGCTTTAAACTCCGTGTGCGGCTTTATGGTACCGGGTTTTGCAAGTACTTGGCCCCGCTCAACATCACCCTTTTCAACACCGCGCAGCAGTACTCCAACATTGTCACCTGCCTGACCCTGTTCCAGCTGCTTGCGGAACATTTCAACACCAGTGACCACTGTCGACTTGGTAGGTCGAATACCAACGATCTCTACCGTATCGTTGACCTTGACCACGCCGCGCTCGACACGGCCGGTAACCACAGTACCTCGTCCTTTGATTGAGAACACATCCTCAATCGCCATGATGAATGGCTTATCGAGGTCCCGCTGGGGCTCGGGGATATATTCATCCACTTTAGTCATGAGTTCCTCGATCGCCTTGACAGCTTCCGCATCCCCCTCCAAAGCTTTCAATGCAGAACCGCGCACCACGGGGATATCATCACCTGGAAACTGGTACTTGGTGAGGAGCTCCCGAACTTCCATCTCAACGAGATCCAGGAGCTCTGGATCATCGACCATGTCCACTTTATTCATAAACACGACCATAGCCGGTACCCCAACCTGCCGCGCCAGCAAGATATGCTCACGCGTCTGCGGCATGGGTCCATCGGGTGCAGACACAACCAAGATCGCCCCGTCCATCTGGGCTGCACCGGTAATCATGTTTTTGATGTAATCAGCGTGTCCTGGCGCGTCGATGTGTGCATAGTGACGCTTGGCTGTTTCATACTCAACGTGGGTAATGTTGATCGTGATCCCACGCGCCTTCTCTTCCGGAGCATTATCAATTTGGTCATACGCTTTAAACTCGGCCTGACCCTTTTGGGACAGCACTTTTGTGATCGCTGCCGTTAACGTAGTCTTGCCATGGTCGACGTGACCAATGGTTCCGATGTTAACGTGCGGTTTAGTTCGTTGAAATACTGCCATATAAGTTAACTCCTTTCAAGTTATACTATTATGTGCCTTTTGCTTTCGCAATAATAGCTTCTGCAATGTTTGCTGGCACCTCTTGGTAATGGGAAGGCTCCATATAGTAACCTGCCCTCCCTTGGGTCATACTCCTCAACTCTGTTGCATATCCAGGTAACTCCGCCAGCGGTCCTTCTGACATAATAACCACGGCATTCGCCCGCTTCTCGGTACCCAAAATCTGGGCTCGCTTGCTTGATAAATTACCGATCACTTCACCCATAAACTCTTCAGGAGTCGTCACTTCAAGTTTCATGATCGGTTCCAAAAGTACCGGTTCGGCGTGCCGCGTGGCCTGCTCAAGTGCCATAGACCCGGCGATTTTAAACGCAATCTCCGACGAATCCACCTCGTGATACGTACCATCATACACCACAACTTTCATATCCACGAGTGGATACCCCGCTACAACCCCTGCCTCCATCCGCTCCCTGACACCTTTCTCTATGGCCGGGATAAACTCCCGCGGAATTGCTCCGCCGACCACTTCTGACACCCACTGGTAGCCTTCACCCCGGGCACGTGGCTCAACCCGGAGGAAACAATGCCCATACTGCCCCCGTCCGCCAGATTGACGAATATATTTCCCCTCACCTATGGCTGCGTGCTTGATCGTTTCTTTGTACGCCACCTGCGGCTTCCCCACATTTGCACCAACGCGGAATTCGCTCCTTAAACGGTCAACGAGCACCTCAAGCTGTAGTTCTCCCATACCTGAAATAATGGTCTGTCCTGTCTCGTGGTCAATCTTTACCCGAAACGTGGGATCTTCCTCAGAAAGTCTACCAAGCGCATAGCCCATCTTCTCCTGGTCAGCTTTTGTCTTTGGCTCTATGGCAAGCGATATTACCGGATCAGAGAATGTAATACCTTCCAACACAATAGGTGCTTGTTCAGAAGCCAAGGTATCTCCGGTACCGGTCTTTTCCAATCCAATAACTGCCACGATCTCGCCTGCAAACGCCTCGGGTACTTCCTCGCGCTGATTGGCGTGCATAAGGACCACACGACCTACTCGCTCCTTCTCGCCCTTAGTTGCGTTGAGCACATATGACCCACTTTTTAAGGTACCAGAATAGATCCGCACATAGGTTAACTTTCCCACATGCGGATCCACTTGAATTTTAAACGCCAAGCCTGAAAATGGCGCCGACGGATCGGCTTTGCGTATTTCCTGGACCTGACTTTTTGGATTGTATCCAGAGACTTCAGGAATGTCAAGCGGGGACGGCAAAAAGTCTACGATAGCGTCCAGTAATGGCTGCACTGCCTTGTTGCGTAGACTTGAGCCAGCCAGCACTGGCACAATCTTATACTCAATCACCGCTCGCCGGAGTGCGACCTTCAGTTCGTCGACTGTAAGTTCCTGGCCATTTAAGTACTTCTCAAGGATTGTATCATCGGTCTCAGCTATTTTTTCGACCAGCACGCGGCGAGCCTGCGTACACTGCTCACGTACATCCTCTGGAATTTCTTCCTTCCGGTATGTGGCACCGGTCTCATCTCCCTCCCAAATCAGCGCTGCCATGGTCAGCAGGTCCGCTACACCCCGGAAGGTCTGTTCCTTCCCTATGGGAATATTGTACGGTACTGCGTTGGCGCCCAGACGGTCTCGCACCGTTTGCACTGTGTGCTCAAAATCAGCGCCCAGCTTATCCATCTTATTGACAAAGCAGATGCGGGGAACCTTATACTTATCAGCTTGACGCCATACGGTTTCCGACTGGGACTGCACTCCCTCCTCTGCATCCAGCACAGTCACTCCACCATCCAACACGCGCAGCGACCGCTCAACCTCTGCCGTAAAGTCCACATGACCCGGCGTGTCAATAAGGTTCAATCGAACATCTTTCCAGAAAGTTGTCGTCGCGGCAGACACGATCGTAATCCCCCGGGCCCGCTCTTGCTCCATCCAGTCAGTGACGGTCGTTCCTTCGTCGATATCGCCTAACTTATAGGTCCGGCCAGTGTAAAACAGGATACGTTCAGTCGTAGTAGTTTTGCCCGCGTCAATATGCGCAATGATGCCAAAATTGCGAATCTTATCTAGAGGATATAAACGCGATGGAATCACCATAATCGTATTTTACGGCAAAGAAAAAAGCTTCCTCAATTGGAAGCTTTCCGTGGGAATTCCACTTCTTTCTTCGCCTGATAGGTATTGTAACCTACGGGCTATCAGATGTCAAAAGCAATGGACTAGGAGCATGCAAGTGAATCAGATACACACCGATCTGGGTCGGCAATATACACCCACCAATTGGGCACTTTCTTCCCATCAGTACCCATCAAGGTATTCCCAGCTCCAGGCATATTCTGCATCCACCATTGTAAATATCCATCTGTGGTACATTTCCATGCCGTGCAGTTAAGATTTTCTTTTTGCCCTGATCTATCCGGCTTCCAGTTCCTGCAGTCGCTTTGAAAGTACGCCGTATTGATTCTGTCATATTCGGCGCTGGCATTTGGAGGGTTATGGGCATTCCCACATGACGTGCCCCTCCCCCATGACCTCTGATTTTGCGATTCATTTTCCCCCGACCAGCTCGACCACTCCGGTCGAAATCGTCTGAAAACTGCTTCCAAGTGATGGCTATACGACTCAAGTGCTTCGGCGAGGCCCCTGGTATAATTTAAGCCGTAGACTACTATTGTCTTATCGGGACAATACGGAAGCTGAGCACCATTTGTCGGTATTCCCCCGGAACCGGTAATCGCAGATTCCCACATACCGCCTGCGTACTCCCCTAGTCCATCTGCCCATAGAATGACAGCTTTTATATCTTTCTGTTTTGCCACATTACACAGATCGTACTTGCTAAATAATGCCCCGTAGTCGTATTTTCCTGATATTGTTGGCGGTGGGTTGTTCTCTGTTTTTATATCTTCGCTGCTTAGTGTGTACCGGAGGGATGCCTGAGCGTTCGCATTTGAGTAGCCGTGGTATCTACTAGCTTCATTCAGCGCAGGGAGTAAGGTGTTCTTCGTATATGCGGCCGGGTCACCTATTTCGGTGACGTACGTTGTGTTTGGATAATAGGCAAGCATCCACACTTTCACCTCGCGAGTTACTCCTGTGGGCGCAGGTGTTTGTTGGGGTGAAGGAATGGGACTGACCACAGAGGCTGGAGTAGAGCGTGGAATCGGGATTGGTGTTGGAGAGGGACGGACTGGTACATTTGTAGGAGAAGCACTTGGAATCGGAGTTGGACTCGGCACGGGAGTTGGATTAGATAGTGGCGACGCTGAGGGAGCGGGATTCGGCGAGGATGTTTGAGGTTGGGAATTTCTCTTGGTAAGAGAAAATGTTATCCCTGCTACTAGCGCAACTGCCAAGATAGCCACTAGGACCCAGAATTGCGAAATCCCACGCTGCATATACCTATCCTCACGGAAGTGGCAAACCATGTCAATAGCTCTTATCCGCTTAAATGATTTAAATGAACAGAATTAGGAAATTTACCACCTGAAGTGAGCAAATGCGCGGTTGGCTTCAGCCATTCGGTGAGTGTCGTCCTTTTTCTTGATCGCGGCGCCAGTGCTTGCCGCCGCATCAATAAACTCTTGCGCAAGTTTCTGGCCCATCGTCTTGTACTCCTTATTCGGTCGCGCGGCAGCAGCCTTTATGAGCCAGCGGATTGCGAGCGCCTCCCGGCGATCCCCCCGAACCTCCATTGGCACCTGATACGAAGCACCGCCGACTCGCCGAGGCCGTACTTCCATCCGCGGGGACACATTACGGATCGCTGTTTCAAACACAGGCAGGGGGTTACTCTCCTGCTTTTGTTCTATGCGCTTGAGCGCATCATAAAAAACTTTTTGCGCCACGGTCTTTTTTCCATCATGCATGAGCCGGTTTATAAACCGCGTCACCAGCGGACTCTCGTAGACTGGATCGGGAGTTAATGCTCGCTTGACGACAGTACGGGATCGTGCCATAGGATATTTAAGAAGCGCGAGCGGCTTGGGGGCCTGTACTGCGCTTGGTGCCATATAAACTTCTCCCCTGCCGGCGTCCTTTGACTCCAGAAGCATCGAGTTTCCCGCGCACAATGTGATACTTTACTCCTGGTAAATCCTTCACCCTGCCACCTCGAACCAACACAATACTGTGCTCGGCAAGCTCATGGCCGATACCTGGGATATACGCGGTGATCTCCTGCCTATTTGAAAGGCGTACGCGGGCAACTTTACGCAAGGCCGAGTTTGGTTTCCTCGGCGTCATTGTCTTTACTATCGTACACACGCCCCTTTTCTGCGGCGCAGGAGCCGTGCTGACTACACGAGCACGCGCATTAAACAGTTTGCGCAATGCGGTCGCCCGCACTTTCTTTGGTTTCGTGTCTCTTCCTTTTCGAATCAGTTGATTAATAGTTGGCATACGTACCTATTATACCACAAAAAAACCAAAACTTTACTCGGTCATAGCCGCACGCTCCGGAGTGACTGGTATGAGTCGACCAATAATGACGTTCTCCTTAAGACCGAGCAGCCTATCGACCTTCCCCAGCACCGCAGCTTCGGTGAGCACGTTCGTTGTCTCCTGGAACGAAGCGGCGGATAGGAACGATTGGGTATAGAGTGCAGCCCTCGTTACCCCCAGCACGGTCACTTCTGCGGTCGCAGGCTCGCCGCCGGCTGCCAGTATTTTGCCATTCTCTTCGTCAAATCGGACACGATCGACGAGTTCCCCAGGAAGCAGGGCAGTATCGCCTGCGGTGGTGACACGCACTTTGTCGCACATCTTGCGCACGATAACCTCAAAGTGCTTGTCCGATATTGTCACGCCCTGGGATTCATACACCTCTTGTGCGCCGTCGACAATATAGCGCTGCGCGGCACGTAGACCTTGTATCCGGAGCAGTTCTTTAACATCCAAGGGCCCCGCAGCAAGCGCAGTTCCCGGGCTTACCAAATCGCCGTTTGCCACAGTAAGCTCCAGGGTCGCCGGAATAATATACGTGCGCTCGGCCGGCGGCTTTATACCCACGCTCTTTACCGTTACTTGCCATCCCTCCGGACCTTCCTCTACTCGCACACGTCCGCTGATCTCCGAAACTGGAGCAAATACTTTGGGTATGCGCGCCTCAAATAATTCTTCTACGCGCGGTAGCCCCTGCGTGATATCAAGCCCTACAATACCTCCCAGATGGAACGTGCGCATGGTAAGTTGTGTACCAGGCTCACCGATTGACTGTGCCGCTATCACTCCTACTGGCGTACCCAATTCCACTCTCCGTTTGGTCGATAGATCCCGCCCGTAGCAGGCTGCGCAGAGGCCATAGCGTGCCTGACAGGTAAGTGGGGAACGTACCGTAACACTGACGATCCCCGCTCTTTCCAAAGCCTCAGTCACTTCTTCATCAATTTCTTGATTTTCCTTCAGCAGGACTTTCCGTGATTTGGGGTCAACTACGCGCTTGAGCACAACCCGCCCCAGGGTACGCACATAAAAGGGTACTGCACGAGTATCTTCCTTAGTGATGGTTATTCCTTCTTGCGTTTCACAGTCCTCGATCCGAATGATCACATCATGTGCAACATCGACGAGGCGGCGCGTGAGATACCCAGCTTCTGCCGTCTTTAACGCCTTATCGGCAAGCCCTTTCCGTGCACCTCGAGAAGAGGTAAAATATTCAAATACAGAAAGCCCCTCGCGGTAGTTTGATTTGGTTGGCAGCTCTACAATACGACCAGTCGGATCTGACACCAGTCCTCGCATCCCAGCAAGCTGTTTTATCTGATCCCCGGTTGCCCGGGCTCCTCC
Source organism: uncultured Gammaproteobacteria bacterium (assembly GCA_964372495.1). GTDB lineage: Bacteria > Patescibacteriota > Microgenomatia > JAUYPR01 > JAUYPR01 > CAYJQU01. The sequence continues at coordinate 89,833 of CAYJQU010000002.1, forward strand.
CGAATCAATGATGATACGTACCGAATTATGCTCTTCGAAGTGCTTCCACGTGCTATCCGCCAACTGGTCAGTGGTTGCTATCCACACCTCGTTTGCAAGCCGCCGCTGTTCCTCCTTTGTAATAAGGCCACGCCGTAAGTTTCGCTCGATCGCGGAAACACGCTCTTCTGCTTGAGCAATAATCTTATCTTTCTCCGGAAGAATCTTAACATCAAAGAGGGCTACCGACAGGCCTGCCTCAGTGGCTGCCTGAAAGCCAAGCACCTTCAGCCCGTCGATAAGATCGATAACTTCGGTGGGAGTGCATACATTCAATGCACGAGTCATAAGCGACTTGATGGTCGCTGCCTTCACTGGCTCGTTGACGAACCGGAGGGCTTCTGGCACCTTCTCGTTAAAGAAAATTCTGCCGACAGTCGTTTCTTTGTAACTACCATCGATGCGTACAGTAATGAGCTGCCGCAGGCCAATAGTGCCGAACTGATAGGCAAAGATGGCGTGCGGAGGATCGCTGAGCGGCTCTCGGTGCGCTTGTATCCGCCCATCGACGGTCGTCAGATAAAAGCAGCCGAGTGCCATCTCCTTATTTGGAATCGTGATAGGCGAACCGTCGGCAGGTCGCAGGAGATTGTGGGTCGACAACATACGTTCCGTGCTCTCCTGGCGCGCAGGACCAGACAAAGGTACGTGGACCGCCATCTGATCCCCATCGAAATCTGCGTTATACCCAGCGCATACACAGGGATGAATCCGAATCGCGTTGCCATCAATAAGGACCGGATAAAAGGCCTGAATACCGAGTTTATGCAATGTTGGCGCACGATTTAATAGAATTGGGTGCTGTGTGGTAATCTCCTCAAGAATGTCCCAGACCTCAGGACTGCGGTGCTCCAGCACATGCTTTGCACTCTTAACATTGGGCGCATACCCTTGCGCGATCAGCTCCCGAAGCACGAACGGTTTAAACATTTCAAGCGCCATCTCTTTTGGCAGTCCTGCCTCGCTCAGTGACAATTCTGGCCCTACCACGATTACCGAGCGGCCGGAATAATCGACTCGCTTTCCCAGCAGATTCTGACGGAACCGACCCTGCTTGCCGCGCAGCATGTCAGAAAGCGACCTCAGCTGGTTGGCGATCGGACGTGCCCCTGACCGCTGGCGGGAATCAACGAGCGTGTCGACTGCCTCCTGCAGCATCCGTTTCTCATTGCGTAGGATGATCTCAGGCGCACCAAGATCAATGAGCCGCTTGAGGCGGTTGTTTCGATTAATGACCCGTCGGTATAAATCATTTAGGTCCGACGTGGCAAAGCGTCCTCCTGAAAGCTGTACCATAGGACGGAGCTCAGGCGGCAATACAGGGAGTATCCGCAGAATCATCCAAGAAGACGAGATACTTGCCTTGCGCATTCCCTCAACAAGGCGCAGCCGCTTTGCCGCCTTCAAGTGCCTCTGGCCACTCGTCTTGTCTACCTCTTCCCGCAGATTTGCCGCCAGCTTATTCAAATCAAGGCTCTCGAGAATCTCCAGTAGCGCTTCGGCGCCCATCTTGGCCGTGAAGAAGTCTGCAGCGCCATACTCAACCAGCTTACTGTACTCTTCCTCGGTAAGGAGGTCTCCATGCGCCACGTTGCGAACCATCTGACTGACTGTCTTGTAAATCTCTTCGAGCGTACTCTGTTCAACTGTCTCAGTGTCCCGCAAGCTCTGTATCTTCTGACGTGTTTTCAGACGCATTTCCTCGGTTTTTAGATGCAGCTCATCTTTGTGTTTTACTTCTCTTTTCAGTCCAGCAATGGCTTCCGCACTTTCTTTTTGCGCCGCAGCAATGGCACCCTCAAGCTGCCCTTTGAGCCCTTCGATACGCGTTGCCAACACTTCCTGAAGCTTTTTGAGCGTCTGTTCTCGTGCCTCTTTGTCAATACTCGTCACTGCATACTGGGCAAAGTAAATAATGGCATCAAGCTGGCGTGGCGAGATATCTAAAAGCAAGGACAGCTTATTGGGTGCACCTTTAAAAAACCAGGAGTGGGCAACCGGCGCGGCAAGCGTAATATGCCCCATCCGCTCGCGCCGCACCTTTGCTTGTGCGACCTCAACTCCGCACTTGTCGCACACCACGCCGCGGTATCGGATGCGCTTATATTTGCCGCAATAGCATTCCCAATCCTTGGTCGGGCCAAAGATATTCTCAGAAAAGAGTCCATCTTTTTCTGGCTTGAGGGTGCGATAATTAATGGTCTCTGGCTTTGTCACCTCGCCATGCGACCACCCCTTTATATCCTCAGGGGACGCAAGCGTCACTCGCAGTGATTCAAAATCAAACATCTCGGTCATATGTTATCTCTTTTCCTCCGCTACTACTTTTGCACCCGCTGCCTCAGCGAGTTCTCTACCCAAGCCTTCCGCGTTCTCTCCTTCCTGCGTTTGGGCAGCTTCTTCTTTAACCACCACCGCCCCTTCCATAGCTACCTTGATTGCCAAACTATTCAGTTCCTTTACCAGCACCTTAAACGATTCAGGCACTAAGGCTTGCGGAATGTCGACACCTTTGACAATAGCTTCGAACGCTTTCGCCCTGCCCACCACATCGTCGCTCTTGATCGTGAGCATTTCCTGGAGTGTAAACGCTGCTCGATGTGACTCGAGCGCCCATACTTCCATTTCTCCGAGGCGCTGACCGCCCATTTGCGCTTTTCCACCCAATGGTTGCTGAGTCACCAGTGAATACGGACCGGTTGAACGGGCGTGCGTTTTGTCCTCGACCATGTGCACGAGCTTCATAATGTAACTTACCCCAACAACCACATCTTGATCAAAAGGTTTGCCGGTGCGCCCATCATAGAGCTTCACTTTCCCTGTGGTGGGAAGACCTGCTTTCATAAGTTCTTGCTCAACCGTCGCTTCATCTACTTTTTCAAATACCGGAAGAGCAACCTTCTCATTCTTCCGCTCTATTGCCCACCCCAGATGTGTTTCCAAAAGCTGCCCCAGGTTCATACGTGCAAGCACCGAGAGCGGCGAGATGATAATGTCGACTGGCGTACCATCGGCAAGATATGGCATATCTGCCTGTGGCACAATCTTACTAATAATACCCTTGTTACCATGACGACCGGCCAATTTGTCCCCCACGGTGACTTTGCGCATCTGGGCAACTTTGACTTTGGTAAGCCGGTTCGTACCCGGCTCCAACTCATCGCCCCTCTCTCGCGAGAGAATCTGTACGTCAACCACCGTGCCGCGCTCCCCATGCGGCATCCGCAAACTGGTGTCTCGCACCTCGCGCGCCTTTTCCCCAAAAATAGCCCGCAGCAACCGCTCCTCGGCAGTTAGTTCGGTCTCCCCTTTGGGCGCAATCTTCCCAACCAGGACATCGTTGGGGCCAACATGCGCCCCAAGAACCACAATGCCATCTTTATCAAGATTTACTAGATCTTCCTCTCCAACGTTGGGGATGTCGCGTGTCGTCTCTTCAGGACCCAGCTTGGTATCAACGACCGCGGCCTCATACTCTTCAATGTGAATAGAGGAGAGGCTATCTTGGTGCACCAGCCGATCAGAGATAACAATTGCGTCCTCATACCCCAAGCCATCAAAACTCATGTATGCAATAAGGAGGTTCTGCCCAAGTGCAAGTTCTCCCTCCTCACATGCAGGACCGTCAATAAGCAAATCGCCTTTCTTTACCTTAGCTCCACGCCTCACAACCGGACGCTGCGAGTAACAGGTACTCTGGGGTGAACGGACGAATTTTGCAACTGGGTACTCATGGCGCTGCCCGTCTTCCTGCACCACTATCCGACTGCCATCAACCAGTACCACTTCGCCGTCGGCAGTGCTGTACACCACACGACCCATACTCTGTGCAACAATACGTTCCATACCGGTCCCTACCCGCGGAGCAGAGGGCTTGAGCAAAGGAACCGCCTGACACTGCATGTGAGTTCCCATGAGCGCCCGGTTTGCCTCGTCATGTGCGAGGAACGGAATAAGAGACGCCGAAGTACCCACAATCTGCTTCGGGATAAGGTCGATAAACGACACAAGGCTGGTATCGGCAGTCTGAAACTCTCCACTGAAACGCACCGGCACCGAGGTCGCAGTAATGTATCCTTTAGCATTAACCGGTACCTCTGCGTGCGTGATGTAGTAATGCTCCTCATCATCGGCAGCAAGATACACAATCTCATCGGTAACACGCATCTTCCTGGTCTTTTCATCTTTTACCACTCGCCGGTACGGAGTTTCGAGAAAGCCATATTCGTTCACGCGGGCAAAAAGCGCCATATAGGTGACGAGGCCAATGTTTGGTCCTTCTGGCGAACGGATAGGGCAGATGCGCCCATATTGACTGTGATTAATATCCCGAATGCTAAAACTGGCACGCTCGCGGGTGATGCCTCCTGCTCCCATAACAGAAAGGCGGCGCAGGTTGTCAACCTCCGAAAGCGGGTTAGTCTGATCCAGGATTGCAGAAAGCTGGCTCTGTCTGAAAAACTCATTCAGGCATGCAATGATGGGACGCGCGTTGATCAGCTGGGTAGGTGTTACTGCATCCTCGGTTGCCAGTAAACTCATGCGCTCTCTGATCGCACGTTCCAGGCGCAACATGCCTACGCGAAACGCATTTTGCTGCACTAACTCCCCAACCCGACGCACCCGGCGATTGCCAAGGTGATCAATATCGTCTACTTTCCCTTCACCGTTTTGGAGCTGGATAAGGTACGCAGTCGTGCCAATGAAATCCTCCTTGGTCAGCACCCAACCTTCAGGTTCACTTGGCACCCCAAGCCCCAGGCGTTTGTTTATCTTGTACCGCCCGACGGCTGATAAGCTATACCTTCGGGGATCAAAAAACATAGTGGTAAGAAGCGCTTTTGCGTTGTCAAGCACTACCGGATCCCCCGGTCTCATCTTTCGATAGATCTCAAGGAGGGCCTCTTCTTCGGTACGCGTGGGGTCTTTGGCAACCGTGTTTGCGATATACGTGCGGTCCGGGTTCGTGTCTACCTTGGCAAAGGTTTCCTGCATCTCCTCCTCGGTCATACCTATTGCACGAAGGAGCGTAGTGGCCGGGAACTTACGCCGACGGTCGATGCGCACGGTAATGACTCCTGAGCGCGTCACGTGGAATTCGAGCCATGAACCCCGTTGTGGGCGCAGCTCCGCGTAGTACAACATAAGCCCGGTTGCGGGATCTACCTCGCCAAGAAAATAGACTCCCGGAGAACGCACTAGCTGATTTACTACGGCACGCTCAATCCCGTTGATGACAAAGGTGCCTCGCTCTGTCATCATCGGAAAGTCGCCCAAAAAGATTTCTTGCTGACTCACCTGTCCGGTACGTAGATTCTCGAGTCGTGCATCAACCCGCAAGGGGGCATCGTACGTTACTCCCCGTGCAAGTGCCTCAGACGGGGTATATTTTGAAGTATCAAATGTGTGCTGCCCAAAGTGCAGTCGCCAGTTTTTGCCCGTAAAGTCTTCTATAGGTGAGATTTCAGTGAGTATCTGGGGGATGCCTTCTTGAATAAACCATGCATAGGAATCGCGCTGAATCTGGGTAAGATTCAGAGTTGGTACTGGTATATTCGTCTTTCCAAAATAACGGCGTGTATCCTTTGGCATACTTTTTGTTCAAGAGCAACGCGGTAAAGCAGGCAAGGGTGTTTAAAACGACAAAAAACACGGGGTACCTCTCGTACCCCGCTTTTTGTTGAGTTGTGGTGTTTATAGCACAGATCTGGAAAGCGTGTCAATGGGCGCTTATAAGCCCGCTTTCCGTTTATTTTCTTCATGCTCTTCGTTGGTTTTTGCATAATATACCTTGCCGTTTTTATCATGTAAGTAATACAGATAATCGGTCTTAGCCGAATACACAACGGCTTTGATGGAAGCAAGGCCGGGATTACAGATGGGTCCTGGAGGAAGTCCTGGATATGCATACGTATTATAGAAAGAATCGACCTTTTTATCCTCGCTCGTGAGATTTTGCTTCCACCATTTCGTCTTCTGTTCCTGCGGCTGGTAGCCCAACGCATACTGGAGGGTGGCATCAACCTGCAGTGACATTCCCAGCTCCAAGCGCCTGCGTAGGATACCTGCAATAATCGGACGCTCCTGCTGTGCCAACGCCTCACGTTCAACCAGGGATGCCAACACGATAACCTCCGAAAGGCGCAAGCCCTGTTTCTGCGCATCTGCTCGAATTTTCTCATCGACTTTCTGATCAAACGTTCGTCGCAATATCGCCGACACCGTCGCGGCGTCTGCATCAACCGGGACGAGATATGTATCGGGAAACATATATCCCTCCTGGGCGATGGCAAGAAATTCTTTTTGGTTGACCCCCAGCTCTTGCTTTGCAGCCTCGGCAATCTCCTCTACGCGCCACCCTTCAATGACTGTAAACCACCGTTCTGCCATCCCGTGTTGTAAGACCTGCACCAGTTCTGGCACCGACAGGTTGAGAGGAAGCTTGTAATCCCCTGCTTCGATGCGCCCCCCAATACCCTCCTTCTTCAGATAGAGCTTAAACGCCAGAGGGTCGCGAATGAAGCCCTCTGCCTTCAAACGATTTGCAATTGACGTGATGGATTCTCCACGTTGAATGATAAACGCCTTCTTTTCCGAAGCCGTTGAGGGGGCCGCAAGACTCGTTTGCCAGTAGTAATACCCCAGAACCCCAGATGCAGCGATCGCGAAAACGATAACAAGAAGAATAACTTTAGCGCGCATCAAGATATGATTGTAATATAACCGCGGCCGCGGCCGCATCATGCGAGAGACGCCGCGCCTTCTTCCCTTTGCCAGTAGCTCGCAGCGCCACCTGGGCCATATGCGAGGAGAGGGTTTCGTCCCACAATGTTACTGGTACTCCTGTTCGCGTTCTCAACTGACCTGCCACACGTTCCACTAGGGCACGAATCGGTCCCTCGGGAAAACCTAGTATCACTCGCTCAGGCTGCTCTCTCATAACTAGATCAGTCATCTTGTGCAACGCTTCCGCTCTCCCAGTTACCCTGAGCACCAAAAGCGGCTGGGCCAACACGCCTTCCGAGCGCGCAATCCCAATGCGACGTACCCCAAAGTCAATCCCTAAAATACTCATCCTTCCAGTTTAGCAATTACCACCAAACGCTTGCTATTGAGACCCGGGGGCACGCAGGTCATAAGCGTTAAGTACTTACCAGTCGGGTGCGGAGGCAGGAGAACAGACACGTCGCTTGGGTCAACTACACGCTTCTTGAACACGGTGTATCGATATTTAAGACCAGCGACTTTGGCGATAATCTCATCTTCCTCAGAAAGTGTTGGAAGGGTGGAGAAGATAGTCTGGTAATCTTTGGGATTATAGAACTGCGGTAGTACCGAGTGCCCGGAGATAAACACGTTTCCCTCCTGCCCAGGCAACGCAGTTCCCGGAAAATGCGCAAGGGAAGAAAGAAAATCGAGACTACTTACCGCCACCTTTGCATCCGCAATAGAAAGCTTGGGAACCGAGAGTGAAAATTCCGAAAGCTCAATCTGTTCAGGCTGCCAGGAGGTAGTAAAGGCTGGAAATCCGGTTTTTAACCGCTGAACCCGAACGCCTGAGATCCAGGGAGCGGTTGTGGAAGTTCCCAACACATCGCCAAGAACAGGACTTTCAAAGTTCTGTCGTGCTATCACAAGTTCCCACACCAACCACCCAACAGTAGACCAGCTCGCATATCCCAAAATGAATGTGCCCGATAGTAAGCTTAATAAAGATAGGTACGCAGCGCCATGCCAACCACCGCCCTGTTTATAGTGAGGAGAGTTAAATTTTACGTACCGGTAATGCACTACATAGGCGTTCATTTATGACTCCGCTGCAGACTCAACCGTTCTTTGCGGTACGGAAGCCGCAGGAGGGGCTCAGGTAGCTTCGGCCAGAGTTGAAACGACACCTCCGCAACTCGCGGAAGTGAAAGCAGCGACTCCCGCGCCTCTCGGAGGGTTTTCCCCGCAATTGCTTGTTTTATCTCGTCATCTCTCAGGACCGGTAAGAGATTTGCGCGAAAATGCACTTTGAGCGTGACCTTCCCGTTATCTTCTACGCGAGCTACCTGCGTTTCGGTGTCCACAGCTTCGGTGAGTAGCTCAAACCCCTCAGGAACAGCACTTGCCACCGATTGGGCCAGAAGCTCCTTCAACTCGGTTTCGTTATAGGCCGTGGCAGCAATCGCTGTCTCAAGGGTCACGGTCATGTCGCTTCCTTCCTTATCAACATCTCGATCAAACGACTTTTTCACGATCTCCTGTTTTACCGACTCCGGTATTATCAATTGTCCGGCAGCAACTTTTTGGGAAAGCTCATCCTTACCTTTATCAAACATTTCTTTACTTAACTCGTTGACTACTTTTTCTTGATCTTGCTTGGTAACTACCGAAACCTCACGTGAGGTACCGCCAGTCAATGCACTTTCACTTTTCCCCTTCACTACATCAAGGGAAAACGTACCCACGGCAAACTCTATACCAGCTGCAAGATTTCCGTTATCGCCAATCTCAGTGGCAGTAACCGAAACTTTCGCTTTTCCTGGAACTAGTGTTACCGACTCATCGGTATTGGTGGTGGCACTTTGTGACGCCACGTCAATATCTCTTTCTAACTGGAACTTAAGACCGCTTCCCTGGGCAGTGAGGGTAAGTCCCTTGCTAAGCTTTTTTACTGTGCTAGATTTGTTAAAAATAACGACCTCTCCTTTGGCCGCGTCCCCAACCGTCTTTTTCCCGCTCGCCACACCAGTCTTTCCCGCCTTTTGCGACGCTGTGAACCGAAATCCCGGGATTATCTTGGCACCAACATTTACCTCCCGTGCATCCGGACTAATAAGGAGCTGGGTATCGCGCTCTAACACCTCTGGCGTCAGGAGTAGTGTCACAGTCGCCTTCGGCAGGTTATAGTACAAAGCAGCGACTCCAACTGACAAAAGGCCCAGCATACTGGCTATAATCGCCGCCCGCAGCGGCCACACTCCTACTCGCTCGGTTATACGTTCCCATATGCTATCTCCGGGATCGGTGCGCACAGGCACACCTGGCTTAAAAGCCTCGGCAGTCCTCGGCGGCCCCACGACGGGAGTTGACTGAGCCACATATCGAGGCGAGGCTGGCTCTGACTCCGGTAAGCGCTGCGGTTGTCGGCCAATATCTTTACCGCGCACGAATCCAAACGGTTTACCCGATGGGGTGGTCTGTTGTCCTAATGCAAAAGTTTTCTCCCTCGCGCTGCCAATGTCAGCGGCGCCTGCAAGAGCAACACTCGCTGCCGCCGTCCCTTCGGGTACGATATCTACCTTGGGAAAGTGGAGAAAATTGAGTCGCTGCATCCATGGGTACGCCAAGAGATCTTGCTTTACCTGCTCCAAATTATGCGCGCCATAGAGGAGTATACGAGCGGGCAAGACTTCGATGCTGCCAAACGACTTTATCGATTCATCTATCGCTTGTGGGATCGATTCTAATTGTTCTTTGAACGTAACGCCCACGAGACGCCCGGTTTGCCAGAGCGAGATCTCGCAACTTTTGTGGTCAACCCCTACGACGATCGCAGTTAGCGACATCCCTTCGGTGAGCTTTTGGCTATGAGCAATAGCCCGTACCGTGGATACAAACGAAGTGGGCACGAGGTGGGCCGTTCTACTTACGGCCCGTAGTTTCTCCGCAACGTCTGCATGTAAGGAGCCCCCTTCGATCCAGTCATCTGGCACCCCAAAAATGACCTTGGTGCTTGGCGACTGTGCAGCAGCTTGGGCTTGTTGCAGAGCTTTTTCTGCAGCTTCTTCCCAGCTATCAGCGCTTTGGAAACCCGTACCCAGTATCTTTGCATGACCTCGGGCGTCTTTCCATATCGCTACCTCAGCACTCTGCGGATAGATAACGAGGGCTACATAAGCCTCCTCGCCATCCGCTGCGGCACGTTGAAATAGTGGCGGTAGATTTAGTATTGACATTAGGCAGTAATTACACCATCATCCTACCACTCACTCCTGAATCACGCAATCGGTGTATAATGAAACCGTGCTAGCCAGACACGCCCGATACCTGCAAATTGCCTTAAGTAGAGAGCGCTAGCGTAACAAAGCAAGTACCTCTTGAATCTGAAACCTTCAATCGTGAGAAGTCTTCCTGATATGAAGCACCTTATTTCGCATGCTCACCATCATCCCCCATGGTATCTCCGGATGCTCCTCAGTGACTTCCTCTGGTACTTTTCTTGCTGCTTCTCCCATTATTTCGAAGTTCCGGACAACTGCATCAATCGTCTTTTGGTCATGAGCAAAAGCCTCAAACGACAAATCTTTTGTATATTCTTCAATCTTCGTGATAGATGCTAGAGAGAAAATTAATCTCGAGATCTCAATATCGCCCGAATCCTGCGAACCCCGTGGGAGATGCCTTCTTCTTTGAGAATCTCAATATCGCCAATTTCGCCGGTGCGGGAGACATGTGGTCCGCCACAGATTTCCTTTGAATAATCGCCGATTGTGTACACGCTCACCTTCTCACCATATCGCTCATCAAAAACCCCCAGCGCCCCGAGGCGTTTCGCCTCAGCTACTATCATTTCTTCCCGCCTGACTGGCAGATCTTGCTGGATCGTTGCGTTAACGATGGACTCTACTTTTCTCAGTTGATCCTCCGTTAATTTTTCAGGGTATGAAAAGTCAAAACGTAGACGCTCCTGGGTTATATTGCTTCCCTTTTGCAGGACTATCGGACCCAGGACATCCCGCAACGCTTGATGGAGTAGGTGAGTGACGGTATGGTATTTCGTTTCAATCTCTCCTGAGGAAGCCAGGCCCCCTTTGAACATACCTGCCGAGGCACTACGAGATAACTCTTTGTGTTTCTCAAATTCAGCCTGGAAATCATCACGATTGATGGCCAAGCCTCTTTCTCGCGCTAGCTCTTCAGTGAGTTCAAGCGGAAAACCGTATGTCTGATAAAAATCGAACGCCTCTTTCCCTCCAATAGCTTGCCTGCTAGTAATTTCTTTAAGACCCCTCTCAAGGGTCTCGTTAAATTTATCGAGTTCCTCAGCTATGATTTCCGATATTCCTGTTCTGTTATCTTGAAAGTAAAGGCCCTCGTATACTTTCTCAAACTCCCGAACCAACAAGGGTATACTGCTATCCAAGTTAATGTGAGCAATCTTGGCATAAACAGCTGATTTCCTGATTAATCTCCTGAGCATATACCCCTGCACCTTATTAGATGGCGTCACTCCAGCAGATATAAGAAAAGTCGCAGCCCTCATGTGATCGAGTATGATGCGAACTGCCTTCATACCGTCCTTCCCGGTGGGCACACCATGCTCCCTGAGAACTTCTGTTGCTCCTTTAAACAAGTCTATGGCAAATATGTCAGGATTACTGATTGTTGCGGCTGTCAAACGTTCCAGACCACCGCCGAAGTCGATATTTTTTTGTGGAAATTCTTCAAGCGAGCCGTCTTCTCGCTTTCTATAGTGGATAAATACGGAATTACCTATTTCCATAAATCGCCCACAGCCACAGTTGGGATGGCATGGCTGGTCTCGGTATTGAGATTTTTCGTGTACCTGCAGCTCTCCGCCAAAGTCGTAAAAAACTTCAGAGTCTGGGCCACCAATATCGCCAGGATTCATATCCTCGGGAGGGCCAGAGCGAGACCACCAATTCTTCTCAGAACCATACCAATGGATTTGATTCTCAGGGACGCCAAGATCTAGCCAAATAGATTTTGACTCTACGTCAGGCCCTACTGGTTGGAAAACTCCACTTTTCCTCTTAGACTTTAGCTTTTCGTCGCCATCATAGATTGTCACATGCAGTTTTTTTGCTGAGAACCGCAGCTCTTCTGTGAGAAACGTCCAAACGTGGGTTAGCTGTTCCTTTTTCCAGTAATCCCCCAGCGACCAATTGCCGAGCATCTCAAAGAAAGTCGTGTGGCGATTATCGCCGACTTCCTCTATATCTTCTGCCCGAAAACACGGTTGAGAATTAACGAGTTTTCTACCAGCAGGATGAGGAAGTTCGCCCTTCAGGTATGATACTAATGGTTGCATCCCAGAAGACGTAAAAAGGGTTGTGGGATCATTTTCCAAAACCAGGGGAGCAGGATGTATCTTTCTGTGTCCTCGATTCTCGAAAAACGCAATATATCGCTGGCGGATTTCTCTCGCTTCCATCAGAGATATTGTACTATAAAGGTATGGAGATACCTACCCGAGACAGCGAAATTACCGTCTCTTATTCACCACAAATCGTCGGGGTTTTACTGGATGTGAAGCCACTCGTGAAACCAACGCACGACCTTGCTGCTGTATTTGGGTAACCATTTCTTCAATCTTCTCCGCCACTTTCGATGACCCGAGCTCTTGTACGACAACTTCCTTTACCTCTTCAGCTTTCGCGTGAATCGTATCCGCTTCGTCCTCCACCGATTTAAGCAGAGCTTCCAGGTCATCCAGTAACACCAGTCCTTTCCCGGTAAGCGCGCGGCGCACATCTTTCCCTTTCTCAGTGGTAAACAGCGCCGTCACCGCTGCCCCGAAAAGTGCCCCAAGAAACATACCCTTAACGAATAGCCCTTCGCCCGGTTTCTGGTGATCTTCCATACTACTTCTCCTTCCTCCGACGCTCACGAAGCATCGATATAATCTCAAGTCCGGTCTTTACCCCGCTTGCAAGTGACGTCATGGAGCTAAAGGGTCGGCGAAAGTTACTGGTCATGGCGCCGGTATCATCGAGAATTTTGTTCGTTTTATGCATGGTGTTACGCATCTCCTTGAGGATGAAAAAAACCTGCACGCCAATCACCGCCAGAAGTATGGTAAGGACGGTAATGACTACGATAAGTAGTGTTTGAGTAATATCAAGCATGGCAGTGAGTCTATTCTAGAGATGGCAGCTCAAAGCGTCAAGTACGAACAACTACTATTCACGGCTACGATTTTTAGTCTTACACTCGATGTGTGGCTGACCAGGCAATTTGTCTCCATTGTAATCGCCCTGTTGTTTGGATATGCCCGAACTGCGATAAAATCCGCGGATTTACTGACTAGAGCCTGCTGTTCAATATACTGATATATTGAACATAGTGATTGAGTCGTATACTCACACACCAGGTGTGTGAGTTAAGACCGCCTGGATCTGGCTCAAAATAGCGGTGGTCAATTTATACCACTTACCCCTCCGGGTTCAGGACCCGCACGGTGCGGGTGGTTTCATTTTTGCGGCCGCGTTTGTTGGTGGCTGTAATAGTAACCATCAGGAGTGATTGGGTGCTCTTCACTTCGGTACGAAATGTGCCATCCGGTGCTACTATGACCTCCTGATCATTGATCGCGATCCTGGCGTCAGGATACGTCTTGCCAGCAACCGTCACGGTCGGGCCCTGCAGCTGCGTTTGATCCATCGGTTCCGTCACTATCAAGAGCGGGGCCCCGGCAAGCACACTGTACTCTCTATATAAATACCCAAAGAACAAAGCGAGAAACAGAAGAACTGCCCCTATTACTACTGACCGTTGGGTGATGCGGAAAGTAGGTTGACTTAAAGGTTCAGGTGCCAGTTTCAGCACGCTTCTCTCGCGCTCGTCATATTCTCGCCTGTACAGCGCGAGCAGCTGCGCGACATTCAGCCCTAATTCTTTCCCAATGTTGCGGATGAAACCTTTGGTAAAGGTGGGCGGAGGGAGTCTGTCGTACGCGCTTTCCTCAAGCGCTTCGATATGCTCCGCCTTGATACGCGTAACTTGTTCAAGCTCAACAATACTGAAGTGGTGTCGCAACCGTGCATCCTTCAGCACGTCGCCAACCGTTCTCACGCCTCCGCCCCACCGCCTACACTCCCTAGGTACTCCTCTGCATTCCGCAGGAGCACATCCCGCGGTTTCGCACCTTCCCCTGGCCCAATAATACCTGCCGCTTCCAGTTCATCAATAAGCCGCGCTGCGCGTGCATAGCCGATTCGCAGCCGCCGTTGCAGAAGCGATGCGGACGCTCGATCATACTGGCACACGGTGCGCACCGCCTCAACGAACAGCTGGTCGCGTCCGTCGCCTCCACTACCGTGCACACCCGCTCCTACACGAGTAGTCGGCATCTGCGTTACCTCCTCGGTATACTCAGGGTCAAAACCGGTGCTTCTCAAATACGTAATGAGATTATTCACTTCCCCATCAGATACAAATACCCCTTGGACCCGAATGGGTTTAGCAATGTCAGGAGGCACAAACAGCATATCTCCGCGACCTAAGAGCTTCTCGGCACCCGGCTGGTCGATGATGACTCGGGAGTCAATCATGCTGGAGACATTAAATGCAATGCGACACGGAATGTTGGCTTTAATAAGGCCGGTGATAACATCAACCGATGGCCGTTGGGTGGACACCACAAGGTGGATGCCGGTCGCACGCGCCATCTGCGCAAGTCGAGTGATGGCATCTTCAACCTCAACCGGCGCAAACATCATAAGGTCAGCCAACTCATCAACTAAGATAACGATGTACGGCAATGCCTGAAAGCCCGACGCTTCGTTATAGCCAACGATGTTCCGCACGCCCATGCTTGCAAACAGACGGTAGCGCCGGTCCATCTCGGCCATCGCCCATTTCAGCGCCGACAAAATCTTATCCAAGTCTACGATAACGGGAGTAAGTAGATGAGGAATGCCATTATACATGGTCATCTCTACACGCTTGGGATCTATCATAATAAGCTTCAGTTCTTGGGGAGATGCGCGAAAAAGCAAGGAAGCAATCATCGCGTTGATCATTACCGACTTACCAGACCCGGTAGCTCCGGCAATAAGCACATGAGGCATCTTGGCAATATCCGCAACAATCGGCTCGCCCGAGACATCCAGGCCCAGGGAAACGGTGAGTTTCGAGCGCGCTTGCTGCATCGTTTGTGACATGAGCACGTTCTTTAAACTAACAATCTCAAGCGACCGGTTGGGTATTTCCACGCCTACCAGCGATTTTCCAGGGATCGGGGCCTCTATCCGTACCGTACCGGTGGGCGCGGCAAGTGCAAGGGCAAGATCATTCTGCAAACCGGTAATCTTGGAAAGCTTAGTGCCCAGCGCAATCTCGAGCGCATACTGAGTCACTGCCGGACCGCAATTTACCTCAACCACTCGCGCCTGGACCCCAAAGCTTTCAAGTGTCTTTTCAATGATCGAAGCATTATGCTTTAAATCACCGCGATCGGCCTTCGCAGCCGCCTTTTCTGATAAAAGAGACAGCGGCGGAAACTCCCAAATGCCTGACTGTGATGGCAGGTTAGCGACAACCTGATTGCCTAAGGCTTGGGGCGCAACTGCAGTGGTAGCCACTCCTGGTCCAGGACCCGCTACCTGTGCGCCTGCCTCCCGTACTTTTAGCTGTCGATCTTCAAACCGCGCGGGTGATTTCCGGGAAAATAACTGCCCAAACGTACGCCGATACACTTCCCCGACCTGGGCACCTACGTTGCCTGCCTGGACTGCTACCTCGTCAAATGAGGTGTTAAACAGCACAACAAGACCAATAAAGAATAGAGAAAGAAAAACCAAGAAAGCTCCAGGATTCGTAATAAACTGTGCTAGTTCGACAAAAAACGCGTTGCCGACCTCGCCCGCTCCAGAAAGAGAAATAGGCGTCATCATCGCCATGACTGAAATCCAGGAGATGATAAGTCCTACCACTACATGTGGGTGGTTTATCGCCATTTTGATCCGGGTAAACATCAGCCCGCTCAACAAAAGGATTATGGGTAAACCAACCATGCCAACCCCAAAGAACGCATACAGCTCTTGGCGTAGGCGGCCTAGCACCCCCTCGTTGGGAGCAAAGAGCGTGAGTCCAGTGAGTCCTCCGGCAGCCATTAAGCTTATCGACAAAATGGAGGCTACCGTCTTTGGTCTCAGCTTAAACTTTGGGAAGCGATATCGGTGCTTTCTACCCCGAGCCATTCTATACCTCCATGAGAACAGGTAGTATCATTGGCCGTTTCTTTGTCTCTCGAAATAGATAGGTCTCCAGCTCATTGGTTATTTGTCTTCGTAAAAAACGCCAGTCCAGCACGTGCCCTCTCTCTTGCGCACCGAGTGCTTTTCCGATGGCCTCGCGCGCACCTCGATCGAGTTCTTCACCTTCCACAAACTCCACAAAGCCTCGTGCAATTAAATCAACCTTTCCAGAAAGTTCTCCGCTTCCCTGGTCAAGCGGCACAACGGCGATCACGATACCGTCCTCAGCAAGCACTTGACGGTCGCGGAGTACCACGTTGCCCTCGGACACCCCAAGCGAATCGACCATGACGTTCTTGAGCGAAAGCCGAACTCCCCGTTTTACTTTTCCTGCCGCCAGCTCAATGACCTCACCTTCCTCGGTCAGGAGCACCTGGCCCTCATTATAGCCCATCTTGAGAGCAAGGAGCTGATACTGCTTCATCATGCGGTAGGTGCCGCCGATCGGCAACAGATACGATGGCTTGGTAAGTGCAATCATAAGTGCGAGCTCATCCCGAGCCGCGTGCCCTGAAACGTGTAGGTCATCCAATACATCGGAGTACTGCACTCGGGCTCCCCGTTTCACTAACAGATCAATCACCGCATGTACAGCCTCTTCAGATCCAGGAATAGGGTCTGCGGAAAAGAGCACCGTGTCGCCGGCAAGTACTTTTACTTTATGCTGACCATGCGCCATGCGCGCAAGAGCAGACCCCTCCTGCCCTTGACTCCCTGACACGACGAGCAGGAGTTTGTGCGGTGGATAGGACGCGGCTGCATCTGCAGAAATCTGCCAGCCTGAAGGGATGGCGAGGAATCCTAACTGTACCGCCACCTCTACATTCTGCTCGACCGAGCGCCCGACGAAACTTACCTTTCTCCCATGCCGCACACCCACGGTCACTGCTTGCTGGATACGAGAGATGTTGGAGGAAGCAGTGGTTACAATTAATTTCCCGGTTGTGCGCTGCGCTTCCAGCTCAAAAGTATCCTCAATAACCCGCTCGGAAAGGGTATAACCGGCCTTCTCGGAGCGCAAGCAATCGGACAGTAATATATCAATGCCGGAAGCTCCAAGGCGCGCCAGTCTTGCAACGTCTGGAAGTCGCCCGTCCACCGGTGTCCAGTCAAACTTAAAATCGGCCGCGTGTAGCACCCGACCTGCTGGACATGCAATATACAGAGCCACCGCATCCGGTACGGAATGGGTAACCGGAATTGCCTCTACGGTGAACGGGCCAAGGCGAAAGGGCTTCCCAGTGGGCAACGGATGAAACTGAGCAGCAACACGCATCTCAGAAAGCCTATTTCTTGCAAGCCCAGCGGTCAATTTAGTCGCGTACACAGGCACCGGCAACCGGGGTAGTATGTAGCCGAGGGCTCCCATATGATCTTCGTGCGCGTGCGTAAGTAGTATTCCGTGTATACGTTCCCGTTTGGCAAGAAGGTGCGAAATATCTGGTATAAGCAAATCTACGCCAAGCATAGACTCATCAGGGAACCCTACCCCGCAATCCACGATGAGAATATCATGACCATACTCATACACATGCATATTCTTCGTGACGCTCCCCGCGCCTCCTAAAGAGACGATGCGTAACAACGGTGTAGGACTACCTCGAAACGTTTTCATGAAAATAGATCGAGCTGTGCGCTGTGCTCGTCCTTAGGTTGTGGTTTCTCTTCGCGTCTGTCGCGCACAAACGCAGCAAAGTCGTTGCGGAACGCGGTCATAATGCCTTCTGAGCGTAGCGCTGCCGCAGGATGGAACATCGGTACCACGATCCGCCCTTCCACCATAAACTTCTGCCCATGGACGCGCGAGATTTTTGCGCTGGGTAAAAACATCGCCATGGAGTAGCGCCCGAGCGTCGCAATGCACGGAGGACTAATGGTAGCGATAATGCGCTCAAGGTACGGTCGGTAGGCGGCAAGTTCATACGGCAGCGGATCGCGGTTTCCTGGGGGCCGGTGGTGTACCACATTGGTAATATATACATCGGTAGCCGGATTCAGTTCGTTCTCTTTCAGCGTCACGTCCAGCAGTTTCCCTGCATTACCCACAAAGGGTAGCCCTTGCTGGTCTTCAAAATACCCGGGAGCCTCTCCAATCAACAGGAGTTGTGCGTCAGGGTTCCCCCTGCCAAAGACGAGACGGGTCGCCCCTTTTGCAAGCGGTAGCGTAGGGTCCTGTTCCATCTCCTTTTTTATACGAACCAGCTCGTCGGCCTTGTTCACTGTACACCAGCTTGCGGTAAAAACTCCTGGACATTGCTAGTCGTGATGTGGAAACGCATCTCTTTCCCAAGCACGGCTCTTTTTGCCATCTTGCGAGCCATCCCTGCAAGCGTTCGCTCAAGCGTCCGCATCCCTGCATCAAATCCCAAAGGCCGCACAATGGCTGGCCAGACATCACGTTCTATGGTAATCGTATCTTGCGGCAACCCAACCTCGGAAAGGATACGCGGCAAGAGGTACTGTTTACCAATTGCCACCTTTTCCTCATCAGTATAGCTTGGCATTTGTAGTACTTCCAGCCGGTCAAGTACCGCGGTGCTTATGTGTGTGGTGTTGTTGGCTGTTACAATAAAAAGCACTGGGGAAAGATTTACCGGATAATCAACATAGTGATCAATAAAACCAGCATTTTGTTCTGGGTCAAGCATCTCCACCAGCACTCCCATAATATCGGCTCGACGCTCCTGGGGAACTCGATCGATTTCATCCAAAAGAATCACTGGATTCGTGCTACCTGCACGACAGAGCGCTTTGTATAATAGTCCAGGTTCGGCACCTGTGTAGTGGCGCGGCTGTCCCCGCAGTTGCAACGCGTCCCCGAGCCCGCCGAATGGAATACGGGCGTATGTGCGGCCAAGCGCTTGGGCGATTGAATACGCAAGTGAGGTTTTGCCTGTACCCACGAGTCCCACCAGAGCAAGCATTGGAGCACGGGCAGGCGTGGTGCCATGGAGAATAAGTACCGATAGATATTCCAGGATTCGCTCCTTTACTCCAGTAAGACCATGGTGATTGGCATTGAGAACCGATTGGGCATGGGCCAGGTCCAACACATCCCTTGTCTGCTTCTGCCATGGGAACTGGAGCAGCCATCCCACGTACCGGGAAAGGATATCATAATCGTTGGCGTATGACCCCGTCTGTGCAAGGCGCGAAAGCCGTGCGAGCGCCCCATTGAGTTTCTCTTTGAGATCCGCAGGGAGTGCAGCGGCAGCGACTCTCTGCTCAAGCGTCACAATATCGTCAAAAGCAGTAATGGGCATTAGTTTATATGAAACGATCTGATTGTACCACTATACTAGCGGCGAAATCGAGGGCGGCGATCACGGGCCTGCCCCGCCGCGCCAAGGCGGGAGAAGCGGGGTCTGTCACCAAACGGCCGTGGTGCGCGCGGTTCTCTCGGACGGATATCCTCACCAAACAGCATCGAGAGGTTTACTCGTCCCTGCGCATCAATCTCGGAAACGCGTACCTTGACCACTTGTCCTATCGAGACCACATCTTCCACCCGTTCTACTCGCTGCGGTGCAAGTTGTGAGATATGCACCATTCCCTCGCGCTTTGGTAGGAATTCTACAAAGGCGCCAAACGGCAGTATCCGACGCACTACTCCCTCGTATACTTCACCTGGCTGTACCTTATGGGTAATCCCTTCAATCCATTTTACCGCCTGCTCTGCCTGTTCGGCCGCCTGCCCTGTTACCGTGACCGTCCCATCATCCTCAATATCAATAACCGTTGAGGTAGTTGTCTGAATCTCACGGATCGTCCGGCCGCCTGAACCGATAACTTCGCCGATCGATTCTGGGTCAACTTTGAGCGTTGCGATCTTGGGCGCGTAGCGAGAAACCTCGCGGCGCGATTCAGGTAGGGCTTCCAGCATTCTTTCTAAGATAAAGACCCTGCCTGCCCTTGCTTTTGTAAGCACCTCAGCAAGCATGGTGTGCGAAAGCCCCAAAATCTTTGTATCCATCTGCAGCGCGGTGATCCCTTTTTGAGTCCCTGCCACCTTAAAGTCCATATCCCCGTTGGCATCCTCCGCGTAGCCAATATCGGATAACACGAGATACGTATCGCCTCGCGTCAACAGCCCCATGGCAACTCCGGCCACGGGCGCGGTAATCGGCACACCCGCATCCATAAGCGCGAGTGTCGATCCACAGACACTGGCCATAGAGGTTGACCCTGCGGACGACATGATCTCAGAAACGACGCGAATGGTGTAGGGGAAATCCGCTCCTTTTGGAATAACTGGCAATAACGCCCGCTCAGCCAGTGCCCCATGCCCTACCTCGCGACGACCAGGAGCTCCTACACGACGTACTTCTCCAGCAGAGTATGGAGGAAAATTATAGTGGTGCATATAACGCTTCGTTTCCTCTCCACCCATCCCTTCAATCAACTGCTCAAGCGAGGGCGAGCCGAGGGTCGCAATGGTGAGGGCCTGTGTATCGCCGCGTTTGAACAGTGCGGAACCGTGAGTACGTGGTAGTATCCCTGTCTCAATCGTAATCGGGCGAATATCGTTCGGACCTCGTCCGTCCAGACGTTTCTGCTCATCGAGTGTACGTGCCCGCACATACTGCTTAAACTCATCCTCAAATAGGGAGGTCCGCTGCTTGCCGTCCACCGTCTCACCAAATTCCGTACTCAGTCTTTCGAGCGCTTTCGGACCAAAACTCTCATCGGTCGCGAGCACAGGATCCTTTGTCAGCTCTGTAAGTATTTCATTCTGGATAAATGCGCGCACCTTTGGTGAAACGTCAGCGTCAAGCGCCGGAGAGGTATATGCATGTTTCTTCCGACCCACCTCCTTGGCAAAATCAGTAACGAGTGCAAGGACCGGCTGTGCCTGATCCTGAGCAAACGCAAGTGCTTCAAGCATCTGCTCTTCCGAGACCTCACGTGCTCCTGCCTCAACCATATTGATACCTTGATCCAGGACTGACACTGCCAGGTCTAGATCCGATTGTTCCTGTTCGCTCTGCGTAGGGTTGAGCACATACCCGGCTGCAGTTTTACCAACTCGCACGAGCACAATTGGCCCCTTCCAGGGTACGCTCGAGATGGCAAGTGCCGCGGAGGCTGCGATACCGCCAAGTATATCCGGTTCGTTCTCCTGATCGACCGAGAGCACGGTGACAATAACTTGCACTTCGTTGTAATAGTCTTTGGGAAACAGCGGGCGTATAGACCGATCAATCAAGCGACCGGCAAGTATTGCGCTTTCTCGAGGTCGACCCTCCCGCTTTATAAACCGCGATGTAGAAATGCGCCCACCGGCGTACAGTCGTTCTTCAAATTCAACCGAGAGAGGAAAGTACGAGATATCGGTCTTTGGCTGCCCATAGCACACGGTCGCCAGCACCATAGTATCTCCATACCGTGCCAAAACCGACGCGTCTGACTTGCCAGCCAATCGCCCTGTTTCAAGTGTTAGTTCAGTATCGCCCCAGGTTGTGGAGCGGGTTATTGTGTTACTCATCGTTTATATTGTGCGAGTAGATAGAAGGCTTTGGAGGTTAGAAATCGAAACCTGTATCCTTTTTAGCAAAGATGCATGTCTCAATCTCCAACCCAACCTGCCGACTACCAAATCTATCGTTATGCGCCTAGCGCGGTAAGCCAACTTTATTAATTACTTCCTTGTACCGTGCGCCGTCTTTCTTCATCAAGTAATGCAAGAGCCTACGCCGCTTATTTACCATGGCCAGTAGTCCCCTCCGGCTATGCACATCATGCGCATGCGCTTTCAAGTGCCCGGTTAGATGCTTGATGCGCTGGGAGAGAATGGCCACTTGTACCTCTGGTGACCCAGTATCTCCCGCGTGCGTCTGGAATGTCTGAATAATCTGCTGTTTATCGTCAGTTCCAAGCGGCATAACGGACGTTATTATACCAGAAACCCTTTTATCTGTCTACTGGCAAAAGAATGTGTTCCCTTAGAGCAAGCTCGTGCCTTTGTAGATTTTGGGAGTGAGCCAATCTGGCTCGGGCTCCACCGGTTGTGTTTTCTGTTCCTCTTCTTGTGCTGCCGCGTGTTGCGCCTGCCGCAGAACCTCAGGGATTGCGGCAACTGGCGCTGCCCACTGCCCGGCAATACCATGCACTCTGCGTGCAAGCTGGGCTGCTACTTCAAACGTCTCTGCAGAAACTCTGGGATCAGTGAAGTCCCTCGTGCCGCTGCGAACACCAAAAAGAAGGTTATAGGCAATATCGCTCGCGGTCGATTCATCTTCCGGCCACCCAAGCTCTTCTATAAGATGCCCTACCAGTTCACTGTCCGATGCGCGATCTGGATCTACTACGGTAGTACCGGCAGCAAGAGTCCCGCGGCCGGAGGCAATCGCCAGTCGCTTTTCCTCATCAGGAAGCTGCTCATCCCTATAGAGCGGATCGAGATCATCTTCACTTGTAGTGCTAAAAAACACCGTCAGATTTGCCTGTGAGCTGCCCGGAGAAATGTGAATATTGCTTGGATCAAACTGGCGGGCGTTTGGCTGCGGATGCACCACTAGCTTCAACTGGGTGCCCTCCACAAAGTAGCTAACTTTTTCAACCGCACCAACCGCATCCTCAAGCGTAACTATCAGGTTTGGCGTAGGGAGCTTGGTGCTAACTTGGTCAATGCCACGGATAGCGGAAAGTTCAACGGTTGGTAATTGGGCAGCAACAATAGTACTGTTCTTGCCCTGTGCTCGCATGGTAAGGTGTAGTGCGGCAGCCGCAGCAAAGCTGTCTGCTCCAGCCTTCTTCCCGAGGACAACGAGTACCGTTTCAGCACTCGCAATTTTTTGCGCCGCAGTTCTCTTTTGTGTACCCATTATAGAATCCTTTGTTGAGGCAGAATCACGAGGCGTCTGATTCTAGCTTGTCTCCCCGCTGAAAGTCAAGCGCAGGATCCAATAGTATCCCACACTCAGCCGGCGCCATTACCCGTTGGACAGTTTGCTTGACTTGCCGCAACGATTTAATCGTTGCATTACCGATCAATTCACTGTCCCGCAGTACACGAACATTCTCTCCCTGTCGAAACGCCCCTTCGGTTAGCTTAACTCCAGCAATTCTATTCGGGCCTTCAAATACCGCAATAATCTCGCCCTTCCCCTTTATCTTCTCTTCCTTTACCGTGCGCGCCCCCTGCACCAGCTCACGGGCTTCATCCAGCAATTCGTAGATAATAGTATAGGTGCGAATAGGTACATGCTCGGTCTCTGCCAGTCGCGCCGCTGCCGGCAACGGTTTCACATTAAACCCAATTACGGCACCACCGGTTGAACGGGCAAGGAGCACATCCGATTCAGAAATTTCTCCGGTCCCGCTCCCCACGACCGTGACGCTACCGTCAGGCGTGTCGACCGTCTCCAGCCCAACAAGAATCGCCTGAAGCGAGCCGCGCACATCTGCCTTCACAACGAGTGTAAACTCTTTTCTCCCCTCCTCAGGAATTTGCCAAACCTCGGGAGTTTCAGGAGCTGTTGTTTCCGACACCTCGGGCGCTTTCCCTTGTACAACAATCGCTCCCACCTCTGGCACCGTTTCCCAACCCATGAGCTCCACAGGGGTGGATGGACCCGCTTCGGTACATCTGCCCCCCCGATCATCAGTCAGCGCCCGTACTTTGGCGTTTACGGAGCCTGCATGGACGGTATCTCCCACTCGTAACGTACCATCCTGTACGAGTATGGTCGCCACCGGACCCCGAAAGCGATCGAGCTTTGCCTCAATAATGACTCCAGCAAGTGCATTCTGAGCATTCGCAGTCAGTTCCTGCATATCAGCGACTAATAAAATCATATCCAAGAGTTCAGGTAATCCCTGTTTCGTTTTTGCAGAGATGGGAACTGCCACGACGTCACCGCCATAGCCTTCAACAAGCACCTCATGCTCAGCAAGTTGCTGTTTGACTCGATCAAGATTTGCACCCTCAACATCTACTTTATTGATAGCTACAATCATGACAGTGCCGGCAGCCTTGATATGACGTATGGCCTCCACCGTTTGCGGCTTCACCCCGTCGTCTGCGGCAATTACTAATATGACGATGTCTGCAACGTTCGCACCGCGCTTGCGCATCTCTTCAAAGGCTGCATGCCCTGGGGTATCGATAAAGGTAATGGGGCGACCGTTCGCCTCTACTTGGTACGCGCCAATGTGTTGGGTAATTCCGCCATGTTCGCCCCTGGCGATAGCGGTGTTGCGAATGGCATCAAGGAGGGTAGTCTTACCATGGTCTATATGTCCCATGACGGTGACGATAGGAGGACGACTACTCTTTTTTTGATTTGCCATCA
This sequence comes from uncultured Gammaproteobacteria bacterium, assembly GCA_964372495.1. GTDB lineage: Bacteria > Patescibacteriota > Microgenomatia > JAUYPR01 > JAUYPR01 > CAYJQU01. The sequence goes on from CAYJQU010000002.1 coordinate 114,155, forward strand.
GATGCTTTCTTCGTGGCAGCTTTCTTTTTGGTTTTTTCTTTGGCGTTTTGCTTTTCTTTGTCTCTTGCTGTCGCTGCACCAAATGCTTTTCGCGCTTCCTTTACTTCACCACGCACCTCGGTCTCTCCTTGGATATCGATCCTGAACCCGCTCAATTTTGCGGCAAGACGTACATTCTGGCCGCCCTTGCCTATGGCAAGCGACAGCTGGTCATCAGGGACCACTACGGTAGCAGTATTGTTTTCAGTATCAACTCTTGCCTTAATGTTTTTGGCGGGCGAGAGAGCGGCCTCAATAAACTGCGCGGGATCTGCATACCATTGGATGATGTCAATTTTTTCATCTCCAACCTCGTTTATAACTGCTTGCACCCGCACTCCTTTTTGCCCAACACAGCTGCCGACCGGATCTACTCCAGGCTGATTACTCGCTACCGCCACCTTCGTGCGCGACCCAGCCTCACGTGCAACCACTTTTATCTCTACTGCCCCTGAAGCAACTTCAGGAACTTCTATACGAAAGAGTCCTTCAATAAGACTCTTATGCGCTCGCGAGGCAATAATCTCGCTTCCCCGCACACCCTCTCGAATCCCCACTACGTAGAATTTCAGCCGCTGGCCGGGGTGGTAACTATCCTGTGGGACCTGCTCCTGAGGGGGCATGACGCCCTCGGCCTCGTTACCCAAGTCAACGATGACGACCGGCCCTTCCACGCGTTGCACCATGCCATTGACGAGCGTACCCACTTTTTTCTGAAATTCCTCAAGTATCGCGCTCTTCTGCGACTCGCGCAGCCGCTGCAGAATTACCTGCTTGGCGGTTTGCGCAGCAATGCGGCCGAATCCAGGAGGTGTAACGTTTTTGTCTCCGTGCAGTATGGTAACCTCGCCCGTGGCAGGATCGAGTTTGACGGTAAGCTCCTCGCTCTCCGCAAACTCACTTGGGTAGTCCTTCCGGTACGCGGCAAGAATCGCGCTGCGAATGGTTTCGAGCACGAGCTCTGCATCTATGCGCCGCTCGGCGGCAATTTGGTTGACCGCTGCAGCAAATTCTGTTCGTGCAGTAAGTGGCATACAAAAAAGGTGGGTACCCCCACCTTTCCTCCTTCGTCCTACTACAGAGTATAAAAAATGGCTTATCAGAAGTCAAGCGAAGACGCTACGCAAACCAGCCTTTTTTTCCAGGTTTCTGGAGATCACGGAGTTGTTCAAGTAAGGCACGCTCCTTATTGGAAATTCTGGTAGGTGTGGCTACCCGCACAGTCACATAGTGATCGCCGCGACCGCCGCTTCGCAAATACGGCACCCCCCTGCCACGCAATCGAATAGCTGTTCCTGACTGTATTCCTGGCGGAATCTTCACTTTTACCTCACCGTCTAGGGTGCGTATCGGCACCGTATCTCCCAGCGCTGCTTGGGCAAACGTGATAGGGAGTTCAGTGTGAATACTGTAACCACGGCGCTCAAATTCTCGATGCGGCTCCACCTCAGTAACAACAGAGAAATTGTCAAATCGGATTCGGGTACCATCGTCCACTCCCGCAGGAATTTTGATCTTCGTCCTCTTGCCGCCGACCTCGACCTCTTTTTCTACACCCCGCACCGCATCTTCAAAACTAACGCGCATGCGATAGGTGGGCGTACGGCGAAAAGCTTGCCCAAACGGGCTCGCGCTCCCAAAGAACTGCTCAAAAATCTCGAAGGGATCGGAAAATCCGCCAAAGTCAAAATCCACGTTAACCCCACCCGTTGGACCATAATAGGTATAGGATTGACCAAACGGACCGACATCAGCGCCTGCCGGGCCAGCACCACGCGCAAAAGCGGCGTGGCCATATTGGTCGTAGAGTTGCCGCTTTTTTGGATCTGAGAGCACCTCGTATGCTTGGTTTATCTGTTTGAATTTCTCGTTGGCGTCTGCGCCTTTATAGACATCGGGGTGATATTGCCGCGCAAGCCTTTTATATGCTAATTTTATCTCACTATCAGAGGCATTCTTACCGATACCCAAAACCTGATAATAGTCTGTTCTCTCTGCCATTACTTCCCTTCATCCACTACTTCCCCTTCCACTGCAGTGTCCGGTCCCTCCTCTGTTTTCCCTTCTTTCTCTTCCTTCTCAATTTCAGGAGATGGGCCGGGTTGGGCCTGTGAAATCGCTGGGCCGATCTTCTGCATGCTTTCTGACAATTCTTTTGATTTTGTTTCTATCTCCTCTTTACTTTCTGTCTTAAGCACCGCTCTGAGTGCTGCCACCTTTTCTTCTACCTCTTTCTTTAACTCCGCCGATACCTTGTCACCTGCATCTTTGAGTGCCTTCTCAGCAGTGTAGATGAGGGTGTCTGCAAGATTGCGCGCCTCAATGGTTGCTTTCTTTTCCAGATCTTCAGAAGCACGCTCCTGGGCTTCCTTCACCATTCGCTCAACCTCTTCTTTTTCCAAACCAGTTGACCCGGTAATAGTAATCTTTTGCTCTTTCCCGGTGGCTTTGTCTTTGGCACTCACGTTCAAAATCCCATTTGCATCTATATCAAAAGACACTTCAACCTGCGGCACTCCCCGCGGCGCAGGGGCAATGCCATCCAGGATAAAGCGTCCCAACGATTTATTGTCAGCTGCCATCGGCCGTTCACCTTGCAGTACATTGATTTCAACCTGCGGCTGATTGTCAGCCGCGGTTGAAAACACTTCTGATTTACTCGTTGGAATAGTCGTATTGCGTGGTATAAGCGGTGTCATCACTCCTCCCAGCGTCTCTACTCCGAGGGAAAGCGGCGTGACATCCAGTAGCAGCACATCTTTGACGTCACCGCCCAGGACTCCCGCTTGAATCGCGGCACCTATTGCGACAACTTCATCAGGGTTAATTCCCTTATGAGGCTCTTTTCCAAAAAATTCCTTCACCGCGTCTTGCACAGCAGGCATACGGGTTTGGCCGCCCACCAACACTATTTCATTTACATCCTTGGCTGATAATTTTGCATCTTTGAGCGCCTGCGTGCAGGCCTCAAAGGTCTTGTCTATCAAATCCTTCGTGAGTTGCACCAACTTGGCTCGAGACAACTTTACTTGCAAGTGTTTAGGTCCGGCAGCATCGGCAGTGACAAATGGCAGTGAGATCTCTGCCTCCTGGGTAGAGGAGAGTTCGATCTTGGCCTTCTCAGCCGCGTCGCGCAACCGCTGGAGCGCCTGGCGATCAGCTTTCAGATCGATCCCATGCTCTTTCTTAAATTCATCAACTAAGAAGTCAACGATGCGATTATCAAAATCGTCTCCGCCTAGGTGCGTATCACCAGCAGTTGACTTTACTTGGAACACTCCCTCTCCAAGCTCAAGAATTGATATGTCAAACGTACCGCCTCCCAGGTCGTAGACTGCAATAGTATGCGCATGGCTCTTATCCAGTCCATACGCAAGCGCTGCTGCGGTTGGCTCGTTGATAATCCGCTGAACGGTTAGTCCTGCAATCTCACCAGCTTGCTTGGTTGCCTGCCGCTGCGCATCATCAAAGTAAGCCGGTACTGTTATCACCGCATCGGTTACTGTACCTCCTAGATAACTTTCTGCATCGGCCTTCATCTTTTGCAAAATCATGGCAGAGACTTCTTGGGGGGTATACGTCTTGCCTTCGATTTCAACTACTGCCATGCCCTCCCTACCCGCTTTGACCTCATAGGGGAGCAGCTTACGATCACGCTCAACCGACGGATCCGTAAACGTGCGACCAATCAGGCGCTTAATGCTGTAGATGGTACTTTTTGGGTTGAGTACCATTTGGCGTTTTGCCACGCGCCCCACGATGTTCTTTGTTGGATCAACCACCGAGGGAATGATGTTCTCGCCTTCAGCCGATGGAATCACTTTGGGTTTGCCGCCCTCCATGACGGCCACCACCGAATTAGTGGTTCCCAAATCAATACCGACCATTTTACCCATTTACATATCCTCCTTTCCCACCTTCACTCTGGCAGGGCGCAAGACCTTACTGTGCAAAAAGTATCCTTTAGACACCATCTCTACAACCTCATTTGGTTTCCCGGCAGCGGTATCAACCGCCTCGTGGAGCTTTGGATCAAACGGCTGTCCTAATGCAGCTATTTCTGTAACTCCCTCCTGGCGAAGGATCTGCCGAAACTGATCGAGCACCAATGTGATACCGATAAACCAGTTATTTTGCCGCTCCTCAGCTGGTGCGTTCGTAACTGCCTGTTCCAAATTATCTACAACCGGCAGTAGTTTCTCAAGAAGCACTTCGTTTGCAAACCGTACCGCCGCTGCCTGCCCGTTTGCCACCCGCTGTTCTAAATTCCGATAATCAGCAATTGCCCGTTTATATACATTCGTGAGCTCCTCAATATGCTCTTTGAGTGCGTCAACCTCAGCGGTGTCGTGCCCTTTTTTGCTCTGCCGCACCTTTGCCATATGTCCACTCCTTACCAACTTCGCGTTACTTCACGCATTAAATTCGAGACATAGTGAATCGTAGGGACCACCAGCGAATAATTCAGCCGCATCGGACCAACTACGCCAAGTAACCCCCGGTGTCCCCGTCCTGCTTCGAATCGGGTAAAAACAAACCCGACCGGCGCCAAAAACTCATGTCCAATGTCCTCACCCATAATAACATGCACTGGATCATCACCTTGGCACAACGCGACGATTTCCTCAAGCCGAGAGGGTTCATCCACCACAGTCAGTACTTCTTTGGCAACATCAATATCGTAGAACTCCGGCATATCAAGGATATTGGCAGTTCCTGCGGTAAAAATATCCCCCTCGTCGGTTACGACTATGCCAAGAGAGTGGGTATAGCTAGCCAAAGCTCGGCAGGCCTCCTGCATGAGTCTGGCGTACTCAAACCGGTCTTCCCACAATCTCTCCTTTATAGAAACTTCATCTTTGACCGGTAACTCCTTTGGTTTCATAAGCTCCTGCACGTAGTACTTCATTCCCATGGCTGTGGGTGTACGCCCAGAAGAAGCATGCGGTTTTTTCAGGTAGCCAAGGTCGGTCAGACGAACCATCTCGGACCGAAGCGTAGCAGGGGACACCCCTAAGTTGTACCGGCGGTCCAGGGTATCTGATCCTACCGGTTCAGCAGTCTCGATATACTCATCAACGAGCGCTTCGAGCAGCTCTTGTTGTCGAGGCGTCAATTCCGGCATAGTTGGCAGAATCCTAACACGACTGCTAATTACTTGTCAAACACCGCGAAGAACGCTTCTTGGGGGATTTGGACGCGCCCGATACGCTTGAGTCGAGCTTTCCCCTTTTTCTGTGCCTCAAGCAATTTATCCTTCCTCGTTCTGTCGCCCCCATATAATTTTGCCGTGACATCTTTCCGGAATGCTGGAATATCTGCTCGAGCAATGATCTTACCGCCTATGGCAGCCTGAATAGGGATCTCAAACTGCTGACGCGGTATTGCTTCCTTGAGACTCTCTACGAACTTGCTGCCAACCTCTCGCGCACGTTCCCGCACTACCAGTTGGGATAGCGCATCGACCTCCTCGCGGTTCACCAGAATATCCAGTCGTACAACATCAACAGGACGGTAATCAAGAAATGTATAATCAAGCGAAGCGTATCCTGAGGAAACCGACTTTAAACGATCGTAGTACCCGCTCATAAACTCTTGCAGTGGCATTTCATAGAGAATGCGCACGATGTTTCCTACATACTCCATTCCTTTCGAAACAGCGCGATACTGGGAAGTAAGCTGCATAATATCACCAACATACTGGGCAGGCGTGAGTATCGTAGCAGCCACCCACGGTTCCTCCACCTTTTTGCCAGTCAGATCGAGGGCAATGGGACTGCTTACTTCTGTATTATCTACCCGATACACTACGCTTGGCGCAGATATAATAAGGTGAAGTCCAAACTCCTCCTCAAGCCGCTCTTGGGTTACCTCTGCATGCAATAACCCCAAAAAACCGCACCGGAAACCGTTTCCCAATGCGCGGCTTGTATCAGGAATGCAGGATAGTGCCGCGTCGTTTAATTGCAATTTTCCAATGGCTTCCCGCAGCGCGATATAGTCGTTCTGGTCCGCTGGATACATGCCGACAAAGACCATTGGCTTGGCTGGCCGATACCCTAGGAGGGGATTGAGCGCCTGTCGGTGTACATGAGTTACCGTATCCCCGACTTGGGCACCTCTGACATCCTTAAGACCGGTTGCGATGTATCCAACCTCGCCAGCGGAAAGTTTCTCTTGGGGAAGCATCTGCGGTGCGAAAACGCCTAGTTGCAGTGCTGCAGCACGTTGCCGAGAGCCCATAAGAAGGATTTCGTCACCGGTCGCAACCTGCCCGTCCGTCACCCGAATGCTTATCACTACTCCTTTATGCGTGTCATAAAAAGAGTCAAATGCTAAGGCAGTAAAGGGGCTGCTGCTATCGCCGGCAGGTGCAGGAACCCGGGTGATTAGGCGCGCAAGCACTTGCTGGACGTTTGTACCCTCTTTGGCTGAAATGTACACAATCTCATCTTCCTCAAATCCCAATTGTTCACAGAGGCTGTGCATGGTCGCTACAGGATCAGCATTTGCTCCATCGATCTTGTTGATTACCGGAATAATAGTGAGGTGGTGTTGTTTGGCGAGCGAAGCGTTCGCAATCGTTTGGGCCTGCACACCTTGTGTGGCATCCACGACGAGAATGGCGCCCTCACATGCTGCAAGTGAACGGCTCACCTCGTAGGAAAAGTCCACGTGCCCCGGCGTATCAATGAGATTTAAGATGTATGTCGTACCTTGATACGTATACTGCATGCGGACAGACTTGAGCTTGACCGTTATGCCGCGCTCACGTTCAACCGCGAGCCGGTCCAATACTTGTTCTCGCATCTGCCGTGTCTCCATAGTGCCGGTCAGTTCCAGCAATCGGTCTGCGAGCGTGGACTTGCCGTGGTCAATATGTCCGATGATGGTGAAATTACGGATGCGTGACTGTTCCATGGCCGTATTGTAGTATACTGAGGCTGTGTTCGCAGGAAACAAGCTTGCCCTCCTATCTATTCGCTTAGGACTGGCAACGGTTTTTATCTGGTTTGGTTTGCACCAGCTACTCTACTCTTCCCAATGGCTCACATTTCTCCCTGATTGGATAGCCAATATTCAACCGCTTCCCAAAGAAATGTTTCTCGTGGTCCATGCAGGAGTCAATGTGATGCTAGGAGCTTTATTAGCACTTGGGCTACGCACGCGCCTGGTTGCCAGCTTTGCCTCCCTCTGGCTCTTTTCCATCATTGTAGTAAACGGCTTTACCCCCGAGACCATCCGCGATATCGGGCTTCTGGGGTCTGCAGTAGGACTGGCACTTCTGTCACAAGAGACTTCCGATCATGTCAGATTGCACTGAGGGTAGCCGCTGCAGTTGTTCGCTCTGTGTCGCCCGTTGGCGAGTTTTGGGGCGGATAGTCCATTCACGAAGTCGTGGGGGTGTGGGTGGTGCCTTCGATCACCTCTCCCGTTTCCCGCAAGGTCTTTCGCCACCCAGTGAGCCTGCCAAAATAGGACCACAGGATGTGGAGCTCCTCGACTTTCAGCAGCCATGCCGTGCCTAGGTACAGCGACATACCAACAAGGGTCACCGAGACCGTCAGGAGAATGAGATTGATTGTGCGAGTCGTGTCAAACACAACCACATCAAGTTGCTTCATCAGCACCCGTAGGCCAAGCGCCATGACAATGGCCGCTGTAGCAATCTTAAGGGTTGGTATAGTCAGTCTCTTATGATCAAATCCCCCCACCTTATGATCTAACCACAGGAGCAGGAGAGAGGTATTCACAATGCTTGCAATGGAATATGCAAGTGCGAGACTCCAGACTTCCAGATGAAGTCCCCAGATAAAGGAGGTGGCAAGTGATATATTGATCACTACCGCAACCACAGTCGCTTTCACCGGAGTTTTGCTATCGTGCATGGCGTAAAACCCCCGAGCCAGTAGCAGTGCCACTGCTTGGGCAAATAAGCTCATACCAAAGAAGGATAGTGTACGTCCGGTCATGACGGTTGCATCCCAGGAGAACGTCTTTGCACCGAAAAACAGACGGGTCATGGGAATGCGCAGTGCTATGAGAATTGCCGCACTGGGCATAACGAGAAATAAAATTTGATGAAACGCGGACAAAAGCGTTCGTTTAAATTCCTCCATGCGATTGCCCGCATATGAAGCGGAGAGTGAGGGCAGCGCAGCCTGGGCGATGGACGCACCAAATAAGCCCACCGGCACCAGCTGCAAAATATAGGCTACATTAAACGACGTGATGCTGCCAACCGCTATAAACGAAGCGAGCGCAGCATTGACGATATCATTAATTCGCGATACAGCCATACCCGCCGTGCGCGGCGCCATGAGCATCCCTATCTCTCGTACACCAGGATCGCGCAGTGCAATCTGGGCCTTATGGGTATACCCAACTTTACGCGCAAGCGGCACCTGAACTAACAGGTGCACCAGCGCGCCGCCAACCACTCCAAGCGCCGGTGCGTACACGCCAAACCGCGGTGCAAAAAGCGCGATACTCATAATAATCATTGCGTTGTAGACGACGGCTGCAACTGCCGGTATGAAAAAGCGCTGAAATGAGTGCAGAATCGCGGTCAAAAATCCCGATATCACAAAAAATCCTTGTGCGACAAGCATGAGACGCACCAGTCCCGCATAGAGCGCTCGAGCCTCGGGATGCCGGTCAACCAAACCAGGTATCACGACGTCCGCTAGTGCCGGAGCGGCGATAAACACCAGCACACTCAAGATCGCAAACAGCACAAGCGCGAGGTTGATGACCGAGGAAGCAATACGCCACGCAGCATCTCGCTTGCCGTTTTCCAGCGCATGAGTAAAGACTGGGATGAATGAGACCGAGATCGCTCCAAATACCAAAAGCTCAAAGATCGTGTCCGGAATTAAAAAAGCGGCCTTATAGATATCATGCTCGATGGAAGTACCGAAGTAGGTGACGAGTAGTCGCTCACGCACCAGGCCAAGTACTCTACTTGCCAGTGCCATGACCATAATAATAGTAGCAGCGGAGAGAATCTTTGTGTTACCCTGCATGCTTGGCTTTTGTGAGTCACAGTGTAGCACACCGCTGGACTTTTTTCCCGGAGCCGACTACAATATACCTGCTATGCCACTGACTCGATCAGCAATCAAGAAAATGCGGCAAGACGAGAGGCGAACAGCTCACAACCGCTCGATTCGAACACGCGTCCGCAATTTACTTGGCACGGTGCGTAAATCAAAGGATGGTACCCGGCTCCCTGAGGTGTATTCCTTGCTGGACCGTGCAGCAAAAACACGAGTTATCCATCCCCGGGCTGCAAGCCGTCTGAAATCACGGATCGCGAAAGTCGCTACCGCCAAGCCACACCTCGCTACTGCCAAAGCACAGGGAGCTACTGCGCCCGCCGCTATCGCGGCTGCGCCGTCATAAATAGATGCTGAGCCATGCCAACTGCCCGCAGTCATAACGCGATCGACTTTTTAAAGCCAAACGCGTCACGCGATTATCGGCTGACGCTTCTTGTTAACTGGGCACTTCTTTACGGCAGAATTATCCTTATTACCACTGAAGCTTTGGTCATCGCTGTATTTGCCGCTCGCCTTGTACTGGACGAACAGATCGCCGACGAGCGAGAAGTACTGACCCGCCAACAAAATATTGTAGCAAGTCTTGCTTCAACCGAAACGACGTTTCGCACACTCCAGAAGCGGATCGTCCTCACCAAGAATCTACTTGCCAAACAGCGCGATCCCACGCCTGTCTTGCAAGCAACACTGGATCTGGTTCCTGAAGGGGTAACGCTTTCCTCCTTTGGTTTTGCTGACAATGGCACCGTTGCCGTAAGTGGCGTTGCAGCAAATCCTGAAAGCTTCCAGCAGTTCTACCGCAATTTGAGTAGCTCACGCGTGCTTACAAACATCACTGTGGGTACTGTTTCATTTGGCAGAGATGGTATCTCGTTTTCGGCGACTGCGCAAAGCGGAAAGGGGCAGTAATATGATTAGTATACGAAATTACTATCAGCGGTATCATACGCTCGTTGCACCCTATACAAGTTCTCCCCAAATGCGCAACTACGCAACGCTGACCCTCACGCTGTCGTGTCTTGTTATTTTTTCGTGGCTTGCGATACGGCCAACACTTATCACCATTGTCGCATTGCATAAGGAACTTACCACGCTACGCAGGGTCAACCAACAACTCACAGACAAGATTAACGCTCTGGCTACCGCGCAAGATATCTTGGCACGGGAGCGGACAACTGTCGCCTTACTCGATGAGGCAGCACCGCTGTCTGCAGATGTCGGTGCGGTCATAACCGAAGTAGAGGGAATAGCGGGAAATGCGACCGTTGCCCTCACCTCATTTCAGCTGCAACGAGTCGCACTATCAGCAAAGCCGCCCGAGATTTCACATGAGCTTACCGAAAACACCCTCGCGTCCTCACTTTCGGTCAAAGGCACTGTTGAGCGTCTTCTCTCGTTCCTCTCCGGTCTGTACAATAGCCGTCGTATCTTCACCACAGGTGCCATCGGTATTACGGGGAGCAAAGGGCAAGGTATTGTCGGTGATCAGTCGTTGCAAATTTCACTCTCGGCACCCTTTTTTCATCCGCAGCCAAAATCTTCTGAGTCAAAGCCGGGTGTATCGACCGAGCCGACCGAAGACGTACTTGACCAGAGCGGGAAGGAACCGAGGCGATGAACCTCACCCGTATCAATCTGTTGCTCGGGCTTACGTTGCTCACCATCGTGCTATGGGTCGGTTTTGAGCTGTTTCGTACCCAGCGCACGAGGTTATCTGCGCCGGTGGTCCAACAAATAGAACCGCTCGATCCCACGCTTGATATGAGCGTGTTTGAGCTGTTGCGCACACGGCAGGTATATGCAGGACTGCGGCCACCATCTCCTTCTCTGGTGCCCCTAAGCACCCCCGCACCCATCGCCACCCAAAGCGCTAATGCAAGTCCCGCAGGGACTACACTCCAACGGTGAAGGAATGTTACAAAAACGCATTCCAACCATAATCGGGTTATTGCTGCTCATAGCAGGTACTGTTGCAGGCTTGCTTGCGGTGCAAACCGTGCAGCGCGTGACTGGCGAGGCGGCCTCGGGAACAGTCCCTGACGATATTCGCGTAAGCAATATAAGCGACCAAGGATTTACGGTGTCTTGGATAACAGAGAAAGATACAACGGGATTTATCTCATACGGCACAACGCAACGCCTAGGGCAGACCGTATTTGACGACCGATCGAGTGGGAACGCGCAGTTCATTTCATCCACACACTTCATCTCGCTTAAAAACCTCAAGCCAGACACACCGTACTACTTCAAAATAGGCTCAGGGCGCACCCTCTTTGACAACCAAGGAGAACCGTATAAACAAACAACCACACCTATTGCAGCCACCACACCACCAATAGCAGAGCCTGTCTATGGTACAGTTAAAACAGATGCTCGATCTCCTGTAGCAAACGCACTGGTGTATCTTTCAGTAAAAGGGAGCGTGCTCTCGACACTCACGAAAGTGGATGGCAACTGGCTTATTCCCATCAGTAACCTCAGAACAGCAGATGGAAAAACGTACACACAGCTTCCTGATACTGGAGCGACACTCGACCTATTTGTACAGGCAGGAAGCGCCGGTACCGCAACCGCTACCGTGGACGTAAGCAACACTAAGCCAGTCCCAGACATCATGTTGGGAAAAGAGCGCCAAGCATTCGGTTCCAAACAAAAAGTCCCAGAAATATCATTAGACAGTCCGCTGACCAGCACCCCAGCGGCGACCGCACAACCGGCACCTGCGGTAAGCACACCAGCTGCTTCTGAAACCAGAAAGACTGCGTCTCCGTCGGCGACAATAACCATCGAGCTTGTCAATAATCAGCAACTGGCCACAACCCAGCCGACGTTCCGCGGGACCGGAACCGCTGGTACCAAGATTACGCTGCGAGTCGAAAGTGTTCCCCAAACGGCAACCGTCACCGTAGCATCTGACGGAACCTGGCAATGGAAACCGCCTCAACCACTCGACTCAGGATCCCACACGCTCACGGTTACCCCGCAGGGAGGCGCACCAATTGTCCGTAGTTTCCAGATAGCTGCACCCGTTGCTCCGCCTGCGGTGAGCACACCCGCTGCAACCACACCGCCCCCATCACTGCCGAATGCAGGAGAACCCTGGACCACGTTCCTACTAATTATTACAGGATCTATCCTTATAGCGAGTGGTGGGGTCGGACTAGTATGCGGCCGGCGAGGCTTCCTTCGGTGGTAAGCGGCTAAGATCAGCTAGTATCTCTCGAACCCACGTATGGATAACATCCCAGCCAGGATCCATTGGAACGAGCACCCACGCGCCGCCATACGTATCAGTCGGTGGATTAACAAGAAGCGACTCCTGCCCATTACTGCCTAATACGAACGAACGAATAGGTGCCTTCCCCACCTCTCTTGCTACTTTCGCAAGGTCATCGATCTCTTCGGTGCGAATATCGGTGTCAACGCTATCACCAAAGGCACCCAGCACGTTTAAAATACGGGAGGGATTGAGTAGTGTCTCGGCGGAAAGCACTCTTTCCTTAAACGCTGCAATCACCTTCTGCTGCCGTTTCGAGCGAGCAAAATCTGACCCTTCGGTGCCACTCGCCATGCGGGACCGAACAAACCGCAGCGCCTCTTTACCATTCATAGTATATGTACCGGCATCAAAATGGATATGCTCGTAGCGGCAGGAATATGTTTCATCGCCGTCGCATAGATCATTTTCTTTTCCTGCAATGGGGTACCGATAATCATCAAACGTCTGCTCAACGGTCACTACAATGCCCCTCAATTCATCGATAGCGCGCTCAAACCCTGCAAAGTCCACACGCACCGCATAATGAATAGGAATGCCCAGCACCTCGCTTACTGTTGACTTGGCAAGAGTCAGACCTCCACCTTTCCGTTTTAGTTCACCATACGCGTAGGCGGCGTTGATCTTGGCGCCACTATTTAAATCCGCAACCCAAACGTCACGCGGGAGCGAGAAAAAAACGACATCTGGTGCCTCCCTGTCTATACTGGCAACAATAATCGTGTCCGAGAGCAGCCCTCCTTCATGCATCCCGCCTGCGATACCGAGCAGTAATACATTGGTACGCCCGGTTGTTGCTTTGACGTGTGGTTGTGTAGGCGCTACATACGAGACCAATACACTAGGAAGGGTAAGTAAAACTTTGAGCGATTGTAAACCCCGCGGCAGGAGTGCAACACCGCCCGCCACAAGCACAAAGGCTCCCACCACGACAGCCAGGCGCGAAACCAAGGGCCAGTGTCTGACGAGCCTGCGACGCCATCGGCCGAACGAATACTCAGAATGATCGTACCGCATCTACTATCTCCAAAAAAGCGTCAGGCGCCATGCTTGCCTGGCCGACCACCGCTCCGGCAAACGCTCTCACCGCCAACACCTCATCGACAGTTGCCGGCTGGACACTCCCACCGTAGTACACAGGAGGCGCGTGGGTCATGCGGTGTGCGACCTCACGAGCAAACGTACTCCCCTGCGCTAAAAATTGGCTAGCCGGCGTTCCCTTTACTTTGGATGTACTAATCGCCTCCGCTTTTTCAAAAGCGACGATGCTGCCCGCAGGGAGGTACTCGGCTAGTCCTACAACCTCTTCCACTTCCGAGGTAAATAGGAGTGGTGGAATGTGGAACTTCTCCAGAGCGACAAGTTGCTGGGTAAGGCGCTCCTCGTCTTCGGCAAACAGCATACGGCGTTCGCTGTGTCCTACAAGCGCAAATTCCACCCACCCGGCAAGTAGCGCCGCCGGTACCTCCCCGGTATATGGACCCTCTGTGTGAAACGATACTGTCTGTGCTCCTATTCCAACATGCCACTCTTCGCCACGAGCAAGCTCTATAAGTGGAATGATAAGGGGGAAAGCTGGGCATACGGTCACCCGATCGCCATGGGTAAGTCGTGGTCCTACGGCACGAAACCAAGAAGTAGCTTCGGAAAGGGTCTTGTGCGCCTTCCAATTGGCAACCAGATGAAAGGGAGGCATGCAATCTTACACTATATACTTGCCCACCAGGCGTACTAACGAGTTCTTGGACTGCGCACCGACCATCCGGTCTACCTCTTTGCCGTCCTTTACAAAAACGAGTGTTGGGATTGATTGTATTCCAGCAGCAGCAGCCTTTTCTTGGTTGGCATCGACATCTATTTGTTCGACAACCACCTTGCCGGCATATTCACGCTCAAGCTCTGCCAACACCGGCCTGACTACCTTGCAGGGGCCGCACCAATCTGCATAATAATCCTGAATTGTAAGCATTCTGACCTCCTAGTGTCGTGGTACAATCCATCATACCATGTTGGACCAAGACAGAAAACAGCTGAATGATGCGCAGCGCGATGCGGTTTCTGCAAGTGACGGCCCTTCCTTAGTGCTTGCCGGTGCAGGATCGGGAAAAACGCGCGTGCTTACCCATCGAGCTGCCTACTTAATACGAGAGCGCGGGGTATCCCCTGAGCACATACTACTAGCTACCTTCACCAACAAAGCAGCCAGCGAGATGAGAGGTCGGCTTACCGCCATGGTGGGCACTGCTACTCCGCATGCGGGCACTTTTCATAGCATGTGTGCAAAAGTGCTTCGACGAGAAGGTAAACATCTAGGACTTGCACCTTCATATACCATCCTCGATGACAATGATGCCCAGGATGCTATCAAAGAGGCACTAAGGCTGCTGCAACTCCCCAAGCGGTGGTCACCTGGAGCGATCGCCTCAGCCATTTCTCAGGCGAAAAATGAACTGATTGGACCTGCAGAGTACGCGCAATATGTTCGCGGCGCGTTTCAAGAAACCGTCGCGCGTGTCTATCTCCAGTACACCAAACTCCTGCGTGAAATGGATGCTGCCGATTTTGATGATCTTATCATGCACACAGTGACGCTTTTCCAGCGACTCCCAGAGATTTTGCAACGCTACCAAATCCTCTGGCATCACATATTGGTTGATGAATATCAGGACGTAAATAACGCGCAGTATGTACTTACCAAGCTTCTTGCCAAACGCTTTCGCAACATCTATGTCGTCGGAGATCCACAACAAAGTGTGTACTCCTTTAGAGGTGCAGACTTTCGCAATATCGTCAACTTTAAGACCGACTACCCCGAAGCGAAAGTGTACAACTTAACACAGAATTACCGTTCCACACAGATTATTCTCGATGCTGCTTATGCAGTTATTCATAAAAACCTCTTGCACCCTATCTTGAAACTCACCACGAAGAATTCCGGTGGTCAACCTATTGCCCTCTACGAGGCTGCCAGCGAGCAGAGCGAAGCCGAGTTCATACTGGCCACTATAACCGGCTCGGAGCGCCCAAAATTCGATTTTGCCATACTCTACCGCACGAACGCTCAATCTAGGGTCCTTGAAGAAGCATTCTTGCATGCAGGTGTTCCCTACCGACTTGTGGGAGGAACGCCCTTTTACCAACGAAAAGAGGTAAAAGACATCCTGGCGTATGTACGCCTTATTTCTAATAGGAAAGATGCACTCTCTCATAAACGGGTCGAAAAGTTGGGGAAGGGGAGACTCGCAGCATTCCTGATTTATCAGAAGGAAGCCCAGGATCAACTTGACCGCCTCACCACGATCGAAATACTTGATAATACGCTGGAGCGCACCGCGTACCTCGAGCTCCTGGACCCCGAAACGCCGGAAGGACAGATGCGGCGGGAAAACGTTAAGGAACTGAGGAGTGTGGCGCAGGAGTTTCTGCACTTACCTGAGTTTTTAGAGAGCGTGGCCCTGGTCGAGCGAGAGTACGATACTCGCCAGGGAACTGCTGATGCAGTCACGCTTATGACCCTGCACGCAGCCAAGGGCCTTGAGTTTCCGGTAGTCTTTATGGTCGGTATGGAGGAGGGGTTGTTTCCGCACAGTAGATCCATGCTTTCAGCAGCAGAGCTCGAGGAAGAGCGACGCCTCTGCTACGTCGGCATTACGCGGGCCAAAGAGCAACTATACCTAACTTATGCGCGCTCCAGGCGCATCTTTGGGGTCACCGCATCCGGCATCGTGAGCCGCTTCATTATTGATATCCCTGAAAAATTATTGACTATGCCCCCGTACATTTCCCCCTCCCGGTATGCTGTCCTGCAGGACAACTTCCACGACCCTTCGCTGTATCCCATTCAGGATGACTCGGTACCGTTCTAGGATAGAAAAGGTACTTGACAAACGCATAATAATCTGTTCACAATGGGACAATGCCCAGAGAGAAGGGGATCACCCCGCTCTTTATCATTATTATTGTTTCCCTGGTCCTTGCAGCAATAGGCTTTGTCCTTGTCAGTCAAGGTATCATAAAGCTTCCAGGAAGCACAAACAAAACATCCCCAGCGTCTGCAAACAAACCCACCGTTGAGCTCAAAGAAGAGTACAAGAACCCCTTTGATAAAAAAACCAATTACACCAATCCGTTCTCGGAATATAAGAATCCGTTTGACACGCTCCAATGAACAACTTATCGCGCAAAGTCCTAACGCTTACTTTTCTAACGCTTCTTGTCTCCTTTCTTGGTTTTGCTGCCTATGCCCAAGAGGAATCTACTGACCCTGAAAGTGCCGCGCGAAAACACGGCGTCGCGTTTCCGATTGCCCAGCTTGGTAATTGTACCAATGTCGCTGCGTGTCGCACCTATTGCCAAGACCCAGTTAACCAGGACACCTGTGTCGCGTTTGCCAAAGCGAAGGGATTCTATAAGGAAGATAAACTGTCAGAGCGTCAGCAGGAGCTACTTACAGTCGCGAAAGCGGAGCTTGGGTGCGACTCTCCAAGAGCATGTGAGGCAGCATGTCACCAGGAGGCTAACTTCGAGAAATGTAGCACCTTTGCGCAAAAACACGGGATCGAAGGTGGCCACAGGCCGCCTCCAGGCCAAGACCGCATTCTCCAAAAAGCAAAAGAGACTTTAGGCTGCGATAGCGAAGCATCCTGCAAAGCGATTTGCCAGGAGGAAACGAATCGAAAGAAATGCCACCAGTTTGCCCAAGCCACAGGACTGAAGGGTGGCATACACCGAGCAGGTCCAGGAGGCTGCACGTCGCAAGAAACGTGCACCGCGTACTGCAGTGATCCAAATAATTTCGAGGAATGCTCCAAGTTTGCGCCGCCAGGTGGCGGGCCAGGAAGACCCGGTGGTCCAGGTGGATTTAAAGGTCCCGGAGGCTGCGACAGCCCGCAAGCGTGCCAACAATTCTGCCTCGAACATCCCCAAGAGTGTCGTAGCTTTGGACCTGGCGGGGGGCCAGGTGGACAGTTCCGCGGCCCTGGTGGCTGCACCGATGAACAGACTTGCAAAAGTGTCTGTGAACAAAATCCAGATGAGTGTCGCAAACTCAGAGGTCCTGGTGGGGGCCCGGGAGGACCCGGTGGTCCGGGTGGGCCCGGCGGATCTGGCGGACGAGGGCCAGAAGATTTTGAAAAACTGTGCAAGGAAAATCCCGAGAGATGCAAACAATTCGACCCTCATGGAGCGTTTCCTGGACAGGGTTTTGGACCTGGTGGGGTAGGATCTGACAAAGATCCAGGCGAGTTCTGCAAACAGAATCCGGAAAAATGCCGACAGTTTGAGGGGCAGCGGCCGCCTGGATTTGAAAGGCAAGGAGATACCGGACCAGAATTCAGGAGAGACTTCTTCGCTCCCGGTGAAACACCTCATCCGTCCCCAGCAGGAACAGCGCCGCCGCCCGCTGGTGTCATCCCTCCTCCTCCGTCCTCATACGCACCTCCGCCGCCGCCAAGTTCGTACGCTCCACCCCCTCCCCCCAGTTCCTATGAGTCGCACCCACCTCCCCCGAGTCAAGAGGTTCATGGGACGACAACCCGAACCCTCTTCGACTACATCTGGAACTTCATAACCGGCCAGTAATATTTGGCAGTATCTGGAACTATTCGGAAAGATTTGGTAGGATGTAGAGGTGTTCATCCCACCACCCTACACGGTTACCCCAGAAATTGTAAAGTCTCTGCAGTCGATCGAGGCAGTCAGGTCATTCATCGACGTGACTGTCGTACCGCCAGAGATTGAACGGATCATACGAAGGATCTCGACACTCAAAAGTGCCGTATTCTCAGCCCGCATCGAAGGTAACCCGCTCCGCGTACAGGACTTCTCCGCTCCAACTCCTCACGATCAGAAAAAGAGAGAGGTTTTTAACATCTTGAAAGCTCTTAATCTCCTCCACAGGCAACCTGGCAAGCTTACCGTAAAAGACATACTTCATTTGCATAAAATAGTAATGGAGCGGCTCGTTTCAGAAGCTGAGTTGGGGAGATTGCGTACCGAAGTCAGCGCGATTTATGACGCCTCTGGTATAGCAATATACCTACCGCCCGCTCCTCAAAAAATATTAATCCTTATACGGAAGCTGCTATCCTATTGTAACGCTTCAATCGAGCACTGTATTCCGATCAGAGCGTGTCTTGCACACTATACGTTCGAAAAAATCCATCCTTTCTTGGACGGGAACGGGAGAGTGGGAAGGTTGCTTCTCCAAGCGGTGCTTGTAAAAGGTGAATACGGGATGAAAAGATTGATTTCCCTCGAGGAATATCTCGACGACCATCGGAGTGAGTATTACCAGTCTTTAGAAGCTCCAGAGCAGGACGTGACCGACTACTTAGCATTTATGTTGAACGGACTCGCATCAGCTGCCCAAGATGCACAGCGAGCAGTACTTGCAATGCACCAGGGCAACGTGGCAGATACTCTCCTGCCGCGACGGGCTGAGATTCTGCACATTATTCAGGACCACCGAATCGTGTCGTTCGAAACAATCCACAGACGATTTCTCGCAGTCAACGAACGTACCCTTCGGTATGACCTCAAAAAATTGGTCGACCTCGGTCTTGTCAGAAAACGGGGCGTCACAAAAGGCGTGTATTACGAGTTTCGAGAGTAAACCAGACTACGCACAACCTTATCCTGTGGTAGAAGCGCACGTATACATTTGAGATTTTCGACCGTATCTGGCACAATACATTCCAGATGATACGGGAACTCACTGATGCAGACAGGGAAGCGTACGACGCGCAGACGCAGCACATCATGCAATCGTGGGCGTGGGGGGAGTTTCGAAAAGAACTCGGGACACATGTTGTGCGACAAGGCGAGTTTGTAGGGCGGAAAATGGTGCGCGCGTGGCAGTTCACCATTCACAGGCTTCCGTTTTTACCATACACGGTAGGGTACCTCCCGAAAGGCCCACTGCCTGATCGACAACAGCTTGACGCGCTCGCACACGTGGGTAAACAGCACCATTGTCTCTTCATTCAGCTTGAACCGAATGTGCTCGAAAAGGATCAGGAGAAACTCGCCGGTCTCCCGCTCAAGCCCGCAGCCCGCCCTTTATTTACCAAGCATAATTTCCTTATAAATCTCACGCAAAGCGAGGAAGAGCTACGTGCCGCTATGCACAGTAAAACGCGGTACAACATGCGACTTGCTCAACGAAAAGGAGTCATCGTACGCATCGCGTCCGATGGAGCCGCGTTTGCTCGCCACCTCAACCTCTACTTGGAGACTGCCAAACGCCAGCGTTATTTTGGGCACAACCGACTGTACCATGAAATATTGTGGAACACATTTAAGGACAGTGGGTTAATTCACTTGGTACAAGCGTACGTGCCAGCGTGTACTACCCATCACAATTGCCTCTTGGCTTCGTGGATGCTCATCCGTTGGCATGACACCATGTATTACCCCTATGGCGGCTCATCTTCCTGGCACAAGGAGTACATGGGCAGCACGCTCGTAGCATGGGAATCTATACTGTATGCCAAACGGCTTGGATGTACAACGCTAGACCTTTGGGGCGCATTAGGCCCAAACCCTGACTTAGATGACTCATGGTACGGCTTTCACCGCTTTAAAGCAGGTCTTGGGGCACAGCAGGTAACCTATGTCGGCTCGTATGACTGCCTCTTACAACCCACAGTATATAGGCTTTTCCAACAACTTAACACACTTCGCTGGTGGCTCCTTTCGCATTTGTAACTATGTATGGATACATAATTACAATATGATCGATGCGACTTAATCACATCGATGTCCGACAAACCGCAGAGTGGGGGGATTTCATGCGGCAGATTTGCTGGGAACCGATACAGGTGGGAGGTAAGCTGGGGTATCTAAAGTATATACCGCTCCTTGGATCTATCCTTAAATTCCCCCGAGTATCGCTCCCCATACCTTTACACGATATCGATACCCTCGCTCGACAGAAGCCATGCTGGCTTGTCCTCATCGAGCCATACGCCAACGTCTTAGATAGCAACGCCTCCCGCAATCTTACCCAGCACGGCTTCTGGCCAACCCGCAACACACCCAGTCCGACAAGCACTATCCTGATATATCTTGAACCTAATCAGAAGCACTTATTTGGCGGCCTGCGGCCCTCGACACGCACAAAGGTTAATAAAGCCGGTCGGCTTGGCATTACCGTTACCGAGTCAGAAGATGTACGTATGTTTTCCAACCTGTGGTCTGATGCGGCAAAACGAAGAGGGGTGTGGACCGGAGCGGAGAAAGAAATTTTGGCTTTGTGGCAAGCCTTTAGGCCATCAAAAAAGGCGATTTTGCTTTTAGCATACATCCCTCGAGATCGCCAAGATAAGGAGACGGGTCTGGTTTGTAATTATGAATCCATACATAATAATAAATGGGCAAACATAGCAGCTGGTGTCTTTATAGTCTATGGGCCTTCAAGTGCCCATTATATGTTCGCGTTCACGACTCCTGCCGGAAGGCGCTATCCAGCGGCCCATCTTTTAGTATGGAAAGCTATCCTGCGGGCAAAGCGTGACAAGAAAACCTTGTTTGATTTTGAAGGTTCCTATCGAGACGCTTCAGAAACCCCCGATTCCTGGAAAGGATTTACATTTTTCAAACAGGGGTTTGGTGGACAGGAAGCTGTTTTCCTCGGCGGATTTGCAAAAACCTACCGCTTCGCAGGATTTCCTGGAATCCAACACTTCTTACGTTCCTGTCTTGTATAATAGGTAACATGCGGGTGCTGCACTTTGCTGACCTCCACATTGGCATGGAAAACTACGGGAGGCTAGATCCGAAAACTGGTCTCCATTCGCGCCTCGCTGACTTTTTAAACGCATTTGACTTTC
Source organism: uncultured Gammaproteobacteria bacterium (assembly GCA_964372495.1). Classification (GTDB taxonomy): domain Bacteria; phylum Patescibacteriota; class Microgenomatia; order JAUYPR01; family JAUYPR01; genus CAYJQU01. The sequence goes on from CAYJQU010000002.1 coordinate 135,364, forward strand.
TTGTTACCTACGCTGTTACGACACCGGTAGACGCGGTGGTTTTTGCTGGAGACGCCTTCAAGAGCCGAGACCCTAACCCCACCCATCAACGAGAGTTTAGTCGCCGAATCAGGAAGCTTGCGAAAGCTGGTATTCCTACCGTTCTCATCGTAGGCAACCACGATACCCCCCTTGCAACTGGCCGGGCCACCAGCCTTGAGATCTACCCCGCGCTTGAAATAGAGGGGGTGTGGGTCAGCCGTACCCCAGAGATCCTTACGCTCCCAACCCGCAGTGGTACGCTCCAGATACTATCGTTGCCCTGGCTTACTCGTCAGGAATTCGGATCACTAGGCGATACCCTTCAATATTTGTATGGTAAGCTCTCACCTGATCTTCCTACCGTACTGGTCTCCCATGCGGATGTCTCTGGAGCCATATACGGATCAGAGCGTCAAGTCTCCATTGGGAACGAACAAGTCATTCCGCTATCTCTGCTTACCCACCCACGTGTTCATTATGTGGCGTTGGGCCATATTCATAAACACCAGATGCTGGCTAGTAAACCACCTGTGGTATACGCAGGCAGTATTGAGCGTATCGATTTCGGTGAAGAAAAGGAGGAAAAAGGTTTTATCGATGTCACGATAGAAAACGGTCACGTGTCCTGGCAGTTCATACCAACCCCCACACGCAGGCTCGTCACCGTCACTAGTGATCTTTCCCCAGACGATCCGGCGCCAACCGAGAGCATCATATCGACAATCGCCGCACAGAATCTCGGCAACGCAATCGTACGACTGGTACTCAACATACCTGGTCAACTTGCAGGCGATATAGGAATTGAGGCACTCCATCGGGCACTACAAAACAGTGGCGCTTATTATTGTGCAGGCATCATCCGCAATGTTGAGCGAGTCGACCGAAAATCGAATACCTCCTACGAAACAATTGGTCAGCTCACCCCTCTGGCGGCGCTTTCCGGGTATTGCAAAGCCAAACATATAGATCCGCGCAGGGCCGCACTCCTGAAAACCTATGCGGAGAAACTGGTATGAAACTATCTTTTTTGCACTTATGCGATCTTGCGTTCCTTTCGGCAGACGGCAAGATCAACATTATTGGCATTTTTGATCAGATACATCTGTCCGACTTTCCTGGTTCTTACACGCGGTTCTTCGTAGTGGGAGGACTAACTGAAACACCCCGCAACTTTGAATTGACGCTCCGCCTCTCCACCGAATGGGAGAAACATCCACCGCGTTTCTCTCCCATCCAGCGCATGATGCTTCCGGAGCATCACAGTGGCACTCACACGTTTGTTTTCGAGGTTGCCAATATCATCCTCCCGCATCCAGGCTCCTATACCATCGAGGTCCTGGTAAACGACAGAGTACTTGGTATCACTTATCTCTCAGTACGGCCTGCGCTCAAACCGAGCAGCCCAGCATTAGCTTAGACTGTGATACAGTGGTGCCATGATTCCGGTGAGTCTTCGGCTGTATAACTTCACCTCCTATGGTACCGACGTTGCCGCACTGGACTTTACACGGTTTCAAACAGCTGCTATCTCCGGACCCAACGGCGCCGGTAAGTCATCGCTTCTGGATGCGCTCACATGGGTACTCTGGGGCCAAAGCCGGGCAGGAGACGCTTCAGATCCCTTGGTACGGAAGGGGCAAACCCACATGTGGGTGGAGTTCGCCTTTGAACTGGACGGTGCCACCTACCGGGTCAAGCGCACCCGCACAATAAAAGGGAATAGGTCCTCAACACTGGAGTTCTCCACCGGTACCACCAATCTTACTGAAGGCACCATCAAGGCAACGCAGGCCAAAATTATTGAGGTGCTGCACCTCACCTACGAAGTATTTATCAACAGTAGCTACATCCGACAGGGGAGGGTAGATGAGTTCACCCTAAAAGGTCCGGGAGACCGCAAGCGCATCTTGACGGAAATTCTGGGACTTGAGCACTACGATCGTCTGGAGGAAGCAGCCAGGAATAAAGCCCGTGATTGTGCTGCAACAAGCCAGGCGTTGGATTTCGCCATTATGGAAATAGAGGCAGATATAGCAGCCAAAGAGGAACGGGAGCGGCAGGTTTCCGAGGCACAAAAGGTCGCCCGAGAGCTTTCCGCGGCGCTCTCTGAAAAGCAGGCGCTGCTTACCTCACATCAACGCGCGTGGGAGGCGTTGTCTGCACAAGCACAGACCCTGAATCAAACTACAGAACGTGTCAGAAAAACTACAGAAGAGATCGCCTCGCTTGAAAAACAGATTGAACAAAAACGCACGCTTATTGGCAGCCAGCAAGAAATCCTTGCGCAGAAGGAGCGTATCTTACAGGACACAAAAGAACTCACCCTTCTCAAAAAACGTTTCGAGCAGTTTTCCTCGCTTAAAACGACTCTCATTGCCACCAAAGACGAAGCGCTGGTATTGCGCAGCTTTATTCAGGAAAAGGAGATCGCGCGCGCGCGAAAAATCGCCGAACTCAGTTCTCAAATCGCCACAATAGATACTCAACACACTGAGCTTCTCACACACAAGCAGGCATTTGAGAGCAGGGCCGAGCGTTGCCCTACCTGTGGTACCCCGCTCCAAAAGGCCAAAAAACACGTATTGCTCTCCGAAACTAGTCGCAAGATAGCCGAGCTTGACGCCCTCAAGAAGAAATGCGAGCAAGAACTAACGAGCGTGGCCACGTATAAACTAAAGCAATCAGTGGAGCTTAAAGCCAAGGAAAAGGAAGTTGCACAGCTTGAACATAAGCTCAGACAGGCACAGGGCCTTGAAGAAGCTATTGCACGGCTTTCCGGTGTAGAGGAAAAACGGGTTGCGCTGGCTACCGCACAAGCAACTATCAAAGCAGAGGAGCGCACAGTTGGGGAACTGGTAAAGCTCGCCGCGCTGCGAAAGCAAAGTCTGGCGGAGGATGAGAAAGCTACAGTAGAACTCGTCAGTCTCACGGAAAAACTGACTGCGATCGGGCGTACGGTAGCTACGGTCGAACAGGAGGTCACCGCGTTGCGCGAACAAGAACAGGAGGCGCGCCGCGCGTTAGGGGCTGCTGAACAGCTAAAACAGCGATCAGTTCAGATGGAAGAACTCAAACAGAAGAAGCTGGCGGAGCGCAGCCAACTTCATTCGGAAAAACAAATCTACGAGGAACTCGCCACTGCCTTTGGGAAAAGAGGGATCCAAGCGATGCTCATCGATACCGCCATTCCTGAAATCGAGGCTGAGGCAAACGCACTGCTGGCTCGCTTGACCGGCGGGGGACTCCAGGTAATGCTCTCCACGCAGCGCGAAGCAAAAACAGGAGGGACGATTGAAACGCTCGATATTATGATATCAGATGAGCTGGGGCAGCGAAGCTATGAAATGTTCAGTGGGGGAGAAGGATTCCGCGTAAACCTTGCGCTGCGTCTAGCACTTTCAAAACTCCTCACAAATCGTGCAGGAGCGAAACTTCAGTTCCTTATCATCGACGAAGGATTTGGCACCCAGGATGCCCAAGGACAGCTTCGACTTATTGAGGCAATCAACGCCATTCGACAGGATTTTGCTAAAATGGTCATTATTACCCATATCGAAGAACTCAAAGAGATGTTTCCGACCCGCGTAGAGGTAATGAAAACCAATGGCGGGTCGAACTTCGAGCTCATAGGGGCCTGACATGCGAGCATTCAAGCGCATATTCATCACACGGTACAAGAACAGGATATTAACGGCACTCTTTTGGTGGGGCTTGGTGGGGGCGGCATTGTTATTTTACCCGGCGCCGGCGTCAGCTGAGGCGTTCTCTATTTACCATTACGTGTTTTTTCTCCCCGTTTTTCTCGCGGTGCTTTTTACCGTGCACCTGCTTACCGGTCATACGCGCCGCTCAGTGCTGATTGCCGCACTGCTGGTTGGACTGGCAATCTTACGACTGTTTCGTCTAGCTACTCCGACCAACATCGTATTCCTGCTCATTATTGGTACCGCGATCGAATACTGGATGCACGGCAGATCAAAAAAGCATAGTGGCTCTCGTCTCCAAGCCCTCAAGTAGCACCTTTTGTGACTGATGGTGACTGACTTGTCGCTTGTCGATCGACAATACTTTGCAATAGCAAAGAACTGTCGCAGATATGTTAGGAGCCTTTGAGTACTCTCGCGAGACTATAACCCAAAATACTCTCGGTAGTACCGTTCATGTTCGAGACCACTCACCTCAAGAAGTAAAACTTCTTCTGAAAGATGGAAGTACTCGCGCAGATATTCAATTTCTTCGGAGCACGGATATGGAGTAAGGTAGACTGATTTTTGTAGCGGGAGAAAGTTCATCAGCTTAATGATTCTCCTAAAATTCGCCTGTACATTTCTTCTGAGATGGCTGATATCGTATAGTACTAGCCACCATTTTCCATTCCATGGCATGCCCTTGAGCGAAAGCTTCTCGAGTTTAAACCGCAGGTACCTCGTCCTTCCTTTTTGAGTTAAGCGAATTATCTCATTGCCGTTCTCTTCTAAAACTTCAACAATCTTTTGCTTATGTAGGCGTCTGAGATTTCTCCTCAAATAGTAGGGATTAAATTGTTTCCATTCCTTTTCCCATTGCTCGCGTTCGTAGTTACGTTTTGCTCTCGCAAGTGGGCCTGCTAACAGTGCGACTCCTGGCATGAGAACCGTCGCAAGAAGAAGTGTACCGAGGCCAAGAAGGTAGATA
>CAYJQU010000002.1:140158-175090 GCA_964372495.1 uncultured Gammaproteobacteria bacterium
GAATCACTTTCGACAAAAATGCGCAATAGCAAGGTTTCGTCGATTGTTGCATTCTTGACATCTACATCAACTGGTCACTATACTTCTCTTACCATGAATAAGACTAGGGCAGGTATCATGATGATACGAACCTCTCGAAGGGAGGGTGCGTCGTCGTAGGTTGCCCACTTAGTTAGACGAATGCAAGCCTCCCGAAAGGGAGGTTTTTTTAAGTGCCCTGGTGGTACAATGGAGGAGACTCTTTGATGAGAGAGATACAAATGAAGACGTTTTTTGTTACCACACCGATCTATTACGTCAATGACGTGCCGCACTTGGGACATTTGTATACGACGCTGGCTGCAGATATTCTCACGCGCTACTATAAGCAAAAAGGGGCTACCACCTTTTTTCTGACCGGCACCGACGAACACGGCGCCAAAATCGCCCAAGCTGCCAAGGAGGCGGGCCTTGAGCCCAAAGCATATGTAGACAGCATCGCGCCGCGTTTCCAGCAAGCTTGGAAGGAATTTGACATCGACTATGACTACTTCATCCGCACAACCCATCCTGAACATGAGACCATCACCCAGGAAATCCTCCAAAAGCTGTACGCCAAAGGGGATATCTACAAAGGCACCTACGAGGGGCTCTACTGTATAGGATGCGAAAAGTTTCTTATAGAAACTGATCTTTCGGAAGGAAAGTGTCCATTTCATCCCACACAAACGCCGGTGCAGCAAAAAGAAGAGAACTATTTCTTCAGGTTATCGCGGTATATCCCGATTCTGCTGAAAGCAATCGAGGACCCACATGATCCACATCATTACGAAATTCTTCCTCCTGCCCGGCGCAACGAGGTAGTGAGCAAATTAAAGCAGGGAGTTTCGGACCTGAGCATTTCGCGGGCGCAGGTCTCCTGGGGCATCCCTATTCCGTGGGACTCTACCCAAACAATATATGTATGGTTTGAGGCGCTACTGAATTATTACACGGCAACCCACATTGTTGGAAAACCAACCCTCTGGCCTGCTACCGTGCACCTTGTAGGAAAAGATGTTCTGTGGTTCCATGCTGTGATCTGGGAAGCTATGCTTATCGCCGCAGATCTCGCCCTCCCCAAGACCGTATTTGCCCACGGGTTCTTTACCATCAACGGCCAGAAGATGTCAAAATCGTTAGGGAACGTTATCTCACCGGCACAGCTCAAAAAACGCTTCGGCACAGACGCAACCAGGTACTTACTATTTACCAACCTTCCGTTTGGGCAGGACAGCGACATTTCGTTGACACACCTCACTGACACTTATAATGCCGATCTGGCAAATGGCGTAGGGAACCTGGTGGCCCGAGTAGCCGCCCTTGCACACGACCATACGCTTTTGACTCCTGAAGTCGCCTCCTATCAACTACCAGAAGAGTATGAGAAGGCGCTTGCCACGTATCAACTGCACGATGCGGTGTTTGTTATCAAACAGCACATAGTTGAGGCAGATCGCGTCATAGACCAGAACCGGTTGTGGGAGCTTGTACGATCAGATAAACAGAGGGCTACCGTTATTACTGTTGATCTCATACACCGTATCCGGGCTATCGCTTCTCTGCTCTCGCCTTTCTGCCCTTCGGTTTCACGCGAGATTGCACGGCGGTTCTCCGGACCTTTGGTACAGATGGGGCCGTCACTGTTTCCTCGGCTCCGCTAAGGCTATATGACGAGAACGCTCGGGCAAAAAGGCCACGGCTTTTATAGATAGCAAGCAGCACAAACAAAGACACAGCAAGTGTGATCCAAGGCACAGCAAGTGTTGCCACCGGTACCCCAAGCTCAAGTGGTGTTGCCGGACCAAACCAAGGATACACCGCGCCCTGCACTCCCCACACTACACCTTGGATAGCCAGAAGCAGGGCAAAACAATATCCCCACACAGACCGACGGGTAAGACCCAACACCAATAACCCCGCAAGTAACACTCCCTCAGAGGCCAGAAGGAACATGCGCACTAGGACAGAAGGCTCAAAGAAAAACTCGCGACTTGCGGGCGAGAAAAGGGTACCGAATATCTGAACCATCGCCGGCAATACTAAGAAAAACGCCAGCAGGGTAACAGCGAGACGGTATCGGGAAACAGCATGGCTAGTAGGGTAGGGAATGAATACAGTAGACAGGAGTTGTTGAAACAGTTGTTTTATCATCCGTATAGTATACTTGATGTGGAGAAAAGCACCAACTAGTAATTTCCATGGTAGACACTCACGCTCATCTCAACTTCAAAGCATTTGCAGATGACCTCCCGCCTGTACTTGATCGGGCCAAAAAGGCTGGGGTGAATATAATGGTCGTTGTGGGAGCAGCCCTGGACAGTTCGCTACGCGCGGTGACGCTTGCCGGCAAGCATGAAATGCTCTATGCGGCAGTCGGCATTCATCCCCATCATGTTGACAAACTCCCTGAAGGATGGCTTCAGGCGCTTACGAGGGCCGCACAAAGCCATCGGGTTGTGGCTGTCGGCGAAATAGGGCTGGATTATCACGCATATGCGACAAACGGCATGCTAGATAAAAAGCTGCAAAGGGAGGTTTTTGTAGCACAAATGGATCTCGCGATCCGTCTTGGCAAGCCAGTTATTCTGCACTGCCGCGAGGCATGGGAGGACCTCCTCCCTCTCGTCGCACAATATAATAAGCAGCGGGGTGTCTTTCACTGCTGGTCCGGGTCACTTTCCCACGCGCACAAGGCGCTTGAACTTGGGTCGTACATCTCGTTTGCCGGCAACCTCACCTACCCTGCCACGTGGTCCCACCCTGGCGGGACTGTACGTGGCCCAACTCCAAAGCCAGAGAGACTGCTCTCTCCCATCCAACAGGTAGCCCAAACGATACCTCTGGACCACATCCTCCTCGAGACCGACTGTCCGTTCCTTGCACCGCATGCAAAGCGCGGTTTGAGGAACGAACCTTCCTTTGTTACAATAACAGCAGCATTCCTGGCTAAGTTGCGGGGTGTACCACTCCAGGAGATCGACCGGGCAACCACACAGAATGCCAATGCCCTTTTTCGTTTCCGTAAGCTGACCACTTAAATTACACTATGCTTGCTACACTCATTCAAAAACACCGAGATTCGCTCAAGCGCCCGCTTGAAATGTTGCCAGGTGCTTTTTCCTGGTTCTTACTCCTCATGCCGTTTTGGGCAAGTTTTATCTGGCCACATTACGTCGCCTACTTTGTGCTGTTCTTTGACATCTACTGGCTCTACAAATCGATTACGTTTGCCTACTATTTTGCCAACGGATTCTTAAGGATGCGGGCTCACCAAAACATCGACTGGCTGCGTGCAGTACAAGATATCCCTGGATGGAATAAGCTGCGTCATGTAGTAATCATCCCAACGTTCCGAGAACCAATCAATGTTCTGACGGACACGCTTGAAGCGCTTAGACTGCAAACCTACCCGCTTGGCAACATTACTGTGGTACTCGCAACCGAACAACGGGACCCCGATGCGCCTGTACGCGCTGAGACGCTCTCTAAAAGATACGGCAGGTATTTTGCAAACTTTTTCGTAACGATACACCCCGAAATACCCGGAGAGGTGAAAGGTAAATCGTCCAATATGGCGTGGGCTGGCGCGTGGGTGAAGCGGCAGATTGTCGACAACAACGGAATGTCGCTGGAAAACATCACCGTGACGAGCTGTGACGCTGACTCACTTCTCCACCCCATGTACTTTGCGTATATTAGTTATCTCTTTCTGACCGACCCCGGCCGCGCGTATCATTTTTATCAAGCGCCTATTTTGTACTACGCAAATTACTGGAAAGTGCCACTCCCGGTACGCATCGTCGCGACATTCGGTAGCACCTGGAGCGTGGCACGACTCATGCGCCCAGATAAACTGATTAACTACTCCACGTATACGCTTTCCTTACAACTAGCGCACCGAATTGGCTATTGGGCAGTAGATGTGATTCCTGAGGATTATCATATTTTCCTCAAAGCCTTCTTCCGCTTTGGGGCCCGCGTGGAGGTAAAAAGTGTCTTCCTGCCTACCTACGCAGACGCTGCAGAGTCCCGCTCCTATTGGGGAACGCTCGTGAACCAGTACAAGCAGCTGCAGCGCTGGGCCTGGGGCATCACGGATGATCCGTATGCAATCAAGGAGTTTTTCTTACGGGCCCATTTGCCGATCCTTCCGCGGCTTATGCGCACACTGAGGCTCCTTGAAGATCATTTCCTCTGGCCGGTCAACTGGTTTTTCCTAACTTTGGGCGCTGCGATACCTCCGCTTCTCAATCCTCTCTTTGCCGAGACCGTTATCGGTTATAACCTGCCTCGGTTTGCCTGGTGGATCATTACCGCAACCTCGTTCTTCTTTGTCCTTGTTCTTGTACTGGATACCTTCATGCGGCCCCCTCGGCCAAAGGAGGTAAAATTCTATCGCCTGCCGCTTATATATCTTCAGTGGGTCACCATTCCAGTGATCGGGTTCTTCTTCTCTGCTTTACCCGGAATCGACGCCCACACAAGGCTTATGCTGGGCAAGTATTTAGAGTATCGGGTCACGGAGAAGGTGTAATATGGATTTAGGAAATGTCATCTGCCGTGCACTGCCCGACCCGGTTATCGCACCAAGAGGATGCTAAATTTCTTTTTTGACCCTGCAACCTCTCCTTCTACAACCGCACCAACCCCTGCGCCGAGAAGTACCTTTGCGAGTGGAGAGCGGTATGAAAGTGAGCTCCGCTGATCAAAAACCATATAGCTTCCTATTCTCCATTCACGCACTTCGCCAGTATCTTCATCGCGCACCACAGCAGTCCGTCCTAAGCCAACATAGCCTGCGAGATAATCAGGTTCTACAACTGTAGCCCTGTTTCGAAGCTCGAGCATATCTCTTAATCGACGTGCCCACATATCGTGTTCTCTATGTGCCTGATCGAAAGCAAAATTGTCATGCCATGTCTCGCCACCACCACTCACTGCAACCCCCACATTCCGCTTGGCTGTCGCAATTCTGTTTCGCAGCTCGAGAATCCTATGCTCCAAATCCTTCATATCCTCTGTGAGAAAATATACTCTCTGTGGAATTCTCTCTGTAATCATAGTAATACATGCACTTCTTGTAGGCTATCTGTAGGACCAGTAGACTGTATTCTAGCACATCTACCCACATTGAACACCTCACAACGTCGCATTTGACACTACCGGTATCGCCAGATATACTCACGGCTGAGAATCTAAATACAGTTCAGCGTCAGGACGAATGTTTCAATGAAACTCTCATGCGATTAGAACAACACCCTGTGCGAGCAGTCGAAGGACTCGACGGTACCGGCAAGACAACTGCTGCTCTCCTGTTCTGTGAGCAGTATTCGGAGAGATACTACTGTTGGAAAGACAACCTTACCGCGAGAAAACTACGGGACATTTTTGATGGATCCAGAGATTTTCAGCGCTTCTTCTTCTACATTGCGGTGAGCCTAGAAACGTATGTCAGAGCTCAACAAATGCGTAAATATTCCCCAGTGTGCTTAGACCGAACAATAGTAGCAACCATTGCTTACCACAGAGCACTCGGTGTGCCAAGAAGCTGGATGGTGCTTGTCCCGAAACAAACACTAAAGCAAATTACGCACCTTCTGTACTTCACCACCGAAGAACACGTGCGAATCGAGCGGATGCACCAGAGGTCGTTAACCGAAGGCAAATCCTTAAATCCAAATGACCAAAACTCGATACGACTTAACCGTTGTATTGATGAAGAATACAGACGCGTTATCCCAGATAGAACTATTGTCATTGACACCACAGCAAGGAGCCCTCAAGAGACAGTGATAGAAATCGCGAGGTTGGTCCATACCTGAACGTACATCTACAGTTGCATTTCGGTTACCCGACTACCATCCTACGTCAGCGGCATGGGATACAATGGTCAGAGGAAAAATCGTAGACGCAGCCGAAACGCCTCAACAGCTTCTCGATAGAGTCATTAGGACGCTTTTTTCGGTAGAGTCTGAATTCGGAACCAGTCTTTCCGACACTCAATGCTTAGCAGAGGAGTTTGCCAGGTATATGGTCGAACGATATGTAACACCAGGAACGCCAACGCTCACAAATGCTGGAAGAATTAAGTCTGCAGCTCTCTCATCATGTGTAATCATTCCGGTGGATCTGTCAGCTAAAGACTCAGCCGCTACACGCATCACGTCTTATTACCGACAAAATATGGGATCTGGGTTCGACTTTACGCCTTATCCTGATCCCGTCGCCCTCTTGAGGTGGATTGACGAGCTCTCCGAACAAGAAACGCAAACCGGCCTTTATGAAAGATATATCGGAAACATGGGTAGTCTCCACGTCTCTCATCCACGCGTTGGAGAGTTTATTGATGCAAAATCCGAAGACGGAGTCCTCAGGCATTTTAACATTTCTGTTGATTTATCAGATGAGTTTATGGGGGCAGTTTTCGCCGGTTCCCCCTTTACGCTAGTTGATGGAAGTAAAGTGGAAGCACGTGCGATCCTTCATAAGATAGCTGGAAATGCGTGGAAAACAGGGGACCCTGGGATTCTATTTCTACAACGAATGAACCGCGATAATCCTTTGAGCGATACTGAGCCATATATCAGCACTCCTCCCTGCGGTGAGATGGGCCTAGTAGAGGGAGAAACCTGTCAATTTGCTTATCTTAATCTGGCGCGATTTGTGCGAAGCGGCACCATTGACTACGAAACGATCGCCCGAGTGGTCATATTAACTACCAGAGTTTTGGATAATGCTATCGAGTATAGTATCCCACGCTATCCTACGAATAGAAGTTCGCACATTGCAATGCTAAAGCGGAAAATTGGCATCGGTGTCTGCGGATTGGCAGACCTACTCATTATCCTCGGTATACCATATGACTCTCATGAAGGAAGAACTCTCGCTCGAGATGTACTTTCATTCGTTACATATCATTCCAAGCTGGCCTCCGTAGAACTTGCGGAACAGCGTGGACCCTGCCTTGCAATGCTTGATAGAGCTCGTAACCGCTACTACACGACGCGACTTCTTGAGCAGAAATACTGCGGTAGACCGACAAACACAGTTACGGCGATGGATTGGCACCAACTTTCCGAGAGGATCCGAGATACCGGGTTACTACGAAATCTACTTACTACTGCGCTTCCGCCAGCAGGAAGGAGTTCGTTATTATTAAACTCGACATCTTCCATTGAACCAATCTTTAATATCTACATGGCTGAAGGAGAGATTAACCAATCGATAGTCCGGTTCCTGCAAGAGAAAGCCCAGTCCGGTGCAGCTGAGGCCATAAAGGGGGCGCATGCACTTGGCACATTCCAACTTAGCCCATCGTTGCCCCCGCACATTCGGGAGGTATTGAAAACAGCAACCGAGGTATCAGTCTTTGGCCACCTCGCAATGGTGGGTGAACTGGCAGGAATATATGGTGTGGTTGACGAAGCAGCCGCGAAAACAGTCAACTTACCCCACAGTGCGACCATAGAAGACGTTGAGCAAATTTTATTACTCGCATACAGAATGGGCTTAAAAAACATTGCCATTTATAGAGATCAGAGTAAGGCAGGCCAACCAGAAAATCTTCGTGGGGGCATTGGTGAATCTGGATAAAAACGGGTGCGGAGGAAAGAATTTATCTTGCAGACTTTGTGTGTTTTTTAAGCCACGCGGCTATTTCCTCAACGCTCTTTCGTTCCACGACTACCGCTACCATGAACGTGAGCGCTGCCTGTTTTGATGGAGAAAGTATATAACCATTCTTATGCAAGAAGCGCATGGTGGAAAAGTAGGCAGTCCGCTTATTGCCGTCTTCGAATAGATGATTCTTGACCAACGATTGCATGAGGACGGCTGCGGCAAGCCAGATCGTGGCATAAAGATGCTGCCCGCCAAATTGCGCTTTTGGGCGCTCCACCGCAGAGTGGAGTAGGGTAAAATCATGCATCCCTTCCCTACCACCACCTATCTCAATCATCCGATCGTGGACCGCCAGCACTTCCTCAAGAGTAATAAATCTCACCGCCGGGCAAGCTCCCGTATCAAGCCAGTATGCTTCTTACTCACTTCATCCAGCCACTCTTTGAACTCAGTAGTAAGACCTGGGAACTGACTCTGTGTAGTACGAATTTGAACCACCTGAAGGCTAGGATCAGCGTCAACAAAAACCTTCTGACCCGGCTTTATACCAGCCTCCTTCACAAAAGACTTTGGTAGGGTAACTGCATACGAGTTTCCTACTTTGAGAACCGTTTGTTCCATAGTGTTCCTCCTTTCTAGGAAAGTTACAACGATGTTATAACGCTTCTCTGGATCTGTCAAGACCCGAAAGGCAGGAAGAGCGATAGCGAGCATCGAGCGTTTCGCACATGGCAGCCGGATTATCTTTTGAGAAAAACCGGGGCTTATGAATCCTGCCATCTGAGCCAAAATTCTCCATAAATACGCCCGCGAAGCAGGCTTCTTGCTCCCCGTCTCCACTGAGATACTCACAACGAGTAACTGCTCTGTAGACGTCGTTATCGTAGAGGAACCCCAGTCCATGCCCGAGCATATGCGAGCAGTGGGTTTCGCCCCGACACACGGTGGGAAGTTTTTGTGGCAACTCATTTTCAGGTGTACCGCCAAAAAACTCTTCAAGCGCCCCATGACCATAGCCTGATTGGCACGCCATACCTCCCTGCGCAAGGGTCTTTGGAATACTACCGCTTGCCGAAGCGACGGCATCCTCGCCAAGGTAATGCATGAGCGTGTGGCAATGATACTCAACGTCGCTACTTTCTTTGGCAGCTTTGGCCAACACCGTATAGGCAGCCTGTGCTCCAAATTCAGCAAACGTGCGCTTGATCACAATCTCGTAACACTTGAAATTCTTCTGACTACAGCCGGTGATGAGGTTTTGGATATGCGGTTCCAGAGGAAACGGGGTGGGAGAAACGGAGGGAGCAGGGGTCCTGAAGAGGAATAGCACGCTAGCAATCGCAACAGCAAGAATCAGGAATACGAGCTTAACCATGTCACCGTAGAGTTACCTCTTATGGCACGGGCGGGGGTGCATACGAACTCGGTGGGGAATAGGAACTCGGCGGTGGAGGAGGCTCATATGTAGCCGGCGGTGAATATGAGCTTGGAGGTGAATATGAGCTTGGTGGCGGGGGCGGGGCGTACGAACTCGGTGGGGTGTATGAGGATGGCGGAGGAGGCGGGGTCGTGCTTGGAGGTGGAGGTGGAGGCGTACCGCCTCCCCCATCTGACATGCACCACCCACCGCTGTCGCTCATCCAATGGTACCCAGCTGGGCAGGAGCCACCTCCGGAAGCCGGAGGTGGTGGGGTCGTGGATGGTGGGGGTGTGGTACCGCTCTGGCGGCAGGTGCATGATGCCGAGTCCCAATAGAATCCTGACCCACAACTCGACGCTGACACATTGTAGCACCCTTGTGGAGAGGCGGCCCTGCAAGAGCAGGATCCATAATCAAAATAGCCCGACCCACATCCGCCCGATGGAGGATAGCAGCCAGTCCCTGGTGGCGGCGAGGTGCTCGTCCTACAACTGCACGAGCCCCAGTCAAACCACGCACCACTCCCCGAACAACCGCCAGACGGATAGGTGCAACCACCCGGTGGAGGCGGTGGTACAGTGCCGTATGCTTTGCAGGTGCACGTGGAGTAGTCAAGATACGTGCTGCCGTAACAACTGATACCGGCGCACTGATTTCCTGGAGTCGGCGCACCGCCTCTGCAGGAACAGCTCCCGTAATCCCAATAGGCACTAGTTCCACAACCGCTAGAAGGTGGTTGGCAACCAGTCGTGCCACCAGGTGAAGTATACGTTCGGCAGGAACATGTGCTCCAATCATAGGAACTGTTGTAGGCACAGCCTCCAGAAGGATAGCTGCAGTATTGACCAGGCGGGGTAGTACCTGACGGTCGACAGGAGCATTGGGAACTGTCCCAATAGTAGTTATACCCACAACCATATGCTGGTGCTGTGCACGCAGCTCCGGTGGGCGTGGGAGTACCAGGTGAGAGGGCGCATCGATTTTCGGAAGCTAACCAGTACCACCCCGTAGGACAGGTTGTTCCACCGCCACCTGCCGGTCCACCGGGGCCAGGATAGGAATTTGGAATGCACCTTCCGGTACCATCGCGGTCATACCCATATGGGCAGCCGTCATTTGGACTGAAGTCACCTGGTGTAAAGCCGCCGCTCACACAACGATTCTCGAAGCTAGACCAATAGTAGCCCGGTCCACAGGACGCTGGTGGTACTATTTGCCCGCCGCCCGGCCCAGTCCCTCCCGGCGTGAAAGTCCCTCCATTGGCCATGCACCACCCCGGCTGCCCCGGAGCCGGTGGCATCCAGTGGAACCCGGTCGGGCACTCCCCTGGCGCGGTAGGAGTAGGTCCGGTTCCAGGAACAGTGCCCGGAGGCGGTATAGTAGAAAAGGTAGTTGGTGCAATACCATAATACGTAGGCGGCGTGTACTGCCCATAGGTAGTGAAGGTTCCTGGCCCTTGATAGCCGTAAGTGCCCGGAGGCACCCCTGGAGCTGAGTAATAGGGACTATATGGAGTGTACCCCGGAGTGCCCGCCGTAGATCCATAGCTCACCCCGTACTGTCCAGGGCCCGACGAGCCATAAGTCCCTGAGTTGCTCATACACCAGCCACCGCTGTCATACATCCAGTGAAAGCCATCCGGGCACACTCCGGTGCCCGTCGACTCCGGGCCTTTCCCGTAGAGTAATGGTTTTCCATCTTTATCAAGCGAAGGTGCAGGGTCACCAGTCCCAGGGCCCCCTCGACCAAACCCTCCAGGGAATAGCGCATCACCTACAATGGTTGTCCCGTACGAAGCAATTGGAATTGCCGCCCCGGGAGCCGGGCAGGGCGTGTTCGGCGCAAACGGAGGCGAGGGTAGGTAACAAGGGCCTGCTGCATCTCGTACACCCAAGCCCACCGAGAGCGATTCAATGCGTGCAAGGTCAAACGGCAAGGACTTCCCGGGGTTCACGCGGCGGAACCCCTCCAGCCGAGAGAGCGCTTCCCGAGTCGGCTTAAATTCCTCTCTCAGTGTTGCAACCGCCAGTTGCACGTCCTTGCGGTTCCCAAAGTCTTCCAGTCGCACGATGTCAGGACGGACCGTCTGCGCTACCTCCTCAATCCGAGTCAGCCGTACATACGGACGAATGTCAACAGGCACTTCTTCTCCAGGCGTAAACGTCTTTTGGAACTCATCGAGTTTCTTGGCAATCCCCTCGGTTTTCTGCACGGTCTCATCAATCTGCTGCTTCTGATCCGTCAACTCGACTATCTGGTCAAGCCGCTGCAACTCAGTTAACTTTACCAATGCCGCAGCATCAACTTTAGTCGTTGCCGCATCAAGATACGCTGTATCAGAGGGAGCCAGCGCACCTCTGGTAAGCAATGCCCCAAGCTCAAGCCGCGCCTTCACCCGACTGTCCGCCGCCAGAATCTTTTGCTCCTCATCGGCTGTGAGCATGCCTTCAGGAAGGCTTTCTATCTTGGCTTTCAGTTCGGCAGGGATAGACGGCTCGGCTTGTAGATCTGCGGCGCGATCGACGCCTTGGATTGCCACCGACACCGCCGCTGAAATAGGTGCTGCAACCTCCGCCGATGCAATCAGCGCCGCCTTTTGCAGGAACAGGTTTTGCTCCACCGCCGCCTGTTCCAGCTCCTCACCTACTGCTTTTGCCGCAGGTCCGGATAAGCCCCCGCGTGCTACGTCATTGTATAGGCGTTGCATTTCCCCTGTGTAGTCGGCCAGGGTATCTTTAAACTTCTCTTCGTCCTTCTTCTGTTCAAGGTAATAATTGGCCTCCGCAAACCGCTCGCGTGCATGGGCAAGCCGCACTCGCTGGCGGGCCTCAGCACTAAATGCAGTTGCACTCTGCACCGCCTCGCCAACTTGCTTTATGAAATAGAACGGACTGTCCGGTGGCATCACAGCCGGCACCGGTAGTATAAGCTCTTTCCCGGCGGGGAATGTAGTTACGGACTCGGGAATCCCGATACACTTCCCATCTACCCAACTCCACATTGCATTCTCTTCTTTACAATCGGGGGCAGCGTCTGAGGGAAATGCCTCACCTGCTTTTGGTATCGGTCTGCAGCCGGGATTATCGGGACTAAAACTGTAGTACTGTCCGCGAGAGCAGCGATACGTGGAACTATTATAGACCGACTCCCCAGAATCATCCCATACACACCCATCAGGAACCTTGTAGCTAGAGCCGGTAGGACATGATTTGCTGCGCTCAGCCTTCTCCGCATCACTCAACTCTCCCGAAGGGGAAGCTTCCGGCCTCGGGGTGGGAAGTACCGGTATCCCACCGGGTGTACCGGTTGTGCAACCCTGTAACTGCCAGGTCCACGTGTATCCTACGGGACATACGGGCCTACTGTCATCAGGATTCACCCCCGGACCCGCGTCGGCGCAACGGCGGGCCACAAAGGACCAGTATTGTCCTGGCCGCCCGCACTTATACTGATCATAATCGTTGATGCTACGCCCGGTATCAGCCCACACGCAGCCTTCAACCGACCTAAACACTGCCCCTTCAGGACAGGTAGTCAACACAGCATCTGTGGACCGAAGCCGAGGATCGTCAACAATCCGCACAGGGACAGCACCAGGAGTTGCTTCGGGTCCAAACTGCCCCCCGTTTATGGGCCGGGCCGAGGCGGTTGCCGCGATAGCTTCATACGCCCGGACCAGTTTCTCCCGACCAGCCAGATCTTCTGGCCGGATAATACTGGGATCAATGGTATTTACCAGCGTTCGGAGCTGGTTGTCATACACCGCGCCAGTCTGACGCAGCGTGGCAGTTTGGGCAAACTGTGTTTGCACGGTGCGGAGCCGCTGTAGTTCCTCAACTTTCCGCACTTCCACTAGTTGATTGTAATCGGATGGGATGATAACGCCTTGCGCTTCATCGAGCTTCTTGGCATCTGCAGACGGGAACGTGCCGATTTCGACAAGCTTTCGAACCTTCTCCCGCACCGCCTCTCGTGAATCAGCTTGGGTTAATTGTCGCACCTCTTCATCTAGAATCAGCCCCTGCGCTTTCATATCTTGCAACCGATCACTCAGCGCGGGCGGCAATGCCGGGCGCTCCAGCGCATCAGCACATTTATCCAAAGCATCCTCAGTAGCATGAATAACTGCGGTATATACCGCTGCGTTTTCTGTCGTCGGGGGGAGCAATCCTTTCTCAAACACGACATTGTGGCGTGCTACCTCATGCTCAAGTTTCTCGGCCAGGTCGTGCTTCTGCTCTTCGGCACCCGCATACGTCTTGACCGCCTCCGAAACATCCTCTACTACATCCTTGTACCGAGAGAGGGTGGCTTCATAAGCCGCTACCCGGTTTTCATCTCGCGAGAGCGCGCTTGCCTCCCTGAGCCGCTCATCTGCATGGCGCATCTGCAGTTCGACCCGTCTTGCTGGATCAAACGTTGTCGCCAGACTCAACTGCTCACCGAATTGCTTGAAGAAGTAAAAGGTGTCTCCCGGTAGAGCACCGCTATACTGCGTCAAATACGGCTCGGCGCTTGGAGGCGCGGGTGTCGGCGTGGGAGCTGGCTGGGGTGTGGCAGTAGGTTCCTGCGTGCCAGACGGCGACGCCCCTGGTCCAGCTCCAGGAGCTGCTTCTGGAAGAGGAGATGGACTCGGAGTCGGCGACGAGCTTGGTGCTGCCGCAGGAGTAGCAAATGTTGGATTCTCTCTGGCTGCTTCTGGGTAGAACTTTGCTATCTCGGCCTGCTGCTCGGAAGCAAAGGCTTTTAGGTCTACCTCTTTGGCAAGCTCTTCAGCACGTACATGATACAGATACGGCCGGATCTCGCCAGGAGGTGGTGTGTCCCCTGGCTTAGCTTGCCAAACGGCGATATCCTTCTTTACTTCATCGGTAAGCGGTGGGAGCGTTTGATAGGTGCGCAGTTCGGCAAACTGGAGCACGTCGATGGTTTGCTGATAGCTCTCTGGGTACCGTTCTGCAATCGCCTGATCAAGCTTGGCAACCTCAGCTACTGGGAACTGCCCAGCGGTTACTAACTTGTCAAGTTCCTCGCGCACCTCTGCACGGCTGTCTAGGGAATACAGCTTATCACTCTCCTCTGGCGTCAGGAGTCCCTGCTTCTTAAGCTCCTGGATACTCGTAGACAGATCTTGCGGGATCGCCGGCTTTCCCGAAGCAGCAGCCGCAGCGTCCAGCGCAACCTCGGTGGCACTGTCAACATCGCTCCAAATGCTTGCAACAGCAGGCGGCGAAGAAAGCGCCAGGCTCTGCGCTACCACGCCGTGATCAACAGCGGTCTTTTCTACGCGCGTGACAAGCTCAGTCGCGCGAGTTGCCTGTTGCTCAACAAGCGTCTCCATATTCTGAGCCACTGTTTTCATGGTGTCCTTATAGAGAGCAGCAGCATCAGCAGCCAGGTCAGTTTGCCCTTGGTCAAGGAGGGTCTTGGCCTCGCTTAACCGCTCGGACGCAATATCTAGCCGCAATTCTTCCCTCGCGACAGGATCAAACGTAAAGGTCAGTTGGATGTTTTCTGTTAGCAATTCAAGCCCATGAAATGGATTTCCTGGAAGCACACCAGTGGCAGCCGACGGCGACGCGTCCTGTGGGACGGTAGGCGCAGGAAGCTTTTCTACCGATGAAAAGGTAAACCCAAGCACCTGCTGCTGGCGATAGTAGGGCCCCCAGTCGTAATAGGATTTTTTCGAGGAAGCGAACGTGGGTTGTACAACAACGGACACTAAGAGTGCGAAGGCACTTACCCCGCATGCGGCTCGATACAAGTGGCGATTCAGGCTACAGCCCATTAAATTGTTTAAATTAGCAGCGCCACTGCTCCTTCTAGTAAAACAAGCACGTGACACGCTTGTCAATACCCAAATAAGCAAAAGATTGATTTAGCACACGCACCTACAGTAGGATTATCACATGCGGTGGCCTGCCACACTATTGCTAGTACTTGCTTTCACTGCCTTGCTTCGAGTTCCCACGCTGTCTGAGCCATACTGGTACGGGGATGAGGGCATCTTTGCAGCGGTTGCAGCCCAAATGAACCGGGGTGCCAAGATTTACGCAGAAACCTTCGATAACAAACCGCCGCTTATTTACCTTATCTATGCAATACCGTTTGCACTTTTTGGCACCTCGCTTTTTTCAGTCAAAGCGGCCGCGCTGGGTAGCGTGCTTGTGGCACAAACGTTCGTCTATACCATTGGGCGCATGTTCAGCAAGCGGGCAGCTCTTATCGCTGCATTACTTCTCGGACTATCGGCTAGCGTTCCTACCTTTGAAGGAAACCTTGCTCTCACCGAAACATTTATGCTCCCATTCACAACAGCAGCTTTCTTCATTGCACTATATCGGCCTAAAATGCTTTTGTGGGCAGGATTTTTACTGTCTCTCGCATTTTTACTCAAACCAATAGCTGGAGTTGAATTTGCAGCTCTTTTTTTATTCGTATTCTGTATATATCAATCCACCATAAGACAAAAAGTGGGATTTGTTACAGGATTTCTTCTATTGCCCCTCGCGCTCGCTGTCTATTTCGCCCTGCAGGGCACCTTCGCCGATTTCTTTTTCGCCTCTATTCTCTTTTATACAGGCTATTTACAATGGACTCCCCAGGCTTCGCAAACAGCTTTTGACTTATTCGTCAAGCTCGGTGTACCTACGCTTGCTGCTCTCGCCTTATGGATCGCCAACAGTCGCGGCCTGTTCCGCATACCGCAACAGCCCGGCATTATACTGCTTGTCTTATGGCTTCTGTCTTCGTGGACAGCTGCACTCTTCTCGGGACGCCCCTATGCCCATTACATCATCGAGGCCTTACCTGCAACCGCACTTGCCGTCAGCCTCATCCCTGTTTTACTTATACAGAAGAAGCTCGCAGTAGGACTGCTCCTTTCTGGCGGTTTGCTCTTTATGCTCACCCAAGGGGCGGCCGTATTTCCGGTTTTACATCCCACGGCCGGTCTCTATCATTCGCTTGCGTACTACCAAAACTTCTTTGACTTTGCCTCTGGCAAAAGGGCTGCGGTCACGTATATGGACACCTTTGACCGCACCGCTGTGCGAAATGTGGCGCTTGCGACCTGGATTACCCAGCACGTCCAACCTCAGGAGTATGTGTACATTTGGGGAGACGCCCCCTGGGTGTACGCGCTGGCCCCGATACGCAACCCGTCACGCTACGTTGTCTCGTTCCATGTACTGGAGA
Source organism: uncultured Gammaproteobacteria bacterium (assembly GCA_964372495.1). Classification (GTDB taxonomy): domain Bacteria; phylum Patescibacteriota; class Microgenomatia; order JAUYPR01; family JAUYPR01; genus CAYJQU01. Next base: position 156,417 of record CAYJQU010000002.1, read on the forward strand.
TTCGACCAGGAAAGCAGCAGGTGCTTTCTGAACTTGCCTCCCACCCGCCTCGTTACATTGCTGGTATATCTGACTTTCGCTCGTTTACAGAGCTACAGGTATGGATGGCTAATCGCTACCAACAGCGCCACGAGGTTGCGGGTATTCCAATCTGGGAGCGACGATGAGGGTTATTGCCACCATGCTTGCCATAGGCACTCTGGTTATTCTCAGCCTCCCTGGGGTGTGGGAGCTATTTGGCCCAGGGTACTTTACGAATCACGACGGCGAGGGACATATCATTCGGCTTGAGGAATTCCACCGCGCGTTCTCGGACGGCCACTTCCCGGTCCGCTGGTCACCGAGGCTTATGTATGGCTACGGTTACCCGTTCTTCAATTTCAACTACCCGCTTTCGTATTCCCTTGCGGAAGTGTTTCGCCTTGCCGGCCTTCCAGCTACCGATGCGGTTAAGGCCCTGTTTAGTACAAGTTTTATAGCATCCGGCATAGTCATGTTTTTCTGGCAGCGCACGCTGTGGGGCAGCTGGGGGGCCATGGCCGCCGCCCTTTTGTATCTCTATGCACCATATCGGTTTTCCAACCTCTATGTGCGCGGTTCCCTTGCTGAACATGTCGCGTTTGTATTTTCGCCCCTTGTCTTCTGGATGGCTACATGGATTGCGCACTCTCGGCACCGTCTGGTCCCCATCATCGTAGGGGCCTTTGCTTATGCAGCACTCATGCTGTCTCATAACATCTCTGCGTTTATCATGAGCATCCTCCTTGCAGGATACTTTGCATTTCTGCTTTGGCATGAACGTAAGCCGATGCTGGCTCTCCCGTTTGCAGGCATGATCGCAGGGGGACTTTTGCTCTCATCCTACTTTTTTGTGCCCGCACTCTTTGAGAAGCAATACACGCTTCTTGATCAAACAATCGGCCGCGACTACCCGGGCCACTTCGTCTACTGGTGGCAGTTAGTGCTGCCGTCATGGGGATTTGGAGGATCGGGGGTTGGTACACAAGATGGCATGTCCTTTCAGGTGGGCCTTATTCACCTCGTAATACTCATATTCAGCACAATTGCTCTCGCCAGACTCCTAAAAAGAGACTGGCCGCATAAGCGACTTACTCTCTTTTTCCTTGTTTCAACCTTCATCGGCATCCTCTTTATGTTGCCGGTGACAAAGCCCTTGTGGGATACAATACCTCTGTTACCTTTTGTGCAATTCCCCTGGAGATTTCTCATGTGGACCACGCTGACCATCGCGGTATGCGGTGGATTCTTGGGAAGCCACATTCAACGGCTTACCCTACCGTCTCTGCTGCACCGCCACCTCTTGCCCGCTACATTCCTCCTTGCCCTGTTCGTAACACTTCTTGCCGCAAACTGGAGTTACATGAAAATCAACGAGCGGGTGAGCATCATTGTTCCTACTACCCAGTGGATTGCTGGTTCGACCACGTGGGCAGACGAACAAATGCCCCGATGGCTCTCGCCAAAACCGACCAGCGTGCCCGCCATGCAAGTAGTGGTCGAAGGACTCTCCACGCTCCCACACATCACACAGTGGAAAACCCACGTACACCAGTATCGCTTCGACACCGAGAACCCAACCACGGTCACCGAGCACACTGCCTACTACCCCGGCTGGCAGGTCTTGGTAAACGGCAGGCAGGTGCCGATTGAGTACCAGTCCAAGGAGGCAGGCGGGAAACTGCGGTTCCGAGTGCCTGCCGGCCGTGTATATGTAGAGTCACGATTTACCGAAACCCTGTTGCGTGCGAGTTTCGACTCCCTATCTCTTGTGACCGCCCTTGTGTTTTTGCTTCTGCTTTCCGTGAAAGCTCGTCTGCACCATTGGCGCGCAACGGTGCGCCGATGGCTTACATGATACAATTGCTCTTGGTATGGGTAGACGGGTAGGCGCATTCTTCACTGCGTTTCTCTGGTTCCGGAATGATAAGCCAATGGCAGTAAGTGTAGTGCTTGCCGCTACCTTTTTACTGCTTTCTGCCTCCTGGGTAGCTTTAAGTTATCGGTACGTGCCTGATATGGTGCCATTTTGGTACTCCCTGCCGTGGGGTGAGGGCAGGCTTGCTCCCCGTCGAGCTCTTTTCTATCTTATTGCAGCAGTTGCCGCCGTGGGTTTTGGCAATATGATCCTGGCTCGCTTTCTGCGCACGAGTCCGCTTATCACGTACAGCCTCACGATAGCTACCGTGGTGCTGGCTGTGCTTACTAGCATCACCGTCGTCCAAATTACTCGTCTCTGGCTCCCATGACTCTTCTGGCTTTTCTTTTTGCAACGCTTGCAAGCCTTGTCACCACGCCGGTGATCCTCCATCTGGCCCGGCGCTTTGGATTCATCGACGACCCGCAAAAGCACATGCACCCCGCTATCGTACACAGCCGACCGACCCCTCGCGCTGGGGGTATACCGATTTATCTAGGCGTCCTGATTCCAACGCTTCTGCTGCTACCCCTTACCCCTCAACTTATCGCAATCCTGGTTGCTGGACTGGGCATAGTCGTTGTCGGGACACTGGACGACAAATACGATCTCAGTCCGTACATCCGCTTTGCCACCAACATCGGTGCCGCACTGATCGTTATCGCTTCTGGGATCGGGATTACCTTTATAACCAATCCGTTTGGTGGCATCCTCAATCTCACCGCGGTGCCGATCCGCATTGGTGAGCTGGTCGTGGCGCTTCCGCTTTCTAACCTTTTTACCCTCCTATGGATCCCGTGGGTCATGAACATGGTGAACTGGAGTAAAGGCGTGGACGGACAAATGCCAATGGTCGTGATCGTGGCCGCCCTTACAATCGGGATGTTGGCATTGCGCACTGTCGCAAACGAGCCGGCGCAGGCCGCGACCGCGGTACTTGCCTTTAGTCTGGCTGGCGCGACGCTTGGCTTCCTGGCATTTAACTGGCACCCAGCAAAGATGTTTCCCGGGTATGGAGCCACCATCACCGGCTTTATGTTGGCGGTGCTTTCGATTTACGGGAGCAGTAAAGTCGCCACGGCGTTACTGGTGCTCGGCGTCCCGAGTGTCGATGCAGTCTTCACTATTGCCCGGCGTATTATTGCAGGTAAAAATCCTTTCCTGGGAGATCGAGAGCACCTGCACCACCGTCTGTTGGATCTTGGGTGGTCGCACCAGCGTATTGCCTTGTTTTACTTCACCTTCTGTGCTATCTTGGGACTTGCTGCATTGAGCCTGTCAAGCCAAGGGAAGGTGTTTGCGGTAATGCTGGTAGCAGCAGTGGTAGGAGGCGGACTCCTGTGGTTGCGTTCTGCATTGGACTCCTCAAAAGCGTTCGACCCCGACAATGGATAAAAAACCTGGCGGTTTATATTGGTATTATACTTACCGGGCAACTGTTTAACCCGCCCCTTTTTCTAAAAGTAACCGCAGCATTTTTCATCTTCAGCGCGGTAGCCTCCGCAATGTACCTTATCAACGACGTCATGGACCGCGAACGGGACCGCCAGCATCCGTTTAAACGGCTTCGGCCGATTGCCAAAGGCATCGTTTCCCCGCACCTGGCGCTTGCCCTCGCATTCATCGCGATCATGACCGCGCTCCCGATGAGTTTCACTCTTTCCGCTCACTTCTTCTTTGCAGTAGTGTTATACCTTTTGTTACAGCTTGCCTACACCACCGTGCTCAAGCAAGTAATACTGCTTGACGTCATGGCCATTGCGCTTGGGTTTATCCTTCGGGTATACGCAGGCGTCTGGGTGCTTCCTGAAGCAAGACTCTCGGTGCTCTTTTTCTTCTCAGTGTTATCCGCAGCACTCTTTATCGCTATCGGCAAACGCCGTTCTGAGCTAACCCTCCTGGGAGCCCACGCGCCTGCACACCGAGAGATTCTCTCGCACTACCCGCCAGTTCTACTGGACAGCCTTACGACGATGTTTGCAACCGCCGCATGGATGACGTACGCGATTTTTGCATTTCAGCTCCCCCCCATCCAGACCCGGCCTCTGGTGTTGAGAACATTTGGTGAATATTTCCCGCAGCCACTTGATTATGCCAAATGGATGATGCTGACTGTGCCGATTGTTATTTACGGTATTATGCGATACCTCTACATCATTTACGAAAAGAAGCAGGGTGAGAGCCCGGATCGCGTCCTCTTATCGGATTTGCCGCTGCTTACCACTGCAGTGGTACTCGTGGTATCGCTCATCGGCATCATCTATGTCCTGGGCGCGTAGCCTGCAAGCATACGCGTTTCCGCTTGCTGTATACCTTGGTTGGCGCGCAAGCATTTTCCTCTATCAGGTAATCATCCAGCCGTATATGCTCCTCACCAAACACACAGATACCGTCTACGAACGCGTCTTTCTATCATGGGCGGCGTATTGGGACAGCGGCCATGTGGCCGAGATAGTGCGACAGGGGTACCAAAGTCATCCCCAACTAGTACTCTTCCCCGCGTGGCCACTCCTGGTGAAGCTTACTACGCTTCTTGGCATCCACGTCTATACAGCAAGCTTCGCGGTAACCTTTACACTAGGCGCCGTGGTCTGGCTACTTTTGTATGTTCTTGCCCAGAAGCTTACCGGGCAGGCTGGGGCCAAGAGGGCCCTCCTGCTGTTCACGGTGTACCCCGGAGCCCTCTTCCTCCACGCAGGGTATAGCGAAAACCTCTTTTTAGCCCTGGTACTGATAAGTTTTTTGTTGCTTGAGAAAGGGAGGGCTGGGAGTGCTTCTATCGCGGCGGCTTTTGCCTCGGCGACTCGGGTGGTTGGTATTACGATCGCGCCGATGTTCCTGCTTGGTAAGCCAGGCCGCATGCGCATAGTATATGCAGCGATAACGCTCCTAGGATTGCTCTTGTATATGTTGTATTTACAGATCTCATTTGGCGACGCCTTCGCATTCCTCACCAAACAGGCAGCATGGGGCAAAGCCGCAACTCTTTCTACCCTTGTCTTCCCGCTCACTCCACTCCTCGACACGCGGTACCTTACCCACGGACTAGAGAATCCTTTTGCGATACCGATGGCGGTTGACTGGTGTGTAGCGGTGCTCTTTTTGGCGCTGACGCCTCTGGTGTATCGCAAGCTGGGGATTGCCTATGCTGTGTACGCTCTTGGAATTCTCGCCATTCCCCTTTCCTCAGGAACGTATGTCGGAATGAATCGGTATGCACTGCCGGCTTTTCCGGTATTTGCCATTCTGGGCTCCTATCTTTCCCACCGCGCGCTGCTCGGTATAGTTTTGGGTGCACTATTTCTACTGCAGCTCCACTTTATTAATCTGTTTACCAACCTGGTCTGGGTAGGATAAATTACTGTTTTTCGACAAACTGTGCGGAAACCCACCCGTCTCCACTACTGGGGAGTTTGATTTTTACCCATCCTGACTGCTCCTCCTTTACGGTAAACTCCTCGCCAACATTCACTTTTTCTATCTCTCTCCCGGATAGCGAAGGGCTCTCCCGTACCCGCAGCCACCCAGTGCCTGTTTCCTTAATCACAATACGCGCCTCCTTATTACGTCCGGAAGCGGGCGTGGCAGCTGGGGTGGCTACTTGTGGTGTGGGCGCGTCTACGACCCTTGCAAGCTGCGCGTGCACGGTCACGAGCTTGTCCTTTGCTATCTTTATATTGGCAAGACCGCGTGGGTGGTACCCTTCTTTCTCAAGGTTTATGGTGTGCACTCCGGGATCGATGGAGCGTAGTGCCAACGGCGTTACGCCCTTTACCACAGTATCTATAAGCACGGTGGCACCGTCAGGCAGTGAGGTAACAATAAGACCTTGTCCCTTATCAAGGCTCACTGTCTCGCCTGCGATTTGTTCTTGATCTGGACCAAATTCCACATTCACATGCGTCCAGGTACCACCTACCAGTCTTACCTTACGCACCACCGACTGGGTGTCGGTGCTCACGCGCACCGTATACTCACCTGGTCGCAGCTCCTGTTGCTCCAAAGGGGTCTTGCCGATGTGAGCGCCATCCAAGAATACGGTGGCTTCTGGACTTGCGGTGACCTTTAGGCCCGCCTGTTGCATAAACGGATCAAGGGTGCACCCAGAGAGCGCAAGTGCACAGCACCCAACGAGGAACGCACGCATGTTCTCACTATACCTTCTCATCTGCTTGCTGTGCAATGAGATGGACGAGCTTGCCTCGCTGAGCAGAAATCCCCAGGTTATCCACAATAGCCTAGAGTTCAACACCGTTTTAAACCTATAATTATTGACTTGTAGCGCACTTTCTGCTATACTACCCACTCTTCCTGGAGAAATCCAGGAATATGAAACTTCATATCTTCCGTAACTGCCTAGGCGCTATACAGCGTCGAGGGTTTCGGGCACGCCTTGAGACTCGTATTCTCAGAAAGGTCCGCAAACAGTTCTCCCGCACTACCGTGAGAGGCGCTCACTACGCAGTCTCCACGCTCAAAGACGGGCGGCTTGTGCTGCGCTCTATCGCAGTATTCCTGATATTGACCATTCTGCTGCCGGTAAGCACGGCTTTGATTGATACCGTCTATTCTGACGTTTCGGTTATCGAGCCGAAAAGCCAGGTTACTACAGAAGCTGCCATTATCGAACAGGCGCTTCCTGTAGAGATGCAGCTGCCGGTTGTTGGCTCGCTCACTACGCGGTACTCTCGCTGGCACTCAGGAATCGATCTTGCGGCTCCGTACGGAACACCCCTCAAATCTATTGGGGATGGTGTCGTCGCGCGTACCGCGTACGAATTCTTTGGTAAAGGGCACGCGGTCGAGATCGACCATGGTGACGGACTCATCTCTGAGTACGGCCATCTCAGTAAAATCGAAGTAAAACCGGGAGACACGGTTGCCAAGGACACGATTATTGGACGCATCGGCTCTACCGGATTTTCCACCGGCCCCCATCTCCATCTGGAGATTTCGGATCGTGGGAAAACCGTAGACCCCCTCAAGCTCCTCCCGAAGGGATAAGGGGCGATCAATCTCACTTAACATGCGACAACTGTGAGATCCTGGATGCATCAAAAATCTTACGCTCTATTGTTGGAGTCAACAATTCCGCAACCGACCGCATGATGCGCCTTCCTTTTTCCTGAGCTTTTCATACTTTTCTATATTACACAAGCGCCATAGGGGGAAGCGCCTTGTGCATGATAGCAACAATTCCTTCCTTTTGTCTCTTCTGGACCCATTCTTGCAGCTTTCCACTGTCAAGCACGGTAATATTCTCACACTCGTCTACACCGACAACGCCTGCCTTCCTTAGCGACGAAATGGCTTTTGAAATGGTCTCCCGAGTACAACCGGCATGTGCTGCGATGCGGTCGTTGGTAAGTCTGTGTTGTGCAACCCCAAACCAGAAGGAAATCTCTGGCAGAAGGGCCATGGCTCGTGGTCCCGCAGGTAGTGATGCTAACCACGCTGTTTTTCTATACATGGCTACCCACCTTCGCGTGAGAACGCTGAATATTTCCACTATTACCTCTGGATATTTCCGAACAAGCTCACACATATGACCTCGATGAATAAGCGTCGTCTCGCATGGCATTAAGGCTGTCGCCGTATGTGAATGGTGGGCCAGTGAACCCTGATCTTCAGGAGTAAAAATGTCTTCTCCCAGAACTGTCGGCCCTTCGAGAAACCGCAACGTGAACCGTTTTCCCTGCTCACTCGTGGTGGAGATGGCTACAATCCCCTTTCTGAGAAACCACAGGTGCGTGACCCTATCGCCGCTGTCATAGAGCACCTCGTCTGCTGCAAAGCGCCACTCCAAAACGCGCTGGAGCTTTCCGATTTCAGATAACACGCTGTCAGAAAACACATCGGTGAGCGGCACCACTTGACCAAGCTCGATACGCATACGGGGAATTATACCCTACGCCATGCCACTGTCTTTTGACCATAAGTTATTGACATAACGTACACATTTTCAAGATCAGTTCTACTCGCTCACCGCAATCGTCCCGGTTATGTACGGCAGGAGATGGTCGTGGTACTGCCATGTGCCCGCCTTGTCAAACATAAACTCCCAGGATTGGCCCCTGCTAATGGGCCTTTTGGCATCAAATTCCGGATACACGCGATGGGTGGGGTGGATGTTGGAGGCGGGCCACTGCAAGTCATCTCCGTCATTTGTAAATACTACTTTCATCCCTTTTCGTATACTTACTTTACTCGGTGTATACCCATCCCCTTTCATAGAAACTACCACCGAGTTTGCCTGCTCCTGCGTAACTTTAGTGGAGGGGAGTTTGGAATTTGACGTTTGGTCATTGGAATTTCGTTCCGGCATATCGTACGAGCGCGCAATGCTCTGCGGCTTACATCCCAGACCACTGCTACTCGGAATGCCCTTACAGAATTTCTCATACCCCGCAGCATCTAGTATCTCTGCCGCTCGGTCGGCAATCGTTTCCCAGCACGTGCGTACCTCCCCTGGGTCGGTGAGCCTGCTACAAAAATCTACTGCCTCGCTCTGACCGCTTGGATCCCAGAAGGTGTCCTGTACGGCGCCCGAGAGGCATGCCTGTCGATGGGGGCCGGAGAGCGCGTACTGACAATTTTGTATCATCGCCGGGACGTTATGCTTATTATTTCCTCCCACATCCCGCCCCATGCTCAAGAAACAAGAGCGTCGGTAAGCTCCCGGCGCCTGGCCGCAGGCAGCAGCTACCCTGGCAAAATCATTTTGATACAGCTGAATCATCCGAGACGTTTGCAAGAAATAGCACGCGCCTTTGTATTTTTCCACAACCGAGTTGCAGGGATACTGTGGATCGTTATTCAAATACCTGGTATAGTGCCGATTTGGAGCGAAATTTGCCGAACCTGACTCTTTAGCAAGTCCACCTACAATATTCTCCATAAACACCCCGGTCCAACAGGAGTTCTGCGCAATGGAGCTTTCTAGGGTGTCGCAGTACGCAAGGGCATCCACCAGTTCATAATTGGACCAGGCCATAAGGCCATGTCCTACCCCGTGCACGCATTGGTGCGAAAAGAACCGATTCAGTTCCCCGCTGCAGAGAGTTGCTAAGTTTTCCTGTAGGTTCGCGGTTCCTTTATCGTGAAAGTAGGCCTCAGCAGCCCCGTGATAACAGCCTGAATGGCACTGGCTACTACACAGCCTAAAGGACTCTGCTCCAAAAACCTCGTAGGCCATCCGTCCGGTCTCATGCGCCCGATCATGGCAGGAAAGGTCTCTGGCCGGCATTTTTTGGGAGAGCACCGCTATGACTTGGGCGGGTCCTATGGTTTGTATCTGGGTCTTCAGAAAAGCGTCGTCGCTGATAAGCTGATCCATTTGGGCTGCTGTAAGCGTCACTGACTGAAAACGTGTTGCTGTACGCCCAATACTGGCCTCAAGGCACACACTACGGAAGACTTGGTCAGGTATCGCGCTACAAATTTGGCGCAGCTTGTTCTGATCGGTCAGCTGCCCGGCAACCGACACGCCGATCTGGCGGTAACAGTCTGTGCGATACTGTACATTAGCAACGTCACAGAACAGACGGGCGCGGGTAATATCGGTCTCGTCGAAGTTTAAAATATTACCAATAGCACCGATGACGCAGTCCTTGTGCGCCCGTGGATCCATCTGAAGACACAGCGACCAGGCAACTTCCACATTCTTCCTGGGATCGTTCACTGTATCCACCCCTCGCACGCTCTTCTGCCAGATGGGGTTGGTGACCATCAAGCCGATGCTCTGTACGCACGGCACATCGCCACCATTTGGCGCGGACAAGCAAATCTGCCCAGATTTCTTGATGTCCAGTCGGGTGCGTTTCATCAAGTACCCCGCATGATTGATGTAGCACTGCCACTGGTATTTCTGGGCGAGCGCATTACAGGGGAAGAGCGGGTCGTGTGGAGAAACTGAAGTGGCCACTTTCGCTTCATCGCTCACGCCGGCGTTGGTATTTTCCATCAGTACTCCTTGCCAGCACCCTTCCTGCGGCGCAGTACCAGAAAGGCTATCACACACCGCCAACGACTTTTTTAGGTCGTAGCCAAGGGCCATCATCACGCCGTGCCCTGCGCCGTGATAGCAGTACGAATACATCTTCGGCGAAAAGCCAGGCTTTAGTCCCTCACAGATGCGCGCCATCGTCTCCTGCATAGAGCTTCCACCCGCAAGGGCGTACTCAAAAAACCCATGGTGACAACCATAGTTATAGGTGGTGGGACAGGTTAAAAAGGCTTCCCCGGTAACCCCCAGCACCTCTGCCGTAGCCCGACCAATCTCATGGACGTGCTGGTGATCATCAAATTCAGCAGAGATCACGTTGTGGCTGCGCAGAAGCTCCAAAACCTGGACGGCTGTTGTAGTTCCTTCTTGCCGCACCGCGTCACGCAGCACCGCCCGATAGCACCGATCCAGCACCGCGCGCTCTGAAAGAGCGCCGCAGCGCTGTTGGGTATGGGCAATCCAGGAGGTAATGTCTTTCTGTGCGGCAAGCGGCGTCGGCGAAGGCAAGGGGGCTCGTACCGAGGAGTCAATAGACAGGAGCCCAGCAGCGGTGAGAATAAGAAGTCCGGGAATAACTATACTGCCCCGAAAGCCGCGTCTGACGCGGCGCAAGCCAGAGTACAGCTTTTCAATAAAATCCACAACCCGTTCTCGCATGACTCATTGATGGTATCAGAAGCCACGCTGCCCAAACAAGCGCCCCGCTGCATCCCTGTACCACCCAGCCTTATCTCTAACAACCTTTGGGCAACCTAATCCTCCGTCAAGTTTACTAATATACTGGTATATTAGTGGTCAATCATAATCGCCGCTTCTGTATGGCCCGTACCCCACGCACCACCCCATACCCGGCTGCCACTGCAAGGAGTGCGCCGATACTGACCTCTGCAGCAATAACTGCCGTTCTGCGTAGGTGGTGGGCATCAAATCGCCCGCCCACGTGTGTGCGCTCTCCATTCTTCAGTGCTTCAATAAGCCTGTTGTTTGCAGAACCATCATATATCTCCGCCAGAGAAGCTTCGGGGATTTCGCCAAAATTATCTGGGTTAAACACGCCCTTCTTAAGATAGCGACGTAAGGCTTGTGCAAAGTCGACGACAACCCCTCGTTGCGTCGCTCGCTCAGTTACCATAGATGACCATTCCGGTGTAGCATACTCCTTTTACTCAAGCTTTGAAAGAGTCCCCTGGCTTTTGGCGTACGCAACCATCTTGGTAAATAGGAGCATTTTGACAACTCGAGGGTGTCACATTGGTGTTGAATATGACCTTGACAAACCCTTAGGAACATCTTAGGATTACACTATGCAAACGCATTCCATGGCCAAATTACTCAGCCAGATGTTTATTGGCACGGACGACCTTCGCCGCGACTTGAGTAAGATTCTCGCTTCACTGCAAAGACAGAGAGGTGAAGTGGTGATCACTCAGCATGGCAAACCTCAGGCGGTTCTTCTAGACCTTGAGTCCTATATTGAACTCCTTGATCAAATAGCTGACTCCGACCCACGGTTTATTCGTCGGATCAACAGAGCGCTCAAGGATGCGCAGGAGGGCAACGCTATACCCGCAGAGCAAGTCTTCAAAAAGCTAAACATTTAGCGTGTACGCTGTATTCTTCTCGAGAAAAGCACAAAAATCACTCGCAAAGATACCGACTGATTATCAGGTCAAAATCAAGCAAATAGTTGCTTCATTGACAAAAGATCCGTTTACGCTTGATCTTAAAAAAATGCACTCTTCAAACGCTACTCACCGATTGCGTTATGGATCGTACCGTTTATTTCTGTATGTCGACAAAGAGATCAAGAAAGTTATTATTGCTGACATTGAGCGCCGCACTACACACACGTACCGAAAACGGTAAGGCTTCATCTTCTACACTGTGATTCTATTTACTCAAGCTTTGAAAGCGTACCCTGCCTTTTGGCGTACGCAACCATCTTGGTAAATACCAGTACCGAAAGCGCAAGATACACACTATCCAGCCCAGCTGCCCATACCAAATAGTTTGCGGGCAGAAACCCTTGCTGCACCACCGCCCGCATCCCTTCAAACACATGCGAGGAAGGAAGCGCCCACGCAACTGGTTGTAAAAAGGCCGGCAGCGCCGAAACTGGATAGAACACCGCGGAAAACGGCTGCAAGATAAACACAAATCCAAACGCCAAGACTTGAGCGGAGCTACCAAAGCGCAAGATGATCGAAGTGGTAAGCAGCCCTATTGCCCAGCCAAACACGAGGATACTCAGAAACAGTGGTATCAGAGCAAACCCGAAGGCAAACAGGTTAAACGCATAAAACAAAAAGGCCAGCGCCGCCATGACCGCACCGATAACCACGATGCGCACCGCGCCCAAGAGGAAAGTCGCTGCGATGAACTCAGCAATCGTCAACGGGGTTACAAAGATATTCAGCAAATTCCGCTCCCAAATCTCCTCAAGGAACGCGATGGAGATACCCCCTTGCGCACGTTGCAACAGTTCCCAAAGCACCAGCGCCCCCAGAATTACTGTCACCACGTTGAAGCTTGCCAGCCGACTCTGCTCGATATAGAACGAGAGAAATCCCCAGAGCAGCAAATCCATAAATGGCCAATACACCACATCCATAATGCGCGGCACGCTCCGCTTATAGAGATACAGGTGCCGAATTAAAAGTGCGAGTATCCGGTGTGCCCTCATGATGCCAGAGCAGTGGGTTCCCGCACCACTTTCAAAAAGGTTTCCTCAAGATTCTTACGTCCAAACTGGGCGATCAGCTTATTAGCCGTGGAATCAGCAAATAGCTGACCATTGAGCAAGAAAATGACCCTATCGGTTATACGTTCTACCTCCGCCATATCATGGCTCGTGTACAGGATTGAGAGGTGTTTATCTTTGTGCAACTGCTCCAACAGTGTAAGTGTCCGATCTGCAATATCTGGATCAAGTGACGCAGTCGGCTCGTCCAAAAACAGCAGTTCTGGATCGTTTAAAAACGCTTTTGCAAGATTGAGCCGCGTCAACTGCCCGGAAGAGAGCGTTACGGTGCGCCGTTTGAGTAAATCCCCGATCGCAAAGATTTCTGCTACTTTACTGATACGTGTCCGTACGTCGCGCACGCCGTACAATCTCCCAAAGGTGGCAAGGTTTTCCCAGACCGTGAGATTGAGGGGGAGGGACACATAGGCCGAGGAAAAATTGAGGCGGGAAAAAACGTATTCCCGGTGCGTCCGCGGATCTTTGCCAAATACCGCAATGCTGCCAGCAGTGGGAGTCACGATATCAAGAATCATTTGGATGGTGGTTGTCTTGCCAGCACCATTGGGGCCCAGGAGTCCTACAATCTGCCCCCGCTCGATGGCAAACGAGATACCATCCACCGCGTGCACAGTGCCGAAATGCTTGGTAAGGTTTTTGACCTCAAGTACTGTCTCAGCCATAACTCACTACTCTACCACACTCAGAAATTCCGAGATACAAATTCCAAATAATTCGCTATTCGGTGCTTGTATATTGGACCTTGTTTGTTTCTTGTATCTTGTGACTTGAGATTTTACAACCCGGTGGCTTCTTTAGTAACTTCAGTCAGTTCCGCGTCAAGTTTAGTAAGGTCAGTCACGTTCAAGCCTTTTTCGATCGCAGCGGCTTCGTCACTTTCACCCAGCTCCCCAAACGCGTCAGTCTGCGCGTCCATTGGCTGTGGCGTCAGAGTTGGGGTCGCCAGTACCAGCGGCGCCGGAGCTATTGAGGGGGTTGGGACACTCGCTGGTGCACGAGTACGCTCAACAAGAATGTAACCACCAACGAGCGCCACTCCCAAGAGGATCACAAATAGTACGAGCGGCCACTTCGGCGAGGGAGATGCAGATGATACCTCCGTAGTAGCTGTTTTTTGAATCGTCGATTCTGCCGCAGATTCCGTGCTTTCTGTTCCTGGCTCCGACGCTGTTGTCGCACCAGCCGTAGCAGGCAGGTTTATATCATCTGAACCAGACGTCACCTTGCTTGTCCTACTTGACTGTGGCGCTGCCGGTTGCTCGTCCACTGCCGGTCCCTCCTTGCTTTTTCAGCTCTTGTACCACTAATTTCATCGACGCATGTAGTTGTTGCAACGAACGCTTCACTGCGGCCATATCCTCCTTAAGGGTAGAAACCACCGTCTTTGGGGTTGCAGAGGTGTCTAGGGTTTTTAGGTCAGTCTCTAGCTTCTCTATCAAGGCCGTCACTTTGACTTGGTTTCCTCGCGCGGTGGCGATAAGTGTCTCAAGTTTGGCAGTATCCTTTCCTTCAGCAGCAAGCTTCTCCTTACGCGATGCAACTCGGGTAAGGAAGTTGGTATATCGCTCCTGTGCAGCTTTCGAACGCGTAAGCATTCGCTCAAAGTGAGCCTTGATCCGGATAGCACGATCCTCCTTACGTTCTGCCTGCTTGGTAGCTACCCGCCGTTGTAGTTCCTGGCGCCGCTCTTCTAACTGCTTTTTTGCAGAAGGTGCTGGGCTCTGAGCGGCAACCGTGGGTACCACAGCGAGAAAAAGCACGAGCGAAACACCGATGAAGATCTTCGCAATCATTGCAGTTATCATAACTACTCTCTCCGTCGTTTGTCAACATTGCCACGTAGTCCGATGTAGATCTGACTTTACGTGGCCAATAAGTTCCTCAATTTCTCCGGCGTCAAGCGCTCGTACGGCGCGCCATCTACCACCGCATTTGGCCCGCAGCGACAATTACCCAAACAGCCCCAATACTCTACGTCAAGATTATCAAACTCCTGCAACACCTGCTCGACCTCAGCGGAACCCCGCAGTGCACACGCACCGCCCTGGCAAAAATCTATGTGTTTCCGTTTCACTATTCTTTTTCAGCGCAGGTGCACGGATCATTCTTGCACGTTTCACATTCTGCCATGGGAATCACCCCCCTCCACTTAAGCTCCGGGGAGGCAAGCCTCCTCGTAGAATCTGTCGTTACTATACGGTCTCACGGACTCTTGTCAAGAGAGCAAAATGACTGCATACTTAACCCATGCCCGGTGTAAAAAGCTTTCTCTTTGCGCTTCCATTTGTACTCTGCTGCTATTGGTTCCTAACGGAGGTGTCGTTTTTCCTCACTGACTACACGCAGCTTTTTGCTTTGAATGCTGGAATGCTCCCGCGGTTTGCCCTGACCAGCGTCGCGCTCGCCGCCGCAGGACTCTCTTTTAGTATTTTCGTTACGCTCGCGGGTAGATGGGCCATTATTGTCCCGGTGCTGGGTATTGCAAGTACTACCGCTTTTATCACTCTCCCGCTACCAAATAGCGCTATACTGGCGCTCGGCATGCTCACTGTCTCGGTCGGTATTGCCTTCCTTTTGCAGCGCTCACTGCAAACCTATCTCACGTTCAACCCAATCTCGCTCTTAGCACCACCTGCCAGGCGCTGGATAACAAGCATCCTTATAGTGACTAGTGTGGCATTCTGGATCAGCACAAATCATATAGTGAACACCGCTGGCTTTACTATCCCAGACACCATCCTCGATCAAACACTTTCGCTGCTTCCCGCTCCTACAAAGTCTAGCTCCATTGAGCAACCCTCTGCCAAGTCTGACTCGGCTTCTGCCGAACCGGCGGAAACGAGAGGTATGGTCAGGCAACTAGTCAAGGAGCAGATCAATCAGCTGCTCAAACCGTATCTACCTTGGATACCGCTCGTGCTCGCGTTGCTCTTCTTCGTAACATTGCAATCACTCACATCACTTTTCGCCATGCTACTCCCCCCACTTCTCCTGTCGCTGTTTTGGGCCATGGAAAAGCTGGGTTTCACCAGTTATGTCGTAGAAACTCGACAGGTGAGAAAATTAGTGGTGTAAATACATTGACAACACACACTTACTTTGTGTAGAATAAGTGTGTATGGTTACCCGCATGAACATATCGCTTCCCACAAATCTGGTAAGCCGGCTGAAAAAGGTTGCGCCAAAACGGGGAATCAGTCGCTTTGTGGCCGAAGCAACCGAGTCGAAAATAAGAGCCTTGGAGGGAGAGCGTGCTCTCAGGGAGCTTCTCGCAGCTCCATCATCATTTACGTTCCTGAAAGGGAAAAATGCTGCTGTCAAATGGGTGCGGGAGCTGCGCCGCGAGGATGAGAGGAGAATGAGACGCATCTGGGGAAAAAGCGTCTAGAAAAAACGGTGCCTGGATCCCTCATCGACACCGATATTTTGGCAGACTTTTTCCGTAAAAAGCAATATGCCAAAACTCTCGTCTATCAGCTCTTAAAACGGGAAGTGCTCTACGTTTCGGCCCTCACCATTGCAGAATTGCGCACAGGATTCACGCCAGAGCAGTCAGAATTCTTTCTCCCGAAGCTCTATACCATAGTGGTAATCAAAGAAGTAACAAGAGAGATCGCTGAACGGGCGGGCGCATTGCGATTTGAGTACGCGAGAAAAGGGAAAAGTCTCTCCATGATAGACACGATCATCGCTGCAACAGCACTCCTCAACAACTACCAACTCATAACTCGCAACCAAAAAGACTACCCAATGCCTGAAATTCAACTCTACGAGTTTTAAAAGCCCCTGTTGTCCGATGGCTTTTGGTTAGTATTCCATGCCGCCGCCGGCAGGTGCAGCTGGAGCTTTCTCGGGCTCCGGCTTGTCGGTAATAAGCGCTTCGGTCGTCAGGATAGCACCAGCCACTGACGCAGCATTTTCAAGCGCCAGCCGCGTGACCTTCACCGGATCGATGATACCCAGCTTGATCATTGGACCAAACTGGCCGGTCACGACGTTGTATCCATGATCGCCCTCGCCTTCCATAACTTGGCGCAGCACCCAGCTTGCATCAGCACCTGCATTTTCTGCAATCGTCCGCAGGGGCTCGGTGAGGGATCGTCGCACAATATCAACACCCTGACGCTCTTCATCAGTTGACAGCTCCAGTGCTTCGAGTACTTTCATCGCACGCACGAGCGCAACGCCCCCTCCTGGCACAATGCCTTCCTCAAGCGCGGCTGCGGTTGCCTCTTTGGCATCAATGGCACGTTCCTTTTTCTCCTTGAGTGCTACCTCCGTGGGCGCACCCACATTGACTACTGCAACGCCTCCGGAAAGTTTGGCGAGTCGCTCCTGGAGTTTCTCCTTATCAAAGTCGCTGGTCGTGCGCTCAATCTCGGTTTTGATTTGGCCGATGCGTGCGGCAATCTTGGCAGCATCGCCTTTACCCCCAACAATGAGCGTATTGTCCTTGTCGGACGTTACCCGGTCAGCACGGCCCAGATCCTCAACTGTTACCGAGTCGAGCTTGCGCCCGATGTCCTCGGATATTACCGTACCGCCGGTTAAAATTGCGATATCTTCAAGCATCGCTTTCCGGCGATCACCAAAACCCGGGGCGCGCACTCCTAGTACGTTGAACGTCCCACGTAGTTTGTTCACCACTAAGGTCGCCAACGCCTCTCCCTCTACCTCATCTCCGATGAGCACCAAATTCTTGCTCACTTGCACAAACTTCTCAAGGAACGGCAGGAGATCAGAGATGGCGCTTACCTTTTTGTCAGTAAGGAGGATGTACGCATCTTCGATCGTTGCTTCCATGCGATCAGGATTCGTGACAAAGTACGGCGAGATATATCCCTTGTCAAACTCCATCCCCTCGGTGGTTTCCACCGTCGTTTCCATTGTTTTGCTCTCTTCCACCGTAACAACCCCGTCCTTGCCCACCTTGGTAAATGCTTCGGCAATCTTGCCGCCGATTTCCGAGTCTCCTGCGGAGATGGCAGCGACTTGAGCAATTTCAGCGGTATCTTTATCAAAAATCTGCTTGGCCATTGCTCGCAGCTCTTTTACCACGACGGCAACTGCTTGATCCATTCCATGCCGCAACATCATCGGGTTTATGCCAGCGGTCGTAAGCCGCAAGCCTTCGGTCACCATCGCTTTGGCAAGTACCGTTGCGGTAGTGGTGCCGTCTCCTGCTACATCGTTGGTTTTGCTTGCAGCTTCCTTTAAAAGCTGCGCGCCCATATTCTCAAATGGGTCTTCCAGCTCAATCTCTTTTGCAACCGTCACCCCGTCATGTACGACGTTGGGCGAACCCCACTTGCGATCCAGTGCTACATTGCGCCCTTTGGGACCCAAGGTCGTTGCAACTGCTTGGGATAAGGTGTGCACTCCCCGTAGGAGCGCTTGTCGTGCTTCATCGCTAAATTTGAGCATTTTTGCTGCCATATTTTCTCCTTTAGGCGATTATCGCCATAACATCCTCGAATTTGACAAGCTTATATTCTTTATCGTCCAGCTTAATTTCGTCTCCGCCCCATTTTTTAAAGACGACAACATCACCAACCTTAAATTCTGGCTCAACTTTGGTGCCATCTTCCAATTTCTTTGCAGCGCCCACTGCGAGTACTTTTCCTTGCTGGGGTTTTTCGGTTGCGGTATCGGGTAACACGATACCTGAAGCGGTTTGCCGCACTTCCTCAAGCGGCTCAATAAGTGTATAGCCTGAAAGCGGCTTCAGATTCATCTTTGCCATAGAAACCTCCTTTACCACGTGGCCCAGACTAGCTGGACTTTACGTGGTGTTGTTATCTACAATAACGTATGAAACAGTGCCTGGGGCACGATCAGCACTTAAACTTTTCGATTGCTATTGTACCGTACTTTGTCAAGTTGTCAAGGGATTGGAGATTTTAATGGAACCGCAGTGAAAAATCACTATTAGTTATAGGCTCGTATCCCAAAAATTTGCGGCGGACAAAAAA
>CAYJQU010000003.1:0-60804 GCA_964372495.1 uncultured Gammaproteobacteria bacterium
CAGGAAACATTGTGGCACAAGCCTTAGAAGGATTTGATCCTTCAGCAAGCACCAAGACACAAGATACAAGTGATCCAAACAATTCTCAAGGCACAAGCACCAAATCACAAACGTGTACGGAGGTCAGTTCTTTAGAAGAGATCCAGTGGCCGCAGAATCTGGGACTAGGAGCGTACGGAGAGAAGGAGTGCTACAAGTTCAAAGATGGAGACGAGGTACGAGAGAGCGCATACCTGTACGTGACCAAAATCCTGGCGTACATAGATGTTAGCTATGCAGATCCACAGAATATGCTAGCGCAGGCGCTTGAGCGATTGGATAAGCTGGAGCAGCAAAGTCACTCCACTCCCTCCGACGTACGTCGGAATTCGTTAGGGGCAGGCAAGATACAAAGTGCGTTGACACTGAGTACAGAGGGGGCATTACAGGTTACTGCCCAGAGTGCAAATGGAGCTACCGTTACCCTCTCACCTACGGAAAGGCTTGGGGTACAAGAGGTACGAGATACTGTCGGTACCCTCAGTACAGCAGTCAACGAATTAACTGCCACGATATCACGGCTCCTGAATACCCAATCAGCTCTTGATGAACGACTCAGTGTCCTTGAGGAGAAGGAACAACAGTGGGAACAGATAGCTACAGCCAGTGGTACTGTTCTGTCTGATACAGCAGCGGATATAGATACCTACCTGAAACCCGAGGAGCTGGTGCTGGGTACCTCTGCCATCAATACTGCCACCATTACCGAACTCCTGAAGGTCCTGGGCAGAACCTCTCTTGGTACTACCTCAGTGGCAGGGATATTCTCCCAAGATGGGACGCTGATTCTAGATCAGGGGAAGGAGATAAGTGTGCTGGGCACGCCGAATGACGAAACAGGAGGGGTACTCTACCTGCAGCGGTCTCCATTTAGTAAAGGACTAGACATCCTCGCGGGGAAGGTGACGGTGGATAGGGAGGGGAACGTAAAGATATCTGGCGATATCCACGTTGCAGGCAACGCCCAACTCTCCGGCGACCTTCAAGTTGCAGGGAAACTCATTATCGACACGAACGACCCCGCTAGCAGAACTGTAGGCTCGAGTGCTATTGTGGAAGGCGAGACAGCGGTTATTATAGAAACAACCGCCGTGACCGAGAACTCCCGTATATTTGTTACCCCCACTGTTAGTTCCGGTGGTCAGCTGCTCTATATTGTGGAGAAAGTAGAGGAGGCTGGGTTTATTGTGGCAATCGATGAGCCGGTTAAGCATGAGGTTACGTTTGACTGGTGGATGGTGGAGGAGGATCAGCAAGAGATCAAAGATCAAAGATGAAAGATCAAAGTCAAAATCAAAGCGTAAATATGTTGGAAAAACTACCTAAGATTATAGCTATCGGATTGACAGGAGTGTTAGTCTTGACAGTTCCGTCTGCCGCCTTTGCTGTTGACTACACAGTACAGGGAGGGATTGTTACTTTCTACGGCGGGGCAAGTTCGGCCGACTACTCAGTTTCCACCAGCGGCCAGGGTGGTGGAGTACCACCCGCGATTTCCTCGGTGGCTAAGACCGACACGACCGAAAGCACGATCAAGATCACTTGGACAACCGATATCAAAACTGACAGTTTTGTCGAATATGGCAAGACGACCTCGTACGGCTCGTCCCAGGGCGTCTTTGACAGCGTCACAAGTCATGCCGTAAGCTTAGTAGGGCTTGAGTACTCGACTGAATATCACTACCGCGTCTGCTCGCGCAATACCGCCAGTGTGAAAAAGTGCAGTAGCGATGGCACCTTCACGACTTCCAAGCGTGGCACGTCTGCCAAGGGTTCTGCCGCCATCTCCGGGGTTGGCTCTACGGTGGCAACTGGGCTCGTCACCGTTGCCTGGACGACGGACAAAGAAGCTGACTCGTTTGTTGACTATGGCTTGACCGCAACGTATACGAACGCGCAGGGTGTTGTCGAAAGCAAGACGAGCCATAAAGTGAAACTGGTTGGCCTGGTGCCGGGCACGACCTATCACTATCGGGTTCGCTCCACCGATGCTTCTGGGAAAACAAGCTATAGCGATGATCAGACCTTTGCCACAGCGTCCTCGGCAGTTTCCGGCATCTCGGCTGTTACCATCTCGGACGTCGGCCTTACCTCCGCACTGGTGACGTGGTCAACCGGCTCGGTTGCGACGAGCGTCATTCATTATGGCACCACGCCGGACTACGGTAGTAAGGTCGTGGATGAATCAGAATCCAAGACGACTCAACATACCTTACGCATGCCGGGACTTGCGTCGGGCACACTCTACCACTTCCGCATAGCTGGGGTTGATGCGTCGGGTGAATCGTTTACCTCGGACGACTACGTCTTTTCGACGATTAAACTCCCTGAAATAAAAGACATTGAGGCAACTACGTCAAATGATGGGAAGGTAAAGGTTCGGTGGAAGACAAATGTTGATGCGGATTCCATTGTAGTATACGGTGAAACCACGGAGTATGGACTGTCGACCGGGTCTGGGGACTTAACGACCGATCACATCGTTACAATCTCAGGGCTCACTGGCGATTCTACCTATCGCTTTAAAGCAACGTCCCGTGATTCACTAGGGAACCGGGCGGAGTCGGCGGATTTGACCTTTACTACTCCCAAAGACGAGGCAGCGCCGGTAATTAGCGAAGTGTTAAATGAAACCTCGAGCCAAGGATCAGGAGGTGCTGCGAAGATCCAGCTTATTATCTCCTGGACTACCGATGAACCGGCGACGAGCCAAGTGGAATATGGGGAGGGGATCGGGGGCGGTGGTGAATATTCGCTGCGCACGACCGAGGATGAATCGCTCCTGCAGTCGCATCTAGTAATCGTATCAGGATTGTCTCCGTCCACCACGTATCGCTTCCGGTTGGTATCAAAAGATAAAGCAGGAAATGTAGGTATGTCGGATGAGTATACCGTCGTGACACCGGTCCAGGAGCAGAGCGCGCTGCAGATTATCGTGGTCAGCCTGGAGGACACGTTCGGGTGGCTTATTAAGCTGAAAGATCTGAATTTTGGATTACCTTTTAGGATATTCTAGTGAAAACACCAGTTATTGAAGTCGAGAACGTCACGAAGCGCTATATGCTTGGGGAAATCCCGGTGGACGCGGTGCGGGGTATCAGCTTTACTATCTTCTCGGGTACGTACAATATGTTGTTAGGGCCTTCTGGGTGCGGGAAGTCGACGGTGCTCTCTCTGGTTGCCGGGCTCGATACGCCTACGTCTGGCAATATTAGAGTTCGTGGTGAGGATATCGCGAAATTCTCGGTAGACGAGCTTGCGTACCACCGGCGCAAGCGCATTGGTATGGTGTTTCAGCAGTTCAATTTACTGCGGTCTTTGACAATTGCGGAGAATGTTGCGCTGTCATACGTGTTCGACGGCCAACCGCTCGTACAAAGGAAAAAACGAGCACTGGAACTGCTCAAACTGGTGCGAATGGAGAAGTATGCCGACCGATTGTCTACTCAGCTGTCTGGCGGACAACAGCAGAAGGTTGCTATCGTCAGGGCGCTCATGAGTAATCCATGGATACTCCTGGTTGACGAGCCGACTGGCAATCTCGACTCGGTGTCCGCGGGGGAGGTTATGGATTTTCTGCAAGTGCTGAATGAGAAGTCAAAACGCACCATATTGCTTGTAACGCACAACTATGAGTATGTTCATTACGCACAGCGTATTCTGTATATGCGTGATGGGAAGTTGTTGACAGCAGAGGAAGCTTCTACTACCCAGTCAGCGCTGGGGAAACTGGAGGAGATGGCGAAACAAGAACTCAAAAGTCAAAGTGAAGAATCTCATGAGGCGGCCGAGGAAGAACGTCATAGGAAAAAGCGGATGTTTCATCGGAAGCCATTACCAGTCCATCCTGAGGTTAAGGAAGAGCATGGGAAGATTGCTGCGGAGCACCTGACCGAAGAGGCGTTGGAGAAACTATGAAACTATCTGACGTCATCCGCAATGCTTTTGCTTATTTCCGGGTGAACAAGATGCGCACTGTCTTAACGGTGGCTGGCGTGGGGATTGGCATCGGCGCGATTCTCTTCTTGGTATCGCTTGGTTTCGGACTGCAGAGGCTGACTAAGTCTCGTATTCTAAACCTGGAAGCGCTCTCCGTAATGGTAGTCACGGTGGGGCGGTCTGCCATCTTGAAACTGGATAATGCAGCGATGGAAAAGTTTGCGGCTATCCCAGGCGTCGAAGCGGTTGCTCCCACTATGAGCCTTCCTGCGCAAATCGTATATGGCCAAACAACCGACAGCAACACGGTCATATCTGGGGTTCAGTCGGCCAAGTTCGATATCGAAGGATTTCGTCTGTCGCATGGAACCAAGTTAAATGACGATCGGTCTGAGGCGCTCCTCACCGCTGCCTCATTGAAAAATCTGAACGTGAGTAATCCTGCTGATATCGTCGGGAAAGAGCTTAAGGCACACATCTTCCTCCAGGAAACTGGCGGCACCCAGGCCACACCTCTTCCGGTGACGCTCTCTGGCACCACCTCTGCAGTGGTGGCCACCGCCAGCGCCAGCCCTGGGTCGTCGACTGCCTCGGCCGGAAAGACGGCCACACGGCCCCGCGTTGGCGTTGTCCGGCACGAGAAGACATTCCGGGTAGTGGGAGTTATTAGTTCGGAAAATGTTGCGGGGATTTATGTACACATAGATGTGCTCCAGGATCTTGGGGTGGCTAACTACAACCTAGTCAAACTAAAAATGAGCGACCGCAAACTCGTACAAGAGGGGCGTAAAGAAATCGAGGGGATGGGCTATTCGGTCACAACCATTGCGGATACGCTTGATCAGATCGATGCGGCATTTCGCATTATCCAGATCGTACTTGGGGGTTTTGGGGTGATCGCGATGTTTGTGGCGTCCATTGGGATGTTTAATACTCTCACGATCAGTTTACTTGAGCGGACGCACGAAATCGGTATCATGAAAGCGCTCGGCGCCACCAACCGAGACATTCGGACGATGTTTCTGGGGGAGGCGGTTCTCATGAGCACGATCGGCGGGCTGGTTGGCATTGTGATCGGATCCGTGTTGGGGTATGGTATCAACGGACTCATTTTCCTCCTGGCTAAAGCAGCCGGCGGCGAGGCGGTGAGTGTGTTCTATACGCCGCCGCTGTTTCTTGCGATGATTGCGGTGTTTTCCGTGTTGACCGGACTCGTTACTGGGTTTTACCCGGCACAACGGGCCGTGAAGTTGTCGCCGATGGAAGCGCTGAGGTATGAGTAGTGGCACGATATATTCCTGATATCCAGACCCACCGATGGGTGATTATGGCGCCCGGGCGTACGCAGCGTCCAAAGGAAAAGCTCGGTGCAGCCACGTGCGTGTTTTGTTATGGCGCCGAGCACATGAGCAACACCGAGGTCTACCGGCTAGGTGAGGGAGCGCCCAATAGCCACGGTGGGTGGAAGGTGCGAGTGATTGCCAACAAATACCCCATTACTGATATTCACGAAGTGATTATTCATAGCCCTGACGAGGATAAGGATATGGATGAGCTAGCACTGGAGCAGGTAAACACTATCCTGCAGGTGTACCGGAGCCGGTACCAGCTCCATAGCACAAAGGGCCAAGTGCTCATTTTTTGCAACCACGGCGAGGACGCTGGGGCATCTATCCATCATCCACATGCACAACTGGTGGTACTTCCTGAGCAGATTAATGTCGACGCATTGTCGCGCGAGCCGTTTGCCAATGAGGTGCAGCGGACAGATGAGTTCGTGGTGTATTGTCCGGAATTTAGTCAGTGGCCGTATGAGACGTGGATTGCTCCGACGAGTACCGGCACGACCTATGGTGAAATGACTGATAGTCAATTGTTTACCTTTGCCAAGACTTTGCAGTGGACTCTCAAGCGTTTGGTTGCGCATTTGACCTCAGGCGATGTGCATCATCACCCCGGGGTTCCATCAGTGAGTAAGCAGCGCGGGTTGTCGTACAATTATTATCTGTATCATGGGAAAGATTGGTTTCTTCGGATTATTCCGCGGCTCGTTCACCGCGCTGGATTTGAGCTTGGCACCGGGTTGTCGGTCAATATCGTGGACCCAAGTAAGGCCGCGGAAATCCTGAGAGCGCGGGGTTGATTATATGAGCTCCGTTTCCGTTCGAACGCTTGAACAACTCCGGCCATACCTGAAGGACCCCACGGCTTCCGGGCCAGAGGAGGCGTACTTTATGGTCCGTGGCAATCCCAATATCACCATCTGGCCACAAGCCCAGTACGGAGAGGAATATAACAAATCAGTAGGACACTACCATAAACATAACGAGCCGGAGACGTATTGGGTCCTATATGGAAAAGCCCTATTCGTACTCCAAAAGCGACCCGCCTCCTTGCAAGGGAACGCCTTGCGGGAAATAGAAGCGGTGAGACTGGTACGGCTGCGGGAGGGGGATGAGCTGCGTATTGAAGCAGGGTGGGGACATGCTATGATAAACGTAGGGGAGACAGCTCTCGTGACCCGTGACTCTGCGCCCGCCGATGCTTCGCATTCGCAGAACGATTATGAGAGTATCAAAGAGAAACAAGGTATGGCGTACTATATTGTAAGAGATCAGAATGGGCAGCCGAAGGCGGTGCCGAATCCACGGTACACCAATCTCCCACAGCCGGTGTGGGAAGGTATACATTAGCTTCTGAGTTAATTTAGGACTGTGACGTATGGCGCGGAGAGTTGACAAGCCGTGGGGCCATGAGATTTGGTTTGCCGAGACCGACAAGTATGTTGGCAAAGTTCTCCGCGTAAATGCAGGGCACCGACTGAGCCTTCAGTACCACGAAGTCAAAACCGAAACGCTGTATGTTTATGAGGGCGAGATCGATTTTGAGATTGAAGAAGCCGGGGAAATGGTTGTTAAGAGACTAAAGAGTGGTGACTCCATTCATGTGTCGCCAGGAACTAAGCATCGGTTCCGCGCAGTTTCGGATGCTAGTGTGCTCGAAGCCTCCACCCCGGAAACCTGGGATGTTGTGCGTCTTGCGGATGATTATTCCCGGGAGGGAAAAAAGGAAGAGCACGAGAGGAAGTAATGTTGTATACTTTCCAACATGCCTATCCCGCGCCATATATTCCGTGAGTATGACATCCGTGGTGTAGCTGCCCCCGCGTCAAACGCGGCTAAAGCTGAGCTGACTCCGGCAGTTGCCGAAGCAATCGGGAGAGCGTTCGCGACATACCTGAAACGTACGGGCATTACCAATATTAGTGTCGGGTGTGATAACCGTGTCAGCTCCCCGGACCTTAAGCGAGCGGTGATACAGGGTATACGGCAGGTGGGGAGTGACGTTATTGATATTGGGACGGCGGTGACCCCCATGGTCTATTTCTCCGCCTACCACTTCGACGTAAATGGGTCAATACAGATCACCGCGTCGCACAATCCACCAGAGGATAACGGGATTAAGATGCGGGAAAACAAACAACCTCTATTTATCGGCGGGACTGCGATGCTTGCGGATATGATCGACCCCACTTCGTCCCGCTACGCCTTGGGCTCCGCAGGGACTACGTTAGGGGCGGGGAAGGCGCAAAAGGAAGATATTAGTGAAGCATATATTGACCGGATCACTCAGGGTATTCGCTTGCAGCGGCCGCTGAAGGTGGTGGTGGATACAGGGAATGGGACGGGCGGTCTTTTTGTCCGCCGTATCTTAAAAAAGCTCGGGATTGATCAGCCCACTATCCTCTTTGAGGAGTCAGATGGCAGATTTCCCAATCACACACCAGATCCTAATCATCAGGAGTGGTATGCGGAGTTTCAAGAGAGCGTGCGGGCGACCAAGGCCGACGTGGGGATTGCGCTGGACGGCGACTGCGATCGCCTCAACGCAACCGATGAGCAGGGAAACTTCCTGGGTCCAGACAAACTGGCAATCCTTTTTGCGCGCGAGGTGCTCTCGACTAACCCTGGCGCGACGGTGGTATTTAATGCGCTCATGTCGCAAGCGATCACTGATGATGTGAGCGCACGGGGTGGGAAGACAGTGATTGGGAAAGCGGGATACCCCAATATTGCCAACCGGATGCAAGAGGTTAGGGCGGTGCTCGGTAACGAGATGTCCGGACATTTTTTCTTTGCTGACCAGTACTACGGATATGATGATGCTCTGTATGCGATGGTGCGCCTCCTGCATTTCTTGAGCAAGGACACCCGACCTTTAAGCGAGATTCTTTCCGATATACCACGATACGTGTCCACTAAAGAGTTTCGAGTGCCGGTGGATGAAGCCAAGAAGTTTGCGATCGTCGAGGAAGTGACTGGCGAATTCCAAAAGCACTATCAGGTGGATACCATAGACGGCGTACGGGTGAGTTTTCCTGATGGCTGGGGCATCGTACGGGCCAGCAACACGCAACCCGTGCTTTCCATGCGCTTTGAGGCGAAAACGGAGACCGCATTAGCACGTATACAGTCTGTATTTCGGGACAAGTTGGCTCCTTATAACCTAGAATTAAGTTTCTAGGGGGTAATGCAAAATTCAAAGGTCAAAAGTCAAAAACACAGTAGTGAATTGCTTTTCGAGCAGTATTGTATAATCATCAAATGAAAGTAGTATGCATCGGCGGTGGGAACGGCGCCAGCCAGGTGTTGCAGGGACTGAAAGCACACACACGGGAACTTACCGGCGTTATCGCAGTCACTGACTCTGGCCGTTCGACCGGTAAAATTCGCATCGCCGTGGATATCCCTGCCCCCGGCGATATCCGCAATGCCCTCGTGACTCTTTCGGATGCCTCTCAGGAGCTAAAGGATCTTTTCCAATACCGGTTCCGCTCAGAGAAACTCACTGACCTTGATGGCATGGCGTTTGGCAACCTATTTATAGCAGCGCTTGCCCAGATGACTGGTAGTTTCGAGCGTGCGGTCAACGAGACAGGGCGATTCCTTAACACTACTGGCAAGGTAGTGCCAGTGACTCTGTATAACACACACCTTTGCGCGCAGCTTGCAGATGGAAGCCATGTGTTTGAAGAGGTGAATGTACGGGGTCTAAAAAAACCGCCGATCAAGCGACTGTACCTCAAGGACGGAGACGCGCGAGTCAACCCCGAGTGTGTGAGGTCAATCGAGGAAGCGGATCTGGTAACGCTCGGACCTGGGTCGCTCTTCACCACTGTGCTAGCCTGCTTGCTCGCAGAAGGGCTGGTCGATGCGCTCAAGAAAACAAAGGGTAAGGTAGTCTACATTGCTAACACCACGACACAGCCTGGACAGACTGATGAATATACGATTGCGGACCACGTCGGCCAGGTTGTTTCCTATGCTGGCAAGGGTACTGTCGATTACGTGGTGGCGAACACGAAACGTCCTTCCGGAAAACTTCTTACACAATACGCCGCCGATGGACTTGTGTTTCTCATCCTGGATGACGACCAGAAGCAGCGCATTGAGAGCAAGGGAGTAAAGTTGGTAACTGCAGATCTTATTCAAGAGACGGCAACCAAGAGAGAGTTATGGGATAAGCAGGATAGTATCTACCATGATCCCCGAAAGCTTGCAAAAACGCTGATCGCTATCCTGGAAGGGTAGCAGTTATTATACTTTATTTGCTAGTATAGAAGATAATTTTACTAAACTTCAGCATTCTAATACTATTAATTGCTGCAATTGACAACATAATACGGGAGCTATTGACGATATGTGCTGTCGCTAGTTTTCGGTGCAATGCCCAGAAGCCATAATACCGCTTCCTTTTTGTATCGTCGGTCGCCGCGGGAGTTAATGCGAATCGCAGGTAGCTTTCCGCGCTTGCCCCAGCGCTTGATAGTGAGGGGGGAAACGCGGAGCAGTTTTGCGACCTCGCGGACGGTGAGAAGATCGGGAAGATCATCGCCGACTGCCATGATACGGTACCTCCTTTGTTTGATATGGTCTATTGACTACTGTAGAACACTGCCCACTGTATCAACGAGCATACCACTATGTCAAGGCCATTTGTGCTCGATTTTGGTCATTGGTTATTGTGGTTTGGAATTTCTCCCAGGGGGTCTTGACAAGCGTGCATGCGTTTTTCCATAATGGTCAAGTCGTGCGAGCAATTCGCGATTATCAGAAACGACAAGCAGGGCAGTGAGGGAACCCCACCATCCCGCAAGCGCCAAATGTCACGTCGACGTTGGCGCCTCGCCGTACCCGCAGTACCGTTTGTAAGGTAGCGCAGGTTTTGTTACTGCCCAAAGAGGAGGTGTGGGTCATGCTCGGACCATAGCTTTCAAATACTTTCGGGTCGATAGGTTTCCGATAGAATCGGAGAACGTTTTTTGTTTCCTGAAATAGAGTAAGCTGTCCGTTATCCCGTAGGTGCCTTCTGGGAAAGGTTAGTTTAGCATTTTTCTTAAGTACGGATAGTTCTTTTGTACCCAAAAAAGGGTTGGTTAGGGTGCACAAAACCACGTTTTCAAGGCTCGCCTTTTGCGGAAGATTATTTCAGTTCAACCGTCGCACCGGCTGCTGTGAGTTTCGCTCGTGCTTCTTCAGCAGTTGATTTATTCACACCCGTCAATACATCTTTTGGTGCACCCTCTACTAGATCCTTTGCCTCTTTCAGACCCAGGGTCGGCACGAGTTCTCGAACTGCCTTGATGACAGCAATCTTATTGGCTCCTGCGGCAGCTAGTACGACGTTGAATGTCATTTGCTCCTCGGCAGGAGCCTCAGGAGCAGTAGGCTGCCCCCCTTCGCCTTTGGCTACGGTAGGGGCTGCTATCGGAGCGGCTGATACGCCAAACGCGGTCTCGATCGCTTTCACCAGATCAGCAAGCTCCAGTGCCGATAGTTCTTTGATACGCTCAATAAGCAGAGTAACCTTATTTGTTTGTTCTTCTTTTGCCATAATATAATCACCCCGCTTTCTGTTTCTGTACCCGACTCAGTACATATACGAGATTTCGCATGTTCCCCTGCAATACATTGATTAGCCCATAGAGCGGAGCTGATACGCCTCTCACTAGCTGTGCATATAGCTCTTGCCTTCCTGGAAGACGTGCCAGTTGTTCAAGGCGAGGTGCAGGTAAGAATTCAGCTTCAAGGAACCCACCTTTGACTGTAGGGAGTTGGTTGACTTCGGCAAACGCGGCAAGGACTTTTAGTGGCGCTAATTCATCTTCAAAACCGAACATAGTGGCCGTAGGACCTTCGAGTACGTCAGGGGTATAGCCAGACCGATCTGCGGCATCTAGAGCGCGCTTGAGCAAGGTATTTTTGGTAACCGTAAGAGTGGCTCCTGACTGGCCCAGTTGAGCGCGCAACTGTTGGAGTTTGTTCATGGAAAGCCCGCGGTAGTTTGCAAAGATGGTTGTTTTTGCCCGCTGCAAAGCTTCAGTGAGCCGTTCTACCGTTTCTTCTTTCTTTTGCCGAGTCAGACTCGGCTGTTGACGATTTGGAGATACTGAATTGTTCATAATCACCTCGGGAGGACTTATATGCCTCCTGTCTTCGGCCTGCCACGTGGTCCGATGTGCCTCGGAATGTACGTGGTCATTCTATAGTCTATCAGAATGGGGAACACGATGTCAAACTAGCGTTCTCTGCGGTCGTGATCACCAAATAGTCCGAACATGTGGGTAGGTCTTGATCCTCGCGTCGCTGGTTACTACAGGTACTCCATGAAGCATCGCAGTTGCAATGATCATTCGATCTGCAGGGTCATCATGAAGATCGCCGGGCAGCATGACGGATTTGGCCGCTACACTATTATCAACTGGCACAAACTGGACAGAGGGAATAGTGCCAACTTTCTCGGTCCATGCATCTACATCCATCGTAAGACGAAGTCTACCTTTTTTGACTAACAGGTATATTTCCCACACACTAATAGAGGAGACAAGAATAATATCCCCGTTTGCCTGTCCTGTAATTGTTTTGCGGGCGGTAGCCGATAGCTTCTCGGGATTGCTGACCCACCAAACGAGTACGTGGGTGTCAAGGAGGATCACCGCAGCGTTTCCCAGTCCTTCACGCCTACTGGCTCGGTGGGTTTTTCGTAGTGTGTAACCGTATTGCGCAGAAGGCTCAATGCATCTTTTTCAGTGTATGGCGTGATTTTTACCACCGGCTTACCTGCATGCGTGACAACGAGCGGCTGTTTGCTCTCGTGCACCGCGCGTAGATAGGAGAGCACTTGTGATTTAAATTGAGACTTTGTTACCACCTGACTCATGATCATGGTCATCGTACTATGGTCAGATTTGTTTGTCAAGTGCACTTCGAAATTACGGAATGAGGAAGCGTGTGTACTCTCTGTTGCCTTGGGGCTGAGAAATCCGCACCGTGCTCCCGGGGATGTACGGTACCGTTACCGAGATGGTATGGCCCGGGCTTTCACTGACGCTCCATAGCTGCTTGACTGCGTCGACCGAAACCCAGGTAACGTAGTCCGCACTGCCAGTTGCGGTCAGCCGCTCTATTTTGAGTACAAACTTTCCTTCTCGCTGCCACGGTTCTTTTTGGGAAGGCGGTGCGGAGACAGTTGCGTATTCGGTACTGGTTAGCTGCACGTGATTCTTAAATGGCTCGTACTGGAGGGACATGGTAACTGACTGGTGGGGTAGCGGTCCGTCAGCTGACTTGGCTGATGGGGGAGCAGAGAGGGCGGGTGGTGCAGGTAACGTAGCCGCGTGGGGTAATGCAATAACCGGGCCAGGTGGTGATGTCTCTCGACTCTGTACCAGGAGGAAGACTGGGACGGCGATGGCGGCAATGATAAACATGAAGGTGAGTAGGCGCGCCATGTCAGCGCGCTGATCCGGTAGCGCTCGGGGTTGGCGAGTACCAGGGCCCGCCGGCCCCGCTTTTGCCGAAGTTTTTGGCCAGCAGCGCTAAATCGGTGTTGTTTACAATCTGGTCTCGGTTTACATCCGCCAGTGGGTTCCAATTTTTATCTTTTGGGAGAGCATTAAAGGCATCTTGCACAAGGTTCTGGTCAAACTTATCGACGACGTTATCCGCGTTTATATCACCAACAAGCAGCAACAGTTGTGTGTCGGAGAGATCATTTGCTCCGATCTTGAGCACAAAACTTTTGCTCGCTGCAAGGTGTTGCGAGCCCTTCACATACAGGTAGTACGTTCTCCCGGGTAGGAGTCCTGAGAGGCTGGTCGTTACTTTGCCGTTTACGTCCGTCTGTACTGACTTTGTCAGCTGGTATTTGGGCGGGGAAGTTTCTACCTCGGCGATGCCGATAAATACCTCATCGGCTTGGTCGGTAGGCTTGCGGCCCTCAAGCGAGAGCGCCAGGGTTAGCATGGCGGATCCGGCCTCAGGCGTGGGGCTCGGGGAGGCTTTTGGCGACAACAGGTCCTTGACACTTTGGAACGGGCTTGCGTCCTCGGTTTGGACCCTGATCGGCGAGGCTTCTTTTGCCTGCGAGCGAGTCAATTGCATGTTGCGACGTACGATGACCGCACCAATGGGGGTAACGACCAGCAATATGATAAACAGACCCAGGAAAATGACCTGCTTTGGGGACAGTCCAAGCATTCTTACAGCCTAGCAGATTATGGGGAGATGTCAATTGTGTTTACATCGACCTGTATGCCGGGTCCCATGGTAGCAGCGAGTGTCAGTTTGGTGATCTTGGGTTTCCTTATGTGCTCTACCAATGCTTTGATATTTTCAATTAGCTGCTCGTCGGTATAGGAGATTTTACCTATGGGCACATGCGCAACCGGGGCCTGCTGCTCGCTTCTCACTTCGATCCTCCCCGCTTTGATCTCTTGTACTAAGGCGGCTGGGTTTGGGGTGACGGTGCCGGTCTTGGGATTTGGCATGAGCCCCTTTGGACCGATGATCTTTGCGATGCGAGCTAATTTCGGCATCATTTCCGGAGTGGCGACGACGGTGTCAAAGGTCAACTTTCCTGACCCTATTTGGTCAACCAACTCCTCGCCTCCCACGTGGTCGGCGCCCGCTTCCTGTGCAGCGTTGGCAGCTTCACCGGCTGCGAGTACGACTACGATTGGGGTTTTACCAGTGCCGTGGGGAAGGGTGACGGCAGTGCGCAGCCCGGATTCCAGTAGGACGATGTGGGCCTCCACGGTGCCGGGGAATTTGGTATACGAGGTTTCCTTTACGAGCTTGACGCTTTCGGCAAGCGGATATCGCTTGGATCGGTCAACTTTGGCAGCCGCTGCTTGCCGCTTGTTATTCATGGGGCCTCCGTTGGTTACAGTACCTACCTGTCCTCACCACAATGATGCCAGTGGCAGACCCGGCTAACCACAGAACGAGTAGGCGCCTTCTGCTGACCTTCTCGTCTTGCGCGTCTTTGGTGTCCGGATGGGACTGTTGGGCAAGTTGTGCTATGCGTCGGTTGATACTCAGTTCGACCAGGTCGGCGGCAGAGTCAAGGGTGGGGGTGAGGCCGGTGTACCGGGTAATTAGCCCAGTAGCTGTGTTGAGGTCAACATGTAATCGCCCTCGGGGATACTCAAAAAACGGCTCCACTTCCTGTTCAGGCCGCAGTTGTACTTGATAGTGTTCCTTACCACCTCCATCGGTCGACCTTGTCATCTTGAAATGCTTGTCTTTTTGATTCAAAAAGGCGCGCATGCGTGTGCAGATTTGGAGTTGGTCGCGTACCTCTAGGGGAGGCACTCTCATCAATAGGTGTGTATCAAAGCCAAAGGAACGCTCAGAATCCATAAGCAGCCCTACTGGACCTTCACGCCCATGGAGCGCGCGGTGCCGGCCACTATACGCATCGCCGCCTCGACATTGGTGGTATTGAGGTCGGGGAGTTTGGTTTGTGCGATCTGGCGGACTTGGTCTTGCGCGAGAGCGCCTACTGTTTCTCTGCCAGGATTACCTGCTCCTTTTTCCCTCCCGAGTGCTTTCTTGATGAGCTCTGCGACCGGTGGCTTTTTAACGATAAATGAGAACGTTCTGTCCACGTATACGGTGATGACAGCCGGAATGAGCATTCCCTTTTGATCTGCCGTTTTTTCGTTAAACGCTTTTACGAACTCCATTATGGGAAGCCCATGTTGTCCCAGAGCGGGCCCAACAGGCGGAGCCGGCGTGGCTTGCCCGGCGGGGATGGTGAGCTTAATGATGGTTTTTACCTTCTTGGCCATGTCGATATTTTCCCGGAAACCTCATAATTTGTCAAACAGAAGGGTACCCCTTTAAGGCCCGGCCTTTAATCCAGGAGGATACTTTTTGCCTATGCCGATTCTACAAATAAGTAGGCAGGCTTTTTGGTATCTTTTGTTAGAGTAACAAATAGATAGTAAGTGTGTGATCCGGTTGAGTTAATGCCGATTTTTAGAGCTTGGCGACTTGCAGGAAGTCGAGTTCTACGACAGTTTCCCGACCGAAGATGGACACCAGTATTTTGACCTTACCGCGTTCTTCGTTGATCTCATCCACCGTACCAAGAAAATCGGCAAATGGTCCCTCGATAATCCGCACGGCTTCGCCTACTGAAAATACAGTCTTGTAGCGCGGGGCCTCCATCTTCATGAATTTTTGAATAAGTTTGACCTCTGAGTCGGGGAGCGGCGTTGGTTTGTTGCCGGTGCCTACAAAACCGGTAACTCCAGGTGTTGTACGCACTGCGAGCCAGGAGTCATCGTCTAAAATCATGCGCACGAGTATGTAGCCTGGGAAAATTTTTTCCTTGATGGTTTCTTTTTTACCTTCACGAATTTGAATTTTGTCTTGAGTGGGCACGAGCGTATCAAAAATTTTGCCAGCTAAGTTTTGCGTCTCAATACGTTGTTTGAGAGCTGCCGCAACCTTGTTTTCGTGCCCCGAGTAGGTGTGAATTACATACCACTGCCCCGGTGTAACCTTGTCCTGAGGCACCTCGGTCGGCTCTGGTTTTGTTTGTGTGTCCATGGGTACACTCATCATCGTGTTACGAGCACATCAAGGGTCGAGGTCAGGGAAAAGTCAAGAAGACCTATAAAGGTGCCGACCACCACCGATACTACGATGACGATCATAGTCAAGCGCGCGACTTGCTGACGACTGGGCCACCCGACCATCTGCAGCTCGCGGTACACCTCGTGCAAAAATACAACGAGCCTACTTGTTTGCATACGTGATGGTATGGTAGCATAACAGGGGGCAAATCACAAATCTCAATGACCAATAATCAAACAAATTCCAATGAACAAAAATCCAAACGAGGAGGTCTAATTGAAGAAAGTACGTAAAGCTGTTATTCCTGCTGCAGGGTATGGCACCAGATTTCTCCCCGCCACCAAAGCCATGCCTAAGGAAATGCTTCCCATTATTGACAAGCCAATTATTCAGTATGTGGTGGAGGATGCCGTCTCGGCCGGCATTGAAGATATTGTCATCGTAACCGGGTGGCACAAACGCACCATTGAAGACCATTTCGATTATCCGTTTGAACTGGAGGCCCGGCTTGCAGAAGCGGGCAAGCGGGACATGCTGGAGAAAATTCGCCGGATAGCCGACCTTGCAAACTTCGTGTATGTGCGGCAAAAAGGCCCCTTGGGGAATGCGACCCCGATACTCAATGCCCGTTCCATAATTGGCGATGAGCCGTTTCTGGTACTTTGGGGAGATGATTTCATTACCGCTACTCCTACGCGCAGTCAGCAGCTGGTGGCGGCCTACGAAAAGCACGGGGGCGTCATTCTTTCGGCGCTCCGTTCCAAAAAGGAGGAAGATACCAAACGATACGGGTATGCGGCAGGCAAGATGGTGGGGAAGGGATTGCTGGAGGTGGAGAATGTTGTTGAAAAACCGGGGCCGCAGCGGGTGCCCTCTGACTTTGCCATTGTGAGTGGGTACTTGTATACGCCGGATATTTTTGACGCAATCGAGGAGGCGATGCGGCGGGTTGCAAAGGAAAATACGCCCCGTGAGGTATTGTATGTGGATGCGCTGAATGTGCTGCTTGAGCAGCACAAACCGGTGTATGCGCTAGAGATTCAGAACGGGAAGTACCATGATACGGGCGATAAGCTTGAGTATTTAAAGACCATGGTTGATTTTGCCCTGGAGGACGAAGAGTTAGGGTCTGAATTTAGAGAATATTTGCAGGGCCTACGGTTGCATTAACTCAGGCGACGTGGTAAATCCCTTAAAGGCCTGGCTTTTTTCACTTCCCGATCAGCGGGATAAATTGGCTGTAGTCAAGGACGTTGACTGCAGTGTCGCCATTGAGGTCCGCCGGATCTCCGGCGCTGACCCGCTTACCAATCTTGCCCACCAACGCGCTGAGATCAATTGAGTTCACCACCCCATCCGACTTGCCGCCAACTCCAGTAATGTCACCCTTTTTGCGCGATGGGGGAGGTGTAGGCCCGCCAGCTGGCGGAGGGGTCGGGGTGAGTCCCGGTGTGGGCGCGGGTGATGCTGAGATAGTTGCACCTGAATCGGTTGCCTGCCGGATTACTGTGCCAACAGTGACAACATAATTCTCGACCTTTTTGAGTAGATCTCTGTCGTGGTTATCCGGGTCGATGACATTGGTGTCATCAAGCGCATCTTCTCTGAACTCAAAGCGGATGGTTCCTATTCCTTGGGCAAGGTACGTAACGTTGAGCGTTGCTACCTCTGCCACTCGCGGCGGTTGCCCGCTTATGTCCGTTTTTCCAGCTTCAATCGTCACCGTTGCGCTGGCGGTACTTATGATGGGAGTAAACAGGCTACTGAAGTCTGTACCTGCCTTAACCGAGTCAACCCGGAGAGTGTCTTTTGAGTAGTGCAGCCTAACTTGCACCGAGTCGACCTTCACGCCACCGGTATTCAGCCGTAGAATCACGACGCCGGTGGTGCCGGGCTCCTGTTTGGAAACACCGCTCAAGGAGAGTGTTACATCAGCCTCACCGGCTTTTGTTTTGGTGGACTGCGGTCGCAGAACCAGGAAAGAAGTTCCGAGCACCGAAAGGGCAAAAAGAAACAGAGGTATAAGGTATAGCAACACGTTACGCTTTTGGGAGTTGCTCATTACTTCCCATTGTGGTAAAGCCAGCTGCACTTGTCAAGATGGCTCTAGAAGGCACTCCGGTACGTTTGAGCGATGAGGCGGGCTGCCTGTTCAACATCGGTGCGGTCAGTATTGATGATGAGGTCATAATGCCAGGGATAATCGATATTGCGGTCAAATACACTGCGGATGAACACTTTTCGCTCCCTGTCCCATTCCTTTAGTTTGGTCTCGGCGCCCTTTTTATCCATGTGTTCATACTTCACCATGCGCTCCATTCGAACTGGAAGGCTGGCAATAATACGGACTCGATAAGCCCAAGGGAGGATAAAATTACCACCACGCCCGACGATAACGGCGTTGCCGTGCTTGCCAATGGAGAGTACGGCACGCACCAGATGACGGTAGAAGGTGGATGTCTCCATGACCTCCATACCTAGAATACTGCGGGTCAGTACCTCAAAAAAGTCAACCTCTCGCTCGTCGATGGGCTCGATGAGCTCCCTTCTCACTCGGGCGACCCTGGCCACTTCATCTAAGATTTCCTTGTCCCAGATTTTCCAGGAGCGGCCCAGTAGTTTCTGCAAAGCTCTGGCAACCAGCAGACCCCCGGATCCGCTCTGGCGGGAAATCGTGATGACCGGTTTATGTTTGATGTCTTCGTCCATTACATCTTTATTCATACCGTGTTTATCCGAAGGATGTCAACTGGTGGAGCTTACAGGGACGAGACGAGCGCGGTTTTATCGAAAAATATGAGTTACCATGTGGGAACTTGTTATGTTCGGATAGAGCGATTGACAGATCGTAATACAAAAGATAAAATAGTAATATGATTGGGTATTCTGTAGTAAACACAAAGGGCCAGGTTACTATTCCAGCTCATATTAGAAAGAGCCTTGGGGTTGCACCGGGCAATACGGTGGTGGTCTCAAGGACGGCTGACTCTATTGTTGTCCAACCAGTACCAGATATTTTTCTCTTGAGGGGAAGTGTGAAGCCACGATCTCGGCCAGAACAATTCAAGAAGATGAGACGGCAGTTTAAGAGATACCTCGGGTCGCGAAAAACGAAGTGAAAACGTTAGTAGTAGATACCAATGTCCTTTTGCGCTTTTTGACGTTCGATGTTCCTGATCAGGCGAGACGAGTCGAAGACAGATTAAGAGAAGCACAGAGAGGTGAGATTGAACTACTCATCTTTCCAATCACCATAATAGAGCTACTCTTTCACTTAGAGAATTGGTACAAATACCCAAAGCAAGATGCCTGCAAAAAGATAGAAGTACTGCTCTTTCCAGAGTGGATGAAGGTAGAGGAGAAGGGTGCGGTGGTGGAGGCCATCGATTTGTATAAGCAGAAGAATATAGATTTTGTTGATCTCTTGCTGTGGAGTTTTGCTACCACTGCGGAATGCGGGATTCTCTCTTTTGATAAAGACTTTGATAAATTGACTCCAAAGATTCGAGTAGAGCCCTAGTTAAATAAGGGTGCCTGGCAGGGGCGACAGGATTCGAACCCGTAGTCGCGGTTTTGGAGACCGCTGGTTTGCCATTAACCGACGCCCCTAATATCCTGTCTTATTATACCAAAAACTCCAGATTATTTCTTCGTGTTCAATATATCAGTATATTGAACACCAGCTGGGAGCTTACCGGGAAGTCGACCTCCAGACGCAGAACCGAGGTAGTGAGCAAGCTCAAGGAGTATGTTTTTCAACTGAGTATCCCCGTGTTTTTTTGCCACTATCTTAAGGATCAATGCAAACTCTTCCTGATGAGCGCCTATGAGCAGCTCCATTTTCTGGATGGTAAAGCGAGTTACTTTGAGAAGGTCATCAATCGTGGTATCGGCGATTCCGCTTTGTAATAACACAGCGATACCGATTCGCTTCGCGATCATGAGTCGCTCGGTGTCAGTCATGAGTGCAGGGAGAATTTTTCTAAGGTCTGTGGGAGAAGAGTGCGACAGGATATACCCGAGAGCATCAAACAGCTCTTCCTCAACTTTCTTGTCTAACTTCCTTTTGGATATATGTGGCATATGTTCAATATATCAGTATATTGAACATAACACGATTGTCAAGGGTTTGTTGACAAAAATTTAGGAGTATTTGAAATTCGGTACCGAAATTAAGAGCAGTCGCAGTACGAAGATGTTTATTTAAGCTTTGTCTCTTTGTGCTCGGTAGTTTTACGGCAGCGGGCACAAAATTTACGCAGGGCAAGCGGCTCCTTTGTTTTGGCCGTGTTTTTCTCGGTCGTGTAGTTGCGTTCCTTGCAGACGGAGCAGACGAGCGCTATGAATTGCCGTGTTCCTTTTTTTGCCATAATTTAGTTACTGTGTACTATACGCGAAGGCGCATTTCTTGGCAAGAGCATACTCTCTGCGACTTGATGTCGCACAATATATTTTTATGATTGACCACGTGCTTGACAACGTGGTGAAGTCGCACTAGGCTATAGAGTGAAATGAATCGCAGTCTTGTGTACGGAGTGCTCGTGGCAGTTTTGGTTGTTAGTTTAGTGCTGTTTGTGCTGACGCGATCGGGTACGCAGCGGAGCGTACCGCAATCGATCCCCATTGTACCGGCAATCACTACCCTCTCCCCCGAAGCTACTTCTGCAGCAGCGGAGGATGTTGCTACCGTATTTCTTGACAGCGGCAATTATTACTTCAAGCCCAACACGCTGCGACTAAAGAAAAACCAAAAGGTTACTGTACGATTTACGAATACTGGCATCCATACGTTTATGGTGGACGAGCTGGGTATCAATGAACCCCTTCGTGGTGCGAGTGGAAC
Source organism: uncultured Gammaproteobacteria bacterium (assembly GCA_964372495.1). Taxonomy (GTDB): domain Bacteria; phylum Patescibacteriota; class Microgenomatia; order JAUYPR01; family JAUYPR01; genus CAYJQU01. The sequence goes on from CAYJQU010000003.1 coordinate 20,749, forward strand.
ATTCTCTTTTACACCCACGAGAGTGGGCACCTTTCCGTTTTACTGCGCGGTCCCCGGGCATCGGGAGCGCGGCCAAATTGGGACGCTCGTGGTTGAAGAGTAAGAAAGTTTGGAGCCGACAGCGGGAATCGAACCCGCGGCCTAGTTCTTACCAAGAACTCGCTCTGCCACTGAGCCATGTCGGCACGGTGGATATATTCTATCGTCTCGCTACTGGGAGCGCAAGGATGTCGGGGACACTTCCGACCAGATAGTATACCCCAGGTTGCCTCAAAGGCGGTCGATTAGCCAAAAAACCGATCAGGTCTTCCATTACAACGGCACAATGGCTAGCACTAGCATGAATGATTCTGCCGTGACCGTCTGCTATTCCGCAATGAAACCGAGCAAAAACGATGTCACCAGCCTGTGGTACGACCAGTCGTGCCCGCTCCCCCAGCGCTGTGAGCAACCCAGCAGTGTGTAGTGGAGTGAAATTTACACCGCAGGCGGCAAAGTAGACGCTGCGCACAAATCCTGAACAGTCAGTGCCGCGGTATCGTTCTGCTTGTATGCCATGGCTATACGGTTTTTCGTTTGGGCTATGATCATGGAAGCGATATGGCCAGCCTATACATTCTACTGCGGCTGCTACGAGTGCACGGCGGTGCTGTGCAAGCTCTTCCTCATATGCTAGATCAAGCTGGAGCGCGGTGCGTTCGAGTGCTGTCATCTTGAGCGCAGGCAGAGACTCGCTAAAGCTGTGCTGAGGGAGGGATTCGAACCCCCGTAGCCATAAGGCGCCTGTTCTACAGACAGGTGCGATTGCCCGCTCCGCCACCTCAGCATACCTCTATTTTACCAGGGTTAACGCTATTCTACAACGGCTTGGATAAAATTCGGGTTATTTGGTAGAATGTATGGTTGTTATGGGTCCAGAAGGAAGCATACAACGCAGATTGGCAGTTCGGTACTGGCAAGCAGTTGAGGGGCTTGCCAACTGGGCAGCGCGGCCGGAAAGTCCTGAGGCAGAGCATGGGTCACCACGCCCACGTGGACGCCGATGGATGATACGTGGTAGTGTGATAGGAGGCGCTTTTCTTGTGGGTGGCACTGCCGTTGGGACGCTTATGCAACACTTTGAAGCTGGGCGTGACTGGACCGACCCGAATATCACGCCAACTCCGACCCTTAGGCCCCACGAACAGATCCTAGCCCTACCTCGTGCATTTCCCGGGAAGACCGAGTCGCAGATTCGCTGGGAGAGGTTGGGGCCGTTGGATGTCGTGGAACATTCAATGGTACTCATAATGAATGCCAGTAAGTATCTTCTACTCAGCTTTAATCGAGGGGCTCTTGATTCCTGGTACCGTCATACCCCGCTGGGGCTTGCAAGTACCGCTCGCATCCAGCGTTTTCTTGTGCTGAGTCCGATGGATGTGTATGATGAACGGACACGCGTGGAGGCACAAGCATACATCGAGTCTCTTGCGACGCAGTATGACTCTCGTGCTAGACAAGCAGGCGTCGATTACATGATTGGATATATCTCATTGCCTTATCTGTTCGGTAACTTGAAGATGGGATATGGCGAATATCCCTTGCCGCACAAAGAGCGCGATCGCTTCCGACAAGATGTTACCCGGCACTTGAATCAGATGCTATTGTTGCGGCTTCAGTATTTCGTGGGTCCGGCTCCTCAACGTGTAGATATTGTGGAGCAAAAAATCATCCAGCAGGGGCTTGACTTTATAGACCGTGTACCCAATCCAATAGCTGATTTGCCCATTCGGATAGATTTTATTGATCATGAGCTCCTGGCACGGAGCGTGCCGCAAGGATAACTTGGTACCTACACCAGTTTAGGCATGATGGGTTCTTGGATAACTTTCGGCCTGTGCGAATCTCCCTCCCAGCATTCCCGCAAGAAACGGTAGGAGATATAATCTATCCAATATACTATTTCCGTCCTAGTAAGATCGGTAATACTAATTGGTTCTCCAGGCCGCTTTCGTTCCAAGCGTTGATATAGAGGTCGGGTCTGTGCACGCTTGGCAGTCTCCTTTTGGTGCAGTACTTCCACACAAAAATCAGGAAAGTACTTTCCGATAACGGCCGTATCCTCGGCGTGAGTTTCAGCAAAGGTATGCGCGGCTCGGATGGCGTTTTCAGGATACGCGAGCACATATGCAGTTGTTATTTCCTGGTTGGGCGCGGCGGCCTGTTCCATCCGGACGTGGAGTTGGTGCGCTATGTTTGCCGGACGTCTCGCCAGCTGTTCTTGCCGTTGCCTCAGCTCGTCTCGTCTTTCTGTGTGCTGTCGTTCTACATCTGTCAGTTGCTTTGCAGCTTGTGCGGCTTCTGCACGAGCGTTCTCCAGGGTCGTGCTATTTGGCTCTGGTCCAGTCCCATAGAAACGTCTGAGCACTCTTCCGAGGATTCGTCGTCCAGCTTGTGGTGCAGCTAATTTATATCGAGCGCGCGCCTTTATGTGCTCAGGTGACTGTGCAATGGCCAGCTCGTGTTGCGCCGCAGCTACTGCCGCAAGTGCGGTTTCCTGGAGACTCGTTGCCTGCCGCAGGCGTTCCTCATTTCCTTTGAAATGTGCTTCCAGTGCTACTTCCTCTTCTTGGAGCTGTGCAAAGCCCCGTGTTGCCTGAGCCAACGGTACGTCAAATAAGGAACGCCACTCCTCGTTTAAGGAGAGGGCAAACGTGCGAGCTCGCGCAAGCTCCGGATGTCCCGCAGTCTTGTCCTGCGTCAGAGCTACTTCCTGAAACCTCGCAACTTCTCTTCTCTCGCTGACCATACCGGTATTGTATCCGATAGTGCGCTCCTTATGCAAGAATCGTGTGTAGGCGGAAGCTACGCTTCATCTTCGGGATTTTTGATATAATAGTAGTATGGACTCAGAAAGAAACGGTTTAGGGTACAGGATCAGAGCTGCGTACTGGCGAGGTGTTGAGAGACTTATCGACTTTGCCACGCAGCCGGAAGTTTCGCAGCCAGAGCGGGTACGCGTGTACCCCGTGAGCACCTCTGCTATTCCCCACGGTCATACCCGAAGAAGGTGGCTGAAGGTGACGGGACTAGGTGCCGCGGGTATCGGGATTCTAGGAGCTGCAGCCTATCTTGAAGAAAAGGGCCCGCGCACAGGAGGACCAACACCCATTTCCTCACCGCCTGCTGGAGTAAGACCTGAAGAGAGCAGTATGCCTAGCTATATGCACCGCATACGCCGCGGCGAAACCTACGCAGCTACACTGAGTCTCCGCATCCGAAACGAACTCGATTTTATGGACATCCTCCTCAACACGCATGCGCTAGCCGAGTGGTTTCAATTCTTGCCAATACAAAGCGCACAACGGCACCTACAAACAATCGTATTTGCACCGACCACTGACCAACTGCCCTACCCAGCGCCAGATCCTCTCAAACCGACCGTGCATGTCTTACGCATAGTAGAGGAACTTATAGAACGTGTCAGTTGGCACGCAGTCGTCACTGAAAATCCGTACGCGTTCCATGGAGTGTTTCGAGAGAAACTCAATGAAGCGTTTCTGAAGCACCTACTGTTTTCTGATGCGGCACTTGCGGATGTTTCCCAGCGTGGCGCACAGGAGCGCCAACTGAGAGAAGGGCTTATGCGCGCGCTCGCGCGGCAAGGGGTAGATGGACTCCCGGTACAGTTTGCGAGTATAGATCTTAGCGGGCTAGCACGGCGGTATGAGTCCAGACTATCACCTGGCGACAGGGTACAATTACCGCAGCTTTCCGAGCGGGAGCTAACCCCTAAAAGCGTTCTCCTTGAAGACAGGACAGACCCAGTTGGTGATCGATCGCACCTTGCTAATGAATAATGAGATTGTTGGAAGGGAGTAAGTAGCGTGCAGAAGTCGTTATTTTCTTTTCGCAGGGATGGCTCCGCTTAAAAAGTGACCGGGTAAAAATTCTCTCGATGGCAAAAGAAGCGCTCAGTGTTGCACTGTGGGAAAGAGTTTCTTTCAATGGCTTTTGCCGACGCGAGTCAGTGGGTGCAGTTAATCAGGAGCACCTCAATTCCCGGTCCGTGAGCCACCCAACGGACTTGAACCGTTAACCTGCTGTTTACAAAACAGCTGCTCTACCATTGAGCTAGGGCGGCCTGATTCTTATTGTACCTTATTGGAGTAGACAAATTCAAACAGCGACCATCTGGTGCTGCTCTCTCGATGAATCCTGCCACCAATGCCGTCGGTTGAAGGGTTTTCCCCGGGTTTCCTCAAGGTGGGAGCCCTGGTCCGCCCTGAACAATGTCGAGGGGCCAGACACACCGAGCCACCCATCAAATCCGAATCTGTGGAGGAAAATGCCTCCAACCTCTACTCGAACATCAGTGGCGTGCCGCTTCAGACACGGCTGACGTGGTTGGTACCACGTTTCTATTCTAGTGCGGCAGTTCGCACGCCGTCAAGGTCCTGTAGTAAACGGGTTTTACTTACAAGCCCAGGAGGCTGGAGAGGATGTGGATGGCGTTGGAAACGAGGTGGCCCAGAGAGACGGGGCCGACTGGGAAAAAGAGTAGGAACAGGAGAATGAAAAGGCCGTAGGGCTCGAGTCGATACAGCGCAATGGCAAGCTCGCGCGGCAGCACCCCGGCAAGAAGCCGCGACCCGTCAAGGGGTGGGATCGGCATCAGATTGAATACTCCCAGGAGCAGGTTGATACGCACGAGCGCTAACAGTAACCCAGCCAGCAGTGGAGACGCAATGGAGCTTGCAATTAGGAGATGGTACAAGAATGCTCCCAGTCCTGCCAACGCAAAGTTGGCGGCGGGCCCGGCCATCCCTACAAGAGCCATATCTTTGCGGGGATCATCAAAATACCGAGGGTTGATCGGTACCGGCTTTGCCGATCCGAATATGACCGGAGAGCCAGTAAAGATCAGGACTGCTGGCAATAGGATAGTACCAAACAGATCAATGTGCGATATCGGATTTAGAGTAAGACGCCCCTCCTTTTTTGCCGTTGGATCTCCGAGGGCCAACGCGACAACTCCATGACTTATCTCATGGATGATAACTGAGAAGATCAATACCACGAGCCATACAAGAACTTCTGTGCCAATCATCCTTGTCACCCCCTCCGGTATCTGATACAATCTTTTGTATTATGATTCGTTGCGCATTTTGTGGCAAGACCAGCTTAATAGGGATTGATACCACGCACCGCCACTCCGGCGCCTGGGCTATGCGCGCACCCAAAAGCCGCAAAGTATGGAAGCCAAACTTAAAATATCTGCGTATCACAGTCGGCGGTGGTGTAAAGAAACGACTGAGGTTATGCGTCGCGTGCATTAAACAGTATAGGAAGGTTACAGCCAAACAACAAGTACTTCCTGCAGTTGCTCCCCCAACTCAGAGTGCCCCTCAAGTAACTGCTTGATACTCACCGGCCTTTTTCCTTCAAGCTGTGCTTGATTTTTAGGCAGCAGTGACAATCGTACGCTCCGTCCTTTGATCTGTACATGTGTCCACACCCCCGGCCAGGGGTGGAAGGCGCGGATACGACGGGCAAGGTCAGCGGGAGGTGTGTGAACATCGATCCTGCCATCCTCCCGAGACAGTGGTGGAGCGTACGTTGCTTTGCGATGATCTTGCGGCTGTGACGTAATTGCCCCGGAAAGATATGCAGGGAGTACGTCGACAAGAAGGTGAATTCCGATCTCTGACAATCGATTGTACAAAGACTCACTAGTATCCTCTGGATATATCTGCTCGAGACGGGTAGCAAGGATGGGTCCAGTATCAAGACCCTCATCAATACAAAAGATGCTTACGCCAGTTTTCTCTTCTCCCGCAAGTAGTGCATGCGGCACGGGTGCTGCTCCCCGATACTTGGGCAGTAAAGAGAAGTGGATGTTGAGGATTCCTTTGGGGAATAGCGCAATCGTTTCGGGCGGTATCAGCTCTCCGTACGCGGCGATGATCCCTACCTGCGAGGCGTGCTGATCTATGACATTCCCCAAGGACGCCAGATCGGTTAGCACAGGGATACGGGCCATGCGCGCTGCGTTAACCACCGGCGTTTCAGGACTAGTGGTAACTGCACATACGACGCGATATCCGTTCTCGGAAAGCGCAGTGAGCGTGGCGGTACCAAAGGAAGGGCTGCCAAACAGTATGACAGAAGGTGAACTCATTACCCTTTTTCTACCAACGTAAAAATCTCTTTACCATCGCTGTCTTTTCCTTGGTACCAGAACAATTGTCCGCTCTGTTTTTTGACATGATCAAGAAACAGGATACCGTCCAAGTGGTCAGTTTCATGCTGGATGATACGTGCAGCAAGGCCAAAAAAGGATCGCACGACTGGCTTGCCGGTCTTGGTGATATACTGCACGCGGATATGGCGAGGGCGGCGCACTTCTCCATACAGGCGTGGCACCGAAAGGCACCCTTCTAAGGCAACCGCCTCTTCTGCGCCTTTTTCAATGATTTTAGGATTGATAAACGGAATAAAGCGCTGGCCAACTTTTGCGACAAACACCCGCGCTGGCGCGCCGATTTGGGGTGCCGCAAGCCCCACGCCTTCGGGATCCTGTTGTGCGGTGACGGTGGCAATAAGCGCGGCAATCAGCCGCTTTAAGGCGTTATCTTGCGGATTGACGGACCGAGCTTTAATTCGCAATCGCGGATTTTCCTGGGTAAGAATACGCACAGCCCGTATTGTATCAAATCAGGCTGACTGGGTCGACGTCGATACTCCAGGTGCGGGGTGCCAAAGACAGCAGATGCGCGCGCGTGGCTGTATCGGCAGTTTTTAGGATGAGGTGGTACGTATACATTCCTTTTCTTTTAGCAACGAGCGCTGGTACAGGGCCGAGGAGGCTCACCGAGTGGTTTCCCTGGACATGTAGTGCTAGTGTTTGTCCAAGGGTTTGCGCATGTCGGGCGGCCACCGCGCTTTGTTTGTGGCTGAAAGACAAAAGCGCCAGCTTACAAAACGGCGGGTATGTGTAGGCGCGACGCTGGGCAATTTCGGCATCATAAAATGAGTAAAAGTTATGTTTAGATGACGCTTGTATGATTGGGTGCTCTGGGTTGTAAGTTTGGAGGATCACGGTGCCTTTTTTGCTTCCTCTGCCTGCTCGGCCAGCAACTTGCGTCAGAAGGGCAAAGGTTTTCTCCCCTGCCATAAAGTCTGGGAGCGTCAAGGATAGGTCGGCGGCCAGTATTCCAACGAGAGTGACATTGGGGATGTCCCAACCTTTTGTAATCATTTGCGTGCCAATGAGGAAATCTATTTTGCCGGTTTTGAACAGGCGGTAATTTTCCTCATGCGCACCGCTGCTCCGCGTCGTATCTCGATCCATGCGAGCCATAGCGGCCTGCGGGTATCGTTTCTTCAGTTCTTGTTCTACTTTTTGCGTTCCGCTGCCAAAGGGCCTCAGGAAACTGCTGCGGCAGGAGGGACAGACTTCCGGCACAGCAGCACGTAGACCGCAATGATGACACACGAGTTTTTGTGCAGGGGTCGTATGCAGCGTGAGACTGACATCACATCGGGTACAGATGATGACTTTACCGCAGCTGCGGCACAGCAAAGAGGGAGCAAACCCGCGGCGATTCAGAAAAAGTACCGCCTGCTCATTCTTTTCAAGGACTGAATATAAAAGATGCTCGAGTCTGGACGAGAAAATCGAGTAGTTGCCAGCCCGCAGCTCCTCTCGCATGTCCACAATTTCTACCGTCGGCAGCAATTGAGCCGTCGGGCGGTTGGGTAGTACCAGAATGGCGCTCCGCAGGGTTGCCGCATAGTACGTTTCTAGAGAAGGTGTGGCTGATCCAAGCACAACCGGAATCTTGCGCTTGTGGGACAACCAATCTGCCACCGTACGGGCATGATACCGGGGGGATTCTTGTTGCTTGTATGTCCACTCGTGTTCCTCGTCTAGCACGATAAGCGAGAGGTGCGGAAGGGGTGCAAAGATAGCGCTGCGAGAACCGATCACTACCCACGGCACGGGTTCTCGCATGGCAATCCAGGTGCGGTACCGTTGCCCTGCTGAAAGTTTTGAGTGCCATACCAGCACTCGGTCCCCAAACCATGTGGTGAAGCGCTGCACCATCTGCGGGGTGAGCGTGATTTCTGGGACAAGCACCAATGCTTGTGCGGTCGGGTTCTCCTGTTGCAACTTTTGTATCGTTGCAAGGTACACTTCTGTCTTGCCGGATCCGGTTATTCCGTGCAGGAGGAACGTGGCGGCAGTGCCAGATGCGCGAGAGATTGCCGTCACGGCAGCTTCTTGGTGAACAGTCAGTCGCGTTAAACGCGGTGGACAGCGTGCTGGAGCATCCTGCGTCCCGGCAAGCCGCGCCAAGGGCGGGCGAGGCCGGACTACTTTCTTAAACAGACATACAGTTCTGAAGCAATCTACGAGCGGCGCCTGGTAGTAGCGGGAGAGCCAGGAAGCAAGCGCAATATGGATAGGATCGAGGACGGATTCAGGATACAGCAGACTCAGGATTGATTTGGTTGCTCGAGCGGTGGTGGGCGTGAGTGCGGTGACCCATCCACGGCAGGTACGTCTGCCAAAGGGAACTGAGACAAGAGTTCCTGGACGTGTGGACTCTTGGACATTGGGAGGAATGGAGTAGGTGAACGTGGTGTTGTCGGGGTCTCCCTTCACGTCGACGACTACCTCGGCAAACATGCAAGCACTATATAGGGACTTTGGGTGTATTGACAAGATGGTTTCCTAGTACGTACACTTACAGGGATGGATGATCAACTGCCGCCCATTACCCCGGTAGTCTCTGGTTCTCCCTCGTCTACACCTTTTGTACCCCCATTAAACGCGGCTTCGCCTGCCTCAGGCATAGCCGGTCCGCCGGTACCCACCTCAGTAGAGCAAGTGCCGATGCCAGCTCCTAGTGTGCATGAAACGCCGAGGTTGGCTGGTCCGACGTCCGGCGTAGCTGAAGTGCCGCTGCCTGCATCGCCAGTTGCTGCGTTTACCCCACCATCGCTTCAGCCCATGCCAAGTTCAACTCCGCCAGCGCACGCACGTCAGGATGGGACGGCGTTTACGAAAAAGCAGGTGCTGTTTATCATTGGACTCGGAGTACTGGGCCTTGTGCTCGGGGCAGGCACTGCGTATGTGCTCAATACAATGGGTATCACGCTTATTGGCGGTCAATAATGCGGAAAAAAATACTCTATGTACTCCTGAGTCTTGTATTGAGCACATTGGCGCCCATTGCAGTGGCGCAAGACATAACCATTCCTGATGATTTGGCGGGCGCGCCGCCACCCGAGCAGCTGTCGCCAGCTCTCCTGACTGAGCAGGTCGAGGAAGGAGCAGCGGGTCAAGTAGGAGTATTGCCGAGTCCCGCTATTGCCAAGTCAAACTTGGCTATTGCCAAGTTAGACTTGGCTGTGGCTATGGGGTCAGTACCTATGTGGGTCTGGGCGGTCGTGGGGGCAATAGCCCTTGTGAGTATAGGGTTTACGGTGGCGATGCTTGTCCACGCCATTACGAAACCTATCTCGAGAAAACCGCTATGGGTTGTACTCTTGCTGCTGTTTGGCCCGATTGCGGCTCTGGTGTATGTGTTTACGGGCAGAAAGAGTGCTGAGGACGCGTATTTGAATTTAGCACCAGCTGTCACTCCTGGTGTGGTTTCCGTTGGTATGCCTTCCAGTTCACCAGCGCCCACGCCTCCTCAGCCTACTCCTGTAGTTACTGTTCCTGCACCGTCCTCATTTGGCGCGGTGCAGCCAGTAGTATTTCCACAAAGAGAAGAAGAAGGAGTGAAGTTAGGTTCAGTTCTGCAGATAGCTCCAGAGCCGGTGCCGGTTGTTCCCCCGGTTCCACCCGCGGCACCTGCAGCACGCCCATCAGCGGTGGCTCCAGTGGCACCGATCGTGGGAGGACCTCAGGCGGTGGTACCTCTTGCCGGACCCACGAATCCTGAGCCACAATCAGGCTCTTTGCCACCGCTTCCAGAACCACCACCCGCTGCCACACCAGATATGGCTGATGCATCACCCGCGCCGGCCGCGCCCCCTGCTGTGCCCAGCGCACCGCCCACTCCACCGGCGGATACACCAGGTCAGATTGTGTCACAGTAGGACGTACGAGTTCAACCCCTATTTTCAATCGGGGTCAAGTTGACATACATTACAAAAGTAATATACTTGTAACATGGCTAGAGTAGTAATTCAAACACCAGTAACTGCACAATTAAGACACGAGGCGGAACAGGCTGCTCGTGAACAGGGATATTCGTCCTTGCAAGATGCCATCAGGATGTATCTTCAGAAGTTAGCACGCAGAGAGGTGTGGGTGCAACTTCAGGGGAAGTTCCCACCAGTTCAGCTTTCGGAAAAGGCTGTTAAGAGATATGATAGGCTGACTCGGGGTATTACATCAGGCGAGGTGAAGCTTACATCTTTCAATACTGTTGAGGAACTGGTTAAGGATCTCCATAGTTAACTTTTTGTGGTTATTAGACGAAGCTCACAGTTTAAGAAGCACTACAAAGAACGTATTGCTCCCAATCAAAACTTAGTTAAAGATTTTGCAGAATCACTAGAGTTGTTTATCGAGAGTCCAACGAGTTCAATTCTGCAAGACCACGTGCTCACCGGAAGTATGTACGGGTATCGTGCATTTTCTATTACAAGCGATATACGGGTGGTTTATCTTCCCGTTAAAGAAGGAATTGTTTTATATGACGTTGGTACCCACGAGCAGGTATATTAAGACCTAACGAGCGGAGGGGGTGGACCAGGACGTGAGGTACTCCTGGGCCTGGGCGTGAGTAGGTATCTGCTTTAGCACATGTTCCATGGCACGCACGGCAAGGGGCGTTGCCCCGCGCTCAAATTCCAGAAGCGCCAGGCTGTACCACCCTTCAGCAAAATCAGGCTTTCTCTCTACCGCGTCTTTGAGGAGCATGTGCGCTTCTGCTTTCGCTTCCGGCGATCCTTCCTGCAAGAGACGCACAGCGAGCGTATATTTCGCTCGAATATCGTTTGGTGCAAGTGCAACTACCGTTCGGGCTGAAACGGTTGCGTGGGGTGCGAAACTTTTATCAAGGGTCGCAAGTTGCGTGTATACTTGCTCTCCCGTTTTCCAGAGGCTTGTGTTCTGGGGGCTTATATGGAGTGCTTGCTCAATGGCAGAGCGTGAACGCTGTACGAGCAATCGCCGGTCATCTCCTTCGTAGAACGAGGATACCACTGCCGCGGTGAATGCATAATCATCCAAATACGTCGGTTCTTTGTCGGCATATGCAAGTGCGTCAGTAAGGTGCACGAGCGCTTGGCCGTAAAACCCTTCCTGCATCGCTCTTTTTCCTTCGGCATAAGAGAGGTCGGCAAGGTATGTTCTTATCAGTGAGAAGATAAGCGCAACGCCGATCAGGCAGGTAGCTCCCTGTGCGACTCGGATCATAAACGGCAGATGGTGATGTCTCGGGACAGGAGTACTGTCGTGCGCAAGGCAATACACGAGGATAGGCAGCAACAGAAATAGAAGGTACGTGGGGACAACCGAGAAGCCAAAAAAGATGGAGATCAGGTACCCTCCCATGCCGGATAAGACACCAATACTGATGAGACGAATTGCCGGGGACGAGTCTCTCGTAAGCTGCCACAGCACCCGACCGAACGTCGCGATAAGAAAGAGATACGCAAAAAGACCCACGAGGCCCATCGTTGCGAGCGTGTTGACAAACTCGTTGTGCGCCTTGTTATACACGAAATCCCATTCAACAGTAGTAAGGTGAGAAAGGGGCCTGAATCTATCGAAGGCGTACGCAAAGGTCTCGACACCACTGCCAAAAAAGGGGTATGCCCGCCAGATTGCTACTCCCCCTTCCCAAACGCTTGCGCGGATCGTGATCGTTTCGGGCCGGGCGGTTACGTGCGTTTTCAGAAGGAGTGTGGTAGCTCCCACGGTAAGTAGCGCCACAACTGCCAGGAGTGTGCGGCCGAAGCCTTTCCACTGTCGAGCCAGAAGCGCCACAAACACAAGCGCAGCCACTCCTGCCCCAGCAATGCCGCCACGGGATCCAGTCCAGACAAGCGCGGCTCCCTGAGCAATAGCAAGAGCTACAAGAGGCACTCGCCACGTACGGACCAGGATTGATAAAGCTGCGACAATCGGCAGTGTCTGGACGAGGAAACTGGCAAGCCAATTAGGTTGGCCAAGAGTGGAAAACAAGCGCAACTGCGGGTTAAAGTTTGCGGACCAGCAAGAGGAAGTCAGTTTATATTGGAACACTAGGCACGTGGGGTCAGCGCCGAATCTGCTCGGTATTCCCCAGAGAATGACGATTGTGGCCGAAACAACACAGCCAATAATCAGGCGGCGTGCGAGCGTAGGGGTGGCGAACGTAAGTGCCGCGAGCGTAAGCAGAGTATATGCAACAATTGGTAGGAACCCCGCATTGAAGCGGCTGTAGTAGCCAAAGAAACTCGTGTGCCGGTCGATCGAGGTGAGAGTTGAAACGAGGTTTGCAAGCAAAAAGAGTGCAATGGCAAGATCAAATGGACTGCGGCGATACACGATCTGGCGTGCTGAGAGCATGCGGAGGATCCACATAGTGCCGACGATGATTGCGGCCGCATACACAAACATGATCTTGGGGTACTCAAAAAGCTCGTAGGTATGTTGGTTAAAAAGAAGCGGCGTGACGATAACGGTCGGAAGAAGCGCCCAAGTGATAATGCGTTCTTCAAGCGACCGCGCTTTGGTGGACATGGAGCCTATTGTATCACTTTGGGTGCGTTACCTCTGTCGGTCAGGATAGAGATTCTCGAGGTAAAGGTTTGACTCAGGGATAGAAACAGTCGAATCGAGGCGAGAGCCTAGGCGGGCCAGGCGCGTGGAAAGGCGCGGAGTGCTAGAGAACACTTCTAAAGCCTTGGCGAATCGCTCATCTTTTGGCCAATGTTTTCCCACGTGTGGGTCTGAAAATACAGCTGGCGCAATAGTTGGGCCGAGGGCTAATGTCATGAGTGCCTCAGAGACTGCGTGTGTTGACGAAACGGCAGCTGCCACCCGATCGGCTGAAAGGGTACGGAGCCGAGAGAGCCACAAAGGTAGGAGTATCGTAGGAGGAAACAGGTAGAGAGGTAGGCATATTACCCATTCATAGTTTTGAGCGAGCCGTGCTTTTGCAAGACCATGGTATACAAGCGCGGTGAGCGGCTCGGCGGACCCTTGTGCCGTGAGTGCCTCAGCCGCGCCGGAAGCAAGAATTACGATGGGGCGTTTCCACGGGGTGGTGAGGATAATACGGTAGGAGGGATCTGCTGTAAGAAAAGCACTAGCCGGTTCTGGGTCAGACATACGCATCTGCCACTGTTTATATGCTTTGGTAAGATTTGGAAAATGCCCGGCAGTAATGTCGACACTGTGTTCAAGGAGGGTAAAGGCACGCAGAAGCCGAGTAAAGACAACCGCTGCGGCAATCAGCACATACAAAAGCAGAGCCGCCCCGGCAGTTGCAAGGGTCGTTGCTACTACAATGACACCGATAACTGCCCAGAGGAACCAAGCCGCCCCTTGGGCGATTCGCGTCACGAGCATTTCGGTTGGATAACGATATGATTCGAAAGTATCCATTTAAGTGACCCGCCAAATATAGTCTAGATTGTTGTCGCATGTCAAACCAGATTACCCTATGCTACAATGCCTGCTGTATGCTTGACCGCTTTTGGGCACTTTTTTCCCACGATATCGGCATAGATCTTGGTACTGCCAATACCTTGGTATGGGTGAAAAGCAAGGGCATCACGATCCGTGAGCCGTCAGTAGTTGCCCAGCACAAGAAGTCAAAGCAGCTGGTTGCCATTGGCACGGAGGCAAAACGCATGGTGGGCAAAACCCCGGCAACGATAGTGGCCATTCGCCCCTTACGCGACGGAGTCATTTCTGATTTTGAGATTACTGAAGAAATGCTCAAACACTTTATTCGGCAGGTACATGAAAGTCACGGCATTCTGCCCAAAATCCCCCGTCCTCGCGTGGTGATCGGTATTCCATCTGGAGTGACTGAGGTAGAGCGGCGCGCGGTGCAAGATGCGGCTCTGTCAGCGGGCGCACGGGAGGCGTATCTTATCGAGGAACCGATGGCGGCAGCCATTGGAGCAGGATTGCCAATTGAAGAACCGACAGGCACCATGATAGTGGATATAGGTGGTGGCACGACCGAAATTGCGGTGATATCCCTTGGAGGGATTGTCATCAATCGTTCCATACGAGTGGCTGGTGACGAAATGGACCAGGAAATTCTCAATTACTTGCGGGCACGGTACGGTCTGCTATTGGGCGAGCGGAGTGCAGAGGAGGCCAAAATCGCTATCGGCTCTGCAATTCCCCTTGCCAAAGAAGAAGAGACGGTATTGCGGGGCCGTGACCTGGGGTCGGGTCTGCCCAAATCAATGAAAGTTTCAAGCGCCGAGATTCGCGAGGCGATATCCGGGCCGGTCCGGGTTATTGTCAACACCATCGCTGAAACGCTTGAGGAAACGCCGCCGGAGCTCATTGCGGACATATTGGAGCGAGGGATTACTCTTGCAGGCGGGGGTTCCCTCATTCGGGGACTAGATAAGTTGATTGCTGAAGAGACGAAGATGCCAGTGTGGGTGGCAGATGATCCGTTGACGGCAGTCGTGCGCGGTTGCGGGCGGGTGTTGGAAGAACTGGATTTGCTGGCACGGGTAAGGGTATCTGGAGGATTGCGGTAATGGAAAGTCGGGAGCGAGAGGCAGTGTCGGAGGAAGTGGTATGCCACATGGCAGTAATGGCGCGGCAGGTAGAGGTGGCAAAGAAAGCTGGTAGTGCCACAAAGGAGCAGCTTAGGGAAGCGATTAAAATTGTTGATGCCGCGCTGGGTGCGTTATTGCGAGAAACCGATGCCCCAGCACAAGCGTATGATGAGTTGCGGTCGCTCAGGGAAATTCACTCAGATCCCACCCTCTATTGGCGAGAGCGTGTGGCGATCGCGGCTGGGTATCTTGAAGGAGCGCCGTCACGCAAAAAACTTGCACGCGCTTGGAATATTTCTGAGGAGCGGGTTGGCAACATCAGGACACGCGGGCAACGCATAGCCAGATACCGTCTTATGTGTGAATCTCGCCGCCGAGGCGAGCCTTAACCTCTCTTCCTATCGGTTCGTGGTACAATATATGCGTGAAGCAGGACATTTATATATCTGACCGATATTACAGCCCGACGCAGGGCGAGATGAGCTTTGACACCGCGGTTGATAACCTACTGCGCTACATTGCCAAGGCGCCCGAGGCTACCTACCGCGTGATCATCGGCACCGATTCCCAACCCCAGGGCAGGCTCGCCGATTTTGTATCCGCAATTGTGGTGCACCGGGTGGGCCATGGCGGTGTGTACTTTTGGACGCGCAGCCGGGTCGAGCGCACGATGTCTCTGAAAGAGCGAATGTACGAGGAAGCACTTCGCTCGCTGATTGTTGCTCACCGATTACTTGATGGTTTGAGAACTCGCAACATGCTGACCTTTGAGCTGGAGATCCATGTGGATGTGGGACAAAAGGGCGAGACCCGGGACATGTTGCAAGAAGTAGTGGGCATGATTCGTGGTTCTGGCTTTGCGGTAAAAACCAAACCCGACGCATTCGGCGCCTCCTCAGTGGCCGACCGTCACACGTAAATATATAATACATAAGGATGCGTTTTGTACTGCCGCTAAAGACCTACGCAGTGCTTGTCTCCATCAGTTTTTTGATGGTTCTTGCGGATCGCATGGAACTATTGGATCCTCCCAAAGGAGCGATACAGACAGTGCTATTGCCAGTGCAACAAGGATTGGGTGACTGGGTGGTAGGAGGGCACCGTATCGTGAGCGGTGTGGTGCAGATGTGGGATGCACAGAAGCGGTATGAGCACGTTTTAAAAGAGTATACTCTTCTGCTTGCGCAGCACCAGAAAACGGCGTTGCTTGAGGAAGAGAATCGGAAACTCCACGTACAGTTAGGTAGTTTTATAGCCCGCGATAAGAAGCTTATTCCCGCGCGGATCATCATGCGCAGCCCCGATATCATGCTCGACCGAGGTAAAGTGGACGGCATCACAGAAGGTATGGCGGTGGTGCTTGGGGATGTTTTGATTGGCAACGTATCCCAGGTAGGCCCGAAGCAATCTCGGCTATTGCTTGTGTCGGATGCAGACAGCAAAATCATGGTGGAAGTTGAGAATACGAAGCAGAAAGGCGTCGTGGAAGGACGGTACAACACCGGTATGCGATTATCTCGGATGCTGCAAGACGTTGCGCTGCGTGAACATCAGGTGCTGCTTACGACCGGCGATGACGGACTCTATCCGAGGGGTCTTTCGGTGGGCAAAATTACGAAGGTGTATAGCAAGGAAAGCGCTCTATTCCAGGAGGCTGATGTGGTAGCGTTGCTTCCCATCGATCAGGTAGATCTAGTGTTCATACTTGTTGAACGATAAAATGTATCGAGTACTAATACTGTTTCTCATTCTTGCTGGTGTGTTGGTACAGAGTGTGGTCGGCGAGTGGGGACTGACTTTTTTGCTGCTACTTCTGTTTCTCAAACGACGGGCACTGACATATACACTTGTTGGCGCATTTCTGCTTGGTATGCTGGCCGATCTTGTTTCTGGGAGCACCATCGGTATGGCAAGCATCGCGTATATGAGTTTTGTGTTGATTGCCCATGTGGTTGCCGCTCGCTTCGAACGACATCCCATACTGGTGGCATCTGCGGCAGGGCTGCTTGCACTTGGCACAAGCACCGGCCACCGCAGTATCGAGTTGGCGCGAATTGCACCGCTACCTCTATTCCAGTCAGCGTTTATAGTTTTGCTTGTAGGAAGCATTGGGTTGGTGCTTGAGCTGCGGTACCGACAACCAGGTATTACGTTGAGAGTGTAATGGTGTCAAGGCTGTCATGAGGAAACTACTTCCGCAAACCCTTTCCGATATACTCAGAGTCGTGCGTCGAGTGAGACGTTACGCTAGCATGCAGAACCCAGATCCATTCGAGTGGCATTATGCGTTGACTAGCAAGGGGCTGCCTGAGTCAGAAGCAGAGCCGGTTGAGATGTATATTTCTTCAGGCCCGTGGCGACTTCTGGTATTGGGAACTCTCGCGATCGGAGTTGGGCTGCTTCTTACGGGACGGCTTGCGTCTCTGCAGCTTATCCATGGCGCAGAGTACCGGCAGCGATCAGACGGTAACCGGATACTGCTGCGCACTCGTAACGCGCCGCGCGGCGTAATATATGATCGGTATCGCACGGTTCTGGCACGCAATACTCCCGGCTTTCGGCAGCAGCCACAGGATGGAACGTCCAGTGCGCTGGTGTTGACCTACGAGGAAGCGCTGAAACAGGCGGTGGCGACTGATTCTGCTGAGGTAGAAATCGATGCGCTGCGCGTATATCAGGAACAGTCCCTTGCTCATACTATTGGGTATGTGTCCGAAGTTAGTCCCGAGGAGCTTGCCAAAGAGCCCGACCTTCATCTTGGCGACCGCGTTGGTAGAACTGGTCTTGAGGCTACCTATGAACACGTGCTGCGTGGGAAACCAGGGAAAGACCTAATTGAAGTCAACGCACAAGGAAAAGAACTCAGGTTGCTGAAGAGTCAGCCGGAGGTGGGAGGACACGCACTGCTGACCACGATTGATGCGCAGTTGCAGGCTACGTTGTCCGCGAGCTTGCAGGAGAAGATGATGGAGGTGGGAGGGTCAGGTGCCGCGGCCGTTGTGCTGCAACCACGGACGGGCGAGGTCCTCGCGCTTCTGTCACTTCCCTCGTTTGACCCACATCATTTTACGATACCAGCTCCCGGAGCGGTAGAAAAGGTGCTCAACGATCCTACGTTTCCTCTGTTACATCGAGCGGTCGCGGCTGCCTATCCCCCGGGATCAACGTTTAAATTAATGACCGCCTTAGCCGCGCTGCAGACAAAAGCGGTGACTAGAGATACGCTTGTCGAAGACACAGGAGAGCTGTTTCTAGGCCCGTACCGATTTCCCAACTGGTACTTCGTGCAATATGGTCGCACCGAAGGGTTGGTAAATATAACGCGCGCACTTGCCCGCAGCAACGACATCTACTTTTATAAGGCGGCGGAATGGACCACCGCTGAGGCGCTTGCACGACTGGCCAACATGGTGGGGCTGCCGGCCAAAACAGGGATTGATATTCCAGGTGAGGTAGAGGGCCTCGTGCCTGATGAGGAGTGGAAACGGCGGGTCAAGAAGGAGCCGTGGCTTCCTGGGAATACCTATCATGTAGGTATTGGACAAGGAGATGTGTTGGCGACCCCGCTGCAGATTGCGCACCTTACCGCTCTGGTTGCCACGAAAGGTATAAAGGCAACGCCGCACGTGGCCCAGGGAGTAATTGATGGGCAAGGAAGTCTGCATGAGCTTACTTTTCCACAGCGTACGATCACCGAGATAGATGAGGAGCACTGGAAGACTGTTCGGGAAGGGATGCGCCAGGCATGTGATGAGGGTGGGACGGGCTGGCCTTTCTTTACGTTTCCGATTGAGGTAGGATGCAAAACTGGCACCGCAGAGTACGGCCGAGCGGGTGCATCCCATGCGTGGTTTACTGTGTTTGCCCCGTATGACGATCCGGAGATAGTGGTAACGGTGCTCATAGAGAGTGGCGGCGAGGGTTCTAGCGTTTCCGCTCCCGTTGCCAGAAAGGTACTGGACTGGTGGGTAGCACATCGCAGGTAGAGACAGATGTACCCTTTCTCACTGCGTTGAACACGGTGTCGGGAATAGGGCCAATGCGAATACGCGCCCTAGTGTCCTATTTTGGTTCCGCCAAGGCCTCTTGGAAAGCACCGGAAGATGAGCTACGGCACGTGGGCTTACCCAAAGATGTGCTTGCCTCGTTTTTAAAGCAGCGCCGCCAGTTTGACATTGACGCGCATATGAAGAAACTGGCTCGTTTGCATGTTACTGTACTTGTGGAGCAGGACGGGCAGTATCCGGGCAAGCTGGGTGAAATTCCCGACCCACCGGTACTCCTTTTTGTGCGGGGTGACGTGTCGGTGCTGCAGACTACCTGTGTGGGGGTAGTAGGTACCCGCAAGATGACAGCATACGGCAGAGAAGTTACCGAGACGATCACAACAGGGCTTGTTGGAGGTGGATTTACGGTAGTTTCGGGGCTTGCCTACGGCGTTGACAGTGTAGCTCATCGGGTAAGCCTGGCGTGTGGCGGCAAGACAATCGCGGTACTTGGGTGCGGCGTAGATTGTGTGTATCCAAAAGGCAACGAGGGGCTCGCGCGGGAGATTCTGGAGAAGGGCGGTGCGCTCATCTCAGAAGTACCGCTTTCTCGGTGGGTGACAAGGGGAATGTTTCCTGCACGAAACCGCATCATTTCAGGGCTTTCGGAGGGGGTGTTGGTTACGGAGGCTGCCGAAGATAGCGGCTCGCTCATTACCGCACGGCTGGCTATCGAGCAAGGACGAGAAGTGTTTGCGGTTCCCGGACCGATTACGAGTCCATTATCAAAGGGGCCAGCTGATTTGATTAAGCTGGGTGCAAAGCTTGTGTACTCGGTTGAAGATATTCTTGAGGAGTTTGGGATGAGAACAACGGGCGGCGGCCGACAGACGATTTTGTCATCAGCACTTTCAAGAGAGGAACTAATAATTGCTCAGCTACTTACTAATGAACCGAAAGATAGAGATATTCTCATTCGCGATTCCGGCCTGCCAGTGGCCGCGTTTTCAGCTGTACTTACTGGTATGGAACTAAAAGGGTATGTAGCGTGCGAAGGTCGAACGGTGCGATTGGTGATGAGTCTAGAGGCGTGATATCAAGCGGAGACTTTGATTTCAGTATGAAGATAAAAAGCACCCTAGTTTCGCGTGGGGACTGGCAGAAGGTGAGAGCGAAATCACGGTTGGTTGACACTCATGATACGATTCCCTAGAGTTGAGCGATATGCAGAACCTTGTAATAGTTGAGTCGCCGACAAAAGCACGCACACTCTCTCGATTTTTGGGAGAGGAATTTCGCGTGGAAGCAAGCATGGGACACGTCCGCGATTTACCTAAGGGGGAGCTGGGAGTGGATGTGGAGCAGAGGTTTAAACCTCGATACACTGTGCCAAAGGATAAAGAAAAACGAGTGAGCGAGCTGAAACGGCTTGCAAAGGGAACGAATTCTATCTACCTGGCGACTGACCCGGATCGAGAAGGAGAAGCGATTGCGTGGCACATCGCGGAACTGTTTGGCAGTTCCACGAATTCAAAATTCATACAACGGGTGGTGTTTCACGAAATTACGGAATCAGCGATTCGCGAAGCGTTTGCGCACCCGCGCGGCATTAATGACAATCTTGTAGATTCGCAGCAGGCGCGGCGTGTCCTTGATCGGCTAGTCGGATACAAATTATCTCCACTCCTGTGGCGGAAGGTGCGTCGCGGGTTGTCTGCTGGCAGAGTGCAGTCGGTTGCGCTGCGGCTTGTCGTTGAGCGGGAGCGAGAGGTTGAAGCGTTTAAACCCCAGGAGTTTTGGTCGATTACAGCTCATCTTGCCAAAGATACTCAGGAGTTTCGCGCCCAGCTTGTAACGATAGCGGATAAAAAAATACAGGTTGGCATACAAGAGGAAGCTAGTCGTATAGTGTCCGATCTTCGCACACAGGAGTATTTGGTTACAACCGTAACAGAGCGTCAAGTAACTCGTCAACCGGATCCGCCTTTCATGACCTCAAGCTTGCAGCAGGCAGCTGCAAACCGATTAGGGTTTTCGGCAAAGCGGACTATGATAGTTGCCCAGCGGTTGTATGAGGAAGGGTTTATTACCTATATGCGTACTGACTCCGTGAGTCTATCCCGAGACGCGGTTGCAAATGCCAGGGCGTATATCGAACAGGCGTTTGGGAAACAGTACCTTCCGGCAACAGCCCGCATCTATAAAACGAAACAGAAATTGGCCCAGGAGGCACACGAAGCGATCCGTCCGACCGATCCAGGAAAGACGCCGGTATTAGTCAAGGGTATGCTTGATCGTGATCGGCTTCGCCTCTACATGCTCATTTGGGAACGTCTGATTGCCTGCCAAATGGCGCAGGCTGTTTTTGACCAGACGAGTGTTGAGATTCAGGCAGGCCCGTACGGTTTGCGCGCAAGTGGTCGGGTGCTGCGTTTTGATGGGTGGCATGCGCTTGTCCGTCAGGACACTGGGGCACAACGTGATGACGAAGAGTTGACCGAGCTGCCTACATTGCAGCGTGGTGATCAGTTGGTGCTGCGAGATGTTGAGCCGGAGCAACATTTTACCCAGCCTCCGGCGCGCTTCTCGGAGGCATCGCTGATCAAAGCACTTGAGGAACAAGGTATCGGTCGACCTTCTACCTATGCCCCGATTCTTTCAACGCTTGCGCAGCGGCAATATGTAGAACACCTTGATCGCAGACTCCACCCAACACCGCTCGGTGTAACGGTCAGCGACTTTCTGGTACAGTATTTTCCAAATGTGATGGACGTGCATTTTACCGCACGGCTTGAGGATCAGCTTGATGATGTGGCCAAGGGAGAGCAAAAGTGGGTGCCGATTGTCGAGCAGTTTTATAAGCCATTTGCGACACACCTGGAACAGGTACAAGAGAACGCACAGCGGGTCAAAGTTGCAGTGGAAGCTACTGATGAGGTATGCCCGGAATGTGGAAAGCAGGTTGTTATTCGGGTGGGCCGGTTTGGCAAGTTTTTTGCATGCTCCGGGTTCCCTACGTGTCGGTTTACCAAGGCATATGTAACAAAGACAGATATGGTGTGCCCGAAGTGCTCAGCGCCAATTGTAATGCGTCGCACTCGTCATAAAAAGAATTTCTATGGATGCAGCAATTATCCAAACTGCGATTTTGCTTCCTGGACGAAGCCTAAGCCGGTGCTAGCAGCAAATTCGCAAGTTGCGAAAGTATAGAGGATAGTCCTCAGAATTCCCAGGCTGTTGCAATTTTGCACCGAATTTGGTACATGTGATAAGGGCCATAAAACCCCCAGAATTTGGGGGTTTTTGTGCGGATGAGGGTTAGAATTAAACGTCTTGATAGGACGCTGCCGCAGCCTACCTATGCAACGGCCGGATCAGTTGGATGTGATCTGGCCGCCCGAGTTTCTGTTACCGTCCCCGCCGGAGCAATGGCCAGAATTCCGACAAACATTATTGTACAAACACCACCAGAGTATATGTTTTTGGTGACCCTTCGCTCAAGTACACCGCAGCGCCTGGGGCTTATTATGCCAAATAGCGTGGGTGTGATCGACCAAGATTATTGCGGACCGGACGATGAGATCGCGGTGCCTGTGTATAACGTGACGAAACAGAAGGTCGTAGTTGAGCGCGGTGATCGGTTCGCGCAGGGTATTTTTGTGCATGTGGATCGTGTGGAGTGGGAAGAAATAGAAGAGGTCGAGCGTCCTACCCGCGGGGGGTTTGGTAGCACCGGGCAAGCTCTATGAAATATATTTTTGTTTCCGGAGGGGTTATATCGGGTATTGGCAAGGGGATTACTACCGCCTCTATCGCCGTGCTCCTAAAGGCCCGCGGGTATCGTGTTTCTCCAATAAAAGCTGACATGTACTTAAACGTGGATGCTGGTACGATCCGGCCCCAGGAGCACGGCGAAGTGTTTGTCACCGACGATGGAATGGAAACGGACCAGGATTTGGGACATTACGAACGCTTTTTACATGAGAATTTAACCGGCGATAATTACATGACTACAGGGCAGATTTATCAAGCAGTGATTACCAAAGAACGGGCTTTTGGGTACAAAGGCGAGGATGTGGAAGCGATTCCGCATGTGACCGACGAGATCATCCGGCGAGTGAAACTTGCTGGGAAGTCTCGCAATGCAGAGATCGTAATCGTGGAACTGGGGGGTACGGCGGGTGAGATCCAGAACTCACTCTTTTTTGAGGCCTCGCGTATCTTACATTTACAGAATCCGACTGATGTCATTCATGTGCACGTAGCGTATCTTCCCACACCCCCAAGCCTCGGTGAACTCAAGTCCAAGCCGGTGCAGTTGTCGGTGCATGTGCTTAATGGGATGGGTATTCAGCCGGACTTTGTGATAGGCCGCAGCGAGGGAGCTATAGATCAGCGCCGACGGCAGCGTTTGGCGCTCTTTTGTAACGTTCCTGAGGATGCGGTTATCTCTAACCCAGATGTCTACTCTATTTACGAGGTGCCACTCGTGCTTGAGTCGCAGGAATTCTCCGAGAAACTACTCAAAAAGCTGAGCCTGCCGGTGCGGCGTCAAAATCTGACTGGATGGCGGGATCTTGTCGAACGCTTGCACGCAGTCAAAAGAGAAGTGCATATTGCAGTGGTGGGCAAGTATTTCGCTACCGGCGACTACCAGCTTTCTGATGTGTATGTTTCTATAATTGAAGCGTTAAAACACGCCGCATGGGCGGAGAATGTGCGACCAGTATTGCATTGGACTGATAGTGAGAAGATAGAAAAGCAAGGAATAGATATACTTATGGATTATGATGGGTACTGTATAACTCCCGGCTTCGGCGCGCGGGGAGTGGAGGGAATGATAGAGGCAGTACGCTTTGCCAGAGAAAGACGGAAGCCATACCTCGGCTTGTGTTACGGTATGCAGATTGCAACCATCGAGTATGCGCGCAATGTTCTCGGGCTGGAAGGCGCTAACACCACCGAGGTGGATTCTGCCACGCCGCATCCGGTGATAAGTCTTATACCTGAGCAGGAGAAAAAGCTTCTGCAGCAAGAGTATGGAGCAACGATGCGGCTGGGAGCATGGGACTGTATGTTACAAAAGGGGAGCGTCGCGTACCGCGCGTACAGCAAAACAAACTGGCCTCACATGCGCAGCAAGAGTCCGTTTGTTATTTCCGAGCGCCACCGGCATCGGTATGAGCTGAATAATAGGTATAGAGATCAACTTGCCCAAGGTGGCCTGGTGATCTCCGGGACGACCTCGGATGGGTTGCTAGCAGAGATTATCGAACTGCCTGATCATCCGTTCTTTGTTGGCACTCAGTTTCATCCTGAGTTTCAGTCCCGGCCGCTCACTCCGCAACCATTGTTCCAAGAATTTGTTCGTTCATGTAAAGGTGTTCGAACATGAAATATGTTTGAATATAAATATAGGTAATACAGGAGGTACACATGATACCCAATCCATACCCTGGTGTTTTTATTGATATAGAGGGGCTTGATGGGAGTGGTTCGTCTACCCAGTTGAAACTGGTAGGCGAGCGGCTTGCAAAAACCGGCAAGAAAGTGTTTGAAACAAAAGAGCCGACGAACAATGTCATAGGGGGACTGATTCGTGGCGCGCTCACGCATACCTTGAACTTACCGCTTGACTCGTTGCAGCTTTTGTTTGCTGCTGATCGCGCGCATCACCTGCACCGCGAGATTGTACCGATGTTAACGGCGGGTAGCGTGGTGCTAACTGACCGCTACGTCTGGTCTACGGTGGCATTTGGAGCGATTGAACTGGACAAGGAGTGGTTACTCGCGCTCAACGAGCATTTCTTGATGCCGGACATCACTATTTTTGTGCAGGTTTCGCCCGAGGAATGCGTCAGGCGTATAAAGCAAAGCCGATTTGATGTGGAACTGTTTGAAGAAGCGCACAAGTTATCTAAGGTATGGGATGGCTACGCATGGCTTGCCGAAAAGTTTAAAGAGGTGCATGTGGTAAATGGCGCGCGCCCGGTGGAAGATGTATTTGCAGACGTGCGAAAGATTATTGAGCAGCACCCAAAATCCCCCTTGTTAATTTGACGCGACAGCGGTAAAGTAGGAACTTATCATGGTGCTGTCTGACCGGTCGATAACGGAAGCGTTAGCAGAAAAAGCCATTGTGCTCACTCCCTTTAACGAAGACTCTCTCCAGCCCTCTAGTTACGATGTACACCTTTCCTCTGAATTTCGCGTGTTTAATAATTTCACCACCCCTTTTATTGATGTTCGCAAATCGACCGATGACTTGACCAGCCTAGTGCATGTCAAGGCAAACGAACCGTTTGTGTTGCATCCGGGCGAGTTCGTGCTTGGCTCCACGATCGAATATCTGGAGCTGCCGGACAACCTGGTTGCCCGCATCGAAGGCAAAAGTAGCTTGGGCAGGTTGGGGCTGCTCATTCATTCAACAGCAGGTTATGTTGATCCTGGGTGGAAGGGACAGCTGACGCTTGAACTCTCAAACGTGGCTAACCTGCCGATCGCCCTCTATGCCGGGATGCCCATAGGCCAAGTCTCGTTTCTTACGATGACGAGCGCGGTAGAACGTCCGTACGGATCAAAAGGTAGAAAAAGCAAGTACCAAGGCCAGAGCGGGCCGGGAGCAAGTAAAATGCATGAGGACTTCGATGAGTGATTTCACACAAGAAGAACGTAAACTTTTGGAGCCGTTTTTTACTAATTTAGATAAAAATGTGTTCGTTTTGGTCAATCTACCAGAAGTAGTGAAGGGAGCACTCTTCTCCCGTTACAGCAGAAGCGCAAAAAGTTTGCGCCGGATACTGCTGGAGGAATTTATTCAAGTGCCTGAGGTGGGTTTTACCAAGATGATCAGCACGGTAGGAGATGGTCGGGACCAGCTTGTTGCGATAGCCAAGGCAGAGCAATTTTATGACCGCGTACTAGTAGGGTACGGGGATGATTCGGTCGCCGAACTAGGCGGTGCCCATATTGCGCTTGAAGGCATCTCCCATATTGCATCAAAAGTAGTCGAAGATTCCCGCATCGGTATCTCGCCACTTGAGAAATCAACGCGATACGTATTTTTTGATGAGAAGGCAGATGGCACCTATCAATATATCAAGGAAGCAGCGATTTGCAGCTCCACGCACAGGGAGATCTATCTTTCCACCATGGACATGCTATTTGATACCTACACGCAGCTTATTGAGCCACTGCAAGAGCACCTGCGTCGCCAGTTTCCTCAGGATGCAAAGACCTCTGACCGCGCCTACCGTAGTACCATTCGTGCGAAAGCAGCTGACGTCCTGCGCGGGTTGCTGCCGGCCGGGGTGAAAACAAATGTCGGTTTATATGGTAATGGGCGGGCTTTCGAGTATTTACTCATCAAGATGCGCGCGTCATCCTTACAGGAGATACACGAGCTGGCTGACCGTATGCACGCGGAGCTTGACAAGGTTATCCCCTCGTTTGTGAAGCGGGCCAAGAGTGAACGTGGCGACGTGTACGTTGAGTACTTAAGGCAGGTAGGGCAAGCAGTGGGGACGTTTGCATCGCGGTCGCGTCCCGGCCGCGGAAGACCAAAAGGGACCCGCCTGGGGGCGGCCCTTTTGCAATACAGCTCGGAGGGGGAGCTAGATGTTCTTGCTGCCTTGCTGTTTCCGCACGACCACCGGCCCTACCAAACCCTGCGCGCCGTGGTGTCCTCGCTTTCGCGCTACAAGCGGCGGCAGCTTATTATGGGCACGGTTGCCGGGAGGAAAAACCGACACCATAAAGTGCCGCGCGCGTTGGAACATAGTCGCTACACTTTTGAGATTGTTGCCAACTACGGGGCGTACCGAGATCTTCAGAGACACCGGATATTGACGCAGCAACGACAGAATCTCACCACTCGGTATGGGTATGACGTGCCGCCGGAGCTACTTGAAGCAAAGCTCGATGCACCATATCGGGAAGCTCTTGAGCAAGCAGCTCTCAGTTTCGAAATACTTGCCCACGACTTTCCTGCAGAGGCCCAATACGTCGTGCCCAACGCCTACCGGATGCGGTGGCTTATTGAGCTTAATTTACGAGAAGTGGTACATCTTACTGAACTGCGTTCTTCTCCCCAGGGACATGCGCACTACCGTGTTATCGCACAAGATATAGCGCGACAGGTTCTGCATGTGCATCCGTGGGCACGACCGGCACTTGCCTTTGTTGATTGGACGCCAAGCTTTGCTTTGGAACGGCTTGAGTCCGAGAAGCGTATTGACCAGAAAATACATGCCCCGCAGCCTCGTATCACTATCGGCTGACCATCTTTACGAGCTGCGTACAAACGATTACAATCAAGTGACATACGATGCAAGCGGAGCGCTACAGGAATATCACTATATCAGGTGGGGTGGGAACAGGCACAAGCACGCTCTTTGAACTACTCAAAAAGGAGCCCGGCTTTCATGATTGGGAGTTTTTCTCTGGTGGGGAGTTTATGCGTGCCTATGCGCAGGAGAATGGACTATTTGCCAAAGGCACACGCATCCATCATGACGCAACCACATACGGAGAGGAATTTGATCGTAAGGTGGACTTTGGGATGCGGGAGCGGTTAATGACCAAGGGCAACCAGGTTTTTGAGGGATGGCTTGCGGGGTTTTTCGCCCAAAGGGTGCCGGGAGCGCTCAAGGTGCTCCTTACCTGCTCTGAGATGGCCGTCCGCGTGGATCGGATTGTCAACCGTGATGGAGTATCGGTTGAAGAAGCAAAGGAGCATGTAAGGAAACGAGAACACGACAATTTTACCAAGTGGGGGCGCATGTACGCGCGGGAGTGGCAGGAGTTGGTCGGTACGGGCCCCATCGATTTTTGGGATGCTCGTCTCTATGATCTCGTTATCGATACGTATTCACACAGTAAAGAGGAAACGTTGCGACTGGTGTTGGAACAGGTTGCCCAATGAAGCTCCGGGCCTTGGATCCGGCAATCTTTGACGCAGTAAAACAGGAGCGTCGGCGGCAAAAGTATGGGCTAGAGCTTATACCATCTGAAAACTACGCCTCTGAAGCTGTAATGGAAGCGGTGGGGTCGGTGCTGACGAATAAATACTCCGAAGGGTATCCCCACAAGCGGTACTACGGGGGCAATATTCATATTGATACGATCGAGACGATCGCGCAGGAGCGGGCTTGTGCCTTATTTGGTATGCCGCACGCCAACGTTCAGCCCTATTCCGGCTCTCCGGCAAACCACGCGGTTTATATGGGGCTTCTCAAGCCGGGAGAAACGGTTATGGGGATGGGACTTGCCGGCGGTGGTCATCTGACACATGGCCAAAAGGCCAGCTTTTCCAGTCATTATTACACCGCACATTCCTACGAAGTAGATCCAGTTACCGGACTGCTGAATTATGAGGAGGTGCGCGCCCTTGCAAAAAAAGTCCGGCCGAAACTCATTTGGGCGGGAGCCACTGCGTATCCTCGTTTGTTTGACTGGAAGCAATTTCGCTCGGTCGCTGACGAAGTTGGTGCATATCTTGCCTGTGATGTAGCACACTACGCCGGACTGATCGCCGGCGGTGTGTATCCGTCGCCTGTGCCCTATTGCCATGTCATGACCATGACGAGCCACAAGACACTCCGAGGTCCCCGTGGCGCGCTTATTTTAACAACCGCCGAGCCACTCAAAGATGGGCGGGTAACGAAGAAAGGTGCCCCTATCACCATTGCCCAGGCTATCGATAAAGCGGTGTTCCCAGGGTTGCAAGGGGGACCTCATGATCATGTCACTGCTGGTGTTGCTGTCGCGCTCATGGAAGCAGAGGCACCAGGGTTTAAACGCTACGCGCACCAGGTACTTGCCAATGCACAGGTGTTGGCAGAAGAACTTCTCGCTTATGGATACCGATTGGTGACTGGTGGTACTGATAATCATTTGCTTCTTGCAGACCTCACCCCAACCGGGATCTCAGGAGCCCACGCACAGGAAGTACTGGATCGGGCAGGGATAACGGTCAATAAGAATACAGTCCCAGGAGAAACGCGCTCGCCGTTTGATCCGTCGGGCATACGGTTGGGTACCCCAGCTATTACTACTCGGGGCATGAAAGAGCGGCAGATGCGCCAGGTTGCTGCGTGGATCCACGAGGTGCTACGCAACATGGACAACGAGAAGGTGATTGGCAAAGTCAAGCGAGAAGTTCATCTCTTCTGCCGCGCCTACCCAGTGCCGGGGATAGGGTAAGTTTTTTCTTGACAGCAAACTAATCTGATGGTACTGTAAACTACTGCCACACTGAAATGACAGCTGTTGGTGCTGAACGCTTAGCTTCAGAAACCTCATTCGCTGATAGATTGCGAAACTTCCGCAGTGAGCAAGAGCATTTGTCTTGGGAAGGTACACTGCTAGACTACCTAGATCTTGTAGCCAAACAGCCGTCTATCCATCGTCTTTCACATGGTCGTGTTTTTGATGTGATTTCCCAAGGTGCTAAGGAAACAGCAGGTGGGTCGAAACGCTACCCATTCTTTGGTAGTGAACTCTTTGGTCTAGATGACACTATCCAGCAATTGGTGAACTACTTCCATTCTGCTGCACGCCGTCTTGAGGTGCGCAAGCGCATCCTTCTCTTTATGGGCCCGGTCGGCGGGGGAAAATCCACCCTTGTAGCAATGCTAAAAAGGGGACTTGAACAGCACACGCGCACGCAGGAGGGAGCAGTCTACGCAATCAAAGGCTGTCCTATGCATGAGGATCCACTCCATCTTGTTCCAGAAGAACTGCGACCCGAGGTGCAACAGATGTACGGCATTGATCATATCGAGGGTGATCTCTGTCCGCATTGTCGCCAGATAGTGAGAGACACGTACGGTGGCAAAATTGAAGATGTTCCTGTCGAGCGTATTGTATTTTCGGAAAAGAACCGCGTTGGTATAGGTACATTCTCCCCAAGTGATCCCAAATCGCAAGATATTACCGAGCTAACTGGGTCTATCGATCTTGCTCGAATTGGAGAGTATGGTGTTGAGTCTGACCCCCGCGCCTATCGATTTGATGGTGAGCTCAATGTTGCCAACCGCGGCATGATGGAGTTTATCGAGATGCTCAAAAGCGATGAAAAGTTTCTGTATGGATTGCTCACCCTGACCCAAGAGCAGAATATTAAAACGGGCCGGTTCGCCATGATTTATGCCGACGAGGTTATTGTCGCCCACACAAACGAGGCAGAATTCCAAGCGTTTATAGCCAATAAACGGATGGAAGCATTACAGGATCGTATCATCCTCATTCGTGTACCATACGTGCGTGCGGTCAGTGATGAAGAACGAATTTATAAAAAGCTTATTGGCCAAAGTGATATGCGTAATGCACATCTTGCACCGCACACCTTGTTTGTCGCTTCGCTCTGGGCAGTTATAACGCGTATGAAGCCAAGCGCCCTGTTGGGGCTTAGTGATACTCCGGAGGATCGACGGAAGAAAGCAAAGTACTTAAACGGCGAGGTAGGGGTTGTTGAAAAGAAGGCAGAAGCGCGCGATGTGTTGGAAGAAGGCGCGAAGGCCCAGGAGGGAATGGATGGAATATCACCGCGGTACGTCATCAATAACCTTTCTGGCGCTTTAGTGCGTGGTAACAACTTGTGTCTCAACCCTATTGAGGCAATACGGGCGCTGCGTGACGGGCTGCATATGCATGCTTCAATTGGTCCGGAAAGTCGTGAATCTCTCCTGAAATTTTTGGAGCAAGCTCGTCAGGAGTATGACGAGCTAGTCAAGACCGACGTGCTGATGGCTTCAGTGTATGATTTTGAGTCTTCCGCAGACACTCTCTTCAATGATTATCTAGACAATATAGAAGCATATTGTAGTAAAACAAAGCTTGAAGATCCTGTTACTGGCGAGCGAGTATCGCCTGATGAGCGTATCATGCGTTCAATTGAGGATCGTGTAGGCATTGCCGAAATGGCTAAAAGGACGTTTCGGGAAGAAGTGCTCACCCGAATGTCAGGTCTTGCGCGGAGGAAGCAGCCTATTACGTGGAAGTTTTACGATAAACTAGCGGAAGGGATCAAACGAAAGCTGTTTGAGGATGTACGTAACAAGGTAAAACTTGCGGTTGGGAGCAAAACTCCTGATGCCGAGCAGCAAAAATTTCTTGGCGAAGTACAAAAGCAGCTTATTGGCTCACATGGGTATTGTCCCCACTGTGCACAAGAACTTCTCAGATATGCAGGTGCGCTGTTGAATAAGTAGGACTAGATACTATGCAATCGCCGGATCGATTAATTGGCAGTTATCTGGGTATATCGCGTCCCGATTATACCTTGCACCGACAAGGGCCGACCGATCAGGCAAGACACCAAGAAAAGATAAAAGGTGCAATAAGGGATAATCTGCGCGAGATTATCTCTGAGGAAGCTATTATAACCTCTGACGGAAAGAGAATAGTTAAAGTTCCTATCCGCGGTATTGATCTTCCGATTTTTCGCTACGATCCTCGAAAGCAGCGCCAAACTGGGCAGGGAGATGGTGATTCGAAGATCGGCGATGTCATTGGTACTGACCCTGGGGGCGCCACAACTCCAGGGCAAGGGAAACGAGCAGGCGAACTTCCAGGCATTGACTACTATGAAGCAGAAGTCACGATCGACGAGTTAGCCGCACTTTTATTTGAAGATCTAGGACTTCCCAATTTAAAGCCCAAGACAGCTGAAAGCATGGAGGTGGAAACGATACGATTTAAGGACGTGGGCAAGAAAGGGATCATGAGCAATCTCGATAAGCGGCGGACGATTTTAGAAAACATACGCCGCAATGCAATAGCACAGCGCCAGCCGGTATTTGAGGGTATCAATACGGACGATTTGCGCTTTCGGGTCTGGTCACCGGAATTCAAGCGTGACAGCAACGCGGTTATTATTGCCATGCGCGATGTCTCTGGCTCGATGGGTGAATTTGAAAAATACATTACCCGGAGTGCATACTTCTGGATGCTTCGATTTTTGCGCACTACATATCAACAAGTAGAAATTGTATTTATTACGCACCACACTGAGGCTAAAGTGGTTGATGAACAGGCTTTCTTTGGACTTGGCGAGTCGGGAGGGACGAAGGTATCCTCCGCTTACGAGCTGGCGGTACAGGTTGTTAATGAGCGCTATCCTGTGGAGCGCTGGAATATTTATCCGTATCATTTCTCAGATGGGGATAACTGGGATGATGCTGACAACCGGCTGTGTGTTGAGCGAATTCGTCAGTTGCTCCATGTGAGCAATTCGGTAGGCTACGCGGAAATAAGGGCGGACGAACCTGGATCACACTCAACTCTTATGAGCGCGTTTGAGGAGCTCAAAGATGATCCCGCTTTCATACGGTTTGTTATACGAAAAAAGGAAGATGTGTTCCCGGCCCTTAAAGCTTTTTTTGGTGGCGAACGTACTGCTCCTGCGACATTGGCTGCTCGTAGGAGAGCTGCCGGATCATGGTAATTGAGCGCCAGGAAAACGTTCGGGACCAAGAACTGCGCGATTTGGATGGCGGAATCTCTCGCGTATGGGAACTAGGGTCCGCACTCGGTCTTGATCCTTTCTCAACCCATTTTGAACTGGTCCCCGCGACACGCATTTATGAAGTTGGCGCCTACGGCCTGCCAGGAAGATTCGCTCACTGGAGTTTTGGGAAAGATTACCATGTGATGAAAACGATGTACGATTACGGCCTAAGTAAGATATACGAGTTGGTAATAAACACGAATCCTGCTTACGCAGCTCTCCTTGAAGGAAACCCACGATACGCGAATTTGCTTGTTGCGGCACACGTGATGGCTCACGTGGATTTTTTCAAACACAATGTGTACTTTGAACACACCCGTCGCGATGCCGATGCAGCAGCCAACCGAGCTGAACGAATCAGGAAGCATGCGTATGAACAAGGTGAGCGTGAGGTCGAAGAGCTGTTAGATATAGCGTTGGCGCTTGAACGACATATCGATCCACAGAGCGTACGGTTTCGTAAGAAAACAGACGAGGAGTATGAACGGGAGCGTCTCCACCCGGTCAGGAAAGACTCTCAAGGAGAATACGATGATGTGTTTGAGCTAGTACCGACAGGGCCACGTGAACGGGCTGGGCCTGCCTCTCGAAAAATTCCTCCTGAACCGGAGCATGACATACTCTCATTCTTTATTAAACATGGTGAGCTCGAGGAGTGGCAGCGCGAGATATTGGGCATTGTCCGCGACGAGGCGTACTATTTTCATCCTCAGCGAATGACCAGACTGATGAACGAGGGATGGGCTTCCTTGTGGCACCGGCGAATTATGCGGCTGGCGAGCGAGAAAGCGCTTCTTACGCCGCAGGAGAGTTTGGAATGGATAGCGCTGGATGCGTCCATTGCTACGCCGTCTCCACGGGGTGTAAATCCATACCATCTGGGGAGAATTATCTTTGAGTACATCGACGGGTTGTATCACGGCAGTGTACCTGATGGGCTTCCGAAGCGTGACTGGAATGACAGACCGATTGATTATAGTGCTTACCGTGGGCGCAAGGATCATGATATCTTTTGGGTGCGCGCTAATCACAATGATAGCTCGTTTATTCGTGATTACTTGCCTGATTACCTCATCGAGGAGTACGATCTCTATGCATACAAGCATCAAAATGGCGAGTGGCGCATTGTGGAGAAAGATCCTTCCCAAGTGAGGGAACTTCTGGTGGAGTGGCATGCGACGGCGAATATCCCACTTATACAGGTCGAGGGTGCTGATTACCAAGGGAGAAGGGAGTTGTATCTTAAGCATGTAGCAGGACGCTCAGATCTTGACACAAAGTACGCAACGCTCGTACTGAAGGGTATTGCCATGACGCTTTGGCGCCGATCGGTACATCTGGAAACAAGTATTGATGAAAAGCCAACGTTGTTTACCGCTACAAGCTCGGGGGAAGTGACAAACAAACGATTGTAGTACACCGTTTGCGCGTAAGGCATAGTATCTGATATACTTTGCGGTATCACACACATCCCTTAAAAACTCCTGTCGTATATTTTAGGGATGGAGGATGAAGGAGTTGATATATGTCAGTTGTGGCGCTTAAAGAACTGCTGGAAGCCGGAGTGCACTTTGGGCATCAGGTCAAGCGCTGGAACCCCAAGATGGCGCCCTTCATATACACTTCCCGGGATGATATCCACGTTATTGATCTTGCAAAAACCCAAAGGCAACTAGATATAGCAATTGCCTTTATGACCGAGGTTGCCGCTAGCGGCAAGTCTATCGTTTTTGTCGGCACTAAAAAGCAGGCGCAGCAAATTGTACAGGAAGAAGCCATGCGCTGCGGTGCGTTTTACGTGACTACTCGGTGGGTTGGGGGTCTGCTTACCAACTGGGAAGAGATTCAAAAAACCTTAGCCAGAATGGAGAAGCTGAGTAAAGAGCAACAGGAAGGTGAGCACGAAAAGTTTACAAAGAAAGAAAATTTACTCATTTCTCGAGAACTCTCGCGTCTGGAGAGAATATTTAGTGGTGTGCGAGGCCTAGAAGAGCTTCCCGGACTACTCGTGATTGCCGATGCGAAAGGGGAGTTGAATGCAGTCCTTGAGGCGCGCAAGCGTGGAGTTGCGACCGTTGCGATCTGCGACACCAATAGCAATCCCGACCTTGTGGATTACCCAATACCGGGAAACGATGATGCGGTGAAGGCAATTCGGCTGATCATGAGCAAGCTCGCGGATGCAGTGCTTGCTGGTAAGCTGATCCGGGAGAAGAAGGCGGCGAAAGCTGAGACAGAAGCGGCGGAGACCGAGAAGGCTGTTGCCGTCCAGAAAGACGAAACAGTCGAAGCGAGTGGAAAGACAGCGACTAAAAAGACGACCAAAAGGAGCATAAAGAAGGTACAGGTAGTTGGGGAGAAGGTAACTACAAAGAAAAAGAAAGAGAGTTCAAGGAGAACAAGCCACGTAAAATCCGGCGAAGCCGGACTACGTGGTAAAACAAAGAAGTAACATGGCAGTAGATATAAAGCTCATAAAAGAGTTGCGTGAGATGACCCAGGCAGGCGTACTTGCATGTCGCGAGGCACTGCAGGATTCGGGCGGCGATATCAAAAAGGCAGTAGAGCTCCTGCGCAAGCAAGGAATTACCAAGGCTGCGGGGAAAGCAGGCCGGCCGGCCCATGAGGGTATCGTTGAGTCATATATTCATGTCAACGGCAAGGTGGGAGCTATTGTGGAACTGCATTGCGAGACCGATTTTGTTGCAAAAAATCCTGCGTTTAAGAACTTAGCGCATGAAATAGCGATGCAAGTTGCTAGCATGGACCCGGAAAGTGTGGATGTGTTACTCAAGGAGCAGTATATTCGAGATACCAGTCGCACGATTGATGACTTGGTCAAAGAACATAATGCGAAGTTCGGCGAGCATATCGAGGTAGAGCGGTTCATCCGGTTCTCCATCGGAGGCTAGAGCGTTCTACATGGAAGAGGCAATACTTACCGATCTCAAGCAGAAGATTACAGAAGCCCTGGCCAGCTTGCGGTCCGATCTGGTAACCGTTCGTACAGGAAGAGCAAATCCGAGCCTTGTAGAGAACTTGTCGGTTGAGGTCTACGGTACCAAAATGCCCCTTTCTCAACTAGGGGCGATTTCTGCGCCCGACCCGAAGCTTTTAGTTATCCAAACGTGGGACCCAGGAGCAGTTGGTGCGATAGCCAATAGCATTCTGCAATCCAACATTGGGTTGACGCCGGCAGTGGACGGCACGCTTATTCGGTTACCTATCCCACCGATGACGCAGGAGCGACGGGAGCAGCTCGTGAAACTCGTATCTACAAAGCTTGAGCACGCACGTATTGCGGTGCGCCAAATTCGCCAGGATGCCCTCAAAACTATTGCTCAGGAGGTACCTTCAGAAGATCAGCAAAAGCGGCTTGAGAAAGCTGTGCAACAGGAAGTAGACAAGGTGGTCGACGAGATCGCCGCAATGGGGCGGCGCAAAGAAGAAGAGCTTCGCGAGATCTAACCTCCTTGACAATAGGTTAGTTTTCTTCCTATGATAAGTAGTACATGATAGAGCATCGCTGCCAATGCCACGGCTAGGTTGGCCTGGAACTCTATCGCGACGTGACCTTATCGGGATCATCGTCGCGGTGACACTTCTTGTAGTACTGCCAGTACTTATCAAAGAGGTAGACCGCAGGCAAGCGATTCGCACCCGCGCCCAGCCCGCGGGTGAGATCACTATCAACAACGGCGCTTCAACCACCAACTCCCGCCAGGTCCGCGTGAAGCTCACGTCTCCCTATGGTTCTCCTGCACCTCGGAGCGACAGCTCTCAGCTGCAGATGAGTCTTATACCGGCTGCTTATGCAGGCGTTATTCCTATTGAAGACCAGTGTAGCCCTAATGCGTATGTGCGAGACTGTATTGGAACAACGGGATGCCAGTACAAAGTGTACCAGTGTGATAGTAGCGGTACTAAAGCTACGTATCTTCGCGAGGAAACGAACTGTGCTCTCGCCCCATCGCCATGTAATAACGCGTGTAGCGTTGGGGCATACCAATTGCAGAATAAAAATGAATCTGTGTGTACTGTAGAGATGAGAACCTGCAACGACAACGAGAACCCCAGAACGTGGTCAGGGTGGCAATCGAAGCAATGGAAAGATGCATCGGGAGTATGCCAGGGATCATCTAACAGCCCTTGTTGTAAGAATACACCGCCTCCGCCCGGGGGTGATACAGGAGGGAGTACGTGCGAGGGGCAACTGTCATCGGCGTGCGGTGCGGGGGGTTATCCGAATAATCGGCTATCAGCTACGTGGAACCTGTCTGGAAGTTCCGGCAGTTGTAATGTCTTTGTACAGGATGCGCGAGGCTCGCATACGATTGCCAGCGGCGGTGTGTGCAGTGGAAGTTGGGACAGCACGAACCCTGGGAGTCCGATAACTGGAAATCATATCACGAATGATGGCCGTTTTGAATTGTACGTCAGTAACGGCACGTCAGGCTGTACGAATCAAAAGAAAGGAGACGTTACCCTATCTTGCGGGCAAGCGGGGTCTGCCTGTGACGACACCAACAACACGCTAACGTTTTCATGCGGGGCGCAAGCGGGGACGCACCAGCTAATAGCAAAATGGCTGGTGCGGGATGAAGGAGGCGGGTGCAATGTATATATCCGAGCAGGGCGGCCTGGTGGGGGAGCCAATGATATACCCATAAACGATGGGGGGGCGTGCAATGGCCAGAAGACTTTCAACGGCTCCTTGCCGAATGGCGATGTCATTACAAACGACGGACGCTATCAATTGTTTGTAAGTAACGGAAGTTCCTGCAATAACCAAATGAAGACAGGGGTTGTACTCAATTGCCAGCCGGGGGGTGGTCCTTCCACTACATGCAAGGCTGCTGTGAGCAAATCTTCCACTGGTCCATGGCAAACGGAGCGCGGGGACTACCGACCTGGAGAGAAAGCATGGGTGGCTGTAGTTGACAGCACTAACCAAACGCTCGGCAGTCTCTCAGGGTACGCTCGCGAAATGAGTGGGCCGTCTGGCTGGCGCATATCCCAACAAGACTTTTCAGGAAAGAACAATCCAGCGGAGACGGCTGTGCTGCAGGGGGTAGGAGAGTATACATTTAAGGTGAGCTGTCCCAGCAATCAAACGGCGACTGCAAAAGTGATAGTTACAGGTAGTGGACAGCCCCAAGGCACGAGAGGGTATAAGATTGCAAATTCGCTTGCTGAGTTACAATCGGCTCAAGAGCGTTCGTATACCGCTCATCCGGTAGAGAGCGACTGGACACTTTCCGAAGGTGAGGGTGAAAAGGCGGTGTACGCAAAGTTTATTGCTTCAGATGGCACTGAATCGGGAGAATCGGTATATCGGATCACCTATACGGTTGCTGGGCCCGGTGTGAATCAGATTGCCTGCAGGCGTGACATCGTGCAGCAAGGTGGTACACAAGACGCGGGGTGGCTGTTGACGATTTCAGGTAGTACGTTCGGCGACACATCCCAGAAGGGAAGTGTAAAGGTAGGTAATGAAGCAACTAACATAGTTAGCTGGGATTCCTCTAGCCTTCAAGTGCGATACGCAAAGCGCCAGCTACCTCCTGGGAGATCCACGGTTACGGTTGCCCGAGCGGATGGCAAAACGGCAACCGGCACGTTGGATGCTGACATCTGTGCTCGCCTTGGCAAAGCTTCCTTGCACATCAAATCCAAACTACAACGCCGGCCGGCAGCTGACTTTGGCGGTGATTATAGGGTGCAAATTCGAGAGAAAGACACACGCAAAGATGTACATAACAGAAAGGAAAAGTTCACCAAGGCTGGAGAGCTGGAAACGAAGATTGAGGGACTAGATGCAGGCGAGCTCCACCGCGTGTGCCTCAAAGGTCCCCAGCATCTGTCACGCTGCAAGGACTACACCCCAGTGGTGGGTGACAACACTATCGAGTTTGATGAGCTAACTGCTGGCGACATTGACGGGGTGCAGTGTGAGGGGGATAATGTTATCAATAGCGTTGACCTTGGTGTAGTTGCAAAGGGTTGGAGTGTCGCGCAAGACGTTTCGTCCTGCGCTGATTACAATCTTGACCGGCGCGTGAACTCGCTCGATTATTGGGTGAATGCGGTCAACTACACAAAGAGGGGAGACGCGCTCGAATAACATGGCTGTTCTGCCCACCGCTTCCATATCTACCCGCACCTTCATCATTGGGGCCATCGCGGCGGCTGCAACCCTTGAACTTTTATGGGGCGCGTGGGTGTTGTGGGGGCCGAAGCGGGGTAATCCTGTGCAAGTGAATCCAGCGACAGTTACGTTCGCGCTTTCCCCTGAGAGTGGCAATTCTTTAGTTGGACAACCGTTTGAGGTGGCTCTTATGATCCACACCAACGGCCGATCCGTAAGCGCTGTGGATATGCTGCTTGAGTATGACCCTCGGATGTTGCGCGCGGAGCCGCGCGGTGGGACTACATCGGCAGTATTTGCCACCGCAAGTGCGTTGTTTGACGCGTATCCAAATAATCAGCTCGACCGTGCGGCCGGCAGGATCTCGCTTTCAGCCATCCGTTCTGTGGGCACCTCATTTAACGGGAGTGGTATAGTGGGGAAAGTTCGGTTTGTGCCGTTGACCAAGGGAAAGGCAGGAGTGCACTTTACGTATACCCCAGAAGGCACAACAGATTCCAATGCGGCGGATGTGCAATCAGGTAAAGATGTTTTGGGGCAGGTCGTGGGAGGCGTGTATGAGATTCAGTAGAATAGTTGCTCTGGGTGTTGCGTGTGTGCTTAGTGTAGCCTTGGTTCCTGCTGCGGCAGCTGCATCGGCCACTCTTACGATGACCCCCGCAACCACGACTATTGCGGTCGGAAGTACCGTAACGCTTGATATTAACGTAGACTCAGCAGGTGCCAAAACGATCGGCACTGATGTCATTGTCAAATATGATCCAGCGAAGCTTGAATTTGTGAGTATCACGAAGGGGACAGTGTATAGTTCTTATTCTACCGAGGTAAAGGACACGACTGCGGGGACCGTTTCCTTGTCAGGTTTTGTCAACACAAACGAGATCTCAACGGGTGTTGCAGTTAAGGGTGTGTTTGCAAAGGTAACCTTTAAGGGCAAAGTAGCCGGTGCCGCCGCGGTGAGTTTCGACTTTACCCAAGGTGACAGTAAAGACTCGAACGTGGTCGATGTGACTTCTGGGTCAGATATTCTCACTGCTGCGACCGGCTCCACGATTACTGTTGGGGCTGGAGGGACGACACCGCCTCCTCCGCCTCCTCCGCCTCCTCCGCCAGCCGGCGGACCAACACCGGCCCCCCAGGTGCTGCCTGATGCTGCCAACATAAACCCAACGCTTTTTGTATTTTTGATTGGAGCAGCACTTCTACTCATTGGCAGTTTCGGCATCGTCAGATCCCTCCGGTAAATGGTACAATAGGCCTTTATGGAAGGACTGGTTTCGTTACTCACGACCGCGGCGGTATTTTTGGCCATCATATCGGTTCTGGTGCTTGTGCACGAATTCGGGCACTTCATAGCCGCCCGCTGGGCAGGCATTGCAGTTGAGGAGTTTGCGCTCGGCTTGCCATTTACCAAGCCTCTCTGGAGCAAGCGCGTCAGTCGCGGTACGCCCGCTGGCATGGTCCTAAGCCTCTACCCGGTGTTTTTTGGCGGATTCGTGAAACTGAAAGGTGAGGAAGACACCGAGAAAGATGATGACCCTCACAGCTTTGCCAGCAAACCAGTTGGCAAGCGCTTTGTGGTCGTCATCGCTGGGATCCTCATGAATGTGCTGCTGGGGGTCGTGCTCTTTACTGTCATTCTGGGCATGAAGGGCTGGCAGGCAGAG
>CAYJQU010000003.1:60904-151739 GCA_964372495.1 uncultured Gammaproteobacteria bacterium
CGCTTTCTGGGTGCGGATGTGACGCGCGAAACGCTTTTTGCTATCACGAGTGTGCTACCAGGATCGCCTGCGCAGCGTGCCGGCATCAAGGCTCCGATATCCGTTGCGGCGCTCGACGGCCAAACTGTTGACTCTCTACCATTTCTCCAAACCTATATAAAGGAGCGTGCTGACAAACCGATTCGCATGACACTTAAGAGTTTGCAAACAGGCGCGCTGTCCGAGGCGGTGGTGACTCCTAAAGCAGATACCCCAACCGGCGACGGTAAGATTGGGATTACGATAGACGGTGTTACCAAAGCTACGCTCTCATACGGTGGGTTCCCACGCGTACTTGTTTCTGGGGCTTTGCACTCCTACAACAGGATTTCGTATTCTGCAATCATCACAGGTAAGATAGTCTCATATGCGATTGCCGTGAGGGATGCACGGCCCATAGGTCAAACGGTTGCGGGACCTATCGGCATCGGGGGGATTGTGAGTGACGTGCTGCGAAATGAACGTGACGTTTCCTATAGCTTGTTGGAGCTATTGGCGTTCCTCAGCTTGAGTCTGGGTGTCTTAAATGTGTTGCCGATACCAGCACTTGATGGTGGCAGACTCCTATTTCTTGTCGGTGAGGCGATTGCTGGACGCCGGGTGCTGCCAAAGGTGGAGATATGGGCCCATCGCGTAGGGATGCTCTTACTTCTGTGCCTGATTATCCTTATCACTTATAACGACGTGCTACGTCTTCTGGAACAGAATGCACTTGGGGAAACGCTCGACCGATTTTTGCCGTGAGGTTATGGAGCCTGATTTGCTCGATTACGGCTCGAGCAAGATCTTAGTGGCACAAAAAGGGAGCACTGTACTTGGGGGCGTGCGCGTTGCCAAGCAGGTGGACGCTTCAGCTGGTATTCTCACTGACCTGGTAGCGGATGATGATATAGTTGCTGCACGTCTGATTGGGCGTGGAGAAAAGCACCTGAAAGGTGTTGGAGTGAAAAAAGTACACGGAGTAGTGCTCGATGGCCGAGGGATGGTACGGTATTTCTACCGCACAGGGTATAAACCAGTGCGCCGTACGGTCCGATTAGTTTGGGATCTTGCTTTGCTCACTGTTTCTGTTGAGGAAGATGCCGATGTACCTTTTAGAATAGTACGCGTAAGGAAGCCAGATGTTACACCCCTGGCCTCCTTTATTGCCTCCTCCTATCAGCCGTATTGGACATGGTGGAAGGAGTGTGGCAATCCGCAGGAAGCGATTGAAAACCGGTTGCGACTGTCGTCTGCAGAAAATGCTTGCTTCTGGCTCGCTTATCACAAAGAAAAGCTTGTTGGTGTTGCCGACGCGCTCGTACCCGGCTCCTCTGATTCCTCCCACCCACCCGATACCTTCCAGTGGGGCATCGCATTATCCAAAGATCACCCTGGGGGAAAGATCGGGTCGGCGCTCCTAGTTCCGGCACTGCAGTGGCTGAAGGAAAAAGGACTCCAAAAATCACAGCTGACCGTTACCTCCGGCCTTGACGACTATGATCCAGTAGTCTATCTAGCAACCCTTTCAACAGGAGCCGTCATCGAGAGCGAGTTTATTGTCCTGCAGAAGATCTTGCGATAGGCAGGTGGCAGGCAGGGAATTTGGTTGTCGGAATTTTCCATCTGGGCATTGTAATGAGTTGTAATAGTTTGATAAAATAGCGAGTGTCACAGGCTTCTTTCATAGAGCATTGGGGGGTATACATGCCTTTTACCGTCAAAAATCTTCCGTACGCTAAAGACGCGCTTTCCGGCATATCCGAAAGGACGATGACTACCCATCATGACAAGCTGTATGCTGGGTATGTTAACAAACGGAACGAGATTGAGGAGATGCTTGCGAAAGCAGACCGCTCAAAGGCACACCATAACTTCTCAGAATATCGGGAACTGAAACTAGAGGAAACATTTAATGCTGACGGCCAAATTTTGCATGAGCTGTACTTTGAGACCATGGGCGGCCATGGGGACACTAAGGGCGCAAAAGAATTTGCTGACAAAGCGACGCAAGACTTCGGGTCTTGGGAGAATTTTATTGCCGACTTAATCGCGTGCGGCATGGCTGCACGTGGATGGGCAGTGACCGCGTATGACCCGACTGACGGTAAAGTTCGCAACTTCCTTGCAGACTTTCACAGTCATGGTGGCGTGTGGGGGGCAGTACCGCTTCTTGCCCTTGACGCGTATGAGCACGCGTATTTCATGGATTTTGGAAGTGACAAGAAAGCGTATATTAATGCGTGGGTACAGAATGTTAGCTTCCAAAAAGTAAACGAGTACTTTCTCGCTGCTGTCCGGTAGATGGACTATCTGCTGGCAATACTGCTGGGAGCGCTCCAGGGGATTACTGAGTTTTTACCGATTTCCTCCACTGGCCATCTTGTCATCGCAGAAACTTGGTTTGGGGTTAGCTCGAAGCGCTACGGCCTTACGTTTGACGTTGCGCTCCATATGGGTACACTTCTGGCGCTTATCTGGTATTTCCGCCAGGATCTGTTGGCGATCTTTAAGCAGAAACAGATGGCGCTGCTGGTAATCATAGGCACCGTACCAGCGGTATTGATTGGTGTACTGTTTGAGGCACAGGTGGAGTCCTCGCTGCGCACTACCACGATCGTGGGCTGGGCGCTCATCGCGGTCGCGCTTATCATGATTCTTGCAGAACGTTTAGGCAAGGGCACGGCCACGCACCCCTCGTGGGTCCAGACGGTGGTGATAGGAATAGCGCAGGCGGCGGCTCTCATCCCTGGGGTGTCGCGGTCGGGTAGTACCATAAGTGCCGGGATACTACTAGGGCTGTCGCGGGAGACTTCGGCGCGCTTCAGTTTCCTCCTTGCCGTGCCGATTGTGGCAGGAGCAGGCGCAAAACGATTGATTTTTAATCCAATATCAATAGATCCTGGAATGCTCGTGCCCACTGCACTCGGGGCTCTGGCTGCTATTTTCGTGGGGTATGCAACCATCGCGTGGCTACTTGCATTTTTACGCACGCGTTCGCTCTATCCGTTTGTGGTCTATAGGGTAGCCCTCGGCATACTACTACTCCTTGTGCGGTAGAATACGGCCCATGAATCGGCTTCGGGGCGGTTTCGGCGGGCGTGTACGGTGTCATGTTCGCCCAAAACTTTGCTGACTAAAAGGTGATACAATGATACTGATATGCCAGGATCCACAGTAGCCGCTACAGATGTAACATCAGCCGATCCTAAGGTTGCTGCTGCCGCACCAAGCACTCAAGCGGTTCACCGGGAGGTGGAAGTAGCTGGCGGAGTACAGCCGGCCGCGGAAAAGAAGCAGGTAACCGAGGTTTTACAACACCTGGAGGAACTCAGTAAAGAAGAGAAACGCACGAGGGAACAAACCGGTATTCGGGAGATGATATTACCACACGAGATGATCCCTGTACCTGCGGACCTAGAGCAGCACATGCAATCGGTTCCCCAAATCCCTGCTCCTGACATAATGCCGTACATTATTTCAATGAATGCGGTGCCGATTACCCGAGAGCAAGTTCAAGCAGGCTCAAAGCTTTCCCCTAAAGAAGCACTGCGCTGGTTTGTGGAGAAATGTAAATATGTGCTCAAGATGGCCCACAAGCACATGCACGGCAGGAAGCTGCAGCCGATAGACGTGTAACGATGGATCCCTTTACACAGTTCCTGGTGACAATGCAAACTTTTCTTACTGCACTAGTGCTCGTGCTAGCAGGGACCTCTCTCTTTATTGGTTTTGGATTTGCACTCGTGCAGTGGTTTAAACTGCGTGCCCGAGAGGAACGCTCATTAGATTACGTGCTGTTGCAGGTCCTCGTGCAGCGGGAGAATGAGATAAAA
Source organism: uncultured Gammaproteobacteria bacterium (assembly GCA_964372495.1). Classification (GTDB taxonomy): domain Bacteria; phylum Patescibacteriota; class Microgenomatia; order JAUYPR01; family JAUYPR01; genus CAYJQU01. Next base: position 64,759 of record CAYJQU010000003.1, read on the forward strand.
ATAGATGCTGCTGAACAATTGTTTGCGTCTTTATATTCGCTGCGAAAATCCGGTTGGCTGTCTGCGCTGAAGACACAGGAAGTTATCGCGTTTGAGCTGGTGGCACTGCCAGAGAGGATTAGCTTTTATGTCGCTTGCCCTGCACAGCTGCGCGATCTCCTGGAAAAACAGATTCATGGTGCCTACCCAGGAGCAGAGATACGTGAGGTACCTGAATACAATATATTTTCAGCAAAAGGGAAAGTAGCGTTTGTGAGCTTGAAACTGAAGAGCTCTTCGTATTTCCCACTCAAAACATATAAGGAGCTGCCGACCGATCCGCTTTCGTCTATTACTTCGGCCATGGCTAAGATGCAGCCAGGAGAAGGAGCTGCCATACAAATACTTCTTTCTCCGACTTCCTCCAGGTGGCGTGCGCAGGGTAAAGCGTTTGTGAGTAAAACCCGCCAGGCAGAGGCAAAACCGGAAGGCCCTAAATTCATCGCTGACGCAAAACAGCTGGAGGCAGTTGAGAATAAAGTTGGTAAGTCTGGGTTTGAGACGGTTGTCAGGATTGTAGTGAGTGCGCAGACGCAAGAAGCCGCAAAGACTCACCTCTCCAACATTCGGGGGGCATTCGAACAATTTTCCTCCCCATATAATAGCTTTACCAAAGTACGGAATTGGTCAAAGCGTTTGTTCATGATCGACTTTATTTATCGCTATACGCAGCTCTTTTGGAGGAAAAGTGTGCTCAATACAGAAGAGCTGGCTACGGTTTTTCACTTTCCCAACAAACAGGTGGAGACACCGTACATAGAGTGGTTGACCGCCAAGCGGGCACCGGCGCCGGAGAAAATCCCGATGACAGGTCTATACCTTGGGAGAAGCTTATTCCGGGGTATTGAGCGCCCAGTGTATCTTGCCGAGGATGATAGGCGGCGACATATGTATGTGATTGGTAAAACCGGCACTGGCAAGACCGAGTTTCTAAAAGCCTGTATTCTCCAAGATATTTACTCAGGCAAAGGAGTGGCATTCATTGATCCGCACGGCGATGCTGCCGAAACGCTTCTAGAGATGATCCCACCCGAGCGAGCCGAGGACGTTATCTACTTTGACCCAGGGGACACCGAACGCCCCATGGCGATGAACCTGCTCGAGGCGCACACCGAGGAACAGAAACATTTTGTGGTCACAAGCATCGTAGGACTTATGTATAAACTCTACGATCCGCATCAAACGGGGATCATCGGGCCTCGTTTCGAACACGCGATCCGCAACGCCATGTTGACTGTGATGTCTGAGGAGGGCAGCACTTTTGTGGAGGTCGTGCGAGCGCTTACGGATGCTACCTTTGTCCAAGAGCTGTTGCCCAAGGTACAAGATCCGGTGATTCGTCGGTATTGGACCGACCAGATTGCCCAGACCGCTGACTTTCATAAATCAGAGGTGCTGGACTACATCGTGAGTAAATTTGGTAGGTTCGTCACCAATAAGTTGATGCGTAATATCATCGGCCAAAGCAAGAGCGCATTTGATCTTCGTGCCGTGATGGATCAGAAAAAGATTCTGGTTATCAACCTCGCAAAGGGCAGGATCGGCGAAGAAAATAGTAACTTCTTGGGGCTGGTGCTTGTGCCCAAAATTCTAATAGCTGCAATGAGCAGACAGGATGTGTCGGAGAAGGACCGGGTTGATTTTTACCTCTACGTCGATGAGTTTCAGAACTTTGCCACCGAAACGTTTGCGGATATTCTTTCCGAGGCCCGTAAGTTTCGTCTCAACCTCATTGTGGCAAACCAGTTTATTGGTCAGATGGAGGAGGAGGTAAAGAACGCGATCTTCGGCAACGTGGGGACTTTGGTTGCGTTTCGGGTAGGGGTGACTGACGCAAACTATTTGCAGCATGAGTTTCAGCCGGTCTTTGCCGAGGCCGATCTTATCAATATTGAGCGCTTCCACGCCTATGTAAAGACCATTGTAAATAATGAACCGGTGCCACCCTTCAGCATGAGTACCTATCGGGATATGTCTAGGGATGTGCGTAGCCCAGAGGTTGCTTCTATGATTAGGCAGCTGTCCCGTCTACGATATGCCCACGATCGTGACATTGTAGAGGCGGAGATTGCTCAACGGGCGAAGTTGTAGCACCAATAAGTACATTCATGCAAACGAGATAGCCTGCCATGCGTTGGTAAAAGTTTGATAAGATGGGTGTAAGAAGAGGAACGTTAGGGGTTTTGAGCGACTGACACCCTTTCATCTGGCGATGCAGCGGGGGTGGCATAGGAAGAGAATTGGTCGGTAAAACGCGTTACTTCGGAAACAACCTCACCAGTATCCGGCATCATCATTTGCTCGCGGGTGACCGCTACGATTTGTTTGACGGGTTTGCCCTTCACAAAGAGGTCTTTGGCGCCGCGACAGCCTGTTACTTTTTCTTTCTCTTTACACGGCTTACCATAGTATACTGTTCCCTCAATAACGTTTTCTGGGCGAGCAAACTGCTCAGCTTGCTTATCCGCAAGGAGCTTCAGCATAATACTACGCCATATTGGCGCAGCACCGGTGATACCTGAGGTGAGGGATGGGTGCATAGGGCTATTGTCGCTGTTTCCTACCCACACGCCTACGACATATGAGGGTGTATACCCGAACGTCCAGTTGTCTCGTTTATTGTCGCTCGTGCCTGTTTTCACCGCGACTTGACGCCCGTCTATCCGCAGTGGGCTGCTGGGTCCAAAGGCCTGGGAGCGTGCCTTGTTATCCGAAAGAATGTCCGTGAGCAGGAATGCGATTCCAGGATCAAGCACCTGCCGTCCCTCAGGCTGAAACTGATGTATCACCTTGCCCCGGGAGTCCTCGACCCGAAGTAGTACTGCCGGATCGTGCCGTGCGCCGCCCGAGGCAAGCACGCCATAGACGGCGGTCATGTCAAGCATCCGCACACCGCCCCCGCCAAGCGTAATGGCCAGTCCATACTGCCCTTCGTCTTCGAACGTAGTAATACCCATCTCGCGCGCGAGCTTAATCATTTCTGGTACACCGATGATGGCAAGCATTTTGACTGCCGGAATATTGTAGGAGTTGCCCAAAGCTTGCCGGAGCGTAACCGGCCCATGCCAGCTGCCGTCATAATTGATCGGTTGGTATGGTTTTTGCCCGGGAGGCATGGGAAACGTGACTGGGGTGTCTAAAATCAGAGTAGCAGGTGCGTACCCCGCTTTGAATGCCGCCGCATACGTGATAGGTTTGATGGCAGATCCTGGCTGCCGCAGTGCAGTGGTTACGTTGAAGTTGCCGTCCGGTTTGGCAAAGTAGTTAGTGGATCCGACCATAGCAAGTATTTCTCCGGTACGAGGGTCGGTGATAAGCACTCCACCGTTTCCCACGCGCAAAGGCCTTAGTTTCTCGATTTCCTTTTGTACCACCTCTTGTGCCATCTCTTGGATGCTCAGGTCCAAAGTGGTAGTCACTTTTAGGCCACCCGTGTAGACGCGACGCTCGCCGTACTTTTTAACGAGCTCATCCCGCACGAACATGACAAAATGTGGCGCGACAATGTTAGCCGACGGGGTAGCAAAATGCAGCTCTTGCTGACTGGCCCTTCTGGCTACTTCCTCGGTAATATACCGATCCTCGACCATGCGTCGCAACACTTCCTTTTGTCTTTGTTTCACCGTACTGAGGTCTGCTGTGTACGGTGAGTACGTCGTTGGAGCGGCGGGAAGACCAGCAAGGAAAGCCGCCTCTCCAAGAGTTAGCTCGCGCGGCTCTTTACCAAAATAGGTCAGTGACGCAGACCGAATGCCCCAAGCGGGCCCGCCATAGGCTACCTCATTTAAGTACATTTTTAAAATTAACTCTTTCGGATAAATGAGTTCTGCCCAAAACGCCAAAATGATCTCCCGTATTTTTCTACGGAACGTCTTTTCAGAGGTGAGTAGCGTATTTTTAATAAGCTGTTGGGTAATTGTGGAGCCACCCGTGAGCTTGCCGGTTTGCAAATTATATCGGATGGCTCGAGCGATGCCAAACGGGTCGATACCCCGATGTTGATAAAAATGCTTGTCCTCAATCGCGATTGTCGCCTGTTTGATGTGATCTGGGAGATCCTCGAGGGCAACGAGCGTGCGATTTTTCTCGGCATAAAAACGGTAAAGCAAGGTACCATTTCGGTCATACACTTCGGTGGCAAGATCACGGTCTTGGGTGGTGAGCCGAGAGGGATGCGGTAGATCCTTTGCAAGAGAAGCAATACCTACTGACAGCGGAACGATAACCATAGCTCCTAAGATAAATCCGATGAGGACCAGGCGCACTTTGGCTGCACTGACCGAGGTTAATGCAGAAATGGCGATCAAGGGGCGTGTCTGTTTGATAAGACGCAGCGGTCGGATATGCCGCTGTGCATGGAGAACCCGGGATATGACGCGAACCAGAAATTGCTCACATACAGCTGCCGCTTGCCCAACTTTCGGATGGGCTGCAAGCAAAAACGGCGCAAGAATGAGCGCTCGTATCCCACGGCCAAGCACCGTGAGCCCTACGAGGACTGCGTACCACAATATGTGCGCTATGAGGCTAGCACGTGCGCACGCGATAAAACGCATCAACGATCGCATATTCATGGCAATGGACAGAGGGATTCGTATACATGATAATGTGAAAGCTTCTAGCTTGACAAGGAGGAAGTTGATGATACAAGTAACTGGGTTATTGCCACCCCTTTCGAAGAAGTGCCGCTGGGGAGTATAGTGAGGTAATAAATGTCAGAGTATAAAAAGCGAGCTATTCCAAAGAAGGAATCCGACATTTCTTCCTGGTATAACAGTGTGGTGGAGCAAGCAGGGCTTGCAGAACATGGGCCGGTGAAAGGAACGTTTGTGATGCGGCCCCACAGCTACTTCATCTGGGAACAGATACAAAAGCACCTGGATGAGCGGATAAAGGCGGCGGTGTTTGAAGATGCTGCGGAAGCTCGGGTGGAAAACGCATACTTCCCGCTATTTATTCCAGAAAGCTTTTTGAAACGCGAGAAAGAACACGTGAGAGGATTTTCTCCTGAACTTGCGGTGGTGACGCATGCTGGGGGTGAGAAGCTTGTGGAGCCTGTAGTCGTACGCCCGACATCCGAAACTATCATGTACGACTTTTACTCAAGGTGGGTCCAGTCATACCGAAACTTGCCGCTTCTTATCAACCAATGGAATAATGTCGTGCGATGGGAAAAGCGTCCTTATTATTTCTTGCGAACGACTGAATTTTTGTGGCAGGAAGGACATACTGCTCATGCAACTCACGAAGGTGCCCGCCAAGTCCAGCGGCGCGCGATGGAGACGTACCGTGCCTTTTATAAAGAAGTGCTCGGTGTCTACGGTATCGTGGGGACAAAATCGGCTAGCGAGAAATTTGCGGGTGCTGATGAAACCCTCACCATGGAAATTTTGGTGCCAGGAGGAAAAGTGCTGCAGGGTGCTACTTCCCATGATTTGGGCCAGAACTTTAGCAAAACATTTAACGTTACGTTTTTAGATGCTTCAGGGAGCAGAGCGCATGTATGGCAAACGTCGTGGGGCTTGTCCACGCGTTCCATTGGTGCAGTAGTGCTTGCTCACGGCGACAACCAGGGTCTTGTGTTACCTCTGCCGTTGGCGCGGGTGCAGATAGTGATCATACCGGTGTTCAGTGGGAAAATGGAGGGTGCAGAAGTTCTAGCGTACGCGAAGGATGTGCAGTGCGCGCTCATAGATAGTCTTGATGCTCCATACAACCCGCGTGTGTATCTAGATCGGGACCGCGAGCACTCTCTGGGGTGGCGTATTAACCAATGGGAGCTGCAAGGGGTACCACTGCGAGTGGAAATTGGTGCGGAGGAAATAGCCAGCGACAGCGCAACGTTTGTTTGGCGTCATGATGGCGGTAGAGTGTCGATAAAACGAGCAGCATTAGATACAATGAAAACGCGGTGGGCAGGACAAGTCGGGGAGTTGTTTGTAAAACATAAGCAGTTTACTGAGGAGCACACGTACGACGCGCACACGTATCGAGAGTTTAAGCATAGTATGCAAAGTACGCGGGGTTTTATAAGAGCATTCTGGTGTGAGAACCCATCGTGTGAAACTAAAATCAAAGAAGAAACCAAAGCTTCTACCCGCTGTCTGCCGATTGGCGCGCCTTCCGAAATAGGAAATTGCGTGCGGTGTGGCGAACCAGCAATACATCGGTGGTACTTCGGCCAATCCTACTGACTGCTAGGCTATGTTCAATATATCAGTATATTGAACATAGCCAATTTGGTTGTAACCCGTCTTCATATCTGGTAAAATTGGTATCTCATGCAAAAGACGATAAAAAGATTGCCCAATAGTAAGGTAGAAGCTTCGGTCGTGGTACCATGGAGTCGAGTACAGAATATGTACGAAAAGGTACTAGATCTTGTCGCCAAGCAGACGGAACTCCCTGGCTTCCGTCCTGGGAAAGCACCACAGAGATTGATTGAGTCAACAGTAGGCAAGGGAAAGATTTGGAACGAGACGCTTGAACGCCTCCTTCCCACAAGCCTTTTTGAGGCACTCCAGGGAGAAGGCGTTAGTATTATTGACGTACCTCGTTACAACGTAACACAGTACGGTGAGGATAAAGACTTAACTTACACCGTGACCTTCGCCGCGTTCCCTCAGGTAGAGGTAAAAGATTATGCAAAAGTAAGAGTAAAAAAGGTTACGCCAAAGAAAGTTGAAAGCAAACAAATAGAGGAAGTAGTACAAAACTTGTTCAAGAAATGGCGAGAACAGAGATCAGAGAAACAGTCGGACGCCGAAGAAGCAAAAGCGAAACTTGTGGATGCTGCAGGCAATCCACTCTTTTCTAAGCCTGCGCAAAATACCCAGTTGCCTGATGTCCCCACAGATAATTTTGCCAAGACAGTCGGCGCCAAAGACCTTGCTGATCTGCGCGAGCAGGTGAGAAAGGAACTTGAGGCGCGTGCGGAATTTGAGGCGGAGAAGGAGTACGAAGACAAACTACTTGCAGAACTTGAGAAGCGCACGAAAGTGGAGCTGCCAGATATCTTGGTACAGGATGAGTTGGACCGCATCTTGGCGCGTCTTTCGCAAACCCTGGAGCAGGTAAAGAGTAATATGGAGGCATTTTTGCAGGCGCAGGGCAAGACAGTGGAAAATTTGCAGAAGCAGTGGCGCGAGCAGGCCGAGCGCAATGTGAAGGTTGAGCTTATACTTCAGGAAATCGGGAAACAAGAGAGGATCGAGGTTACTGAGCAGGAAATAGGCGTGCAGCTGCAACGTCATGAGCCGCATGAGGGGCATGACGAGCAGCGAGAACGCACCATTATCGCCCATGCCCTCTGCCAGGCCAAGACCCTCGCGTGGCTAAAGGAACACGCAGCAAAGTAGTCACCTACTTGCAAGACACCCCTCTACGGATCGAGTGGGTGAGAAGTAACCCCTACGTTGGTTGCTGAGAAAAGGCGACCGTGATAAGATAGATTTTCGCAAAATGAGGCCCAATTCATGAAGACAATTGTGACGCATATGAATCCAGACCTTGACGCAATCGCGTCTGTGTGGTTACTCAAGCGCTTTGGGGGGAGTGAGTTTCGTGACGCCAAAGTGTCCTTTGTACCGGCAGGTGCTACCTACAAAGATATGCCAGTGGACGGCGATCCTGATATTGTGCATGTAGATACCGGACTGGGAAAACTAGATCACCATCAAAGCAACGAGTACACAGCTGCAGCTAAGAAGGTGTATGAATACCTTGGGCTCTCTCAGGAGGCTGTCAAACGCTTGGTCGATTTGGTAGTGGCGGTCGACCATGCCAAGGACATAGCGTGGCAAGATGCCGGTGAGGATAAGTGGGAGCTTTGGTTGCCCTCGCTCATCTCAGGATACCGATTGCTGGCTACCGAGCAGTATGACCGCCAGCTTGCGTTTGGTCTGGAGGCCATGGATGCTGCGTACAAAACTATGAGCAATAAGGTTGAGGCGGAAAAGGAGATAGTTGGCGGAACGGAATTTGACACACGATGGGGCAAGGCAATTGCGCTGCTGACGTATAATGATAGTGTACTGGACATGGGCATTCGGCGTGGGTATGTCCTGGTGGCAAGGAAGGACCCTAGGAAAGGGTATGTACGAGTAACCGGGCGAAGTGATAAAGGCGTGGATCTTACCCAAGCACATGCGGAGTTTGCCAATCGAGACAACCAAGCTACCTGGTATCTTCACCCGTCGAAAGTACTACTGCGCAACGGGTCTACCAAAAATCCGAAGATGCGAGCAACTCAGCTTACCCTTGCTGAGATTGTTGAAGTGCTCAAAGAAGCGTGAGGAGGATTACTTGTGAACGATTGTATTTTTTGCGGTATTGTAGTTCGCAAGATACCAAGCCGCATTGCGTATGAAGATGATATGGTGGTTGCCTTTCATGATATAAAGCCGGCTGCTACCCATCACCTGCTCATTATTCCAAAAAAGCACCTTGCGGACCTAAGGAGCGCGGGACCCGAGGATGAGGTACTCCTTGGCCATCTCATGCGTACCGCAAACGCCGTGGCCGAAAAACTGCAGTTTAAAGAAAAAGGCTACCGGCTTCTAGTGAGAAACGGCAGAGAAGCAGGTCAGGAAGTAATGCATTTGCACATACACGTGATGGCTACGTAAAACGTGGCAGGCAGATTGAGGAAGGGGGGTGTTTTACTTTGGCAACATATGTACGAGCACAGCCAGGGGACAGCAATGATGCGGTCATCCGGCGCTTCAATAAGCGGGTACAGGCGGATGGTATTTTAAATGAACTGAAGAAGCGGGAGCATTTTATGAAACCCTCGGTTCTCCGTAGGCTTGCGCAGGCACAGGCGCGCCGCAAGATGCACCGGAGGCACGGGTAATTGGTCGAGGTTCTCATAAAATCTGATCCAAGGTACGAAGTGAATCGGAAAGCGCTGCGCGAGGCAATCATCAAAACACTTACCGAACAAGGAATTACAGGAGGCGTTGAGGTAAGCGTGGCGGTAGTTGGTGACCGAAAAATGCGTTTACTCAATAAGCAGTTTCGGAGAGTTGACGAAACGACCGATGTGCTGTCCTTTCCGTACGAAGCCGGCAGCGGCTCGGTGAAGTTCGTGCGTCCTGCGGGACCTACACAACTGGGGGACGTGGTGATCTCGTATCCGCAAGCGGTTCTTCAGGCTGCGCATGATAACATACTCGTTGATGAAGAGATAGCCAAAATCGCCCGGCACGGAGCGATGCACCTGTTAGGTTTTGATCATGACGAGTTTGGCCGGTGGTATTTTCGGTGAGCGCGTACTACCGACGCTACCGTCCGCAAGTTTTTTCGGAGCTTGATAATGAAAAAGCTCGTGTATTCCTTGATCGCCTGGTTGCTTCCGGCACTGCCACCCACGCCTACCTCTTTACTGGCCCCAAGGGTACTGGCAAAACAACGTGTGCGCGGCTGCTGGCCAAAGCGGTCAACTGCACACGTACTGCCACCACTGCTCTTGTGGAGCCATGCGGTACATGCGACGGTTGCACGACGATTGCTGTGGGATCGTGTGTAGACGTGCTGGAGATTGATGCGGCAAGTAATCGCGGTATCGATGAGATCCGGGCGCTGCGAGAAAAAATTGTGCTAGCCCCCACACTTGTGCGCTGCAAAGTATACATTATAGACGAGGTGCACATGCTCACCACCGAGGCGTTCAGTGCACTCCTGAAGACGCTTGAAGAACCGCCTCCGCACGCGCTTTTTGTTCTGTGTACAACCGAGCCGCATAAGGTGCCTGCCACCGTAGCGTCCAGATGCCAACAGGTACTCTTTGAACGAGCCACACACGAAGAGATCAAGCGCAGTCTCTCCCGTGTGCTTGCTGCTGAAAAAAGAAAGGTGAGCGGAGAAGTAGTTTCGGCGATAGTCGGTATGTGCGAGGGAAGTTTTCGGGATGCAGTTAAACTTTTGGAGCAAGTGCTTGCGCAATCTGACAATCCCACCGCCGAAGATATTTCGTTATTACGTCACAGCGGATCTGGTGCTGACCGACATACATTCCTCGAAGCGCTTCTCCACACCGACGCCTCAGCTGCTCTTGCGTTGATCAGACAGTGGGAGACACAAGGAATCGATTTTGTGAGCCTGGCAAACGATCTGCTATTTGACTTAAGAATATGTTTTTTACTCAAACAGGGAGTAGCGGCTGAACGGATCGACGCATCAAGAGCAACATTGTATAAAGCACTTACTCAAGAGGTGTCGCTTGGGAAAATAACGGAGGTGCTCAGGTGCGTTGCCGCCCGATATGAAGATATCCGCAGACTCCCTATTCCGGCAGTTGCGCTTGAACTTATCGTGGGGGAATGGGCGTTGAAATATGGAGAAGAAAGTCGAACGCGGCGCCAGACTGAGGATTCGGATGGACAAGCAAAAGTCCCGTCAAAGGCGAAGCTCCCGCATCGCCCCGTTTCGCCGGATCGAGGCGAGCGCGAGGAGAGCGCCGGAGACGGCAAAAGTCAGCATTCTTCTAGTTTCTCCCTAACTCTTCAGGAGGTTATTGATAAGTGGTCACTATTTGCTGCAAGCATTAAGGTGCATAACCAATCCCTAGGCACTATTATACGACAGGCAAAACCAGTAGAAGTTTCCGGTACCACGGTGACAACTGAGGTGCCTTATCCATTTCACCGTGATAAACTGCAGCAGTCTAAGACTCGCAAACTACTGGGCGAGTTGGCCGCAGAGGTTTTTGGTATGGCGGTGACTCTCGATATGACTATTGCAACAAGGCCAATGCGCAAAAAGGATGTTGCCAATGTGGATGTACCCATGGAGGATACTGAAGTGTTACAAGCAGTGGCAGACATATTTGGAGCCGAACCCGCCCTTGGCGAGGCTTCGCCCTGAGGAGGTGAGGAACGTTGTTTGATAAGTTTAGACAACTACAAGAACTAAAGAAAATGCGAGACCAGGCGATGCTCGTCAAGCAAAAGCTTGAGAAAATTGTGGTGACGGTAAAACGCGGCGCGATAGAAATCGAAATCTCAGGGGATCAAAAAGTACATCGCTTTCTCGTCGATGGGGTAGAACGACATGACTTGAAGGATGCGGTCAATGAGGCGGTAAAGAAATCGCAGGAGACGGCAGCAAAACAAATGCAGGGCATGATGGGATCGCTCAAGTTTCCGGGAGTGTAAGCTCACCTCGCGAAGTGGGTGGTACAATAGTACCGCTATGAATGTACCAAGGCCAGTGCAAAGCCTGATCGAGGCGTTTGAGCGCCTCCCGGGTATCGGCCCCAAGACTGCGCAACGTCTTACCTATTACTTGCTACACGCGCCAAAAGAAGAAGCGGAAAGTCTTGCGCAAGCCGCGCTTGATCTGAAAGCAAAAACGGTCGTGTGCTCCGTGTGCTTCAATATTGCCGAAACTGACCCATGCGTTATCTGTGGATCTGCCGATCGTGACGCTTCGATCATCGCGGTCGTTGAGGAGCCGCTTGATGTGCTCGCCCTTGAGCGGGCGCGCTTTACCGGCCTGTATCATGTACTGCATGGCGCCATTTCGCCTATGCAAAATATTGGACCTGATGAGCTGCATATCCGCGAGCTTCTACCACGGCTGAAAGATGGACTAGTCACAGAAGTCATTTTAGCCACCAATCCCACTATGGAAGGAGAGGCTACTGCCATGTATATTCAGCGATTATTGAAACCGTTGGGTATAAAAATAACGCGTATCGCGCGAGGAATACCGGTAGGGGGCGATATTGAGTACGCTGACGATGTGACCTTATCCCGAGCGCTTGAAGGGCGTAGAGAGTACTAAAAGACACGAAAGACAGTCTATGGTAGAGTATGGGAGTATCTATGGATGATGCAAAAGGGATATTGGGAGAGGTTGCAGGCGCGGTTGGCGGTATTATCAAGAAAGCAGGGGACGAAGTCGTGACAACCATCGGCTCGATGCCCCCAAAGGCAATTCAGCAAATTGCGGGGACTACGCTTGGTCCACAAGAACTTGAACAAAAGAAGCTGGAAGAAGAACAAAAAAGACAGGCTGGCATTGCTGCAGTGCAGGGGCAGCTTTCGCAACGGATAGAAAGTAATCGACAACAGCGTGCACAGCTTGAGGATGTGCGACAGAAAGATCAAGAGATGCCAAAAACAACACCAGGACTATCTCCGCTAGGGACCAGGCCGTCGGTCGACGTGGGCCATAAACTCCTAGAGCGAAAATCAGATAAACGTCATGGGTAGGCTAGATGGTAGTACAGGATGAGCCTAATGCATGGTGGAGACACCTCTCACGGAGACCGCATGAATTGTGGGTTAAGCGTCAGGAGCAAATAGCACAGACCCGCGCTTCACTGCCGGGAATCCCGGCTCGAAACCGTACGGTATCTTCTTTAAGACGCATGGTATGGCACTGGTACGTGCCAGTTATCAGTACAATACTGGTACTCGGGTTTCTGTCCATCTACGCTGCTGTCACGTACTTCATGTTCTTGCGCGATCTGACGTCTCCGGAAAAAATTATGAACCGCAACAACCGAGGACTCATTTTGTACGACACCGAAGGCAAGCCATTTTATCGAAGCAGTGAGGCTAAAGAGTTTCGTCCAGTACCGCTTTCAGATATTCCAGAGGTGGTACGAAAAGCCACGTTAGCCGCCGAGGATGCCCAGTTTTATACCCATCCAGGGTTTTCCTATCGAAGTATTGTTCGCTCGCTTTTTAAAAATCTTTCTGAGCGTAAACTCACTCGGTACGGCGGTTCCACGATCACTCAGCAGTTGGTGAAAAACTCGTTAGTTGGGCAGGAACAAACACTCAATCGGAAGTTTAAAGAACTGGTGCTTGCTGTAGAAATAGAGCGTCGCTACAACAAAGACCAGATTTTGGAGATGTATTTAAACAGCGTGTATTACGGTTCCAACGCATACGGTGTGGCCGAGGCAGCACAGCGGTATTTAGGGAAAGATATTCGGAGAGTAAACCTTGCGGAAGCTTCCTTTCTTGCCGCGTTGCCGAACGCACCTTCATACCTTTCACCACACACCGGCAGTATGGACGCAGCTAAGAGTCGGCAGTCGTATGTATTACAACAGATGACCGTACACTCTATGATCTCCGCGAGCGAAGCAGAGAGGGCACGGCAGGTCCAACTGGCAGTCGTCCCTCGAAAGGCAGACGGTGGCTCGTCTCCGCACTTTGCCCTGTTTGTGCGGGATAACGTGTATGAGCTCTTTGAAGAAGATGAAGCAAATCGAAGAGGCTTTCGGGTATACACTACCTTTGATAGTCGTTTGCAGAAGATAGCAGAAGAGGAAGTGTCGCGACAGGTAAAACTCTTAGCACGTTTTAAAGCGTCCAACGCCGCTCTTGTGGCACTAGATCCCAAAACAGGGGCGCTTCTTGCGATGGTTGGCTCTGCTGATTGGGAGAATGATGCCATTGGCGGCAAGTTTAATGCTGCAATACAGGCCAAAAGACAACCAGGTTCAGCTATAAAACCCCTCGTGTATCTTGCTGCACTTGCGGATCGCACTGTTTCGACGGTGAGCACGCTACATGATAAGCCGACGGATTTTGGCGGCGGGTACCGGCCGAAAAATTATGACGGTAAGTTTCGAGGAGACGTTACCGTGCGGCGGGCGCTGGCCAACTCGCTTAATGTGCCGTCAGTGGAGTTGTTGAACATGGTTGGCGTACCCCGCGCAATAGAGGTAGCGCAGGCGCTGGGGATTACGACGCTTGAGGATCCATCGCGCTATGGCCTTAGTTTAGTGCTGGGTGGCGGAGAAGTGAGGCTCTTTGAACTGACTGCTGCCTACGGAGTGATCGCGAACAATGGGCTTAAGGCTGAGACCTACGCAATTGAACGGATTGAGGATAAATTTGGTAACACGGTCTACACACACCAGGAAGGTGTCTATGGGCTGTTGGCGCCAGCGGGTCCTCGCCAGACCGTGCGAGAGGTACTTGATGCTGGGCCTACGTATCTGGTGACGCACATACTCGCTGACTCGGCAGCACGCGCGGAGGTGTTTGGCAATGCGTTGACAATTGGCCGACAGGCAGCGGTCAAAACAGGAACAACCGATGATTTTCGAGACTCCTGGACCATCGGCTACACACCTCAGCTCGTAGTAGGGGTATGGATTGGTAATAGTGATAATACGCCCATGACTGGTGTAGCGGGATCCTTGGGTGCAGCGCCCATCTGGCGGGCCGTCATGGAACGTGGGCTTGCCGGTAAGCCGGTACAATCGTTTACGCGCCCGGCAGGGGTTGCGGAAGTCAAGATTTGTTTGGATAAGAAACTGCTTGACGAAAATGGCGTTCCTGAAGTGTACCTGTACGGAACCGAGCCTACCGAGCGATGCAACCCCGAACCCTCGCCCAGCCCGACGACAGAGCCGAGTCCAACTCCGGAATTCACACCTCCGCTAGAACCGTCGCCTGAGCCGACTCCCACCCCACCGACCACGTAAGGGGTTTACACCCATATTCTTTTCCGATAGACTACCTCTGTTGTGCAACTGAAACTGTTTAATTCGCTGACGCGTCGGGTGGAAGATTTTAAACCGCTGGTCGAAGGAAAGGTTGACGTGTACTGCTGCGGACCGACGGTGTACAGCTCGATTCATATTGGAAACTTTCGGACGTACACAACCGCTGATATTCTGGTACGCATGCTGACCTACCTGGGGTATACTGTGCAGTACATTATGAATATCACTGATGTTGGACACCTAACCGGTGACAATATCGGGGATGCCGATGTAGGCGAGGACCGTTTGGAGCAGGCAGCGCGGCGAGAGCGCAAAACTGCATGGGACATCTCCAAGACGTATACAGACGCGTTTCTTGTTGACTACGAGAAACTGAATCTGAAAAAACCAGAGAAGTTTACTAAAGCCACCGACTATATACCAGAGCAAATTGCGCTTGTGCAGAAGCTCGCGGAAAAAGGGTATACGTATCGCATTGATGATGGGATTTACTTTGACACAAGTAAATTTCCCGAGTACGGAAAGTTATCATTTCTGGATCTCAAAAATGTTCGTGCTGCAAGTCGCATTGAGCCAAACCTCCAAAAGAAAAACACTTCGGACTTTGCGCTCTGGAAGTTCTCGAAGCTAGGCGAACAGAGGCAGATGGAGTGGGACTCACCATGGGGCAAAGGATTTCCAGGCTGGCACATCGAGTGTTCTGCCATGAGCATGAAGTATTTGGGGGAGACGTTCGATATCCATATTGGTGGCGAAGACCTTGCAGCTACACACCACCCGAATGAGATCGCCCAATCAGAGGCTGCAACCGGCAAGCCATTTGTGCGCCACTGGATGCACGGCGCGTTTCTCCTAGTTGATGGAGGAAGAATGGGCAAGTCATTGGGCAACGCATATACAGTGTCCGATGTTGAACAGCGTGGGTTTGACCCGCTTACCGTGCGATATTTGTATCTGACCGCTCATTATCGAGACAAGCTGAATTTCACCTGGAAGAGTTTAGAAGCGGCTCAGCATGCACTGGATAACTTGCGAGACATGGTGAGAACGTGGGATGCACCTCGAATCGGCTGTGCCGAGTATGAACAGCAATTTGCTACAAGCTTAATGAATGATTTAGCAACACCGCAGGCACTGGCCACACTGTGGGATATGGTCAAGAGTGAGTATCCCACGAGCGCAAAACACGCTTCGCTTCTTAAAATGGACGAGGTGTTCGGCCTTCGACTTAGTCAGGTGCAGAAACAACCGCTCACCCGAGACGAGCAACGTCTACTTGCGGAACGTGAGGAAGCGCGCAAGAGGAGAGATTTTAGCACTGCCGACAGGATTCGTGCCACCTTAGAAAAAGCTGGCCTTATCATCGAAGATACTGTCCAAGGACCCAAATGGAGACGCAAACGCCGGTAACTTCACTTATACCATGGAAAGCTCTCATAGTAGGCATCCTGCTGAGCGTAGTCGTTGCTGACCTCGTGGTACTCAACATACTTGTTTTGCGGAAACAGTCGGCTCCGCAGGAGGTTGTTGTATCAGGTGTTACACCGCAAACATGTCCCAGCGCATGTATTGCCGCGATTACAGAAGCAACCGCCTCCGTCGCTCTCCCTACCATATATCCTGTCCCGTCTCCTGTCGCTACCCAGGCGCCGTCTCGGGCGGAGCCTCGGGAGTACTACATACCTTTGGGTGGTGGACTTTCGACGAGTAAGCGTGACTGGACTGACATGGTAGGCGTGGAAACGTATATAAACAGTGCTAAATATTCAGGGAGGCTAACAGTAACGTGGGATGCCACCCTCAAGATACTATCAGGGAACGGTGTTGCATACGCACGACTCGTCAACGTGACTGATAATCAAATACTCTACGAAACGGAAATTTCTGGGAGTGCAGAAAATGGTGTACGGGTGGAGTCATCGCCGTTTAAACTTGCACAGGGTAACAAATTATACCGCGTACAATTAAAAAGTAATACTGGCTACGAAGCAACGATCGCATCAGGAAGAATCAAAATTGTTATCGAGTAATAAAAAGATCCTTTTTTATCTCCTTGGCTGGAGAGCGTTACTATTTGGGATAGCAGCTTCCGCCCCGCTGATTCTTGGTTTTGCACCTACTTTTCCCTACAGCGAGCGGCTTCTCGCTACCGGATTACCATCTTGGATTGTCTCCTTTGCTCATTTTGACGGCGTGCATTACCTCGGTATTGCCGAGACTGTGTATGGTGCGTATTTTACCCAGGCATTTTTTCCACTCTATCCGCTCGTTGTCTGGCTGGTGCAACATTTATTCTTTTTTCTCACCGACTCGTGGACTCGGTTGATTCTTTCTGGTTTACTTGTCTCGCACGTGGCCTTTCTGACCGCGACGTTGCTATACATCAGACTATATCGGCTAGAATTCCCTACACTTCTGGTGGGACGTCCCCTTGTAGCGATGCTCCTGTTTCCCACGGCGTTTTATTTTGGCAGCGTGTACTCCGAGTCGCTCTTCCTGGCCCTTGTACTGGGGTCTTTCCTTCTGATGCGTAAGAAACATTTTTTCTCAGCGGCTGTTCTCGTGGGATTTGCAACAGCAACCCGTTTGGTTGGCATGGCGCTCGTGCCCGCACTTGCTATAGAGTACTTCCTTGCTCACCGGAAAGTATGGGCGAGCGTGCACACCGTGTGGCTTACTATTCTGGTAGGAATAGCGTGCACCGGTATCATTGCGTATAGTCTCTTTCTTGGACACCGATTCGGGGATCCGCTGCTCTTTGCGCATGTCCAGGGGGCGTTTGGCGCAGAACGTACTACAGGTAGTTTCGTCAGCTTACCACAAGTGTTCTACCGATACATAAAAATACTCACGACAGTTCCGCTTGCATCCTACTCTTTTTTTGTTGCCGCGCTTGAGTTCTGCATGATGGTCCTTGGCCTTCTTGGACTCCTTGCGGCGTTTCGTCTGCGTATACGTAGCTCCTACCTGGTTTTTAGTGCGATTGCAATTTTGTTACCAACATTGACTGGCACATTCACTTCGATAGGGCGGTATCTGTTGCCGGCGTTTCCGCTCTACTGGGTCATTGCCATGTTGCCTTTGCGTATATGGCGCGTTTGGGCGGTAGTTAGTGGGATTGCGCTTGTTTTGTTTACCGCTCTCTTTGCCTCCGGTCGCTGGATTGCATAAACTCTTGTGCTGACGCTTCAGGAATTGATGTTCAATATATCAGTATATTGAACATAGAGGAGATGGTCTGTCAAACTGTCTAGCATAGTAATGCGGTAGAATGGTGTACTGTGCGTATGCAGCAAATGGTGACTGATCTCCATATCCATTCACACTTCTCTCGGGCAACCTCCAAACAGATGACATTGCCGGTTATGAGTAAGTGGGCGCGAAAGAAGGGTATTGATATTGTTGGTACCGGCGACTTCACACACCCTGTGTGGTTTGCAGAGCTGCAGGAATATCTGGAGGAGAGCAGCCAAGGTCTCTACCGATTGAAGGATAGGAAGGCAGACAAGACCCGATTCCTTGTCACGGGAGAGATCAACTCTATCTTTTCGCAGGAAGGTAAGGTCTATCGCGTCCATGTGTTACTCCTTGTTCCGTCGCTTGCTGATGCTCTCGCATTGCGTAGTGCTTTTGCACGTAAAGGGATGAATTTGTCTGCTGATGGGCGACCAATAACTGGGCTATCAACGCGATCCCTCTTTACGCTTGTGCGAGAAATTTCGCCACGTACAATGCTTATCCCGGCGCACGCGTGGACACCATGGTATGGCGTATACGGGTCGAATGGCGGCTTTAACTCTCTATCTGAGGCGTTTGGCGATCTTGCTCCCGAGATTGCCGCAGTGGAGACGGGAATGAGTAGTGACCCAGTGATGAATTGGCGTATAGCTGAGCTTGATGGGAGAGCAATGGTGTCCTTCGGAGACGCCCATAGCCCAAGTAAGCTTGGTCGAGAGGCTACTGTCGTAGCGATACCCGGAGAGATGAGTTTCAATTCTGTGGTGTCTGCTTTAAGCCAGCCGTATGTGCTCGATGAGGCAGTTCCCCAGATTGCATACACAATTGAGTTTTTTCCACAGGAGGGGAAATATCATTATACGGGCCATCGCAACTGTAATGTTATCCAGAGTCCGCAGCAGACCAAAGAAAAGGGATATACGTGTCCCGTGTGCGATAGGAAGCTCACCGTAGGGGTTATGCATCGCGTGGAGGAGTTGGCAAGCCGTACACAGGCAGAGGTGCGTGTCGCCAAAAAGCCTGTTGAAGGGACAGCAGTTGCCGGTATATACTCGGAAACCTTTAGTCGCCGGCCGCCATATATTACCCTCGTTCCACTGGTAGAAATTTTGGCTGAATCAATAGCTGTATCAGTTGCAAGCAAAAAAGTAGCAGACCTCTATAATCTCCTGGTTGTGCACTTTGGAACAGAATTTAATCTGCTGCTATCGGCAGGCCAGGAAGAGATCGAGCGCGTTGCTGGATCCAAAATCGCCGAAGGCGTCCAGAGGGTTCGCGAGGGAGCCATCACTGTTGATCCTGGATACGATAGCGTATATGGCAAGGTTGCCATTTGGCCGGCAGCAAAGGCAAAGGATCGCACACCCCAGATTGCACTTTTTTAACTCATTATTGCTCTTTATGCTACAATCGGCACACCTGCGGTACAAGGTACAGGTATGACGATACAGGCGATCAAGAGCGAGAAAGTGGAACCGGGACGTGGTGACTTGTCATCTCTGCTCAATAAGTACGTACCCCCACTTCCAGAGCGGTCAGTTCTGGCGGTGACCTCAAAGATCGTATCGATTTGTGAAGGGAACGTGGTCAAAATAGGGGAAGTGGACAAAGACCAGCTTATCAAGAAGGAGGCGCAAAGGTACCTCCCGCGTTCTTCAAGTAAGTACAATGTGTGCCTCACAATAACAAAAAACGCACTGGCGGCAAGCGCTGGTATTGATGAGTCGAACGGCAATGGCTATTATGTTCTGTGGCCGCAAAATCCTCAACAGAGCGCAAATCAGGTCCGCTCGTATCTTACTAAAAGATTTGGGCTAACCCATGTGGGAGTTATACTGACGGACAGTAAGACAACACCTCTACGCTGGGGGGTAACTGGCTTTGCCTTGGCGCACTCAGGATTTGAAGCTATAAAGGATTATATCGGCACGCCGGATCTCTTTGGTCGTCTCTTTGAGTACGAGAAAGTAAACGTTGCGGATAGCCTAGCTGCCTCAGCCGTGGTGGTTATGGGGGAAGGGGCCGAACAGACACCGCTTGCGGTCATAGAAGACGTGCCGTATGTAACATTTCAAGATCGCGATCCGACACCGGATGAATTACAGACAGCTCAGATTGACATTGAAGACGATCTGTATGCTCCGCTTTTGACAAGCGTGCGGTGGAGGAGCTAATGCCAAAATTGGTATAATTCTTTCATGAAAGTTTTTGGAGGTAGGGAAAGTAAGTGTAAAGTGAAAAGTGCAAAGTAGGTGAGGCAAAAAATACTAGTTGATTTATAAGTCATATGGTTGTATTATGATATTCATAAACGCCTCAGCCAGTACCGTAAGGTCCGCTGAGGTTTTTTGTTGTCCTGCAAGACTTGCTCATTTGGTATAATTTCCTCATGTCAAAAACCATACTCTTCATTGATGGTGAAAATTTTCTCCATGAAATAGAAGATGTTTTGAAGAAAGAATCCAAAGAGAAGGGATTTCCCGAAACGGTAAATTTGGACTTTAATAAATTATTTTCAGGCGCATTAAAAGGATTAAACCCTTCAAGAAAAATCTTTTACAGTGCTAAGTTACATTTTAATACAGAAACCCTTAAAAAATCCCGTGAGCTTATTAAAGCCCAAAGAAAACTCATTAATAATTTGAGGAATCAAAAATTTGAAAAGGAAAAGAGGAATAGAGGTTATCTATTTAGGTTTTGAAATGAGCCCAAATAAAGGCTTAACTTTTACAACCAACAGGACTATACTTCTGAGAAATTCTGAGGTTGTGGATGCTGGTAATAAAAGTGAGGAAAATGGAAAATGAGTTTAAAGGTTGGGATAATCGGGCTTCCTAATGTGGGAAAGTCTACATTATTTAATGCCCTTTTGAGAAAGAGAGTGGCTTTATCTGCCAATTACCCTTTTGCCACCGTTGAGCCAAATAGAGGTATTGTGCCGGTATCGGATGAGAGGTTGCAGAAGATAGCTGAAGTAGTGAAAGAAGAAGAAAAGATGCAAGAACCACCGCCGATAATGCCGGCCGTTGTTGAGTTTGTGGACATTGCCGGCTTGGTGAAAGGCGCTCATCAGGGAGAAGGTTTGGGCAATCAGTTTTTATCTCACATTAGGGAGGTGGATGCTCTGGTGCACGTGTTACGAGACTTCCACGATGATCAGGTGGTACAGGTAGGAGCCGAGGATCCAGTGTCGGATAGGGCAGTTGTGGAGACGGAACTGGCACTTGCTGATCTGCCGGTGGTAGATAAGCTGATCGAGCATGCGAAAGACCAGGGGAAATTGGTACCGATTTTGGAAGATATCAAGCTGAAGCTGGAGCAGGGGAGATCGGTTAACGAATATCAAGTGGAGGATAAGAAATTAAGTAATTGGGTAAAGCAGTTACCGCTTCTTTGTATAAAGCCTGTTTTATATGTGCATAATGTAGATGAGCAGGGGTACGCGGGCAAGCTGCGAAACACATCGCCGGCCGGCGACCATACTACAGTGGTTATTTCTGCAAGACTTGAGGAAGAACTGGCTGACTTGACTGATGAGGAGAGGACCGCATACCTGGCAGAATTAGGGATTGGCGAAACAGGGCTCGAGCGATTGATCAAGAAGGCCTATCAGATGCTCAGCCTCATTTCGTTTTTCACTGCAGGAAGGAAAGAGATACGAGCCTGGAGTATCCTCTTTGGAACGAGCGCAGCTGCAGCGAGTGGCGTGATACACTCCGACTTTGAACAGCACTTTATTAAAGCAGAGGTGGTAGCCTTTGCAGATTTCCTCGCGTCCGGTGGCTGGAAAGGAGCCAAAGCTTTGGGAAAGATTAGTTTCCAAGGCAGAGACTATATGATGCAGGACGGGGACGTGGTTTTGTTCCGAGTGAACGCTTAGTAGGAAAAGTTCCACTATTGCGACCTGATATGATATACTCAAAGAGAGGATGATGTACGAATTAGTGGTGGTTACGGTCCCGGATTTGTCGGAAACAGAACGCGAGGGCCTGATCGATTCAATACGAAAGGCTGCGGAAAAATCTGATGGATCTATCATGCAGACTGATGTGTGGGGAAAACGCCAGCTTGCCTATCCTATCAAGCGGTATCATGAAGGAGTATATGTGCTTTTGACCCTCACAGGCGGAGCCAAACTTTCCAAAAGTATTGTGGCGCATTTAAAGCAAGAAGAAAGAGTAATTCGTCACCTGATAGTACAGAAGGAGGAGGAGAAAGCACGCAAAAGATCGCGTGCTTGAAACTGTATGGCGAGCCGTTCACTGAACCTTGTGCAGCTTATAGGGAACCTGACGCGGGATCCTGAGCTTCGATATATACCTCAGGGTACTGCTGTCTGCTCCTTTTCAATCGCGACCAATCGATCCTGGGTGCCGGCTGACGGTAGCGAGCGCCGCGAGGAAACTGAGTACCATCGCATAGTCGCATGGAATAAGCTTGCCGAACTCTGCAGCCAGTTGTTGTCTAAAGGAAGAAAAGTGTATGTGTCAGGTAGGTTGCAAACTAGGCAGTGGGAAACACCGGATGGGCAAAACCGTGAACGCACCGAAGTAGTAATTGACGACATGATTATTTTGGACAGGCGGGTGCAAGATGCACCACGGGTTGCCGAGGCAGTTACCTCTGACGTGACGCAGACTAGCGCTGCGCAAGCGGGAGATGATATCCAAGCTCCAGCTACAGCGACGTCTCAGACTTCTCCAAGTACATCAACTGTGTCTGATGGGGACGAGGGTAAGGGCAAGGAGACAAAAAAGGCAAATGCGGAAACCGACATCGTGGACATCGATGATATTCCGTTTTAAAGATGATACGTGATTCTCAGAAATCGGATAGACCGAAAAAGCATGGTAGCCGCCCAGACTCTCGCCCAAACCGTTACTACCGGCGAAAAGTATGTGTATTTTGCACGAACGGCTGGATCCCGGATTATAAAAATGCTGCCCTGCTTCGCAGATTCATTACAGAGCGTGGCAAAGTCATGGGTCAGGCCAAAAGCGGTACGTGTGCCCGGCACCAGCGTCAGGTCGCGCTCCAGATAAAGCGTGCTCGCCATCTGGGCCTCCTTCCGTTTACGGCTCGGGTTTTGTAGCAACTGTAAAAGATAATCGTACGGTGTATTCTATACCTGCCGAACATATTGAACGATGGCTTCCTTTGATCGTCGACCGACTAACGATTGAGGACACCCTTGAAAATCGCGCTTTGTACCCCGACACCGTACCGGATTCTTTTCGAGAACTACTGATAGAGCAAGCCTGTTGTATAGAACTGGTGCGGAGGCAACATCGGTCGGCAGGAAGTACCAGTGTGCTAAACGCCCATGCATTACTTACTGCGGTTGCCACTGACGAAATCGACTTATTGTGGCTTGCGCTTAATGGTTATGAACCTATCGGTGTTACTACCGTATATGATCACAAGCGGCAGCCAATCGGGGTGACACTCAGTATTGGGGATATCAATCGTCCGCTTTCTGTGACAGTTGATCAGGACACGACCGAGCATCTTACTATACAGATTGCGCCCAATACGCTCTTTTTACTGCCCCCGCAACTGCTCGGTGTATCTCGCGTCCTTACTGCACATCACGAAGTTTTGGAGCAGGGGTTATCGGTTCCTGCGGAGTTACCACTCGTTATTGATACGCGTCCCCGTCCACTGACCTTCGATTCTATACCGGCTGGCTCACGAAGCATGATAAGTTTGTGGAGGCGGTCATTGGGTTTGCCGGTGAGGGAGCGTTTACGATGAGTGTACGACGGCGCATTATAAGACCTCACCAGCAAGAGCTTACTAGAACTTTCCCTCCGGGAACCGCTCTTTTCGTACGTCAGGGACAACACGTTACCCCAGAAGAATATGTCGCCCAAACGACTGATCCTGCCGGCTTTCGGGTAGTGCCGGTCGCCAGAGCCCTAGGAGTTGATGGTCGTCACGTACCGCAGCATCTTGTTAAACCTATTGGCAGTCGTATTTATCGGGGTGAAGTGTTGGTGAAGCGCAGCTCGCTCTTTGGGCTAGCACGGTACCAAGTATCATCGCCGTCTGATGGAGTAATCGAGTCGGTCACGGGTACGGGGGATGTGGTCATCCGTTACCCATCACGTAAATCTCGGGTAAACGCGGAATTTTGGGGGAAAGTAACCAGCGTGTCCGGGGCCACGGTGAAACTTATGACCCAGGTGGCCACCATATCCGGCGTTGCTGGCTATGGGCACGTTCGTGGGGGCATGCTCGAGGTACTGCCAAACCCAGCACTCTTTATACTTCCGAAAGATATCGAGCCTGCCATGGGCGGACGTATCATTGTAGGTGGGAGAATCCCTTCAGATGCTACCCTGAAAAAGGCGATTGTGATGCAGGTCGCTGGGTTTGTACTAGGAGGCATACACGCGCGTTTTTGGGTGCAAAACAAGGCGCAAATGGCCTGGCAGGACAGTGGGATAGCGCTCATGCTTACTGAAGGCTTCGGACAGATTCCACTGGGGCAGGATCTCTTTAGCTTTATCAAGGCCTATAATGGCAGGTATGCGGTGCTCAATGCGCACACGCATATACTCAGTATTCCGATACAGCCTGATGAGCAAGTTACGGAACAGTCATCTACTGCCCCTCAACTTGCCTCAGGAACACATGTGCGCATTATTGCGGGGGTGCACCTTGGAAGACAAGGTGTGGTCAGGGAATTTCCACCGACACTGACGCAGTTGCGGTCAGGGCTTACAGCGGAAACGATCGGAGTCGACGTAGATGGTACAATGGTGCGCATACCTCGTGCGAATATCGAGATATTATGGTAATTCGACTCAAGACCGCCATTTTTTGGATTGTGGTAGCAGGTGCATTCGCTTACGGCTTGGGGTGGCATCTTTCACGCACTGATATTTCGGTGCTATCAACTGATGTAGGACCCACGCTACGGATTACCCAGAAGGAGCCACCAGCGCATTTAAGCGATGTAAACTTGGGTCTGTTTTGGGAAGTTTGGGATCATCTCGAGAAACAATACATCGATAAAACCGCGGTCAATCGACAAAAAATGGTTGAAGGTGCTATTTCTGGTATGGTTTCCTCCCTGGGAGATCCGTATACGACGTTTCTACCCCCTCAGCAAAATAAAACCGCAAAGGAGGAGCTGGAAGGAAGTTTTGAGGGAGTAGGCATTCAGCTGGGGTTTAAAGATAAACGGCTCGTGGTAGTTGCTGCGATTTTCGATACACCTGCAAGTAAGGCAGGAGTAAAGCCCGGCGACTTCATAGTCAAGATCGACGGCAAAGAAACGGCCATCATTACCATGCCGGACGCAGTCAGCAAAATTCGCGGTCCACGGGGTTCTACGGTCGCGTTGACGATTATGCGAGAGTCAGAGGTCAAACCGTTGGAGTTTACACTAACACGGGACAAGATACGAATCAAAAGCGTGGATGTCTCGTTTTTTGATCATGTTGCGTACATAAAGCTGAGTCGATTTGGGGATACGACGAGCGAGGAATGGAATAATGCCGTACGAGAGGTTCTTGCAAAAAATGCACAGGCCCTCGTACTGGATGTACGTAATAACCCCGGGGGTTATCTTGACGGAGCGGTGGTTATCGGTGGTGAATTTTTTGAGGAGGGTTCCATTGTACAGAAGGAGCACTCTTCAGGGAAAAAGGAAATTCGTAGTGTACAAAGGCCCGGAAGGCTCGCTTCAGTTCCGGTGGTTGTGCTTATCAATAAGGGGAGCGCCTCGGCTTCTGAGATTGTTGCAGGTGCCATTGCGGACCGAAAACGGGGTATCTTGGTGGGGGAACAGTCATTCGGCAAGGGAAGTATTCAGGAGGTTATCGAGCTGCCTAAAGGTGCAGGGCTTCACATTACCACGGAGCGGTGGCTGCTTCCTTCCGGCGCGTGGGTAAACGGGAGCGGGATCACACCAGACATTGTTGTTGCATCAAGCGATAAAGAAGGGGAGGATCCACAACTTGACCGGGCACTCGCAGAAGCGCGTAAGCGTATTGCCAGTAGTGGATCTAGTTGGATAGAATAGAGAGATGCAAGAGAGTTGGACCCAAGCTCGAGGTTGGACCAGGCGCACACTTGTCGCGGTAAGCTTGCTAGTAGTACTTTTGGTTTCACTCACTTCCGGAGCTGTGGGGTACCGCCTGCGCGAGTTATTTGGCGAAAGGTCGCCCTTAGTTGAAGCGCCGTTGCCGCAGACTCGCGAGTTAATATCCGAGGAATCGACCGTCATACGGGTAGTAAAAAAAACCTCACCGGCTGTGGTGTCTATAGCCGTGTCACGTCGGGTGGTCGATCCGTTTAGCCCGCTAGCGGACGCGCCACGTCGTGAAAGCGGTATAGGTACAGGATTTATTATTTCCTCTGAGGGACTCATTATTACTAACCGTCACGTCGTTTCTGATGGCAACCTCCGCTATATTGTCGTGACGAAAGACGATAAAAAGTACCCCGTGCAGCGTGTCTATCGTGATCCCACGCTGGATATCGCGATAGTAAAAATTGACGCGACGAACCTGCCGAAAGTTAACTTAGGCGATTCGGGAAAGCTAGAGATTGGGCAGCTGGTTATTGCGGTTGGTAACGCCTTGGGGAGGTTTAAGAACACAGTTACTACAGGAGTGGTGTCGGGGATACGCCCGGAAGGAGTGGAAGCAGGCGATCCGTTTTCAGGGTTTACGGAGCAATTGGGGGAGGTTATCCAAACGGATGCGGCAATTAATCCCGGCAATTCAGGGGGGCCGCTCCTCGATTCTTCAGGTAACGTAGTTGGAGTGAACGTTGCCGTAAGCCAGGGGGCTGAAAACATTGGTTTTGCCATTCCCGTAAATGTTGTAAAGCCCGTTATCGATGAGTTCCTTCGCACAGGTAAAATTAGTAGGCCCTACCTAGGAGTTCGCTACGAACTTGTTTCCAGAGCACGGGCGCTTGCTTTTGAGGTGCCGGAAGGGGCGTACGTGCGTGAGGTTATGGACGGAAGTCCTGCGCAGCGAGCAGGAATTAAAGTAGGAGACATCATTGTCAACATCGACAATCAACGAGTCGATGAGAATACACCCCTTGCAAAAGCCATTCAGAGCAAGAAGGTGGGGGATTCTGTGGAGATAGTTATCAATCGAGAAGGAGGAGAGACGAAGCTCACCATCGTGTTAGGGGAGGCTCCGACTCAGTTCTGAAACGATTGGTCCCAGGTCCCCGTCCAGGATTTCCTCTAGATTATGCCATGACTTCTGTAAACGGTGTTCGGTGACGCGGTTTTGCGGAAAATTGTAGGTACGTATTTTTTCCGACCGGTCACCGGTTCCTACTTGTGAACGTCTGGTCTGCCGCAGTGACTGATCACGGGCTTGTATTGCGCGTTCCCACACCTTAGCACGCAGAATCTTCATGGCATTCTCTCGGTTCTGTGCTTGCTGTCTCTCGGTCTGACAGGTGACAGTGATACCTGTTGGGGTGTGGGTAAGACGTACCGCAGTACTTACTTTATTGACATTCTGTCCCCCATGGCCGGTGGCACGAAAGGCTTCAAATGCAATATCGTTGGGGTGAATGTGCACCTGGGTGTCTCTCAGCACTGGCAGCACCGCGACCGTGGCAGTCGAGGTGTGAATACGCCCTGCGCTTTCGGTTATGGGAACGCGCTGGACACGGTGGATTCCTGATTCATGCTTCAGTAACCCATAGGCTCCTGCACCGGAAATTTTAAGGGTAAGTTCTTTCAGGTTCCCGAGGCCACCCTCGTTGCGGTTTACCTCCTCTGTTTTCCAGCCGTTCCGTAGCGCAAATCGGGTGTACATACGTACCAGATCGGCAGCAAATAAGCCTGCCTCATCGCCTCCAGCAGCTGCCCGAACCTCCAAAATGGCATCGTGGCCGTCGGCATTTGGACTTGTTTCCTGGTTGGTCTGTGATTGTTGCTGTGTTTCGCTTGGGGGCTGCATGGCGATTTGGAGCGCAGCGCGCTCACTGGTAAGTCTTTTAAGCTCCTCTCGCGCAAGCGGAGCGAGTGCGGGGTCATCAAGGAGGCTTTTGGTCTCCTCGATTGTTTTATTGAGCTTGGTAAGCTGGCCGGATAGGATGTTGTTCATGGTAGATATACCTGCGATGGAGAACTGTTATCCTTTGTTCTTTTGCTCAACAAGGAGCATTTCTCGCAGCGTCATGGGTTGTTCTTGCCGGCGCTGGTCCTGCTTCTTTGGTCTTTCTGTGACTCTCCGCTGTGCGGCAAGCTGTTGTCGCTCTCGGAAGCGTTCCACACGGCCGAGTGTGTCAATAAGCTTCTGTTGACCAGTAAAGAACGGGTGGCACTTGGAGCAGATGTCCACACGCAACGACGGTTTGGTTGAGCCGATGGTAAATGTATTGCCACACGCACACACAATAGTTGACTGTGGGTAATAGGCAGGATGAATATCCGGTTTCATAGTAGAGGTATATTACCATATTTCGCCAGAAGTGTCTTTTACAACTTATGTGATTGGCGGTGGTGCAGGTGCTTATGCTTGCTGCGAAGTACCAGCGCCAAACCGGCGAGAGTGAAAAGAGCACCAAGGGCAAGTAGCGGAGTTGGGCGTTCACCAAGCAGTGGCACTGCTATGAGGATGGCTATGACCGGCGACAGATACAGAAAGACCCCCAGCCTCCCGGCCGGCATCTTGGAGAGTGCCCACTCCCAGAGCGTATATGCTACAACGGAAGAGAGAAGACTTAAATACAAAAGCCCTACAAGGCCTATCCACGTGAGATTGCCAAGCCAGGAAGGATCACGCAGGTGGGCGATGAAAGCAAGTGGTGCGGTGGTGACCATTCCTACGCCGAGGGTCAAGCCAGTCAGATGCGCGGCTTCATACCGGGTAAACATTTCTTTACTTCCTATCGTAAACAGTACCCACGCGAGTACATGCAGAAATACTAATATGTTACCAAAGAATTTCTGTCCAACGTTGGCCGTCGGCTCACCGAACGGCTGTGCAATCACGATGATTGCGCCGATAAAAGCGACAAGAAATCCTATTTTGTTAGCTTTGTTGAACCGTTCGCGTAGTAGTAAACTGGAAGCTGCCGCCTCAAGGAGCGGGGTTGTGGCTACAATGATTGCTGCATCTAGTGCCGTGGTACGTGCAATTCCTTCAAATGCAAACAGAAGCGCAGCGGTTGAGCCCAGAAACGCAAGAAGAAGGAGCTTGGGTGCATCACTGTGTTTGATTGGGCGGCGTTTCTCTGCTGTCCACAGAAACGGGAGGAATGCAAAGCCAGCAATAGATAGCCTCAGGAACACGCCGATAACAGGCGGTATTTCGGCGACAACCAGTTTGATAACAGGAGTAGCAACGCCCCAAATAAGCGCTACCACTGTCGCCGCTACATAGGCAGGCTTCACTGTACGCAGCATAGAGTTACTAGTAGTATAGGTTCTTAAGAATAATTTCTGCAACCTCTGTTTGGTTTTCCGTCCGTTGCTCTCCGGTTTGCATATTCTTGATGGTTGCTTGCTCGCGTGGCTCCTCGTCAGGGCCGATGATGACGACAAAAGGCACCTGTTTCTTGCTCGCATATGATAGCTGGGCCGAAAGAGGCGCTTGTGTTAGATACAATTCTGCACGCACACCTTTGTCGCGCAGAGCTTTTGCCATCAAAAGCGAGGCACGGGTGAGCGATAGGTCAAATACGGTTACCAGTACTTGGGTAGGAGTGGGTGAAAGCGATGGAACCTTATCATACTGTCGTAGCGCTTCTTCTATTATCATATCCCCGCAGGCAAAGCCAACCGCCGGGATAGGCTTACCTGAAAGTAACCCAACCAAGCTGTCATACCGGCCTCCGCCAAGGATTGCACGGAACTTGCCTTTCCGATCAAATGCCTCAAATACCGTGCCGGAGTAATACAGGAGTCCTCGTACTACTGATGGATCGTAGGTGACGTACTCAGCAAATCCGAGATCGGCGATAGTCGAAAACAATTCAGTAAGCCACTCAGATTCGTACCGATAGTCCGTATCCCGGATTAAAGCGATAATATCTGCCAGTTGCTGTGCTGAAAATCCAAGAGAAGTTGCATACTTCTCTTTCTCCGACTGTGAGAGCTTGCCCAACTGATCTATAAGGGTGAGCGCATTCGACAGCTGGCTCTTTTTTAAGCCCACCCCTTCAGTCAGTTCTTCCTCCATCAACCTTCGGTCATTGATTTTGATTTGTACCTCTTTGGGAGTAAGACCTACTGACGCGAGGAACGTGCATGCTACGGCGATGATCTCGGCGTCTGCCAACGGACTATCGATACCAAACACATCAACGTCCCATTGGTAGAATTCGCGAGCTCGGCCCTTTTGTGGTTGCTCGTACCGGAAACGGGGACCGATGTTAAACCACTTAATGGGCTTGAGAAGCTCAGGCTGCCGCTGGGCCACCATGCGAGAAACCGAGGGTGTCATCTCGGGCCGCAGCACGAGCGTGTTGCCACTGCGGTCGGTGAGGCGGAAGGTTTGCTTGTTAACCAATTCCTCGCTTGTTTTTTGGGTGTACAGCTCCAGAGGTTCTAGAATTGGCCCCTCGTATTCCTCATAACCAAAGGCCCTGGCAGCCTCGCGTTGTTTGCCAAACAACCACTGCCGGAAGACAAAATCTTCCGGATAAAAATCTCTCGTTCCCTTGACTGGTCGGATGTTCATAGTACTCGTTCTGATTGTTTCTTAGTGTAACAGTCGGGAGTTTCTCTGTCGAGGGAATCTACTCGAAACAGGTGCCTAAATTCACTAAATCTGTCGATTGGAATCTTACCCATGTACAAGAGGAATATAAGCATTTCGTTGTCAGTAAGTGAATTTTCGCGCTGCAAGCGTTCGATCTGGCGGTTTGCAAAAAGGTACATTCCTTGATATCCATCGACAAAGATAGAAGCCATGATCGCTTCATCAAATGCGAAATCGGTAAGCCCAGCTTTTTTGTATATCTGCATTACAGATTGTATAGTTAATCCCTTTATATGGTAGAGGTAGTCTGCCATAGCCCGGCAGATAAGCCAGACATCTCGTCGGTATCGCACGAATGTCATGTCCGCTTTGGTAACGAAAGGTACGACAATGAGGTCGGCAAGTACCTCAGCCTTTACATCGAAAATGTTAGGGGAGGAGACTCCTGCATAGCTATAAATTTGAGGCAAA
Organism: uncultured Gammaproteobacteria bacterium; assembly: GCA_964372495.1. Lineage (GTDB taxonomy): Bacteria > Patescibacteriota > Microgenomatia > JAUYPR01 > JAUYPR01 > CAYJQU01. The sequence goes on from CAYJQU010000003.1 coordinate 95,674, forward strand.
ATGCCTTGGCGAACTAATGTCTTGTCAAATATCGCCATTTCCAGGGCATGCCCGCAGAATTCGTGGAGGTACGCAAGTTTCAGAAGCGACATACTATACCGACGTCTCCTGTTTAGGAGAATCCTGGTTGTGAGAGTCTTAGGGTCAGTAACACAGCGCATTGAGAACGAAGGATCGTCTACCACATCCACATCAGCAGTGAAGGCGTTGCGCATTTGGTCCCGATACGTTGCTGGAAAACGGACCACTGTTTCAATCCGGGTTCGTACTTGTGCGATTGAGCGCCGAACGATCAGTCTTGCTTGCTCGGCACTGGTATCTTGCATCCCCAGAGCTCTTCCTATCTCTTTTAAAGATGGATCTTGGGACAATTTATCAAAATCATCGATAATATTTGCATAGCCGAAGTCGATTCCGTAAAACCCCCGTCGTGCGTCGACAGTTTGCTGCAAAGGTCCGTCACGCAAGTTTTCTAAAATATCACATTTGATAACAGCAGTATCCACGGTCGCTTTGACCACATCAGGTAAGAAACGATCATAAACATTCACTGGTAACTGTCGGGAAAGCGAAATAAAGATTGTGTATAGCTGCCGTAAAGTAGTTAGTTTTTGCCTGATCCCTTTTGGAACCCGGTATTTCCACGCAGCACGACTATTCGGGTTGGCTTTCAGCCGTGCCAGTTCCTCCTGCCAATTAGTAGGAGTGCGCACGACAGAGTTGTAGATCCGAAAAATCTCAATGGCTTTGGTATGAATCTGATCCGCAAGGATATATCGCTTTGTTGTTTTCATTATTTATCTCCCCAGGGCTCCTTTTGAGCGAATTACTTGCATGGCGATAAGAGCCTCTCTTCTTAAAAGACCTTGCTTTTCCATTAGCTGAACACTCTGACGTAGAGCGCTAGCTTCTGTTTGACCCGCCGCCATTTCTTCCCCTAAAGGAGAAAGCATATCGCTTGCCAGAGCACCAATACCAAGTTGCTCAGCTCCCTCCTTAGCAAGAGTAATAAGGGCACCTCCAATTACACCCGCAGATTCTCGTTTGCCAGTTACTTCCAAGACTGCTGCAATGCCTTTTCTGCCTTCTCTGAAATTTTTTTGAGCAAGCGCATAGGAGCCGAGCGATCTTCCTTTAAACCACTCAACTGCACCAAGTAAAAGAATGAGCGCTTGTGTGGCCCGCATTGGCGTCGTCGAGTCGAGGAAACGAATCTCAACTCGCGAAGTTCCATTTTCTTCATCAAGACGCAGACGCGTCGACATGTGGGTCGCTCCATAGGTGAGTGCAAGCGCCTGCCTCTGATCGTCTAAGACTATAAATGGAGGCATCACTGCGTTGAGCATATTCCTGTAGTGTTCCAAAACTGAATTCGCAGGTCGGGCAAGTCCACCCCGCTTTTGCTCTCCCTGTTCAAGCATTTCTTGCCGGGAACTGCCAAGTCCTGTATCAATGCCCGCCGCGTAGGGTGAGTTTCCAAACATTGCTACAAGTGGACCGGCTAACGCGATGGATATATTGTACGCTTCCAATGTTTCTTTTAGAGTGGGATATGCAACGTGCAGCTGTGTTGCCGCGCAGCGAGTCATCGCTGATAAGTTTGATGCTACGTCTACCAATACTTCTCCGGTCACAGGATTTTCAATACGCATTGCTTTTTGCGGATTTTCTGCAAGCGTCGCTTCCTCAAGGTGCTTGTAGCGCGCTCTCTTTTGCTCATCGCGTAGAACCAAATCCCTGCAGCCAGCTCCCACTAGAGGCGCCGTGCCAATAGGTACGAGGATCCCAATTCCATTGGTGATAGCAGTCACTGCTTTCTGAATTGCTGTTGTTTTACTTTGAAGCGAGGCGAGAAGGCTCCGGATACCCTCCTTACTCACTGGTGTTACCCCATTGGCATCATATTCAACAGTATAGACAGTGGTATCAGGACGAACCCCCACGTCATTGTTAAATAAGAACGATTCAACATTAAGTGGCAGTCCAGTGAGAGCATCAATTATAAACACCTCTTGCTCTATATCGATCGTCCGTGCCCCACGGTCAAAGTAGCCACTGTCTGCAAGTTGTTGCAAGCGAGTAGCTTCGTTAAGGGCAAGTCCGCGAGTTACATGTGCACTCTCAGGGGTCCAGATCTGTTGTCCTATTTCTTTACCCATTGCTATTCTTTCTCCTTGCAAAAGCCATCATTTTGAGTTCAAACTTGGGGAGTAGTGTGCCTTCGTTATCAACGACTAAAGAAAGGACATTTGGCTGTACAATCACTCCCTTAACGCCCTTCAAGGCAAGTTCACGTAATTTCTTCCCAATAAAAGCTCTACGCATCTCTAGGCTGCTCAACACGCTTGCAGGTATTGAGTACGCAGAAATGACCTCACCTGCCACACCTTCCCGACCTGGAATTTTGTCAGTAGTCTTGAGTACGGCACCCAAGAATGCTATCTCCGGGTATCGCCTCTTATTCTGTTCCATAAACTGCACAATTTCGTCGCTTGCGCCTTTAAGGCTGCAGCTTGCGAGATCCAGATCGAGGTATGGCATAACCTCGACACCCAGTGGTGCAAGTTTTGCCGTTAGAGCTGCAAGAATCGGCGAGTTGATACGTTTATCGGATGCAACAAGCCGTGAAGCATTGCTAGGTTCCATCACGACGCCATGCGGAAGGGTTACTAACACGTCACCTCTGCATCCTATACAGCGCCCTTCTCCCAAGAACGTGAAGCGTTTTACAATGAGGTCAGGCGCGATAACGTCACCTTTCAACGTTGGGACGGTAAGTTTCCCACCAGTTCTCCCGCTTACTTCCAGGCACTGCTCTAGGATCTCCATAGTTGTTATACCAACTGCTTCAATGCCGGGAACACGGAACAGAGCATCTTCAAGTATTGTGTATTCAACGTTCATAAGTGTTAGATCTGCTTCCCGCGGCACGATAAGCACGGTTTTTGGTAACCGACCAGTTTTCGTTTCATATGAGGCCAAAAGCGCGGAGATGTACGCGTCCACATGGCCGGAAGACTTCCCCAGTAACTTCTGTGAGAGCATTTCGCTGATTCCCACTCCTCCAGCACCTCCAGATATATCAAAGATTGTCAGGCGGAGCTTTCCTTCCCGGGTTAGAGAAGCCAACGGTGGCTCAAGTCCCTCAAGATTTCCTTGCGCCATGAAGGTTTCAAGAATCTGTCTTCGTGTCTCAGGGGGATAGAGTAAGAAGTAATCCATCTGGAGTAACTCTCTCCCTGGGGTCATTTCTGTGGGTGGTGCATTCAGTAGACTACTCAAATGTGCGCGTGCTACTGCCGTTATTTCCTCGACTGGCACGCGCACTTTATTAGTAGGAGCGAGCATCCTACAGAGGTTCCCAGATACAGTGTCGACTGCATCGGCAACTAGTTGTGTTGCTGCGACCAAACCTTCTGCGTATGGTTGACCGACGCATGCACGCAAGGGTGAAAGACGCACAGTATTTTGTATCAACCGCGCGCCATACCGGGATTGTAGTGTGAGGTTTGTATCTAGCTCAGGAGTGACCGTTCCAGTAAGTCCTTGTATATCATCTCTTAGCTCAAACAGTGGCGTGCCAGCAAGCTTGCTCCCAGCACCACGTCCTACCATTGAGAACAACATCTCCGTTTTCCGCTCGGGGGTGTAGAATGTGATTGGTTGTTCAACAACCCCGTCGGCCGTGTCGATAGATGTCGTAAAGTAGCCATTAAATTCCGGTGAACCTGCGACGAGCTCATTGATTCGTGAAGCCAGCTCGTCTCTTGTTGCAGCCAGTGATACCGTTGTACCGAATCGCAGTAGATTTTCTGGAGATACCAGCTGGCTTTTTCCAATTGTGACCTGGGGAACGACAAACTGGTAAGCTTTTGGTCGCGATCCAGGTTCAAGCTGCACGACCTCTGTGCCTGTCTTGGGAGAATCGTCGGATGCCATAAGCCGACAAGCGCTTTCTATGAGCTTTATTTGTATCGTGGGTAGCTCAGAAAGCTTTGCTACATCAGTAAGTGTTGTGCGCTGTGCCTCGAGTAATGCTGTATCAATCGCGGCTCGTGCACGCTCTTCGGTCAATTCTTGAATAGTGCGCTGGGCAAAAAGCTCGAGTAACTCATCCCCGGTAACCGCATCTTTGAGTCGTTTCCTGAGGAGTTCTTTCCCGCGAGTAAGGACGGCCTTCCTAAGAGAAACTCCTTCTGCGAGATTATGTACATCTATTGTGCTAGCTACATTCTCTTGTTCGATAATTTCGTTTACTGCGAGTTCAAACCGAGAGTATTCTCGTGCTCCGCCTGCGGCTACGGCCTCTCGCCTCATAACCATAAGCTTTCGTTCGACGATAATGTTACGTAGTTTTGTAAGGACTAGTGAATCGCCTGCTAGTAGCTGGGGAAAACGTATTGCCGCAAGCCCTCGTGCCTCCTGGGCAATCTGGTTTTGGAGCAAAGTATCGCTACGTGCACGCTCGAGCACTTGTTCATCAAGCACTGCAAGCACGCCGCGTGCCTTTTCAGCGTTAGTAGCTACGTTTGTATCTGGTACAATCGAGAGTCCTTGAAGATATTCATGAGAAAGTTTTCTGAGCTTAATAAATCCTGCCCTAGTCTGTGGAAGCGTTACGGGAAGCAGCTCTCTCAAGCGGGATGCTGTGCTAAATGAACTTATATCTCTTGCTACTTGCATAAGTCGCTCAATGCGGTCGCTGGTGTCGAGTACCAAACTAAGCGGTAACGAGCCAACACGCTCTTGGAGGAGCGCGCTATTCGGGCCCCTGCTGTTCGAATCACGTATGTCTCCGTCTACCAGGAAATCAAGGGCGGGACTGTTCTGCATAAGCACTTTAGTGACCACATCGCATGCGCTTTGGTCGCTGCTTTCCTCGCGCCGCATGAACTGCCGAACACAATTCACCCCGCGCCTAAGCCGCAGTCGAGGTACGGTACTCTCAGTATCGATCCGCTGCTCCAATATTCTTATTAATTCTGTTCTTTCAACCTGCATATAATCTCTTTTTGCCCACAAAAAAACCTCCCGGCGGGGAGGTTTGTCCTGTTTTGCTTACGTTATTTCGTTATGATTCAAGCACGACAGCAACACCCTCCCCAGTGAGAGGATAGAAATGGAACCAATAGTTGTTGCTTATGCTACTTCTCATAGCTTCCTACTACTATACCATAGTTCGTCAAGCTGGTGGCATTTTAGAATCTCTTGAGGGGCTCAACGAGGACCATTGACTTGCCAGTTGCGTCGGTGTGCATTTCGTACTTGTCGTTATCGAGCGAAAATACGATCTTATAGCCGGGAGTGATCACTTGCGCGTAGACCTTTCCTGCCTCTTTGACCCCCAGGCTCGTATCAACCCAGGTAACGCTCTCTTTTGACACAACTTTGAGCTTACCTGACGGTACATTTAGGTGGCCTGCAAGTTTTTGCTGAGCCAGAAGCACAACTCTTTCCATTGCCGCAGCTTGAGTGCTCAGTTTTTCGCTTTTCTCCTTTGGAGTTGGACTTGGACTGGAAAGTGTTGTCGTACCAGTGACATGTATCCGGAGCGCCAGCTTTTCTCCTCCGTCATCTTCTGTAATGATGACTACTTTTGCGCCGCGGGTTACCTTAGAAAAGTCCGCGGTCTTTTGTCCCTTGACTGATACTTCAGTGTTGTTGTCAAGCACGAACTCCTCGACTTTGGAAGCTTTTAGATCCTGAATAGTTAGTGATTTAGTGGCGGCTTCGGTTACCATGCCAAAGTATATCGTTTTAGCGCGTTGGGGTTTGTCTGGAAGGGTGTAGACGCGCAGGGCAAGCGCACCGCCTTCCCTGCCAGATGCTACAACGACGACACGCTGGTCGGGCTTAAGGTCAGCTACCGTACCTCGTGATTTTCCTTTGATAACAGTTGCTTGTGTAAGCCCCAGCGTTTTGCTGCCAGATTTTGTTTTGATGGTGAGATTCTTTTTGTCGATGGTCGCAATGGTACCTGAGGAAACCGACTTTCTGATCGTTTCAGCAGTCGCTGTAGCAATTTTCTCCTTTAGGTCATCGGTCAACTGCGCGGCCCGTGTGGCGAGCTTGGATTTCAGTGCCTCTATGGCGCTCGGCGTTGGTCCGGCGGTTGGCGGAGGGGTAGCTGTTTGGGCTGCAACGAGGGAAGGGAGGATTAGTAGCATTAGGCTCCCTATAATGACAAGGGGCAGTCTCATTGGGTCTCCTCTGATTCGTAGATGATGGTCCGTTGCACCGTTGACTGGGTTCCATCCTCGCTGACAGCAGTGATTGTGAGCTCGTTTGTGCCTTCCACCAGTGTCACTTCTGAAGAAAATGTCCCGGACTGGTCGGCCTCAAAAACGTGATCTTTTCTGCCACCGGTGATGACGACCGTAGAGCCTGGGCGGGATTTGCCTGAAACTCGGGTAGTACTGCTTGTCGTGTAGGCATCATCTGCAGGAGCGGAGAGGATGAGGGCGGCAGCAGGCTTGGGTGTGGGCGTTGTCGATGTGGTAGTTGCTGCCGGTGTGGAAGGCGCGGAAATAGATGGAGCGATGCTGCGCACATACAGCGTTGCAGCAAGAAGCACAATAATGACAATTCCAAAGAGGCTGCTCCAAAAAAGTTTTGAACCCATGATGTATGTAGTGGGGCAGGTATGTTTAGTAACAGGCATGGTATCATTGGGCCAAACTCCTTGTCAAGCACAAAGAGCGGTGCTAATATGCCACAAAGGGAGGGTGCTACATGGACATTACTTGGTTAGGGCAATCCTGTTTCAGGCTAAAGGGTAAGCAGACAACGGTAGTTACAGATCCATTCGATCCTCAATTTACTGGTCTTAAGCTCCCTACATTAAGCGCAGATATCGTAACCGTTAGCCATTCTCATGATGATCATAGTTATGTCCAGGCAGTCAGCGATAACCCTTTTGTGATCCAGGGGCCTGGAGAGTATGAAGTAAAAGGCGTATATATAGTGGGTGTTTCCTCTTGGCACGATGCAAACGAAGGACGAGACCGCGGGCGCAACGTCATCTATACGATCTCGATTGATGGCGTTACGGTATGCCATACAGGTGATCTGGGGCAGAAGCTGACTCCTGCGCAGCTAGAGAGTATTAGCGGCGTAGATGTCCTCTTAATTCCGGTGGGCGGCGTGTACACGATCGACGCCGAGCGAGCAACCGAGGTCATCGCGCAAATTGAGCCGTGCATTGTGATACCAATGCACTATAAAGTGCCGGAACTGAAATTTGACCTTGCGCCGCTTGAGGTATTCTTACATGAGATGGGCAAGGAAGACATCCAGCCAGTTGGCAAATTGGCCGTGACAAAAGAAAAATTGCCCACCGAAATGCAGGTAGTAGTGCTAGAGAAACAGTAACCAGTGGCTGACAGGATTCCTCCACAAAACATTGAAGCTGAGCAGAGCGTATTGGGCGCACTGCTTATTGATAAGGACGCCATTGTACAGGTGGCAGAGTTTTTACGTCCTGAGCACTTTTATCGTGAGAGTTCCCATGGAGAGATATACCGCGCAATGCTTTCTTTGTATGAAAAGCGTGAACCGATAGATCTTGTGACGCTTACTGCTGAATTAAAAAAGAAAGGGAAGTATGAAGTTGCCGGGGGCGCCTCCTATCTTGCAACGCTTGCCGAGGTAGTTCCCACTGCAGCGCACGTTGAGCACTACGGATCTATCGTTAAGGAGCATGCCACCCGTCGCTCGCTTATTTCGTCGGCGGTAAAAATCACTGAGCGTGCATTTGAGGAGAAAAGTGACGTTCAGGAAGTACTTGATGAGGCGGAGCACGTCATCTATAGCATTTCCCAGGAGCACATAAAACGAGACTTTGTATCTATAAAGGACGTGCTTCATGTAAGCTTTGACAAGATCGATGAGCTTTTCCGAAACAAAGGGACTCTCCGCGGGGTACGGACAGGATTTCGCGATTTAGACAATAAGCTGGCGGGGATGCAGGATTCAAACCTTATTATCTTGGCTGCGCGTCCTGGGATAGGGAAAACCAGCTTTGCGATAAATATTGCCCATTTTACAGCCGTGCACGAGAAAGTACCGGTTGGTATATTTTCGCTTGAGATGTCGCAGGAGGAGCTGGTCGACCGTCTGCTCGTGAATGAGGCGGATGTGGATGCCTGGCGTTTAAAAACGGGGCGGCTGGAGGAGGATGATTTTGACAGAATCTCCCAAGCTATGGGAGAACTTGCTGAGGCACCGCTATATATTGATGATACCCCTGGGATGACCGTTATGGAGATGCGGACGAAAGCACGGCGATTGCAAGCAAGTAAGGGCTTGAAACTCTTAATAGTTGACTATTTGCAGCTCATAAAGGGCAGGAATCTTGAAAATCGGGTGCAGGAAGTATCTGAGATTTCTCAGTCGTTGAAAAATTTGGCACGCGATCTTAAAATTCCGATCCTGGCTATCTCACAGCTTTCGCGGGCAGTTGAGTCACGGGGGACTCGCGTACCCCAGCTTGCGGATCTGCGGGAGTCTGGGGCGATCGAGCAGGACGCGGACGTGGTAATGTTTCTGTATAGAGAAGACCCGGAAAAACTTGAGCATATAAAGCTCCTTGTGGCCAAGCACCGCAACGGTCCAGTGGGGGAGATCGAGCTTATGTTTAAGGGAGACCGGGTACGCTTCTATGGTATGGAGCGCCATCGCACTCGCGCGGCAGCAGCGTAACTAGATTTCCTCTTAGGGCATTGGAATGCGACTTCGGTGGCGGCGTTTGACTACGAGTTTGGCGGTGGCCCGCTCGATGAGTGCCAGGGTGGCGGCAATTTCCTCATCTGAACGAAGTTCTTGGAGCGCTACTTGTGCACGTCGCCGCGCTTCCTGTTCAGCCCGCTCATCAATTTCCTCAGCTCGCAGCGCCTCATCGGTAAGCACAGAAACCGTATTGCTTACTATGTGGGCAATACCACTTCCGGTTGCTAGGTAGTCAGTGTAATTGCCAGTTCGTGCAAGCAGGGTACCAGGAGAAACGGCCGTAATGAGCGGTGCATGGTTCGGTAGTATCCCAATTTGGCCCTGCGGTGTGGGTATGCGTACTTCATCTACCTCTTTTTCTATCGCAACTGTTGCTGGGGTAATGACTTGTAGCCGCATAGGATTACCCTTTGGGCACTTGGTCTATCGAGCCTTTCATATAAAACTCCTGTTCGGCAGTCTTATCGTACTCGCCATCAAGAATCGCCTTAAACCCTTTCACTGTTTCCGCTATAGGTACATATTCTCCTGGTCGGTTGGTGAACTGCTCTGCAACGAAGAACGGTTGTGAGAGAAACCGTTGTATCCTTCGGGCTCGTGCAACTGTTAGCTTATCTTCATCAGAGAGCTCGTCAATTCCTAGGATAGCGATGATATCTTGGAGTTCTTGATATCGCTGCAGGACTCGTTGTATGCCTCGGGCAACCGCGTAGTGCTCCTGCCCCACAATATCGGGGCTGAGCACACGCGCGGTGGATGCTAATGGATCGACGGCCGGATAGATACCCTGTTCGGCAATTGAGCGCTGAAGCACTACGGTAGAGTCGAGGTGAGCAAATGTGGTTGCGGGAGCCGGATCGGTATAGTCATCAGCAGGGACGTACACGGCCTGTACCGAGGTGATAGACCCCTTTTTGGTAGAGGTAATACGCTCTTGGAGTGCGCCCATTTCTGAGGCAAGCGTTGGCTGGTATCCAACTGCGGACGGAATGCGGCCCAAGAGTGCCGAAACTTCAGAACCTGCCTGGGTGAATCGGAAGATATTGTCGATGAAGAGCAAGACATCTTGCCCTTTTTCATCACGGAAATATTCTGCGATAGTGAGTCCAGTAAGCCCCACTCGAAGCCGTGCCCCCGGCGGTTCGTTCATTTGTCCAAATACCAGCGCCGTTTTATTAATAACTCCCGACTGCTTCATCTCATGCCAGAGGTCGTTACCCTCGCGTGTACGCTCGCCAACGCCTGCAAAGACGGAGAACCCTCCGTGCTCTGTAGCAATATTCCGGATCAGCTCTTCGATGATGACGGTTTTACCTACGCCCGCACCACCAAAGGCTCCTACTTTGCCACCCTTTACAAAGGGACAGATCAGATCAATAACCTTGATGCCAGTTTCTAAAATTGCAACCTCTACTGATTGTTCGGTCAGGGGCGGGGCCGATCGGTGAATGGGGAAGGAACTTTTACTTTGGACAGGACCTTGTCCATCTATCGGTTTTCCTACGACGTTAAGCATCCTCCCGAGCACTTCTTCGCCAACGGGTACGGTGATAGGGTGGCTGGTGTCGGTCACTGGCATACCACGCTTGAGGCCGTCGGTAGACTGCATAGAAATGGTGCGCACTACACCTTCCCCCAAGTGTTGCTGCACTTCGAGCGTGAGTGTAGCGGTACCATGTTTGACAGTGAGGGCATTAAGGAGTGCGGGCAGAGTGCTGCCAAACCGTACGTCGACTACTGGTCCAATAATTTGGATAATAGTTCCGGTATTCATACGAGCGTTGCTCCTGCTGTTGCGATATCAAGAATTTCCCTCGTAATACTATCCTGGCGCAGTTGATTGTAGGTCAACGTCAGATTATCTACTAACTCAAGCGCGTTGTCGGTCGCGTTTTTCATAGCTATCATCCGGGCGCTGTGCTCGGAGGCCGCAGCCTCCAGCAATATTTGATACAAGAGCGATTCTATATAGTGTGGCACGATGGTTTCTAAAATACGGTCAGGGTTAGGCTCAAGCAGATATATGTCGCGATTGGGCGCAGGCTGGGAAAGTTCCCTGGCTGCAATGGCGGCTCCTGGAAGTTGAAAACGTTCTACTGGTAGAATTTGCTGTATCCGCGGCTCTTGTTTCAGGGTTGAGTGAAAGTGCGTGTATACAGAAAGTACGAGGTCGGTTTGCTTTTCTAAGTATAACTGTATGATCGTCCTCGCGATGGGTAACGTAAAGCTAAGGTCAGGATCAACCCTCCCCTCGAAATCCAGTTCAATGATACGGCCCGTTTTAAGCAGAAATTGTCGCGCTTTTTTGCCGATCGTTGCGTAGGAAATGGTAGCGTCAATCAAGTCTATCTTGGCTTCGGTTACTTTCGGGTCAACAAGTGTGCGGTACAGATTGCTGTTTAACGCGCCGCAGAGTCCTTTGTCTGGAGATATAACAAGTACTAACGCCTTACGTACGGCTCTTGGCGTACATAGCGGGTGGGTTGTAATATCTACCTTCCCTGTTAGTTCGTGCAGAATTTCTGAGAGCTTTAGACTGTACGTACGACCTGCCAGTGCCTTGATTTGCGCCCTGTGCATTTTACTACTGGCTACCATTTGCATAGCTTTAGTGATTTGGGAAGTATTCTTAATAGATCGAATGCGCCTGCGCAGATCGTGTGTACCTGTCATGTTACATCATCCTCGCCAGTAAATTCTTTTTTAACGATTTCAACAACCTCAGTCAGCTCGGTTATGCTAGCATCTGAAAGTTCCTCGGTCTCGTCTATTGTCTCCAGGAGTTTCCCCTTTTGGGTAGCGAGATAGTCTCGGAACGCATGCTCGAATGGGGCAACATTTTCAGAAGTAATGGCGTTTAGCTGTCCTGACGTTACCGCCCAGAGGAGTGCTGCTTGCTGTACTACTGGCACGGGTTGATATGGTGGTTGCTTGAGCACCTCAACGATTCGCTTGCCTAGTTCCAGACGCCCCCTTGTTGTTGGATCGAGGTCAGCGCCGAATTGCGCAAATGCCGCGAGCTCCCGGTATTGAGCCAGGTCAAGTCTGAGTTTGCCGGCTACTTGTTTCATCGCTTTGATTTGCGCCACACTCCCCACTCGGGAGACCGAGAGTCCTGCATTCACCGCGGGGCGAATACCTGCATGGAAGAGCTCAGACTCAAGGTAAATCTGTCCGTCGGTAATGGAAATGACGTTGGTGGGAATATATGCGGAAACATCACCTGCCTGGGTCTCGATGATGGGAAGCGCCGTAAGTGAGCCACCCCCGTTTTCCTTGTTTAATTTTGCGGATCGTTCGAGTAGTCGGGAATGGAGATAAAAGACGTCTCCCGGGTATGCTTCGCGTCCTGATGGGCGTCGGAGAAGTAATGAAAGTTGCCGATAAGCCCACGCGTGTTTGCTTAAGTCGTCGTAAATGATGAGCACGTCTTTTCCTTGATCCATAAAGTATTCACCCAGCGCGGTAGCACTGTAGGGGGCTAGGTATTGAGTAGTTGCGCTCATTGCCGATGATGCCGAGACAATAATGCTATGATCAAGCGCCTCGTACCGCGCCAGCGTTGCTGTAATCGATGCAATAGTGCTCATTTTTTGCCCGATTGCCGTGTAGATGCAGATAACATCTTTTTGATTTAAGATGGTATCTATGGCGATCGTTGTTTTGCCAGTCCCGCGATCTCCAATAATTAGCTCCCGTTGGCCGCGTCCGATGGGGATCATGCTATCAATAGCCTTCAATCCAGTTTGTAAGGGTGTTTTCACGCTCTCCCTGACGATGACCCCGGGGGCAGGCCGCTCGACCGGATAGCTCTTTTTTGCACTAATCGCGCCCTTTCCGTCCAATGGTTGTCCCAACGGATCGATGACCCTCCCAATAAACTCTTCTCCTACGGGCACTTCAAGTATCCTCCCAGTGGTACGTACCTCGCCTCCCTCTTTGAGGTGTTCAAAGCTACCCACAATGACGGCACCCACAGATGTTTCTTCGATATTGAAGGCGATACCGTACGTATCTCCGCCGAAAGATAACAGTTCCGAGGCCATTGCTTCTGACAAACCGCTGATTCTGGCGATACCGTCACCAATTTCCAAAATAGCGCCGACGTTTGATTTGAGGGCGCCTTGCGTGATCGTTTGTATTTGATTTTCCAGCAATTTTAAAATGGTTGCCTTTTCGTCCATGGTTAGCGTCCTAGCTGTTGTACACGAGTCTTTAAACTGCCATCCCAAATACTGTCACCAATGCGCACCGTGATGCCGCCGAGTATGCTTTTGTCTTCCTGCGCGAGGAGTGAATGCACTGATGGAAAGCGATCGCGGATGCGGTCAAGTAACTCGTGTTGCTCCTGCGCGCTCAAGGGCCACGCTGCTTTCACAAGCGCGGTTTCTTTGGCGATTTGGTTAGCAATAAGGAAGCGATATGTTCGCAGGAGTATGAGTGCCTCATGTGGCTTTCTTGCCGCAAAAAGTATTGCCCAAGAGGCAACTTTTTTATTATCTAACTGCCCCTCAGTACTGCTTTCACGAAATGCCAAGCGGATGAGTTGTTGATGCAGGCGAGAGGTCCGTGTGGCTTTCATCAGTGTGACACCTCTTCTATTGTTTGCGCAACAAGACGCTTCTGGTCAGATGGTGAGATGATTCGTCTCAGCACCTTTTCGACAGTGAGCATAACCAGGCGCGCCAGTTCTTGCCTGAGCTCTGTGTGCATAAGGAGTCGATCCTGCGCGATCTCTTTTTTTGCATCAGCAATGATGGCTTTCGCTTTGCCTTCTGCTTCTGCTTGCGCTTTGGCGATAAGATCGGTAGCCGACTGCTTTGCGGAGCCAACGATCTCGGAAGCTTCTAATCGAGCTTGCGCGATGAGACGCTCCTGCTCCTGCCTGACGCTTGCAAGACGCTCTTCAATCTCTTGTGCCTGGTTGATGCTCTGCGCTATACGACGCTTTCGTTCCTCAAGCATGGTTACTACTGGCTTATAGAGAAAGCGACGCAGGAGCAGCACAAGGATGAGGAAATTAATCACTTGCGCCAAAAGTAGAATCGGTTGTACGCCAAACTCGCGAGCGGTTTCCAAAAAGCGTTAGCCTCCTTTCTTCAAACTATCATACTGCCTTACCCTCGGAAGGCAAGGAGTAGGACGTAAATGGCAATAGCCTCGGTGAATGCCATGCCAAGGAGCATTGGTGGCAGGATACGGTTGGCAGCTTCCGGATTGCGTCCGATTGCCTCCATTGCCTTGCTGCCTATCCACCCAATAGCAAACGCCGGCAGTATTCCTCCTACCGCGATAACTGCCCCTCCGCTCAGCGTAATGTCCATGTTCAGTTCACCCCCTCTCCGTCTCCCTAGTGTGTGAGATTGGCTTCGTGTTTTTCACTTAGGATTACCATGAACACAAGCGTCAGCATCATAAATACCGTTGCTTGTACAAATCCTACGAGTACCTCAAGTGCCATAAACGGAACCGGAACGAGAAACGCTCCCATTGCCGACACGGTATATAGCAGTGATTCTCCTGCGAATATGTTACCAAAAAGACGCAGCGAAAGAGAGAGTACTTTGGTTACCTCAGATACCAATTCAAGAAACCCGACAAAGAGGGTGATTGGATTGAAGCTAAAAAATTTCTTTAGGTAATCTAGTAAACCGAGTACCTTGATGCTAAAAATGTGGGTAGCTAACACTGAGACCAGCGCGAGTGAGAGGGTAGTGTTCAGATCGGCATTGGGGGCGCGCAACAGGGGGATAAAAGCGTGTCCGCGACCTTCTTCATACAGTCCTATGGTTCCGACTCCTGGAAGAAGGCCGAACCAGTTGGAGATAATGATGAAGAGGAAGAAGCTAGCCACTAGTGGAAATATAAAATACTTTCGCTCCTGGGCGAGATTTTCAGTTATGGAGTACATTGCCTCTAGGACCATCTCGACGAGATTTTGGAGACCTCTAGGGATAAGCTGCATTGACCGTGTGGCATGAATGGAAACGAAGACTAGCAGTGCAGAAACCGCCCAGGTGGCCAACATCGCATTGGTTACCGGCAGCGACCCGATAGTCCCGATGGTTTCTGCGGCAAGCTTTATTTCCATACTGCATCACTACAAACAAAGCCCTCACTCAGGGCTTGCCTCTGGTCTGTAGGTATGCCGATTGTACCAGATGCTCATATCACGTCAACAACAATAATACAACGCTTTTTACCCATGAAGTCATTATACAGGCTTTTCTATAGAGTAGCGGTGCCGGGGGAGGGAGTTGAACCCACACGATCTTTTGGATCACGCGCTCTTGAGGCGCGCGCGTCTGCCAATTCCGCCACCCCGGCATCAGCCTTGGCTTGTACAAACTATTCTACCAGAATATACTATCAGTTACAATGAAAGAACTGATTAAAGAAGCGCTGGACTGTATTGAGGTAGCGAAGGCCGAGTATGGCGATGTTCGCCTCGTTGCACGGCGAGTAGAGAATATAGCTACCAAGGATGGTGTTGTTGAGGCGCTTGAGCAATACGAAACCCAAGGAGTCGGAGTCCGTGTTCTAGTGAATGGAGCATGGGGTTTTGCTGCAACGTCAGTGCTGGCCAAAGCAGAGATAAAAAAAGCAGTTCGGGGTGCAGTTACGCTAGCTTGCGCCGCAGGTCGGGTAAATACCCAGAAAGTGATCCTTACCAAAGTTAATCCTGCAAAAGCAACCTACCGAACGCCGTATGAAATTGATCCATTCACCGTGCCACTCTCCGATAAGATCACCCTTCTTTTGCAAGCTGACGCCGCGCTGAGAGCCGATAAGCTAGTCAGGATATCACAAGCATGTATGCGCGCGTGGCGGGAGCAAAAAACCT
Organism: uncultured Gammaproteobacteria bacterium; assembly: GCA_964372495.1. Lineage (GTDB taxonomy): Bacteria > Patescibacteriota > Microgenomatia > JAUYPR01 > JAUYPR01 > CAYJQU01. The sequence goes on from CAYJQU010000003.1 coordinate 111,245, forward strand.
TCGCTTCGACCGAGGGTGCGTGGATTGAGCAGAAACTAACCGAGTGCGGTGCGGGAATCGAAGCCACAGGTGTTGAGGGCGACGAGGTGCAGAACCGGAGCTTCCCAAACTCATTCCGTGGCCAGTCTCAGACCAGAGGCTACGAGCTGATTCGTGAACTTGACTTAGTCGGAAATGCTCCCCGGGTAGGTACCGAGGCAGCACAATTGGTGCGTGCGCCGCAATGCCCGGCAGGAGAATTCGATATTATTCTTGATGGCAATCAAGTAGCTTTACAGGTGCATGAGAGCTGTGGGCATCCTACAGAATTGGATCGTGTGTTTGGGATGGAGGCGAGCTATGCAGGCACCAGCTTCCTAACACCTGAGAAACTAAGGGTTTTTCGGTACGGTTCACCACACGTCACGATCTCTGCGGACGCTACGTTGCCTGGGGGTCTTGGATCGTTTGGCTATGACGATGAGGGAGTGGCGGCACAGCGCCTACTGCTGGTGGACAAAGGGACGTTCGTTGGGTACCTCACCTCTCGCGAGACTGCTGGTCGCGTTGGGATGCAAGCAAATGGCGCCATGCGTGCTGATGGGTGGTCGCGCCTTCCGCTTATCCGTATGACCAATATTAATCTTGAACCGGGAAGCTGGGATCTGCAGCATCTCGTTGCAGATACGAAGGACGGACTTTTCCTCTCCACAAATCGCAGCTGGAGCATCGACGATAGGAGGCTTAACTTTCAGTTCGGCACTGAAGCTGCTTGGGAAATTAAAAACGGTAAGCTGGGAAGGATGTATAAAAACCCGGTATACACCGGGATTACTCCCCAGTTTTGGGGCTCCTGTGACGCGGTATGCGGGAGCAACCATTGGGTCATTTGGGGCACTCCTAACTGTGGCAAGGGAGAGCCCTCACAAGTTGCCCATGTAGGGCATGGTGCCGCCCCTGCGCGATTTCGCAAGGTCAGGGTAGGTGCTGGGAAATGGGGGAGTGGGAAGTGAGTAGAATGCAGACGCCAGTAAACGAAGCAAAGCTCTACAAATTAGCCCAAGAAGCACTCGCCAGTTCCAAGGCAGACCAGACGGAGATTCTGTTCTCGGTGACGCAGCACGCATTGACGCGGTTTGCCAACTCTCAGATACATCAGAATACCCAATACGCCGACACGAGCATTTCGGTGCGGGCGGTAATCGGCAAAAAAATAGGAGTGTCCTCCACCAACCAGTTGACGAGCAAGGCAATCAAGGAAGCGGTTGAACGCGCGGTGGCACTTGCAAGACTACAGAAAGAAGATCAACATTTCATATCGCTTCCTGGACCACTTCGTCCAACACCGGCGCCTCACGGATATCGGGAGCGCACTGCTTCTCACTCAGCGCGTCAGAAAGCGGATGCGGTACGAGAAATTATAGTGGTGGGCCGAAGAGAGAAGCTAAAACTTTCTGGAGCATTTGAGACAAGTACTTCGCAAATTGCCGTTGCTAACTCCTTGGGGGTTTGGGTGTATCACCCTGGGACTTCTGCTTCTTTATCTATAACGGCAACAGGAGCAACAGGCAGCGGCTATGCGAGTGCGCTGGATGCGGATGTAGGCGCGATTGATTCTCACCGTGTAGGCAGGACAGCTATAGATAAAGCGCAGCGAGCGCAAAATCCCACCGATATTGAACCAGGGGACTATGAAGTGATATTAGAGCCGACTGCGGTAAATGATCTCCTTGGCTATTTTTCCTGGCTGGGCCCAAATGCACGTATTTATCATGAGGATGTCAGCTTCATGAAAGATAAGTTAGGCCAGAAGATTTTGTCTGAGCACATAACGATTCACGAGGACGCCCTGCATCCAAAGATCATACCGCTGCCGTTTGATTTTGAGGGAGTGCCGAAACAGCGAGTAACACTGTTTGAAAAAGGTGTTGCAAAGGGGATTGTCTACGACTCGTATCATGCGCATCGGTACAAAGCGGAGAATACCGGCCATGCGCTCCCCGCGCCGAATACCGAGGGTGCCATTGCCGGACACCTGGTATTTGAGCCAGGAAAGCACACCATTCAGGAGATGATGGCCTCGGTTAAAAGAGGGCTTCTTGTTACCCGTTTTTGGTATGTCAACGCGCTGCATTATAAGCGACTGATGCTGACCGGTATGACGCGGGATGGCACCTTCTTGATCGAAAATGGTACTATCGTGGGTCCGGTGAAGAACTTACGATTCACCCAAAGTGTGATAGATGCGCTTGCCTCGGTGGAGATGGTTGGTGATACAGTGACCGCGCAGGGTAGTTGGCTGGGCACTAATTTGGTACCGACTTTGAAGATCACGCCGTTTCATTTTTCAGGGAGCACTGAGCACTGATGATAAACGTCACAGAACTTCGCAGTGGCGCCGTGTTCACTATGGAGGGCCAGTTATGGCAGGTGCTGGCTTACGAGCACATCAAGATGGGGCGGGGGAGCGCCAACATCAAAGTGAAAGTGCGCAATGTTCGCACCGGTACCACAACCGAGAAGTCTTTTATATCTGGCGCTCGGGTGCAGGAGGCAGTGCTTCAGAAACGACCGACCCAGTATCTTTACAAAGATCGTGACGAGTATGTGTTTATGGAGACTGACACCTATTCGGAGATTCGGCTGCCTCAGGTGAGTGTCGGCGATCAAGGAAAGTTCTTGCTTGAGGGCTCGATCGTAACTTTACTCATGCATGAGGGTGAGCCAGTTGCTCTCGATTTACCCAAACAACTTGAGTATGCGGTGACAGAGACCGCTCCAGGAGTGAAAGGCGATACTGTCTCGAATGTCTATAAGCCTGCCACGCTCGAGAACGGCATCCAAGTACAAGTACCCATGTTTGTCAAGGTCGGCAACCGGGTCAAAGTCGATACTAAAACCGGCCAGTACGTGGAGCGGGTGGGAAAGTAGTTTACAGCGACCACCAGAGGGCGACGGCGATGACGGCAAGCTGGGTGCTTATTCCTAAAAGTTTCGTAGTGCGCCACTGTAAACGAGATTGCACCTGATAAAAGTATTTCCAGGGCGCGCCTTTGAGTCCCAAGAACAAATAAGGCGCCTCAAGCCAGTCTGGAAGTTGAGCCATAAACATCATGCCATAGAGGTAGAGTGGATCTACACGGCTGCCGAACAATACACTCACCAATGCGATGCCGGTGAGCACATCGACGATGGACTCCGCCCAGCGCCTGCGGGTCGACTTTTCCTTCCAGTTGATGCCTTGGTCCCAGTGGGGAGTAAGGTCAAGTGCAAAGTGGGATAGAATAGCTAGCGGGATTGCAAGATACGGGTTGGGAATACGAGCAGCTATGCTTGCCCCGACAATAGCATGGGTTGTGGCAACCATTAAATGTCCAGTATAGCAGGCGCTCGCAAGCCCCAGCAAATATGGTAGGATAAAATAGATGTATCCTATCTTGTTCTCCATTGGACCGGTCACCGTGTATACGTTCGGTTTTTTTGCTTCGCTCGGCTTCTTGATGGCGACCTTTGTCATCTGGCGAATAGCCCGAGAACACGAGTGGAATATGGAACCGGTGTTCGACACAATCCTGCTGAGCACACTGGCCGGTATCATAGGTGCGCGGGCGTTGTATGTTTTTTTGCACCCGTACGAATTTGAGGGAAATCTGGCTAAAATGGTGTTGATCCTCAAATACCCTGGCTTGTCATTTCTGGGGGGACTGATACTGGGCAGTTTGGTATGCTGGCTGTGGCTGCGCCGGCACCGGCTGCCTATACGCGCAGTTGCCGATGCATTAAGCTTTGGTGTGCTGGTTGCGCATCTTTCCGGGTCGCTGGGGTGCTTTTTCAATGCGTGCATGTATGGGTCAATTACCTATCTACCGTGGGGCGTGGTGGTGCCGGGACTTTTAGGCAGGCGGCATCCGGTCGCGTTGTATTTTGTGTTGCTTGACCTGCTAATTCTCTTTTGGTTATGGCGACTCAGCACGCAGCATATAAAGCCAGGAGTCTCGACATCCTGGTTTTTTGTGTTGCTTCTCGGAAGCGTCGCACTAGTGGAACTGTGGCGTGGGGACAGTGTGTACTGGTTCTCGTTGCCGGCACAGGGACTGATTGCGGTTGCACTTGGCGTGGTCGCGACGGTTGTGTTATATAAAGCAACGGGACACACGGTACGCGGCGACTGGCATATACTCGTGCATAGGGCTCAGGCGATGGCAAGAGGCGAGCTGCGGCTGAATCTTTCCCCCGGCGCGTTTGCGGGCCTGGTAGTAAAGCCGTGGCGGGAGTGTACGATTGTGTTTCGTCAATGGCAACTGCGCAGTAGGTGGCGCAGAAAAAGGAGAAGGGAACATACTCTATGACAAAAAAGTCGACTGATTCTGTGCTTTCTCGCATACAGAAGCAGCTGGAGAACGAAAAAGAGGCGGTAGATGGACGGATTAAGACTCTGATACAAGAAGACCCATTCTTGCAGGAGGACCGTAACTATAGTCATGAACTTGCCCAGGACGCGACCGATACAGCAGGACACGACCGCGTTATCGCGCTCAAAGCAGAGCTGTTGAAATATCGCCAAACTATCCTGGCGGCACTAAATAAGATTCGAATTGGTACCTATGGGAAATGTGAAGCTTGTAAGAAACCGATTGACGAGAATCGCCTGGCAGCTATGCCAATGGCTACGCTCTGCCTAACGTGCGAGGCTCGTAACGAACGTACGTAGCGCCGAGGGCCATCGCATGCAAGATAGCGGTGTACCACGAGCGGTGTTCAGAGACGAAAAGCTGCTGGTTATCGATAAACCTCCAAAATATGTAGTCAACCGGGCAGAAACTCAAAAAGGACGTACGCTGGAGGATTGGATTCTGGAAACTGAGCCAGCGCTCGCGGCGGTTCCTCGTGCAGGGATTGTGCACCGTCTTGATAAGGAGACTTCAGGTCTTTTGGTAGTCGCGCGAGACGAGGAGACACAGTTACGTCTCATGGAGCAGTTTAAAGAACGACACGTGGAGAAGCGATATCTGACGCTTTTGCATGGGAATCTTTTTGAGGAAACAGCTGTGTCGCTTCCTGTGGGAAGAAATCCTCGTAACCGAGAGCGATTTGCGGTTCTGCCTACAGGAAAGGAAGCGTATACCCGTTTTGTACCGCAGGAGTGGTATACAATGGACCCTCAGTATCTTACGTCATTGGGTATCAAGTTAAAACAGCCCTTTCTGAATGCCTACAGTATCTTTACGTACTGTGAGGTTTTTCCTAGAACGGGACGAACACATCAAATTCGCGTGCATGCCAAGCACTTAGGGCAGCCAGTGGTGAGTGATGATACCTATGGCGGCCGCAACATGTCAAGAATTGACCGCAACTGGTGCCCTCGGCTCTTTCTACATGCAACATTCCTATCACTGACCCACCCGCACTCAGGAATACAACTCTATTTCGAAAGCCCATTGCCGCCTGATTTACAGAGTGCGCTTGCTGTCCTTACGAAACGGTTGACCACGTAAAGTCCGGTGCACATCGGACCGCGTGGTTGAATTTCGGGGCGGGGTAGTTCACAATAAAGAAAATTCTGCCATGCAAGATCTCATTGTTCAGTTCAGTTTGGTAGTGGGCTTGGCGACGGCGGTAGGGGTGCTCCTTCGGTTTTTGCGTCAGCCTCTCATTATTGCGTATCTGACAGCAGGACTGACTCTGTCGGCCTTTCGGCTGGTGGATCCAAGTCTTGCCGAAACGCTCAAGTTCTTGCCTGAAATCGGCATTGCGTTTCTGCTTTTCCTGGTAGGGATCGAGATGGACTTTCGCGAGCTCAAGCAAGTTGGTAGGGCTATTTTTATTGCGAGCGTCGGCCAGATCCTCATTACCTTTGTAATTGGGATGCTCTTGTTACTGGGCATTGGCTTTCAAATCAAAGAATCGTTGTATCTTGCGGTAGGCCTATCTTTTTCTAGTACCATTTTGGTGGTAAAGTTTCTAACCGAACGCAAAGAGATTCTTTCTTTGCATGGGAAGTTGGCGGTGGGAATTCTTTTAGTTGAGGATTTGGTTGCCATTATTGCTCTTATGCTCTTGTCCATCTACAATACCACGGGTTCCTTGACAACCAATTTTCAACTATGGCCGCTTCTGTTTATTGTGTTAAAGGGACTGGCGCTCTTTTATGTATTGTTGTTTCTTGCAAAACGCGTGCTTCCTCATTTTTTTAGATTTGTTGCAGTAAGTCAGGAGCTGCTCTTTCTTTCGACTATCTCGTGGTGTCTGCTGTTTGTTGCGGTTACCATCCTCCTGGGTTTCTCGCTCGGGATCGGTGCGTTCCTTGCAGGTCTTGCACTGGCCACGAGCCCTTACCGCTACGAGATAGCAGGGAAGCTCAAGCCGCTGCGGGACTTCTTTATCGCTCTGTTCTTTATTGATTTGGGAGCAACGGTAAGCTTTCTTCACATTGAGCGCTTGGTGAGTCCTGTGCTTTTTCTGTCGCTCTTTGTTCTCGTCTCAAAGCCTCTCATGTTTATGGCGATGTTGGGAAGACTTGGCTACAGCCGCCACACCATAACGCTTACTGCATCTTCCCTTACGCATATTTCAGAGTTCTCTCTTATTCTTGTAGCAGCTGGTGCACGGGTGGGCCATGTGGGTGAAGTGGGGGTAGCTACTGCGGCGTTTGTAGGCATCGTGACAATGACTTTTTCCTCGCTCCTGATGGCTCAGCGGAAACAGTGGTATCCGGTATGCGCCAAGGTGGCCGCTCTGTTTGAGCGTTCAGACGTGCGGCATCCGACAGCGGCGGTGTACCGTGAGCTTGAGCATCATGTGGTGCTCATAGGCTGTCATCGCATCGGCAGCAGTATCTTGTCGTTTTTAAAAAGGCAGGAGAAACCGCTTATTGTGTTGGATTTCGATCCGAAAGTGATCGAGAAGCTATCAAGCGAAGGAGTAACCGCCTTGTTTGGGAGCATTTCAGATCCAGAGATTTTGGATCAGCTCCATCTGGCCAAGGCGGACCTTATCATCTCCACAGTGACTGATTTGGAGGACAATTTGGCGCTCCTTTCCGAGTTGCGCTCAGTGCATTCGCGTGCAAAAATACTCATGGCAGCCCAGTACCCTGATGATGCGTATGAACTCTATCGCAACGGCGCGCATTTTGTTATTTTGCCCTATGCAGAAGCGGGAGATCACATGTCACACCTGCTGGCAGAACACATTCACGACCTGTCATATTTTGAGAAGCATATTGATGAACGAATGCGTCAGGTACTTCAGGACATTAAACTACCGAGCAGATGATCAGATGTAACCCCATATGAAGTCTGCGCTACCCATTATGCTTATTCTACCACTCGCAGTGACTATGGGTATGATAGGGTGGCAGCTGTTGGTGCCAGTTTACGCGCAACGCGATGTGTTTGTACTTCCCGCACCGGTGTATACTTTTCTGTTTTCCCGCAAGGAAACGAGTCTTTACCTGTTTGCGCGTAATGACCGAGTGCTACTCCAGTTGATCACCGAAGGTACGGCCAACGTGCAGGGGGAGGTTGCGGTCGTGGTGCATAATCTTACCACTGGACAGTACGCGGCTTTAGGTGAACACGTGCAGATGCCCGCCGCTTCTCTCTATAAAGTGCCGGTTATGATTGCATGGATGGCCCGTGCTGAGGAAGGAGGTCGGCCGCTTGATGAATATACAAAAGCGCAAATATATCGGATGATTACGGTATCCAGCAATCCTGACGGACAGGAACTGGGAGCACGAATTGGCTGGGACACCGTGAGTGTGCTGATGAAGAATCTGGGGTTTAGAGACACGGCATTAACTGATCCTCCGGTGACATCAGCATCGGACATGGCGCAGATGTTTGCTGCATTGTATAATCGAGAGCTGGTCTCGCCGCGGTATTCCGAGGAGATGATACGGATACTTGCTGATCAACAGATAAATGACCGAATTCCTCGCTCGCTGCCGCAAGGAACCGTCGTTGCCCATAAAACAGGTGAAATTGATCGATTTAGGCATGACGTCGGGGTGATTGAGGCGCCACACTCGGTATATGTGTTGGCTGTGTTGGGAGGCAACCTTTCCGATCCAGAACAAGCAACGGAAGCGATAGCAGATCTTTCTCGCAGTGTCTACGACTACTTTGAGCAGCAGTTTACGAGGCCAGCGGCTCAGGTCTTGTGAGCCGCGTGAAAAGCTGATAGCATAAACTTCAAGACCTGCCCATGCGTACTCGTAAGCTTACTCACCAGGCCGTGCGCCGGAAACGGCGTCATGCGTTTATAGTGGCACTCGTGCTGTTTCTATTGGCAGCACTGGGTGTGTCCCATACAGTCAAATGGTTTCGCAATAACTTACAGGCAACTGAAAAGGCGGTCTTTGACACGTATGCGTGGGATGGGCGTGGGCAAATCAACCTGCTAATTATCGGCAATCCGTACATACTGATGGTGCTGCGCCCGGAAAGTGGATACCTTAAGCTGCTTACTATTCCTGAAGATACTCGTCTTACCGTTGCAGGCGGGTTTGGCGAGTATCGGATACGTGCCATTTACGAACTTGGTGAACTGGAAGGCAAACGGCAGGGCGCCGCGTTCGTCACATCCTCAGTAAGTCGGTATTTCGGCGTCCCGATAGACGGTTACGTGCTGCACCATGACTTCATGAGGGAGCAGGTGATTGAATACTTACGTGCTAAGGGTAAAGATCCACTGTGGTGGGTGCGAGAGGGGCCTGTATGGTTTCTACGACTTGAGTCTAATCTTTCCCGCTATGATCTCGGGCGAGTTGTGTGGGCGCTTACCTGGGCACGATTTGACAAAGTCCGAGCCATTGAGTTGCGCCCTGGAAGTGAGCTTATGGTACTAACCCGGAAAGATGATACTATTGAGCTGATACCAAATGAGTTGGCAGTAGATCGAGTGGTGCAGGCCCATTTGCAGGACGAGACTGTGGTGCGCGAGAGGCAGCGCGTGGTGATAAAAAATGCAACGCTGCATCCGGGACTTGGTGCACAAGTCGCGAGGCGTTTGAGAAATTTGGGTGCTGACGTGGTAGCTGTGGAGAATGCACAAATGTTTTCTGCACAGACGAAGGTGTACGGATTGCCTTCATACACACTCAAACGAGTGCATCAACTGGTCGTTTCGTCGTATAATACAACCCAGTCTTCATCAGCTGACCCTCGGGCAGATATCACGGTAGAGGTGGGTGAGGACGAATGGCTGCACCGGTAAAAACGAACTCCCTGCCAGCAATGCATGCTTGTATATATTCTTATTGCGATTGCCATACTGGCCATCTCTTTTTGGCTATCTCTCCGTTCGCTTTCCAAAGAGCGTCTGCTTCCTGGCTCAGAAATTTTTACCACCGTTGAAATTCAGGATCCCTTCGTAAGCCATCAGTTTCTTGCAGAACTCGGTTCTGCTCTTGTCAAAAAACACTCGGCGGCTACGGTGAGTATACTCGTTATGGTACGGGGTGGTTTAACTTCTCTGTATCTTCGGTTTCCCCAGTCTGAGACTGCGGTAGTATTGGCTCACGCCAGTGTGCGCGCGGCGAAAAGCTTTGTGCAGCTGGTCTCAGTGCGGCAGGCACAGGATGTGGTAGCGCTTGTCCCGAAAGATCCTTTGGCACGGTTTTCCTTTGCAGATGATATGAGGGAGTTGGCTGCCACGGTTTACCCTCAAGACTGGCTTGCTGTGATGATGCATCTACGGGCTATTGCGGGAGAGAAAGCACGACTAGGTGGGTTTGAATCGTCTGTGCTTTTAGCGGTTGGTGGAGAAGGTGGTGAGTCTAAACTTAAAACGGTACGCGATATTCTTGCTCGTCTCACCGTCGGTAATAAACTCACTATGCATGAAGGTAGCCGGGATGACTTGATCCGCATGTGGGAGGATGCGCGGGTGCCCCTAGTGAACAAAGGTGGCTTTGTCCTGCGAGCCGCTGACGTTTCTGGGCTTACTCGGTGGGGAAGTCCGGAAAAAGGCGAGCACGTCAAGCTCTGGGGAGAAATTGTCTTACCCAATCGATGACGTACATATGCTAAAGGAATTCGTCGTGCTCGTGCCGCACGTCTTGTTCTTCTAGGTCATCGACCTCTTGTGTACTCGTGCTTTCATAGGCTGCTGAGGTTGGGGAATTGGCAAGTGACAGAAATGCAGGCTGCGTGCGGTAGCGACCTACCCTGCGGGTTTCGCGTAAAAAAATGCCGATGTCTTTGAGGCGAATACTGTTCACATATGCCTCATAGTGGTTGCCTGCGGCAATGCGTGGCGCCAGTTGTCTAGCAAGTTCGTCAGGAAGTATGCCTAGATAAACACCGTCTTTGGTTGTTACCACCAGGGAGCGATGCTTGAAGCTCAGCGCAACAGGCAGGCCCACACACATTTTGGAGAGCACGCGGGGAGATCCTGGCCGCAGCAAACGTACGAGCTTGGTTACCCCTGGTTCTTCGATAAAAAGGCTAGGGTGTATGCTGGCAGTTGCGGATCCAGTAGCCGCAGCAGTTTTCATTTTTTTGAGCGCACGGGACGCGATCGGATTATAGCGATCAATTTTCAGTACGCGTCGATAAACTCGTCGTGCCTCGTCGGTGTTGCCGAGCTCATATGACGCGTGGGCAAGGCGATTGAGGGCATCAATATCTTGGGGGTTACTCTGGGCAATCTCCTCGTTGAGAGTTACCGCCTGCTTCCAATCTCCGCGGAGAGCAGCCTGTATCGCGTGGAGGGCAAGCGTTTCATTCATTCTCTACCGACCATTGTAGAGAAATTAGCTTGGTTGTCAATGTGAAGATATTACCTTACAATACCAGGAAATGTCAGGGCATTCAAAGTGGGCACAAATAAAGCGTCAAAAGGGCACTGCTGATGTCAAGCGTGGCCAGCTGTTTACCAAACTGGGTAACGCCCTCACGGTGGCTACACGGCAGGGTGGGGGTGACCCTGAGTCAAATATTCGGTTGCGCCTGGCCATAGAGCAGGCGCGTGCTGCCAATATGCCAAAGCAGAATATGCAGCGTGCTATTGAACGCGGCCTTGGAAAACTCGCTTCTGACCGACCGCTGGAGGAAGTAACCTACGAAGGTTATGGGCCAGGAGGGATCGGACTTGTTGTACAAGGGGCGACTGATAACAAGCAACGTACCGTGGCTGCCGTCAAGAATATACTTGAGCGGCAGGGCGGTTCTCTTGCAACGCCCGGGTCTGTTTCCTGGATGTTTAAACGACAGGTGGTGCTGAGCATTCGTCCTCGTGGCCTGTCGCTAGAGGAGCTGCAGCTTCGTGCCATCGATGCAGGGGTCGATGACGTGGAGCTTGCAGGAGACGTGATTCTCGCATACGTGGCTCCTGAAAGGCTTGAGGAGGTACGCCGTGCGCTAGAGACGGAGCACGCAGTCGTCGAGTCAACTGAATTAACCCTTCGGCCGAGCACCACCGTTCCCGTTGTAGACAAGGAGCGTGCTGCCCGCATTCTGGGTTTGACAGAACGGTTGGAGGATGAGGAGGACGTGCTTGCAGTTTTTTCAAATTTCGACATACCGGAGGATATACTCATGCAAGTTGCAAGCGGAAGTTAATGAGCATAAATACTGGACGCCTGCGAATTTTGGGGATTGATCCTGGTACTGGGAGAACTGGCTGGGGAGTGATCGACGTACCCCTGCCTACTGTTGCTCAAAAGATTACTGCAGTAGGGTATGGATGTTTTGCAACTCCGAAGGAGTCCCCGATGGGGGATCGCCTCGTGTTGCTACAGGATTTACTCATCGGTGTTGTCAACCGTTTTAAGCCCGATCATATTGTGGTTGAGCAACTCTTTTTTGGCGCAAATTCCCTCACGGCGATGAGTGTCGGGCAAGCAAGGGGTGTAGTGCTGCTGACCGCTGCACGACATAAGCTTACCTTTTTTGAGTATCAGGGTCTCTCTGTCAAGCGGGAGTTGACGGGCAATGGCCGTGCAGACAAGCGGCAAGTGCAGGAGAAAATGCGTGATTTCCTAGTGTTATCGGAGTTACCCAGACCTGATGATGCTGCCGACGCACTGGCAGTTGCAGTGTGTCATGCGATAAAAAAGGGCCTACTTTCAAAACAGGTTTGAGCTATGGGATGGTCAATAAGTAAGCGAGAAAAGTTCGTTTTGGCCAGTGTGGTCGTAACTACCATGTTCCTACTCGAACAGCTCATCGGTCCTGGAGAACGAGTCAATCACTGGTACATTCTTTCCCTTGTGTCAGTTGCGGCAGTTGTGTGGTCACTGTGGGGCAATTGGGAGGGGATTAAAATGCTTCCTCTGCTGGTGCTCCCGTTGGCGTTCCCTCTGGGGATGCTTTTTATTTCAACGCTGCTTACCAATAATTGGCTTACCGCAGTACACGTTGCCATCTTCGGAATCAGTTATTATATCTTGCTCCTTATAGAGAATATTTATGCTGTCTCCGCGATTCGGACAATCCCGCTGATTCGCGCTGCACATACGATCGGTTTCTTATTCACCCTGGTGACGATATGGCTTATACTGCACACGATTAGCTCGTTTCACTTATCGGTATGGCTGAATGGGGGACTGGCATTTCTGGTGGCGTTTCCCTTGAGTATGCAGTCCCTCTGGGCGGTGAAGTTGGAGGAGAGTATATCAGATGCTATTCTGATTCGTGCGTTTGTCTGCTCGGTAATCATAGGGGAGATCGCTTGGACGCTTTCATTCTGGCCAGCTGCTTCTGGCATGAAGGCGTTGGTGTTGACTACCGCGATGTATACGCTTCTGGGAGTATTCCATCACGAGATTCAAGATAAGTGGAGGACACGCTACGCGACCGAGTATGTACTCCTAGCATCCGCAGTGCTTGCCCTATTTTTGTTCACAACGAGTTGGCGAGGGTAGGGAAGCCTCAAATAACCCGAATATTGTGAAAATTCGTGAAAAGTGATATGGTTTGATCACATAGCTATAGGACTAAAGGCTCGCTATGTGGATATCTTTGGTGCGAACGTTTTGATGCATCCGATGCAACCGTACTGTCGCAGACTTCTATATTCCATACTCTCGAGTAAAACGGCAGCTCACTTCTTTACTGGATGTTCTCCCTAATATAGACAAAAAGTGCCCCACAACCTATGATGTCGCACAATATATTTTGTAATGCGCCGAGGGAAGCGACGTCGCCAAAGCTATTGTGCGTTTATGTTTTACGAAAACAAGCCCAGACGACGCAGCGAACGCTGTTATTCCTTAGTGACTTTGGTGTCTGAGCGTCCATATCATGTGCTATATACTGGTGAATTTAGAAAAGGTTGCTACAGTGCTATAATGCTCTTATTTCCCTAATTTTTACCACAAGTCACCTCCCCTGCTTCACAAAAGTGCCGCGTGTTGACAGAGAATCGACTAATGCTCTAGAATATTCTTCGTAAATGATACATTTAACGACATAATATAGTGCCCATGTCAGCCACTACCCTCTCACCGTTGCAAAAAGAAATCGACTCCTATTTAAACTTTTGCTGCCTTGATAAAAATTTAAGCCCCAACACCCTGGATCTCTATCGGTATTATCTAACGGCATTTGTTGAGTGGGCGTCCCAGGACAAACCACTTCTCTCCCCTATTGATGTAACTCAGGATTTGGTACAGAGCTTTAGAGTCTATTTAACGAAAAAACGGAGCGGTCGGCAGGGATTCCTGAAGCGCTCTACCCAAAATTACTTTCTGATTGCTCTGCGAGGGCTATTGCGCTTTCTTACAACCAAAGGCATTAGCACCCTTGCCGCAGATGCTGTGCTGCTGGGTAAAATGCGTGACCGGTCGGTACGATTTTTGGAGCCGCGCCACGTGGAATCGCTTCTGGCAGCCCCAAATCTGGGAACGCTGGCAGGCGCGCGGGATAGAGCGATCTTGGAACTTTTGTTTACCACAGGACTTCGAGTATCTGAAGCGGTGGGTCTTAACCGGGACCACGTGAATCTTGATCGGCGCGAGTTTGGGGTTATTGGTAAAGGCGGCAAGGCTCGGGTGGTATTTTTATCGCCGGCTGCTGCTGAAAGTATTGCCCAGTATCTTAGGCGGAGAGCTGATGCGTGGCGGCCGCTGTTTGTACGGCACAAGGGCGCCGTCTCCGGGAACGATCGGGGTGAGGGTATGCGTCTTAGTGTGCGGAGTGTGGAACGACTGGTTACGTTCTACGGCCGGTCTGCTCGTCTTCCGTTTTCTATTTCCCCTCATGTGCTGCGCCACAGCTTTGCGACAGATCTCCTGATAAACGGCGCTGACTTGAGGTCAGTACAGGAGCTGCTGGGTCATGCCAACGTCAGTACCACCCAAATCTACACGCACGTTACAAATCCGCGATTAAAAGAGGTTCACGATGCGTTTCATGGTACGTGGAGAGAAAAATCCTAGGAAATAGTGGTGCCGATACTCTCACCCTGCACAATCTTCTTGATTGTACCTGGTTTCAGGAGGTTAAATACTACGATAGGCAGCTTGTTGTCCATGCACAAAGTAGTGGCTGAATTATCCATCACTTGAATCTTGTCGTTGCTGATTGCTTCGAGATATGACATGCTGTCAAACTTCTTTGCGTCCTTGTATTTTACTGGATCTTTGTCGTAGACGCCGTCCACCTTGGTAGCCTTCAGCACTACATCACAGTTAATTTCCAGCGCCCGTAGGGCTGCTGCCATATCTGTTGTGAAGAAGGGATTTCCAGTGCCTCCGGCAAAAATCACAACCCGATCTTTTTCTAGGTGCCTCATGGCTCGACGCCGTATGTATGGTTCTGCAACGCCAGGTATTTCAAGCGCGGAAAGGACACGGGTTGGAGCTCCTTGTTTTTCTAGCGCGTCTTGCAGCGCCAGCGCGTTCATCACCGTTGCCAACATGCCCATGTAGTCGCCCGTAGCTCGATCGAGGCCATGCTCTGCTGCGGATAATCCTCGAAATATATTTCCTGCACCGATCACGACGGCGACCTCAATACCGAGTCGTGCGACTTCGGCGATTTGTTGCGCGAGCTCTCTTGTAAATTCGGGGTCGATACCATAGTGGCGTTTACCAAGGAATGCCTCACCGGAAAGCTTGAGGAGTACCCGTTTGTACGTGGGCTCTGGCATCGAGAATTAGTATAGACAGTCACCTTCGCCTTTGCAAGCATCACGATCCTTTGTTAGGATGTGCAGGAGGCCAAAGTCGTATGAGGATTGACGAAAAGATTTGTACGCTAGACACCCTGCCTACAAAACGGTGGAAAGATGGAGGAGGAGTGCTAGTTACCGGCGTATTTGATATTCTACATCCTGGCCATTTGATTTTTCTTGAGAAGGCGAAAGCTGCCGGTAGCATGCTCGTGGTAGGAGTAGAATCAGATAAAAAGGTGCAAGAGATGAAAGGAAGTGAGCGGCCGCTGCATTTGCAGGAGGAGCGCGTATTTCTGGTTGCTGCTCTTGGGCCGGTGGACTACGCCTTTCCCCTCCCCTACATCCCTCAGGATGAGTACGAAGACGTGTGTAGGGTCACCTCCTGTCAGATCTTGGCAGTGACGAAAGGAGACCCATTCCTTGCCCGGAAGCAAGCGGTTATGAAGAACGTCGGCGGCTCGGTCGCGCAGGTATCGCAGCGCGTGCCACTACACTCTACAACGCGGATTCTCAGGGGCCTTTATGCTCAAAACAACAGTTGACCGATTTCTTACCCATCTACGTAGGACAAAAAGTTCCCCGCTCACCGTTGCGAACTACCAACGCTATCTTGCTCGATTTGTGAACTTTGCCGATGACAGTTCTCTTGACGCAATTACTCCCGAGTTACTTTCTGCATACAGCGAACACCTTGCCGGTGAGTCTCTCAAAAAGGTGAGTATTAACTATCACAAGATAGCATTGCGCAGATTCCTGAAATATCTTGGAGAAAGCGGACTTTCTGGGATTGACTGGCGCAGCATTGCGCTGGCAAAGCAGGCTTATCGTCCACCCACCCCTTTGGAGATTTTGGATGTTGACAAGCTGTTAAAACTGCCTGACGTGCGAAAAACGTCTGGACTGCGCGACCGTGCCATACTCGAGCTGCTGTATTCCACAGGAGTTCTAGTGTCGGAACTGATACGACTCGACCGTGGCGATGTAAAAGTCAAGCGACTCGCACTGAGAATCATTGGAAAGCACGGCGGTGAAAGGCAGATTGAGTTGTCCGACCGCGCTGCATATTGGCTTGAGCAGTATCTGCGGACGCGAGATGATGTGTTCCAGCCGCTGTTTATTCGCTATCAGGGCATCATGGACCTGACTGATGAGGGAGCATATATGCGACTTACCAGTCGTTCAGTTGAGCGGATCGTGGCCAAGTATGCCCGGCAGGCGGGGCTCGCTTCCCGAGTTACTCCTCACGTACTGCGGCATACGCGGGCGAAAGCACTGTTGGCAGCGGGAGCAAATTGGGAAAGGGTGCGCCAGGCGCTTGATCACAGAAGCGTTGTCACGACGAGGTTGTTATATGAGGAAACCAAGAAAACTTGACAGGGATCATTTTAGGGTGATAGCGTGGGATACATAAGTATACGTTCGCAGCGACTCCGAGGATTTACCCTTATTGAGTTACTTGTTGCGGTTGGAATTATTGCTATATTGAGCGTAGTAGCAGTCGCCTTTTTTGGTAGTGCTTCTACCAAAGCCCGCGATGCAAAACGACGCTCAGATGTGGATGCGATCGCTAAAGCGTATGAGCTGGTTTATGATGGTAATGAGTATCGTGCGTTGGCCGCGCCCGACTTCACTACTGTAGGCGGTGTTCCAAAAGATCCAAAAACTAGCGCCGAGTATGGTGGTGCTTCGCGCGGACTTGCGGCCGACAGGAAAAGCTTTCGCGTATGCGCTGATTTAGAAACTGTGCCGGGGGCTGATGATTACTGCAAGGCTTCCTCTTTAAGCAGCGTGGCAGTTGTGCCTCCGTGTCAGCAATTTAATAACACCAACGAGCAGAGCTGCTTAGTATGGGTAAGAAGCGGTACTGCGCCTTCTGGTTCAACCAAATACATAAAGTGCGCAGATATTGTCACTGCGTATACTGCGTATGGCGGCGGCGTAGTTGATTGCAATCGCGCTCCCGGAATTTGTCAATATAATCCGTATGGTCCGTCTACCGGTGGCGTTAACTACTATGATGATGCTACTTCAGTAAGTCTTGCGGGCCAGTTTGCTTTTTTGACCCAGGAATGTGCAGCGTATTCGTATTATTCACGAATCACGGTTAGAATTCGCGAGTAGTGGCCCCAGTGACATTGAGGAGGAGCGATGCTACTGTTACCGGCCCGACTCCCCCGGGGACTGGGGTATAAAAAGAGGCAATTTCACAAACTGCTGGGTCCACATCCCCGCTTAGCTCCTGTCCTTGCTTTGTAATCCCGATATTAAGTACTATGGCTCCAGGACTTACCATCTCTTTCGTAATGAGACCTACCTGTCCTGCAGCAACGACTAGAATGTCAGCCATACGCGTGTAAGAGGAAAGATTGACCGTTTTGCTATGCGCGATGGTGACGGTGGCGTTTTTCCTGAGGAGCACATTGGCAATGGGGAGACCCACCAACCTACTCCTCCCCACCACGACCGCATATTTTCCTTCGGTTTGAATGCGCTCGTGTTCGAGGATAAGCTCTATTGCTCGCGCTGTTGCGGGGGTAAAGGGCGAGCCGGGTGTTATACCGTCCACATCCTTTTTCGGGTCAAGCCACTCCCCTATCTTCCCACTTGTCAAGTGGGAAGGAAGCGGCAGCTGCACGATGATGCCGGTTACTGAGTGATCCTGGTTAAGTTCCTCGATGGTCTGGTGCAATATAGACTCTGGTGTACTTTCTGGTAGGTGCCGAAACTCGATGTCGATACCAACTTCCTGGGCAGCTTCCCGTTTGCGTGCTATATAGAGTAAGCTGGCCGGATTCTCGCCTACGAGGACAATGCCTAGTTTGGGAGCCTTCTTGGCTTTAGCAACGTCCTCTTTCAGTCCAGCAAGGAGGTGGGCCGCAAGCCTTTTGCCGTCAAAGATTTTGGGTGCCACTAACAAGCGTCTCGTCCTTTCCAAAGCAGGTAGCTGAAGCGACGCGGTCGGTTGCTGGAAGTCGCATGAGGATGACGCCCTGCGTTTGGCGTCTGAGTCTCGGCACTGCTTTGAGCGGTAGCTTAATAACTTGTCCTTTGATAGAAGTCAGAATAAGCTGTTCGTCCGAGGAGCCAATGAGCTTTGCGCTCACGATTTCCCCTGTCTTTCTGGTTACTTGGGCAGCTTTGACGCCTTGGCCTCCCCTCCCCTGCTGCGTCCAGCTAGATACCTTCGTACGTTTGCCAAGCCCTCGTTCCATGACCACCAAGAGATCAGCATCGTCAGTATCAAATATCTCCATCCCGATAACCTCATCGTTACCAGACAGTTTTATCCCTCGTACGCCGATCGTATCCCGCGCGGTTGCACGCACATCTTTTTCCGAGAACCGAATCGATTGTCCTTTGCGGGTAACCAAGATGAGATCGCTTGACCCGGTAGTGAGGCGAGCCCAGCGTAGCTCATCATCTTTCTCAAGCTTGATGGCAAGCATGCCGCTGCGCCGTATCGTTGCGTATTGGGACAAGTGGGTCTTCTTGACGGTGCCCCGCTTCGTCACCATTACCGCGTGTGTTTTATCACTTGCCTTTGGTACCACCAGAAGAGAGGTTACTTTTTCTCCTTGATCAATGGCGATAAGATTGATGACTGCTTGTCCTTTGGCAGTGCGGCTTCCTTCGGCGATCTCGTACGCCTTGATTTGGAATACACGGCCGTGATCGGTAAAGAAGAGGATATTATCGTGAGTGGCAGCGGAGAGAATATGGAGCACCCCATCTTCCTCTTTTGTTGTCATGCCGGTAACTCCCTTGCCACCGCGATGTTGAGTGCGGAAACTGTCTAACCCCTGGCGTTTGATATACCCGCTGCGAGTGAAGGCAATAATAGTAGGTTCGTTCGGAACGAGATCTTCCTCGGAGAACTCGCCTACTTTGCCTTTGATAACACGCGTGCGCCGCTCGTCCCCATAGGTTTCCTTGAGCGTTTTAAGCTCCTTCTCAATCACGGCAAAAATCTTGTCAGGGTGCGCCAATAAATCTTCTAGATGCACGATCGTTTTCATTACTGCGGCGTACTCGTCTTCAATTTTTTGTCGCTCAAGCGCTGCCAGGCGCCGAAGCTGCATGTCCAGGATGGCTGTGGCCTGAATCTCGCTTAACGTAAACTTCACCATAAGGTTCTTTCGGGCGGTGTCAGCGTCACGACTACGGCGTATGGTTTCAATGACCGCATCGAGGCTATCTAGCGCGATGGTGAGCCCTTCTAGGATATGTGCGCGGGCTTGTGCTTGGGCAAGTTCGTACTGGCTACGCTTAGTGATAACGACATGGCGATGCTGAATGAATGTTTCCAGCAAGAGCTTTAGGGTCGTAAGCTGGGGGGTGCCGGCGATAAGCGCTACCATGTTGGCGTTAAACACCGATTGCATCGCAGTGTGCCGATAGAGGTTATTCTGCACTGCCTGCGGATTTGCATCGCGCTTGAGCTCCACTACGATGCGCATCCCACGCCTATCGGATTCGTCTCGCAGATCTGAAACGCCCTCAATCTTTTTTTCGCGGACTAAATCTGCAATGCGTGCCACAAGGAGCGCCTTATTTACTTGATACGGAAGCTCGGTGACTATTATTGCAGCTTTGCCTGTGCGGGTTTCCTCTACCTCGGTTTTTGCACGCATGAGGATGCGTCCACGGCCAGTGGCGTAGGAGTTGGTTATTTCTACCTGGTCATAGATAACGCCACCTGTCGGGAAGTCAGGGCCTTTGATGACCTTTATGAGCTCCTCAGTGGTTGTTGTTGAAGCAAAAGTGGGCTGGTTGGGCACGCGGTGCTCCATAAGGAGCAGTAACCCATCCACTATCTCACCAAGGTTGTGCGGGGGGATGTTGGTGGCCATACCCACTGCAATCCCTGAAGCGCCGTTTAAGAGCAGGTTCGGCAGCATCGTGGGCAGTACCTGCGGCTCAGTGAGCGAATCGTCAAAATTGGGTGTAAACTTAACCGTTTGCTTGTCTATATCAGCCAGCAATTCCTGGGCGATGGGAGCAAGGCGCACCTCGGTGTAGCGCATTGCTGCCGCAGCGTCCCCGTCGACCGAACCAAAATTTCCCTGTCCGTCGATGTGGGGATATCGCAGGGAGAACTCTTGCGCCATGCGTACGAGCGCCTCGTATACCGACATGTCGCCATGCGGGTGGTATTTTCCCAGTACCTCCCCCACTACTTTGGCAGATTTGCTGTACCGTGCGTGTGATGTAAGTCCCATCTGGTGCATCGCGTAAATAATCCGCCGCTGCACTGGCTTTAGGCCGTCTCGGGCATCGGGGAGCGCACGCGAGACAATGACGCTCATCGCGTAATCCAGGTAACTTTTTTGCATTTCCTCAACGATACTTACTGGAAGAACCGTGCCGATAGATTCCGTTTCTGCCATGCTCAACCTCTTCTTACGAACGTTTCAAATAGGTAACGATGATACTCTTGCACTGCCGGCTGATCCTGATTTATGCACCCAGAGTATCTTAAGCGCTTGGTAAAGTACCCGACTGTTATGCGTATCTGACCGTAAAACGGTTCCGCACAATCTTCGATATTGGTGAAAAAAAGGTCAGTCAGCCCTGCTCCCCGCGCTCGTATGAGAGCTTCGCGTGCAGCTCCGAGGGCAACATCAGGGGAGACGGTAAGGCCAGGCACCTCGGTGATTAGCTGAACCGAATCGTCTGAATAAACAGCCAGGAGGATCCGTGTATCCTGTCGATCATTGGTGCGGAATGATTCGTCTTGAACGAGCACGTAGGGTTCCTCTGGGCGAGAAAACCTCGCGGGCATCGCTAGGTCAATCGACCACCCCAACTGGAACGTGAGTATTACAAGCGGCACGAGAACCAGCGCAGTGGTGGCAAATGCAAGGACAGCTTTCATATATCAAGGGTTGCTTGATGCGCGTGGGCTTGGATGTAGCGTTTTCGGGGAGGCACGTCGTCTCCCATGAGCACCTCGAATACCTCTTCAGCTTTGGCGGCATCATCAATACTTACTTGTTTGAGGATGCGCACCTTCGGGTCCATGGTCGTTTCCCAGAGTTGCTCTGGGTTCATCTCGCCTAACCCCTTGTAGCGCTGTAAGGTCGGTTTAGATTTTGGGAAGCGGGCCAGTACGTGGGCGAGTTCTCCCTCTGAGTATGCATATGCAACCTCTTTACCAGCAGTAACTTTATACAGAGGTGGTTGCGCAATATATAGGTAACCTCGGACGATCAATTCCGGCAGATACCGGAAGAAAAAGGTGAGCAGCAGCGTTCGGATATGCTCGCCGTCGGTGTCAGCGTCAGTCATAATAATAATCCGATGGTACCTGACTTTGTCGTAGTTGACCGTGTCACCGATGCCGGTGCCCAGCGCGATGACCAGCGATTTAATCTCCTCAAACTCAAGGATTTTGTCTAGCCTCGCCCGTTGGGTGTTTAATATTTTGCCTCTCAATGGCAAGATAGCTTGAAATTTGCGGTCCCGTCCCATCTTCGCGCTCCCCCCGGCACTATCACCCTCCACTAGATACAGCTCCGACACGGCCGGATCCTTCTCCTGACAATCTGCCAATTTTCCCGGCAGGGTCATGCCTTCCAGAGCCCCTTTGCGAATAACTGCGTCCTTGGCAGCTCGCGCGGCCAGTCGTGCCTTGGCAGCAAGCGCTACTTTTTCAAGAATACGCCTGGCGTCCTGCGGGTTTTCCTCCATGTATGCGTCGAGGCCTGTGCTGATGATGGTGTTCACGATAGGCTGTACTTCTGCGTTGCCAAGCTTGCCCTTCGTCTGACCCTCGAACTGCAGCTTCTCTGAGTTCATTTTTATAGCTACCACCGCCGTCAGTCCTTCTCGAAGATCCTCACCGCTGAAGTTTTCGTCGTTATCTTTTAGGACATTTGTCTTACGGGCGTATGCATTAATGGAACGAGTCAGTGCCATTCGGAATCCAGTCAGATGTGTGCCACCCTCAGGCGTATTGATCACATTGACGAATGTCTCCAGCGTTTCGGTGAATCCGCCATTCCACTGTATAGCGCAATCCACCGCGATATCGTCCTGCGTTCCCTTAATAACTATTGGGTTGGTATTAATAGGGACCTTGCTTTTATTCAGGTGTTCAACGAGCGATTTGATACCGCCATCAAAATAGAAATGCCACTCTCCCCCGGTTTTCTCATCGTGTAAATGGAACGCAAGACCTGCGACCAAATACGCTCGCTCGCGCATTTTTTGGACAATAATGGCCCCATCCACCTCGATTGTTGAAAAGATACTATTGTCAGGGAGAAAACGAGAAAAAGTGCCGCTTGTACTCTGCCAGGGAAACGGTAAGTCTATAGGAACAGCCTTATACTCCTGTACAGCAGTTTTCGGCTCACCCCGTGCGTACCCCTGTCCCCAGAGCTTACTTCCACGCTTAACCAGCACAAGCATGTTGCCAGACAGAGCATTGACTGCTGAGGCTCCCACACCGTGTAGCCCGCCTGAGATTTTGTATGCCCCCTGGCCAAATTTACCGCCTGCATGGAGCATGGTCATGGCCACTTCAAGACTTGATTTTCCTACGTGCGGATGGGTTTCGATCGGAATGCCGCGACCATCGTCGTAAACGGTTACCGAGTTATCCCGGTGTAGAACAACCCACACGTGGTGGGCAAACCCGGCAAGTGCCTCGTCTACGGAGTTATCTATAATTTCGGTAACAAGATGATGAAGTCCCCGCTGGTCAGTAGATCCGACATACATCCCCGGGCGTCGTCGTACTGGTTCCAGACCTTCAAGAACCTGAATTTCTTTGGCTGAATACTGCATACCTTTTTTGTATCTTATCATTTTACCATGCCGGGAACCCAAACGCAAACAAAAGTAGTGGAGAAAAGATTGTTGTAAGGCTCTAATCTTGCCTAACGCCACTGGCAATGCGTAGGTAGTCGGCAACAATCCGGCTGGGAAGTGCGCTTTCTTTCATCTGCTGCACGGTCGTTACGATAGACAGAAGTGAAACTGCCTGGCGCAACAGCTGTCTGTCTGAGCTGGTTAGCGCTTGACTGAGTAACTTTCTGCCGCGGGTGACCGCCTCGCCAATTTCCTGCTCGAGCGGGTCCGTTTCCTGTAGAGCAATAGTCACTGGAGGAAATACATGAATGTGGCAGCGCGAACGCAGGGTCGGGAGGATTTGTTGGCCTGTACTACTTCCTAATACGGTCACGTTATGAAGAGCGCCCTCTTCTAGGAATTTAAGAAGAGTCTGCTGCGCAAGCGCTGACAGAAAATCGGTCTCAAGATAAATAAGTCGCCGCGTGCCGAATGGGCTCAACTGGCTTATCCTGAGAACCTCTCGGATCTGCGCAAGACTAAAGCCCCCCCTACTGCCGGATGGCGGCTGTAGGAGAAGCAATTCGTCCGCGGGGTGAATCGGGCCGGCAATCTTGCGGGCAGCGGCCAGTCGCACGTTTTGATTGCCACCAATAAAAAGTGCCGGAACTGCTGTTTCTTCGATTGACACTTGTGTTGCGTATTGTATACCATTGAAAGAACATCCTGCCATGAAAGTCGAATCAAGCAAAGGTATAGAAGATGCTCTCTTTAAAGAGAAGCTGCTCACTCCCGAGCAGTTGTCAAGTCTGAAACTCGAGAGTGCAAACACCGGTAAATCGGTTGATGAACTACTGTTAACCCACAAATACGTAACCGAGGATCAACTTATCCAGGCCCGCGCTTCGCTACTAGATATACCCTCTGTCAAACTGGTGGGCAAGGCAATCCCGATTGATGTGCTTAACTTAGTTCCTGAGCCGGTGGCAAGACGGTACACCTTGATCCCGTTTGAACGGTCGGGAGACACGCTGTCGGTTGCGATGGCCGACCCACTTGATTTGCAAGTTATCGAATTTGTTGAACGCAAAACAAAGCTTGAGGTAAAACCAGTACTTGCCGCGGGCAGTGATATCCAAAAAGCCATAGATGAACAGTATGCCCAAAGCCTGTCGACCGATGTGTCAGCAGCGCTAAAGGAAACCACATCAGCTAAAGAGAAAGAGCTTCCTGCTGAAAATGTTGGCGAGGTTATTCGTGAGGCACCAGTTGCCAAGATTGTCAGTACGCTGCTTGAGTTTGGCATCAAGACAAAGGCGTCCGATATTCACATTGAGCCGCAGGAGGATAAAACGAGAATTCGGTATCGAATCGACGGTATTTTGCACGAGAAGTTGGTATTGCCAAAGAAAGTGCATGACGCGGTTGTGTCGCGCATCAAGATACTCGCTCAGCTCAAGATTGATGAGAAGCGACTTCCGCAGGATGGACGCTTTAACTTCAAGATGGGAGGCGAGGACATCGATTTGCGTATCTCTACGCTGCCTACTGTGGAAGGCGAAAAGATCGTGATGCGACTGCTGAAAAAAACAGGAGCCGCACCGCAGCTACCTGAGCTGGGGTTGCGCGGCAGTGCTCTCAAAAATCTTGAGGCGAATATCCTACGTCCCCACGGGATCGTACTGATCACTGGTCCGACCGGCTCAGGAAAGACCACTACCCTGTATGCTATTTTAAGCAAAATCAATTCACCGAAAGTAAATATCATTACGCTTGAGGATCCGGTGGAATATCAAATCCCCGGCGTAAATCAGGTACAGATTAACCCGCAGGCAGGCCTGACTTTTGCATCTGGGCTGCGGTCGTTTTTGCGCCAAGATCCCAACATCATTATGGTCGGCGAGATTCGTGATACCGAAACCGCCGCGCTTGCGATACAGGCCTCGCTCACTGGACACCTGGTGTTTTCTACGCTGCACACCAATGATGCTTCCGGGGCACTCCCGCGGCTTCTTGAAATGAAAGCGGAGCCATTCCTCCTTGCATCCACGATGAACTGCGTGGTGGCCCAGCGGGTGGTGCGTAAGATTTGCGATTACTGTAAAGAGGTGGTCTTGGCGCCAGCGGAACTTTCGCAAGCGATTAAAGCGGTGCTTGGTAAGCTCCTACCCGACAAAGAAATGCAACTCTATCGGGGCAAGGGATGTCCACACTGCGGTGATAGCGGATATACGGGGCGCATTGGTATCTTTGAGGTGCTGCCTGTGACCGAAAAAATTGGGAGGCATATACTTGAACGAGCACCCTCAGGCGAGATCGCCAAAGCTGCCACCGAGGAAGGCATGATTACGCTCAAGCAGGATGGTTTCTTGAAAGCACTCGCGGGCATCACGTCAATAGAGGAAATACTGCGCGTGGCAGAGGAATAATAAGATGGTTGTTGGCATAGAGAAACTACTGGAGTTTGTGGTTGCAAAGGAAGCCTCCGACCTCCATCTGCTTGTCGGCTCTCATCCCTATGTGCGGCTGGATGGGGCATTAAAGCCAATCACTGACGTGCCAGTGCTGGGACCGCAAGAGCTCGAAAAGCTTGTATTTGAGATCGTAACTGCCGAGCAGAAGGATTTGCTGCTTGCCAATAAGGAAATTGACTTTTCCTTCTCCTGGGGCGAGCATGCGCGCTTTCGGGTAAATGCGTACTATCAGCGGGGGTACTTGGCTGCGGCGTTGCGTTTGATACCGCGCCGTATCCGCACGATTGAGGAACTGGGAATTTCTTCGGCACTGCACGCGCTTACCCAGCTCAAGCAAGGATTTGTCTTGGTCACTGGTCCCACTGGCCATGGCAAATCGACCACCCTTGCCGCGATGATTCAAGAAATTAATGCGCACCGCGCTGAGCATATTCTGACCATTGAAGATCCGGTCGAATACATATATCCACCCGGCAAGTCCATCATTTCCCAGCGAGAGATGCATCTGGACACTCACTCTTGGGATATAGCACTTCGGTCTGCGTTGCGCGAGGATCCAAACGTGGTTTTGGTGGGAGAGATGCGAGATTATGAAACCATAAGCAGCGCTATTACTATTGCCGAGACCGGTCATCTGACCTTTGCCACCCTCCATACTAATAGTGCGGCGCAGACCATCGACCGCGTCATCGATGTATTTCCTGAGCACCAGCAGGCGCAAATTCGCATGCAACTCTCAAACGCCCTCGAGGCAGTTATCTCGCAACGGTTACTGCCGGCGGTCAACGGCGGGCGCGTGGCGATACTGGAGCTTCTCATCGCAACGCCGGCAGTTCGCACGGTCATTCGCGAAGGAAAGACACATCTGATCGACAATATTATCCAAACGTCCATGGAGATGGGTATGACATCTCTGGAGATGTCGCTGGCGCGCGCGGTACATGAGGGTAAGCTTTCTGAGGAGATTGCCATGCAGTACGCGATAAAGCCAGAAGAGCTATCACGCCAGCTCGGCCATCGGTCCAAGGCATGAACATATACCAGTACTTCGCACGCGATGAACAGGGGCGTCCACGCAAGGGTGAGATAGAATCTCCAGATGAGCACGGTGTCATTTTGACGCTACGCGCTAATGGCCTGTACCCCATTCGCATTAGAGAAAAAGGACCAGAAAATGTCTTCCTTGCCCGCCTTAAGTCATTTCAATTATTCGGCGGCAACGATGTGGTGGTATTCACACGCCAGCTTTCCACGATGGTTGCCGCAGGACTCTCGCTGACCTCAGCACTCGACATTTTACGGGAGCAGATACCGGGCTCGATCCTGAAGGAGGCACTGACAGGGATTGTACGGGACATTGAGGGAGGTACCAGCTTCGCGGCTGCTTTGGAGCGGCATCCGCGCACGTTTAGCAGCGTATACGTGTCGCTTGTGCGGGCTGGAGAGGCAGCAGGGGTACTGGATAATGTGCTTTTGCGACTTGCCGACAACCTTGAAAAAGATCGGGAATTTAAGGCGAAGACGCGCGGCGCTTTGGTGTATCCGACCATTATCATCATTACGATGATTATTGTGGTCACGATTATGATGTTATTTGTCGTACCACGACTTACTGGGCTCTATCGAGAGCTTGGCACAGACTTGCCACTACCCACCAGGATCATGATCGGGGTCTCGGATTTTGCGGTCCACTGGTGGTGGCTGGTCATTATCTTGGCTATCGGGGGTGCCATTATGCTGAGGCGATGGTCTCTTACACCTGCTGGCAACCGCATTGTTGATCGTATAGTTCTCAAAATCCCGGTGTGGGGTTCTATTCAACGACACGTGATCCTCTCGGAGATCATTCGCACGCTGTCGCTTCTTATTGGGGCTGGCATTCCCATTATTGAAGCGCTGCAGATTGTGGCTAGAGCCTCTGGCAATACACTCTTTTCTGACTCCATTCTTGCAGCGGCACAGCAAGTAGAGCGTGGCTATTCTTTGTCACAGCCTTTGGCAAGCGATCCAGTGTTCCCGCCAATCGTGCACCAGATGGTGCGTACTGGCGAGTCGACCGGTAAGCTGGATGAGATTTTGATGAAGCTTGCAGGGTACTTTGAGGGAGAAGCAGAACACGAGATTAAGGGGTTGACAGTCGCTATAGAGCCGATTATCATGATAATATTGGGGGTGGGCGTGGCGTTCTTAGTAATGTCCATTATACTCCCGATTTATAAGTTAACTAGTTCGTTCTAAATGTATTTACCTGCCCGTTCTTCAAACACTGTCGTACCACACCCTCTTTCTTCAGGGTATCTTTGCCTGCATATATACGATTTTCTGGAGGAAGGGGGTGATAAGAACGGTTATGTACAAGCAAAAGGGGTTTACCTTAGTTGAACTCCTGGTCGTGGTTGCCATTATCGCGATACTTGCTGCGGTTGTAGCTATTGCCGTCAACCCGTTTGAGATTGCCAAGAAAACAAGAGATACCACGCGTCTAAAGGATCTCAGTACGGTTCGAGACGCGATCAATCTGCTCGTCGCACAATCGGCAACTCGCTCGGCGGACACGATCTTCAAGGATTCCATTGCTCACGATTCTAAGACTGGTGCCACTTCGTGTGACGGGACAGGATGGGTAGTGGTTGATTTGTGCCAGAATTTGGCAGCGCTCCCGCGTGATCCGATCAATGACGACACCTATAAGTATGAGTTTAGGCACGACAATGGTCAGTTTGAGGTGCGTGCCAAACTGGAGAGTGACGAGATGCGCTCGCAGCGATACACCGCGGATGGTGGAGATGACCAGGAGCATTACGAGGTGGGAACGAGGTTGACGATTCTGTAGGGTATGTATGGTGCTGGTATTGGTTGGGTTGTTCGTCTTAGGCTTGGTGATGGGAAGTTTTGCAAGCGTGCTAGCTGCGCGCTTGCCCGAAGGAAAGTCTTGGCGAGTGACAAGGTCGGCATGCCCACAGTGCGGTCGTACACTTGCGGCAGCTGACCTTGTTCCTATCGTAAGCTTTGCACTTTTACAAGGGAAGTGTCGCTACTGTAAAAAGGCGATTAGTTTGCAGTACCCGCTCCTAGAACTGGGTATGGCGGCAGCGTTTGTGGGGATTGGTTTCCTACTATGGCCATCACTGCATATGGGCGCATGGCTTTCAGCCCTGGCTCTTGTTTGGGTGCTGGTACTTGTTTTTATCACCATAGTTCTTGTGGTTACCGATCTTAGCCACTCTCTGCTGCCTGACGGACTGATATTTGCCGGTATTTGGGCTACGTTGCTGTATAAAGTAGTCACTATTGTTGGCAGCCACACAGCACTGCGAGCACAGCTCCATGGAGAGATTTCAGGGTTCGGCGCTGCGCTTTTCGAGAGTGGTTTTCTGCAAGGTCGTCTTAATAGTCAGATTGCAGAAAATTCGTGGGCCGTGGTTGGTGCACTCCTGGCTGCACTGGTTTTTTGTATCCTCATTGCAGTAACTCGCGGCAAAGGTATGGGCCTTGGAGACGTGAAGCTCGTATTCCTCATTGGAATTGTCGTTGGATGGCCGCAGCTACTAATAGCCCTGTTTATTGCATTTGTAACCGGTGCCGCGGTGGCGATCGTACTGGTAGTAAGTCACGTTCGCACCTTTGGTCAGACAATACCATTTGGACCTTTCTTGCTTGCCGGAGGCGTCATTTCCTTTGTATATGGGAGCCAACTGCTAGAGATCATTGGTTACTAAAGAGATATATATGAAAGATCAGCCAACATTGAAAGGGCATGCCCCTAGCGGAGCCATGACGTCACGTCGGGGCGAGGTGGGGTTCACTTTAATTGAGCTGCTTATAGTGCTTCTCATTCTGGCATCTCTTGCAGTGCTTGTGGCACTTGCGATTAATCCAGCGGAGGCTATCAAGCGCACTAGAGATGCCAAACGTATACAGGAGCTGTCCAATTTGCGCAGCTCTATTGAGATTGCACTGAGCTCAACCCAGAAGCCGGCGGAGGAACTTTTTTTGGGCGCGTATGGGAGCTCAACGGACGAAGGGGCTCAGAGCACCGACGGCACCGGGTGGGTGAAAATTGATCTTTCCCGCAATCTACCGGCGCTCCCTATCGATCAAGTGCAAACCGGTGATCCGTCGTACCGATTTGAGTTTAAACAATCGGGTGGCAAGTATGAAATCCGCGTGCGGCTAGAGAGCGCCGAAAAACGTGAGCAGACAGGCGAAATCGATGGCGGCGATGATCCGGAGCATTTTGAGCTGGGCAATAACCTAACGCTCCTATGAGGAGCGGCTTTTCGCTCGTTGAGCTCCTGGTCGTGATAGCTATCATTGCAATACTTTCAGGAGCCGCGGTGATGATTTTTACCTCTGCGTTACCCCGTGCGAGAGATAGTCAGCGACGCTCGGACATAGATGCGATTGCCAAAGCGATCGAGAGTAGTACGTATGAGAGTATCACTGGGACGTACGCCGCGACGACAGCATCCCCCAGTGCGAGTTGGTTTGCTGGCGGTAGGATGCCTCGACAGAGCGATGGGAATAACTATACGATTGTGTGGATGAGTGCTGCCGGCAGCCCGGTGGCTGCAGGTGTTGGGGTAACTGCAGCCAAGTGGCGAGTCTGTGCACAACTTGAAACGGGTTCCGGCAACGCGGCCGACGCAAATGGGACACCGGCTGCTGGAAACAACGGGCTGTATCACTGTGGGTACAGCGCTCAGTAGAATATGAAAAAAGAGCGTGGGTTTACACTCATAGAATTATTGGCGGTTATTTTGATCATCGCCCTACTTTCTGCAATCGGGATGGCCGTATATGCCGGGGCGCAAAAGAGAGCGCGCGATGCCCGCCGCCGGGCCGATATCCAGGCTATTGCCGACGCCTTTGAACAGTACAATATCAACACGGGCGAATATCCTGTATCGGTTTCAACCCCGACGCAGTATTATGTCAATGCTCAAGTACCAAAAGACCCGAAATCGACAGTAGGCGGTGCGTGTCCTGCAACTGCACCGTTTTATTGCTACGCTTGCAATCAAAATGGGAGCTCGTGCACGACATCTGGGTTCACTCTATGTGCAGTGCTTGAGCAGGACGGTTCAACCTTTTGCAAAGGGAATCGTCAGTAAGAAAGGGAGGTGAATATGAAAAGAAAAAGGCTTGCCCTGAGCGCGGTTGAAGGATTTACCCTTATTGAGTTGATGATTGCGATTGCCATTATTGCGGTCTTGGTTGTCATTGGTATGGCAGTATATGCAGAAGTACAGAAGAAGAGTCGAGATGCACGGCGGGTTGCGGATGTTCGTGCTATCCAAAATGCTGCTGAGGCGTATTATAGCGAGAAAGGATATTATCCGGCAGCAAAGGATAATGTAAAGACCTATCTTGAGTCCCGTCTTTTTCCCACTGATCCCAAAACTGGCAACGAGGAGTACCAATACTCAGCAACAGATGGTACCTTACAGGATGACGGCACCTGCAGTGGAGTCCCCGCTGCGGTTACTAATGCCAAATGTTACGTAGCGTGCGCAAAACTTGAACAAGTTGATAAAGGCAATTCATCAACTAATAATGGCACTGCTGCTACAATAAACAGGACACATTTCTGTGGCCGTGCACGCCAGTGAAAGCAATAAGAAATGGCTTTACCCTTATTGAACTGCTAGTTGTGGTGACGATTATTGCGGTGCTGGCAGCTATCGGACTTGCGACCTATACGCAGGCGCAGAAAATCGCGCGTGACAGCCGTCGTATGGCGGATATTAAGGCGGTTCAGAGTGCTGCAGAAATTTACAAAACGCAAATAGGCAGTTATCCGAAAGATGCTGCGGTGCTTGCGGGGCGAATGGAAGGAGGAGTTTTTCCAACCGACCCTAAATCGGGCTCTGCATATGACTATCGGGCAAACAAGTACACATTAAACTCCCGCCAAGCATGTCTCCCTGAAGGTAGAATCACCTATACAATCGATGCAGGATACGGTTGCGAAACTGACGGCCTCTGTACGTGTTATACGGTTTGTGCGGTACTTGAGCAACAAGGGAAGGGTAACGCAATTACAACATATGGATCGACACCTGGGGATAGCGGCGTTTCACCTAACCTGTACTGTGCAGGAGCCAAACAGTAACGTATGCGAGGGTACACGCTTATAGAACTCCTTGTTGTCATCACGATCATAGCTATCGTGGTGGCGATTGGCGTGGCGACCTTTAGCTATGCCCAGAAAGTAAGCCGGGACGGGCGGCGCATTGCTGATGTACGTAGCATCGAAGCAGCGTTAGAACTCTACTACAC
This sequence comes from uncultured Gammaproteobacteria bacterium, assembly GCA_964372495.1. Lineage (GTDB taxonomy): Bacteria > Patescibacteriota > Microgenomatia > JAUYPR01 > JAUYPR01 > CAYJQU01. Next base: position 142,897 of record CAYJQU010000003.1, read on the forward strand.
AAAAAATAGAATATATCCTACTGCTATTGCTACTGGCTGGACTAACTCCTCAGCACAGCCGGGAACCTGGATTAACCAAGCACTCACAGGATACGAGGCATTTACTCCCACATACATGCGTGCTGTCCCGAATGATCCGGTTAATACGGGCAATTATGCCTATTGGTACCAGAGCTACTCTCCCGTGGGGTATAAGGTTATGGTTCGTATGGAACTGAGTAATAGCCATGCCAAGAATACTGCAGATGGAGGAGTGTGCGATGGATGGTTTGAGGTATTTACCGCAAATTATCAAAACAGAAAACCGACAGCGGCCGATGATGCCGCGGTGTGTAACACGCCATGACTTCCCGTTTGAGAGGCTTTACCCTGATTGAACTTCTGGTGGCACTTATGATCATAGCCCTCCTTATTGCAGGGGGTATGTTGAGCTTTACGTACGCGCAGAAGTTGGGGAGGGATAGTAAGAGGCTGGCCGATCTGCATGCTATTGCGCAGGCGTTGAGCCTTTACTACAACGCACATGCGTACTACCCCTGGACAAGCGCCAGCGCTGGTACTACCTCTGTTGCCTGGTCTCACTACACCCCAGTCGATTGGATCGCCAAGGGGGTCACTGATGCAGAAAATCTCACTCCCCGCTTTGCTCGAGTGTTGCCCAAAGATCCGATAAACAGCACGGTGTACGCGTATGTGTATGTTGCGAAATCTGGCCAGCGATCGGAGTACTACGTGGCGACGCTTCTTGAGACAAAAGCGGAAGAGGCTTCCAGGGACGGGGGTGTGTGTGCTGGTATGTGGTACGAATTGTATACGCCGGGAGCGAGAAACTATGGAAGAGATGTCTTCCTTGCGGGGTGCTAGAAACAAGTCTGACTCGGCTAACGGCACAACGCTCGTTGAGATGCTCTTGGCGCTTACCATTATTGGGCTTCTGGCTGGGGCCGTGGTGCTGGTAGTACATCCTTTTGAGCAAGCAAGGCGCGGGAGAGATAATCGACGGCTTGGAGACCTTTTGCTTTTAGTTTCGGCAATCGAACGGTACGTTGTTGATCACGCTGGCACACCTCCGGATATTTCTGGGGCGCTTCGCACGAGCCTCGATGCTGCACCTGGCGCGTACCCGAGTGACGCAAACGGGCAGGGCTGGATCGCTTCAGATCTGACTGTGTACGCTGAGGCCCTGCCTATTGATCCCCTTAACGACCGAACGTACTATTACCGTTATAAGCGTGTGGGGGTGCAGTATGAGCTTGACGCGCGGCTTGAGAGTGGTCAAGATAGAATTGGACAGGAAGATGGCGGCAACAACGCGACCCGTTTTGAACAAGGCAGTAACACGACGCTCCTCGATTGAGGGATTCACATTAATCGAGCTGATTGTGGTTGTGACGATTCTTATGTTTTCGGTTTCGGTGGTGGCACTTGTATTTACCGGATTTCAGCGCACAACAGATGTCCGCGAGGCTCGGGAGCAGTTAAAATCCCAGCTTCGGCTCGCACAGTCCAATGCGGTTTCCGGGAGGACCGCTGCCTGTCCAGCCAGCAGGCCAAGTCTCCTTGGATGGTACATCTATGCACTCAAAGACAGGAGCTTATTTTATAAACGAGCCCGCTGCTTTGCCTCAACTGACCTAGCCTTTACCGATCCGGCTATCTTTGCTGACTCGAATTACTACGCGGACACGCTTCACAATCTACCGCAGGATGCGGTGGTGGCCGGGATTAACGAGCTGACAGCAACCGGGGCAGTTGGCACTGCATGGACTGAGGTTGAAATGTACTTTTTAAGCGCTGGGAAGGGAGTACTCTTTCGCGGGTATCCAGCCGCTACTGGGGGATGGGTGCAATGTTGTGGCAGCGGTGTTAGACTAGAAGTAGGAAAGGGTGGCGAAAAGCTGGCACTAAAGGTGACTGCAACTGGAGAGATAGCTGATGCTCCGTGATAGAGGCCTGCCCCACCGAAGCCCTGAGTGGCAACGAAGAACGAAGAGGGGTCAGACCCTAGTTGAAGTGGTAATAGCAGTAGCGATCGCGACCGCTGTCGTAACGGCGCTTGCGCTTGCGTCCTCAAATGCGATACGTAACGCGCAGTTCAGTAAGAATCAATCAAGGGCGACAAAGCTAGCCCAGGAGGCAATAGAGGTACTCCGTTCATATCGGGATCGCTACGGCTTTGATGCATTGCGCAGGTGCAAAACCAATACCGTTGCTGATGGCACTCCTGAATATCTGACGATCACAAATGTAAACGTGCCAGGTTCGTTCAATACCGGCGCCGCCTGTTACTTTGAACGAGTATCCCTGGCCCAGCAAGTTGATAATTACCTGCGTCAAGTTGAAGTGACGACTCCCGACAACAATACGGTCTATGTTAAAGTATGGGTAAGTTGGGTAGATGCGCAGGGGAATCACGGAAAGTTTTACAGTGAGCCAGGAGGTTCTGCCCTTGAAACACAGTTTACGCGATGGAAGTATTAAAGGGTTTACGCTTATTGAGGCGCTCATTGTTGTTGGTATTATTGGGGTGACCGTGGCAATTGGTACCGATTTATTGACCAGTGTTATAAAGACGTCAAACAAAGCAACGGTGGTAAACCAGTTGAAGCAAAACGTGACGAGTACGGTAGATGAGATTGAACGCGCTGTGCGAATAGGCTATGGAATCGCACCGGCAGAGTTGGCACTCCCGAGCAATCGGTCATTTATCACTATTCTCAATGCCGACCGATCAGCGGCTCTACGGTATAGAATATGCCAGCGCCACTTTACTGAAGACCGATGTCTGTCCACCGCGGATGTGGAGGGCGTGAGTGAATCCTGCCCAACGGGGAAAAACTGTGTGGGGCATATGCGAAAGTACAGTTGTACCAGGACAGCGAACACTGGCAATTATGACTGTGCCACAAGTGTTGGCGTGTTGACGAACATAGATCGGGTAAGCGGCACGGATCTGGTTACGATTGCTGATGTACCGGACGGCGGTGCGAAATATTCCCGCTTTACCGTGTATACGGGGGGTCAAGGCGTTACAGTCACACTTACCCTTTTTGCGCTTCAGGGGCCGGATGCGCCGTCCAGGAGCGATTTCCGCGTTTGTGAAGCGACTGACATCGCAACCTGCCAGGGGCTGGTAGAACTCACCACGACCGCGGTCATGAGGCAACGATGACTCATTCGAAGGGACAAGTAGTGGTCATGCTGCTTTTGGTAATGGTTGTCGTGCTGACGATCGGCCTTTCGATAGCAGCGCGGTCTACGACGGATGTGAATATCTCTACCCTCAATGAGCAGTCGGCGCGGGCGTTCAGTGCAGCTGAAGCCGGGTTAGAAGACGCCCTGAAGAACCCTGACGTTATCACTGCCACTCCGAGAGAAGGTGCTGTAGGCAGCGCAAAGTTCTCGGTGCGCCAGGTGGGGCAAGCGAGCACCATTTTTGCGTTTCCTGGCGGTGTAGTTCGCGATGATCCGGCGCAAGTATGGCTCTCCAACTATCCGAGCCTTACCGATACTGGGTTGTCCGGAAAGACGATTGTTTTGTATTGGGACCGTGACAGTGCGCCACTGAATTGTGTCGCTGAACCGAAGACCGCCGCACTCGAATACTCGTATATTTATGAGTCAGCAGGTACATACTACGCATCTCACGGGTTCTACGATCCCTGCGGCCCATCCCGCCCGGATGTGAGCGGATTTACTACCGCAGAATCAGGTGCCTATGAGCGCACCACTAACATTGGGGTGCAGCGATTCAAGTATAGGACGGCTGCAATTACGCTGGCCGGTAACCCAAAGCTACTACGGATCCGATTGCTTCACAATAATGCTGCGGTGCCCCTTGCGGTGGAGCTGCAAGGTACGGGAGTGAATCTGCCGCCCCAGGGCACACTCCTTGAGTCTACCGGAGAGTTTGGCGAAACCAAGCGGAAGATTCAAGTCTACCGTTCGTATCCACGCCTGCCTGCCCTGTTTGACTACGTCATATTTGCCGGTGGCATAATTACGAAGTAGCGCATATGAAACACCTGCCCAGAGGATTCACATTAGTCGAACTCCTGGTTTCTATCACCATTATTGCGGTCATTGCGGCCATTGGCCTCACCGTCTACTCAAGCGCCCAACGCTCGGCACGGGACGCCAGGCGCAAGGCGGATTTGCAAGCGATTTCCAGGGCGCTCCAGCTGTATTATTTTACGTATAAGAGATACCCACTTCCGAGGCCTTCATCTGGTGTTGTGAGTAACGATCCCGCAACCTCACCATGTGGATGGGGCAACCGTTCTTCATCACCCAATGCGCCTTCGTGTGGGGGTGACCAATGGCTCACCGCCGATGTAAACTTTCCCCAGTTCTTGCCCATTGTCCCCCGGGATCCCATTAATAACCGTGCGCAAGCAACGTACGCGGAGGATAATGCCTTTGCCTATACCTATTGGTCAGATACGGATGGCACGACCTTTGATTTACTTACGAAGCTTGAGAATGCTGATGACGCAGAAGCGTGTAAAAATGTAGGGTATTGGATAGAGACTATGGGGGGGCAAGGCACCAAGAAGTCCTGGTGCATAAACTGGTGCGCTGCAAAGGGTATAACCGGATGTACGTCATGGTATCTGAGTGTATCGGCCGACTGGCTATACGTGGTGAATCCGCAGGTGACACAATAAGATGAAGAGGTTGCGCGGTTTTACGTTAATTGAATTGATGGTAGTCGTTGGTATCATCGCTATTCTTGCAGCAATCGGACTCACGGTGTATTCGCAGACGCGCAAATCCGCACGTGATGCCAAGAGAAAAGCAGATATAAGGGTTATAGCTTCCGCGCTTGAGCAATACTACGCTGCGAATCAGAAATATCCTGATATTGGTGCAATCAGCTGCGAGTCTAACTGGAATACTCTGCATTCAGCACTCGCACCGTATATTGAAGAATTGCCGAGGGATCCACAAAATATATGCAATTGGGATACAGGAAGATTCTATAAGTATCATCCGATACCTTTTGGCACGACCAGTCCTACTAGCTTCCAGCTTGCCGCTTCGCTCGAGATAACAACAGATAAAAACACTGGTAATTTTACCTACGCATGCGCAGTGGGAGCTGATGTATGTATTTTTAGAAAGGAGGAAGGTGGTTATGGTGCTTGGGGTCAGCAGTAAGCCGGGAGACTCACATCGTGGGTTTACCCTTATAGAGCTTCTTGTGACCATCACTATAATCGGCGTTTTGGCCGCCATTGGGTTGGTTGTGTACTCTGGGATTACAAAAGAGGCAAAGATTTCGGCCACCAAAGAGCAGTTGCGCCGCCTTAAGCAGGCAATGCAGGCATACAAGGTGAAAAATGGTGAATTACCACCCCCTGGTGACAGTTGCCCAGCCTGTGCGGGTACCGAAACTGAACGCGCAACTACCCTGAGAAATGGTCTTCTGGCGTCGCTGGTGGATCCATCTACAGGCGGTCCGTTTATCCAAAATCCTGAGAAGTTCGTGTATGATGCGTGGGGAATGCCCTTACTTTATGATGATAACGATTATATTGGCGGAGCAAATCCCTGTCAGGGTGGGCTTACAAATACCAGTGCTGTGTGGTCCGCCGGGCCGGACAAAAACAGAGTCTCGGAGGGTGATAACATCTCTGTGACAATTCTCTGCCCCTAGTGGTTAAGGTACGCCTTTGAACTTACGAGATTCTGTAAATGGTGTAGCGGAGGGATTTAAAGAGTACGTGATAACTCGATGTAGTCCACATGTCAGTGTTGGTAATTTGGCGCTCGCTTGGGCCGATGACGATATATCGGATATTATAACTTCTAAGGAGTTCACGCCCTTTTTGGGAGAGCGCGAGCATCTCTCGAAGATCAACTTCCTGCCGTCCATAATCTAATCCATGTGACCAGAGCCAGCCGCGGTACCCCAGCACTATTGGTCTGCCTGTCAATCCAGGGATCGGATGATTGTGCGCGTCGCTCGTTAGGAATCGATCCTCGGGTCTCGTGTTAGCTTTCACCCATTCGGCGAGCGCTACGGCTTCAGGGTCGTACAAGAGCCATCGCTGGTGTGATTCACGAGTAACGGTAAGAACGCCGCTTGCGGTGAGCACAAAGATGGCTACTAGATAGAAAGGTATTCGAAGTATTCTCCTTATTCGCCGCGCAACGCCGCACAGGAGAATTGACACAGCGATGGCCATGACAAGCAGCCAAAAAAGCATCAGTTTCATGTTGTCGTAGTTGTACGGCTGAAACTGCACGACGTTCGTCAATAAAAAAAGGAGCCAGAGTGGAAGAAGAAACCAGCGTGCTTTTGGTGGCGCAAGCACAGTTGCAACTACTGCAAGTGGCAAGAAAAAGCCGAGGTTTTTCCACCAGAAAATTATCAGTGACTCCCCTTCCGCCATCCACCCGATGACGAACTTGAAATACCGTTCGGTCTGTAGATGCGTCATGTACCATAACAACTGTGGGAGTGCGACTAGCGTGGCCGGAACACCTACAGCCAAAACATCTACAAGCCTCCTCTTTGCAAGGGGTCCCCTTGCAAAGAGGAGTAGTAGCGGCAGGAGGATTGCAAGCGAGAGGAACGTGTGTTGATGCGCAAATGGCAGCAATCCGGCAAGAAAGCCGAGCGTGATAAAAAGTCTGCTACGCTGCTTTCCTTCCACATGAGCGGCTTCCCAGAAAAGCCAGAGGATGATAATGCCAAAGCTTAAGCCCAAGAGTATGGGGCGCTGCGGTATGAGATAGTCGGCAATGATATTGGAGAAGAAGATGTTAAGGTCATCGTTGAATGTGTATGACGTGTTGAGCGTGCTAATCCACCGGGTAAATGATAGACTGCTGTTTTGGAAGTCTCCGATCGCAAACCACCACCCAAGTCCCCCATTGAAGAAGAATAACAGGATAGTAAAAAGCGCGGCGAGGGTGTTTCTGGTGATCTGCCGAGTCACTGCAAAGACGAGCGCTACCAAATTGCTTGCAAGAAGTACTCCAGGGATAAGGAGAGCGTGCTGGATAGAAAACCCGGCCCGCAGGAGTATGGCCGAGAAGAAGTCAATAAGAAATGGATACGTAATTACATGTCCCGCCAACAGCGGATGCTCCAGGGAAATCCTGGGGCGCTGCGCAAAGTGGTGAATAATAGTTGAGTGCCATGCGTAATCCCCCCACGCTCCCCCACCAGAAACCCACCCCTCAGGAGTTTGCATGAAACTATGGGATTGGAATAGTGGGAGAAGGATCACGCATGCGGAAATCCAGACGAGTGCGATTGGCAGCGCTGGGCGCTGGTGTAGGATTGGCTGTACTATACGCCGTATGGGTATAAGGATAGCAACGCTGGCCGGTAGTGCTATCAGAAATGCGAAGAAATTGAACCCTAAGACCAGACTCGCAAGAAACGTAATGTGGCTAAAAAGGGCCACCGCGATAGGGATTAGCACGACCGTTGTCATGGTACCAGGGATACTGTAGCATAAACGCATGCGGCGGTGGACGTCAGCCTTGATCTTGTTGACAATACTGAGCTTTCTTGTCCGACTCTGGCGTCTTGATACACCTTCCTCGTATATGTTTGATGAGGTGTATCACGTCGTTTCCGCGCAAGCCTATGCTCGAAACGATCCGGCGGGATACGAATGGTGGCATTCAGCGCCGAAACCGGGCACCGCGTACGAGTGGCTTCATCCACCCATTGGGAAGCTCCTGCAAGCGTTGGGTATTGTGCTGTTTGGGGACCACGCGTTTTCCTGGCGTATCTTTAATGCCCTTTTCGGTGCGGCCTCGATCCCCTTACTATACTTCTTTGGTTTGCGTCTCTTTCAAAAGCCTGCGATTGCATTTCTTGCGGCTTTTCTCTGGTCTCTTGATTGGCTTGCCTTTGTGACATCCCGCATCGCGATGAACGATATCTTCGTGACGTTTTTCGTGGTGCTTGCGGCCCTCCTCTTCTGGCGATGGTGGGAGCAATACCCATTGTCGGGGCTGAAGAACCTCATGCTGGTGGGGCTTAGTATAGGCCTTGCGGTGTCCTCCAAGTGGAGTGGCCTCTATCTTCTTGGGCCTATCGGCTTGTTTGCCCTCGTTCGGCTTGCACACCCCCGGGGTGTACAAAAACTTCCTCTGTTTTCTCTATCAATGCCCCCTTTTGGACTTATACTAATTCCTCTAGTTGTGTATCTCCTCTCCTACGGCCAGTGGTGGCTCCAAGGGCATACATGGGAGCAGTTTCGTGAGCTGCACAAGCAGACCTGGTGGTATCAAACCCATCTTACGGCTACTCATCCCTACCAGTCAGCCGCGTGGACCTGGCCGCTTGGGCTGCGACCAGTGTGGGTGCATGTAGAGCGGTTCGATGGACTCATTGGCAATATCTACGCGATGGGCAATCCCCTCCCCTGGTGGGCAGGGCTTGGCGCAGTATTTGTTTTACTGTGCGAGCTTGCGCGCAGAAGTGCACAGCTTCGCGCACTGCGGGCGTCGCTACTCTTTACGCTGTTGCTCTACTTTGTCTTCTGGGTTCCCTGGATCTTTTCCCCTCGCATCATGTTTCTGTATCACTACCTGCCGGCACTCCCCTTTTTGTATCTAATGCTTTCATATTTCCTTTTGACCTATGCAGGCAGGCGGGTTGCTGTGTTTTTCGCAGCCGCAGTCCTTGGCATGTTCCTCTTCTTCCTTCCGCACTTAAACGGCCTGCCTGTGCCAGTGTGGCTCGATAACCTCTACTACCTCCTTCCCAGTTGGCGGTGAATAGTTCTGTCTAAAGTATGAATTCGTTACTTGTGGGAAGCCGAGCCAGCTTCCGGAGGCTTGACGATAATTCACTCTTTTTCTGCGAATATTGT
>CAYJQU010000004.1:0-51339 GCA_964372495.1 uncultured Gammaproteobacteria bacterium
TCGGCTCAGGAGTAGGTCTGGGAGCTGGTGAAGGCCCAGCATTTTTATCAATTTTGGCCCTTACCAGCGCGATCTCCTGTTCCAGCTGCTTATCCTCAGCCGATCCTGGGGTAACATAGGGCTTGGCCTGCTGATACGCTTGCATTGCTTCGTGATACATCTCCTTTTTGGCAAACGCGTTTGCCAGGTTGTACCACGCATTTGCCAAATTAGGCTTGAGTTGTACCGCAAGCTGGAACTGCTGAATCGCCGCATCGTACTGCTGGGCAGCAAACAGAAGTCCTCCTACATCCAGCCGCAACTGCGGATTAGGCGGGTCTGTGGTCAGCGCTTGCTGATATGCTTGCAGTGCCCAAGAAGCAGCATCTGGTACCGAACCAGCAATATTGCGGTAAATCTGAGCAAGCATCTCCCAGTTGGCTACATGCAGCGGGGCTAAATCGGCAGCAGTGCGCGCTTCTCTGATGGCCTGATCTACCAGCGCGGTTGCGGTTTGCCGTTCCTGATCTGAGGGATTCGGTTTGGTCACCAGCGCTGCCGCAAGCAGCAGATTTGTCTGGGCAAATCCTAAATGGTACTGATCGATAAATGGGCTTTCTCGAATTGCTTTTAATTGTAACTGATACGTCGCGGTACCGTCGTTTCTTGCAGCAGCTGCAAGTGCTTCTCGGTATGCGAGATTGGCCGACAGATGACGACTCACAAAGAAGAACAAGAGAAGTACTACAAGAATTCCTGGGTAGAAGAGGAGTGATGGCATGACCTCACGCTTGCCCCGCGAAGCCGACGCACCAGCGGAGACGAAATGGGGTTCCTCCGCCAGCACCGCACCTCCGCTGGGGGCCAGCGCCAGCGTGAGTTTCAAGTCGTCCACCCATGCCTTCCCCAGAAGTCGCTCAAGCGACATAGTAATCCCTAGCACGAGCATAAACGCGGTAGCGGTCGTGGTATTGTGCGCAAAAAACGCTTGTCCAATAAAGATGGCGATAGCCGCGGCAGTAGCCCCTACCTTGAGCGGATGATCGATACTGTCGGCTCCTTTGAGCGCTGTCATGACTGCGAACACGAAAAATCGGATACCGAGAGTCACGGCGGCAAAAAGACCCGCAATCCCTATAGTTGCAAGGTATAAAAAATATTCATTGTGGGGTACTGTAAAGCGGAGATTCCAAGTGTCAGTCTGATTGTACGCAGCTGCCCGGAAGCGAGTAAAGTCATAAAAGAAGCTTCCCGGGCCCGATCCAAAAATGGGGTAATCGCGCACCGTGTGCGCGGCAACAACCCAGCTTGACCGTATGTCCATCATTGCCTCTGGCGCAATTGGTGCTAGAATCGGCAAGCGCTTTGCAATGTCAATAATGTGCACAATCACAAAAATAACGGCGAACACTGCCAAAAGAATTCCCAAGGGACGAATTGAGGCTGCGAGAAGTCGAGGCCTACTCCAAAACACGAGTACTACAACGCCTGTCACCAGCGTCACCCACCCTGCGGTTATGTTGAGGAAGATAAGTTCTGCACCCATAAGCGCCAAAAGTGGAACCAGTACCACACGAGCCTTTGGCAGTTGCAGTGTCTGCGCAAAAGCAGCACTCCCCTCTGGATTTCCAGAACGCAACGTATCCTTTAACTTACCGAGCCCCCTACGCAGTAACGCGAGCGGTATGGCAGGGGTGAATGCTTCATACTTGGGAGGTCTCCCCCGCCCGCGTTTAACGGGAGTCGTTTCGCTATGTACAGGAAACTCTTTGGCAGGAATGTCGCTCCTGTTTATAAGGAGACCGAGAGCCACAATCACACTCACACTCAAGTAGACCGAAAGCGCCTGGAGATTTCCCGCCGGTGTAAACGTGCGGCCCCGCGCCTCCTCTCCAGGGAACAGCGGTACGCCCAGCGCCTGCATCAGTCCTACCAACGCCAAGACGCCGCCGGCAAGTACGAGGGCCCAGATCACCCGGGTGATCTCAGGCCGCGTCTTGATATTATTGACCGTGATGTAATATAGAAGCGTTAGGCTGATAAGTGAAGCAAGCCCGCCATGGAAACGGCCGAAGAATCCGGTGATGCCTGTGAAGCCTATTTGGTTAAACGAGAGAATCGTGCTGATAACCGCAATTGCCGTAAAGAGAAGCAGGGGCAGATCGATAGGAGTCTTGGTCAAGTGCACCTCGCCCTCGATCCACATGCGTGTCAGCCACGCCGCAAGCAGAAGTAGTACCGCGGTATACAGGACTATTTGTTTGGGGAAATCAAAGAGATCAACCGTCGCGCCAGAATACGTTAATGGGACAAGAAAAGCAGTAATCGCTACTCCCCAGGAGAGAAGCGATCGGGACAGTGTCAGTAGTGTTTCTTTCACCTGGCCTAGTATATGAAACGCTCCTTCGGCGTGTCAATGCCAAAAATATACAGCGGTAGGAATGCAAGACCTGCGAGTGACAGCACGATCCCCGCGCGGCGAACCGGCGTCTCCTCACGCCACGCTGATGGAACCTCCTGAGGACCGTTTCTTTGTCTAAGATCTGCAAGGGTAGTGCCTTTGGGCAAATATTCTCCAATCACATCTGCAGGTGTAGTGGCAAACCAATCTGGAGAAAGCTCTTTTAGATGCGGGCGCACCGAAAGTACCTGTATCGCAGACAGCAGGGCTAGGAACACAAGGGTTGTGGCAAGAACTCGCTTCTTACTAACAGCACTGATCAGACGCGCACCGAAGAATCCGCCGACCATAAGCACGATCTGCACGAGCCTCCAAGGATAGATGACATACGTCAGTGGCGGCAGCTTCCAAATCGGCGTACCCAATGGAGACATGAGAAGAAAACAAAAAGCTATAATTCCCAGCCCCACGTTCCCGTATCTCCCCAACCGCTTCCAGCTCCGCATGGCAATAAGAAGAACCACTGGCAGGGCCCAGCCAACTGCCAGGGAGCGAGGACCGACGGTAAGCAAACGAGTAATGTCGCTGTCGGCCAGTCCTGAAATAGATTGAAGAGCCGCCGCACGATGGATATCAGGGGATACAGATAAAAAATAGTCTCCGACATTAGTCAGGTACGGCGCTTCAAACGCCGCGGGAAACCAATTAAATGCAGCAATCATTGCTCCTAAAAGGCATGCTGCAACGCTTGATTGCCAGTCCGGATAAACACTTTTTAATGTTTTAAAACATGATAACAAGAGAATCATAGGCGTCAGAAGCATTCCCACTACGCTATGGGTGAGGAACATGCCAGCCCACAGAAGCGGCAGCAGCACCATACGCCACTTTTTTATACTATGTACATCCGTCAACCATAAAATAAGCGGTGGGAATAGAGCCACCCATACCTCACCTGGCGTGCCTCGCTCATACACGTTCATCAACCGATACGGCGCAAGCGTGTAGAGGGTCGAACCAATTAGTCCGCCAAGTCTCCCGTACCTGCCTCTCAACCATAGATAACTCATCAGTGCAGAAAGGACAAATCCTAGTCCCATTGTCACCTTGAAACTCTCAACTTCTCCCAGGCCGGCTAGTACCCCTAAAGCAGCCACGTAATACGGCACGAGCCAGTTGTAGGAGAAAACAGGAGAACCATAGCCAAAGTTTAAATCGGGAGCCCACCTCGGTAGCAACATCCCCTGCTTGAGCGCAGTGGCAAGACTTCTCGTGCGCGCAAGGTGCGCCATCCCGTCATCCGAGACGAGCATACCGGAATTGGTAAGCGGCACGAGAGTGTAGGCACTAATGAGACCTACAATTCCTAGAGCTACTAACCTACTCATGAGAAATTCTGATGTCTCCAGTACTCCAGTATCGACTTGAGGGTTTCCTCAATCGGAATCGCTGGTTTCCACTCCGTATCTTTCGTTAATTTATCGTGGTTGCCCACAATACGTGGCTCATCTGCAAGCCGCAGCCTTCTTATATCCACTTCGGCCATGACTGGGAACCTGGCGAGCGACAGAAGTGTTTCGAGAAGCTCCCCCATCCTGTATCCTTTGCCAGAGCAAACATTATACGGCTCACCCGGTTTTCCCTTTGTGACTAGCGCCCACATGGCACGCACCCCATCCCGCACATCCAGGAAATCCCGCACCGTCTCAAGATTCCCTACTTTAATTTTCCTATCATTCATCATTCGTAATTCATTATTCTCTCTTTCGATCTCTACTATTTGCTTCGCCCAGCTCTGAAGCGCGGTTCGATCCCCTTGCCGTGGACCAGCCTGATTGAAAAAGCGCGGCAAATACGTTCGTATGCCAAAATTCGTGAAGTATTGATGCCCTAGGAGTTCCTGCGCCACCTTCGACACCCCATACGGATGCACCGGCCGCAGCGCCGCATCCTCCATAATTCGATCCCCGGGATTGAAGGCCTGGCCTTTCAAAGGGTACCCCTCACCTCTACTCCCATACTCGGCGGCCGAGCACGCTATAAGCACTTTTGCTTCTGGCGCAGCTTTCCGCACATTCTCAAGAATGTGCACGGTGCTCGCAATGTTTATAGTAAGGGTTTTAAGTGGCGCTTCCCATGAGGCATTGGGATAGGATTGCGCCGCCAAGTGGAATATGATTTCAGGATCGCTCGTACGCAGCGCGCTACGCACCGCTTCGGCATCCTCCACATCCCCTTCGATAATCCTCGCTTTTTTTAGATGGGAAATGTTTTGGGTATTGCCGCGTGTTCGGACAATACCGTATACTGTATGCTCCTCTGTCACAAGAAATTCAGCAAGGTGGGACCCAATGAGGCCAGTAATACCAGTGATTAGTATTCTCATGAAATCACAAATTACAATAACCAAATAAATCCTATTTGAGCTTTAGTATTTAGGATTTTCTATTCGGTGATTGTATCATCCTCCGCAGGTTACGAGGAGGAAGAACTTATCTTTTCAGGAGGGAGCGTAGTCCTCACGTAAATGACCGCGCGTTCATCACCATAGACGCGTTTCCAGCTCGGGTGTCTCTCCAGCTCGCGATTGACCTGTGCCGCCGGAGGTAACAATGTCCACGAAACTCCGTACGCATCCATCGCCTCATCCCACTTGGGCGCGCCTAGGACCATGCCTTGATAATTCAAATATGCTTTAGACCCGGGGATCCTACCATCCATGAACACCGGATACTCCGGCATTTGCCAAATGAGGTACCCTCCCCAATCGTAATAATTGAACATAAGTGGCCCGTCAGGTAATGGCTGACTAAACTTCGCGTTGCGCGATCCCGTAACGTCCTGTGCTAGATCTACCTTGGGCAGCGGGGCATTTTCAATAATGTCGCGATTCTTTTTTACCCAGGTTACCGCCTGGTAGGGATACCCCCAACTCGTAAAGTACGCTTGCTCACTGCCAACCCGAGAAGCGACCGCGGCCAAACGCCCTCTTGTCGCCGGCACCAGCATCCACAATGCACCCACCACTATAATAGTCAACCCCACAGTCTTCCAGAGCCGACTTATCCCGAGTGATCTAAAAGCAGAAAGCTGTGCCACGAGTACGGGAAGTGAGACAACACCAAAAAGTGGTAAGTGTCTTCGGGCTGTAGATGCCATATATCCAAAAACGACTACAATCAGTACTTCAGTAACCGTAATGCGGCGACGGAGAATAAGTAAAAACAACACCATGATGACCACAGACGCCATATAGAAATAGCCAAACGCGGTATGGTAAGCAATTGGCATCCATTCAAGCACGGTGACACGAGTAACACCTCCTTCTGCAGCTTCCGCAGCAGCTTGTGACGGCAGTAGCACTTGGCGTACAAGCCCGAAGAGCGTAATAATGACGCTGAACGCACTTCCCCCACCCGGCTTGATAAGCCCTGCGATAAACGACAGGACGAAGAAACCCACAAGGATCATGAGGGAGCGTCGAGTAAGGATTGGACCTGTCGTGACATATGGAATGAGAAATCCTATCCATTTAAGAAAACTGCGTGCCGCCTCAATCGCAATGAAGATACCAAACATGCCATAGCCGGCGAGAAATCCGCCATGGATGTTCACCCAGAGTAAAAAGAGCGGCGGTAGGAAATAGAGAACCCACTGGTATCCCCGGTTCCGATAGAGTAAAAGCAGGGTAAACACTGCCGAAATGCCAAAAATCGTAAAGTTTTGTGGCCGCTGGCCAAACATCAACACCGGCCAGGAGATAAACATGGCAAGCGGCACGGCAATGAGCTTCCCTAAGCTCGTGCCAGGAACGAGCGTGAGGGGGAGCAGGTAGGTAGCAAGCACCGTAACTGAGGAAAGTACAATCAAACCCCAAAAGCCGGTGCTGTTATATAGCAACACGTGGAGTACCTCCATAAGCCACGCATTGGAGCTTCCTGCCTGCCCCCAATTGGCGTGGTTGAAAATATCCACGTCCACCACCTTGCCTGTTTTTAAGAAGTACTCACCATACCGATGGTGCCATCCTAAATCTGGATCGCCGGGAACCGCTATGGAATACAGCACCGCAATCCACAACAGGAGGCCCATAAGCGCCCAGGACAGAATCTTGAGCGCAACACCGGAGCGCACCCACGCTAACAGCCTGGTGAGTATAAGGTCTTCAGAAGTGGCAATACGAGTTGTAGTACCGTCCAAAGGGAATATTAACCTTCCATAGGCGCAGGAAGCGCTTTCGACACCGTCCATGCCTTGTTTCTAACACCCAGAAGCTTCTTGCTCGATCTTGTGATTTCCCATATATGCGGATGTTCCACTCCATGTGCCCAATCGCGACTCCCAAGGGTAGCGGCCAGGTGCTGCAGAAAGGCTCCCGCCAGCACCCAGTGTGTCTTCATTGGGTGCCTGCGTATCATTGAAATAATAAACGTAAGCGCATCTGAAATAGTAACTGACGTCCCTGGACGATAGTTGTATCGCTCCCACAGCTGGACAAACCCAGCCGTGATATTACGCCGGCGCTGGATAAATTCGCGGACCGTTTCCGGCCCCTTATTGTACACAATGGCATCTGGCACATACACCGCCTTGTAGCCGCGCGAGCGAAAGAAAATCTCTAGATACGCCTCATCATGTACAGTATCAGACGGAATCAGTAGGGGCCTCCATACATTGCGAAACGCGATCATCTCTCCTAGTTTCGGATGCTTGCTCGCCAGCACGTGGTGAAGCTCCCATTGCAAATGAGTCACAAACCCCATAAAGGTAGAAGGGTCGTCAACTGGAACCGGATGGGCGCCGGTGATGCCTACTTGGGGATCTTTAAAGGGCGCAAGGAGTCTTTCAACAGCGTGTTCCTCGGGTATAGTGTCTGCCGATATCAACACGATGCAGTCACCAGTTGCGCGCTTGAGGATGGTATTGACCGCTGACACCTTGCCACGGCGGGTGTTCTCTCCATACAGCTTAATGCGTGGATCACGGTAGCGCCTCCTACGGAGGATAGCAACACTATCATCTGTACAACCTGAGGCAACAACGATAATCTCGGCAAGAGTGCTCCTGGGTGGCATTTGCTGGTCGATCAGTGCATCAAAAAGATATGGAAGATTATCTGCCTCGTTGTGGACGCACACGCCGACAGTCAGTGAAGTGGGCAAGCTCACGAGAGTACATTATCACTTTCTTCCTACTGCAATCAACTCCCAGCCCAAGGAAGGGAACAGTTTGGCAAGCATTGTACTATACCTTTTTCCAGACACATCAAACTTTACGATATCCGCCTCCACCTGCTCCACAGTGAATCCTGCCCGCCGCAAAAGCTCCCGTAGTGTTTCTGGTACATAGTACCGCACATGCCCCCCAATCCCGCCAGGCTCTGCCCATGGATCGATGTACGGGTTCTTCCCCACTAATAAAAGAAAGCGCCGGCCCAAAGAGGCAAGATTGGGCGTCGTGACGATAATACGACCGCCTTTTTTCATCACCCGCGCGCACTCGGCAAGAAAAGTGAATGGATCAAACAAATGCTCTATAATCTCACCGGCTACAACCACATCAAACGTACCGTTTTTAAAGGGAAGCTTCTCCTTCTCGGCATCTACTCTATATGCTTCAATCCCACGTTTGGCAAGTTTCTCGACATTTCCCTGTGCGATATCAACCCCCACTACAGTGTTACCTGCCTGCATAACAGAAAGCGCTATCTTGCCTTCTCCTGCCCCAACATCGAGTACTTTTTGGCTACTTCCCACCAACTCAACAATTCGTCTTTGCCGGACCCGCGCGTGCGCAGGCACCATATGGGTTTTGGCTGCATCATGTTCATAATAATCACGTGCGTTCATACCACACTACCTTTCTGAAAACTGCGCGCCACATAATACCCCAAAATAACCAACAGTGCGGCCAGCACGAGGCCCGTCATCTGGAGTACCTGCACAAGATTTTGGTGAAATAGAGCAAGAAGGAGCGCCTGCCCCATGATTGCCAAAAACGGCCAAAAAATAAAGCGCGTATGGTGAAGCGACAGAAGATACGTCATAAAGAGCCAAACGAGTGTATACATACTGACAATCCCTCCTGCGAAAAGCAGATACTGGGCTGCATGAGGGTACTTTACGCCATATAACAGTGTGGCAATCAGGTTTGGGACACTTGAGAAGCCAATCAAGAACAGGGCGCATGCACCAAGAGTCGTTACAAGCGCAAAGAAAAACAGATGCTGATAGCGGGTTGCACTCTGGCGTCGCGCAACAACTAGTGGAAACAACACGGCAGCCACAGGAGACGCAGTAAAAAAGATGAGTCGTGCTATGGACATGACTGCCGCATATAGTCCCACATCCTCCAGCGGCAAAAACCATTTGACCGCCAGTATATCCAGAGTCATAAATGCAGTTGCCGCAAGCGTCACTACAAATACTGGCCCCAAATAGGAAAGCAGCGGTCCCCAATCTATGGGTGAAAACGGCCGTTTGATGCGTAAGAACTGACGCAGCGGCCAGAATGAGGCACTCCACGAAACAATGATAGAAATTGCAATAGCCACAAGGGCTCCAGGAACTCCCCAGCCCAAGAAGAATACCAGCCACAGCGCCAGTGTCAATTTCACCACACCCATCAGCAGTGCCAGCGCGCCCAACCAGGAAAACGCACGAAGGCCAGAGAGAATCCCGGTATTGACCGCCAAAAAGCAGTAGAACACAGTGGAAACCGAAACAAAAAGAAGCGTCTGAAACGTCGGTATACCCATTGCAAGATGGAGAACCGTTAGCACAGTCAACACGCCCACTAAGATAAACAAGAGCTTGTGATACAGTTCCCACCCAAGACCTGCCAGCTGCTCAGGACGCTCGTGTGAGGCAGACCATTTTGTGACCGTGAGTGAGATCGCCGCGGTCGGAGCTGAAACCAGAAGCCAAAAAAGCGCAAACGCCGCAGAAAGCACACCAAACGGGCCGTGTCCTAAAATACGTCCCATTGCCAGTGTATAGAGGTAATTCAATACATTCAGACCAATAGAACTGCCAAGCGTCAGGGCGCTCCCCTGTACCAATTGACTGCGTAGTATTCGCAGCAGTAGCACAATCACGGATGTATTCTCTCAAAAATGGATTGCCACGTCTTGGTCGCGGCTTTCTCCGAAAACTGCTGCTCAACCTTTTTCCTTCCCATTATCCCAAAGCGAAGACGCAATGATGAATTACTGAGTAATAATTGAATCCTACGACAAAACTCCTGCTCGTTGTCTTGTGCTACTACAAAACCATCCTCGCCGCTGTCGATAATTTCCCGAATACTTGCTGTCTCATATGCAACTACTGGGATACCAAGCGCCATAGCCTCAAGTACTGTATTGGCAAAAGCCTCCTCATAGCTTGCGCTTACCAGAAGCGCACATGAGGACAGTACGGAAGGTAATTGCTCCTTGGGAACACGCCCAAGAAAGCGTATATGCTGTAGCACTCCCAACGCTGCGGCCTGCCTTTTGAGATTTTGCTCCATAGGCCCACTGCCGATGACCAGCAATTGAAGTGGGTCATTCCCTTGGCTGACGGAAACAAGCGCCCGCAAGATTCGATCAACCCCTTTGCGTGCAATCAGGTTACCCACCGCCGCTATCGCATTCCTATGAACATTCGGCCTGTGATACGGGTAGTATTCAAGTTCAAGATGGTTATATACGACCGATATTTTATCTCTGGAGATGAAGCGGTTGTAATAGTTTTTAGCGGCTTGACTCTCGGCAATGATAGTATCTATGTGTTTGGCGCTTTGCTGAAATAGGCAGGTGGTCGCCGGGCGCGCGAGTCGAGCCACGCACACTGTCGCCAACCCCCGCATGCTGGCCGCCCACATGCCGAATGGTGCGCCTGAATCACTTCTGGAGATGGAGGCAAAGCCGAGTGCTTCATCGCTAAATTTGAGGAGATTGTGGGGTACGGTGAGAGGCCCGGCAATGATGGGGAGATGGCCGGGGAGCCGCAAGGAGAAAAAGTTTGGATGGTATCGATCAAAGGGAAACATGTTATAGAGCACATCAAATGCGGAACCAGAAGCGCCAAGATTAAAGGCCTGGCCTTTAATGGATGCCCCCTTGAGTAAAGTGTCGGCGGTTTTGACGCAGTCGTAGAGGAATTTATAACGGTTGAAGGGTGAGGGATTAAATCTCTGTCCTTTGTAAAGCGTGATCAGCCTCACATTTGTGGGGAGTTCGACCTTCCCCGTTTTCACACCGACCACTACAGTAACATCGGCAAATCGAGATAGTACCTTGATAATTTTGACAGCCGTTTCAGACTCGCTCCCACTCCCCTCACCAATAGTGAAATGAGCAGGACAAACAAGGATTCTCATACATCACAAATAACAAGATACAAACTCAAGGTACCAGCCCTTTCTCTACCAACCACTGTACTACGGCATCCGCGGCTAGTGCATGAGCACGTTCATTCGGGTGTGGATCCCACCATCCGAGAACCAGTTCTGCTTCGTCCATAGAGCTAAACACAGGATACAAATCAAGTACCAAAGCGTTAGACTGCTCAAACGCTTCCTGTATGACTCGGTGTTCATGAGCAAATGGAGTCTGGCGAAGCTTGTAAAAATACGGAAGGAGCACCGCGCCCGTCGTAGCATGCTGTGCGCCAGCTGCCTCCACGAGGCTTTTAATTACCTTCCTCTGCTCACCCAATTGACTTTCGGTATACAGTCGCTTCGTTTCCTGCTCAAACCAGTTGTTGCTGCCCTTCACCCTACCTGCGAGCATCCCAAAACGGATATCCACAAAGGAGTAGGTGTAAGAGCGCAGCTTTATATACGATCGCAGCCATTCCCAATTGCCCTCAAGAAAAGCTTTCTGCACTGCCTGACGCGCGTGCGCAAGTTCCTCTGAGAGAGAGTCCCCCATAGGGGGCACAAGGTGTGTGGGCGCGCGGTTGGGATCAGCATCGTTGAGTACATACCCAACCAACACCACATCAGGGCGGTAAGATAATGCCAACCCAGTGAGGATCTCCTTCTGATCTATCGTATTAAACCCTGTTTTGGCTACATTGATAACCTCAATCGGCATGGTGGGTCTGCGCGCATTCAACTTCTGTTCCAATTGGTACACATAGCCATCTTGCAGACGGCGCAGGTTTGCTGGAAAGCTGAACGAATCGCCCAAGACCACTATCCGCCATGTGTTTGGCGGCTTCTCTTTGCTATGCTCGCGATCGCGAAACGAGAGAGAGTTCAACTTGTAGTACTTGGCCTGGTACCACTTGACTGACGGACCCCATGGGATATCCTTCCCTGCAAAGTACGCCCATAAGGCTACCTCAATAAGGAGTAGCAACCCCGCCGTTGCGGTAAGAGAAAGGAAGACTTTCTTTATGATCGTGCTCACGCCAACAGTGTATCACGCAGCTTGCCTAGCAGCAGCTGAAAGGCAAAGCGTTCCGACCTCCGGCGCATTCCTAGCCTTCTCTTCAGCCATGCGGCATGGTTTTCAGATTGGGTGGAGAGTACTTGTCGTATTTTCTGTACCCAGTGTTTAACCTCAAAATCTCGCACATAAAAACCTTCCCTCCCAAGAATCTCCTTCGTCTCCGCGATCGGCGACGCAAGCACAGGCAGACCCACGGCAAGTGCCTCAAAGAGCACAGCCGGCGACGTTTCCGCGCGTGACGGAAATAGGAGCACGCCTGCTCGCGCGTACATATCTGGAAGCTCCTCATAGGGAAGAGCTCCTGCAAGGGACAGGTTCTTTACGCGCTGTGCAACTGCTGCTAACTGCCGCCGATACGAACCATCTCCAACAACCAGGAATTGGAACTCTGGCAACCGCGGAATGATCTCAAGCAAGAGATCCGCCCCTTTTTGCTTTTCCAGCCGCCCAACAAAGAGTATCGTGCGTCTCTGGCGGGCAGACGGTTTAGTTCTCCGAAAGGTGGCAATATCGATACCACACGGAATAACCGTAGAGCGACGCACACCCCACCGGGATAACACCGGCTGATACCTTTTCGAGAGTAGGTGCACGCCGTCAAACAGCGGCAGTGTCAGCCTTCCTAGAAAACGTACCCCTAGGTTATGTAAGACATCGTCATGGAACAAGGGCGCATGTATTCCCGCAATAACCCGTTTCTTGGTAACCAGTTTGAGTAGAAGCATCAAAAGGTCCTGGCCAAAAAATCCATATGAGAGATACACAACGTCCGCCCATAGAAACTCCTTGTACAGGGTTTTGCAGGATGCAAGCGACGGAATGAGTAGACGCCAGGCTTTATAGAAACAAATCTCCTGATACGAGAAACCCCTATTAGCTTGACAGAGGTTGCCGCAGACAATGTGCACCTCATCGCCGGCTCGCTGACGTAGCCAAGACGCCATGTGTTCAAAATAAAGTTCAACACCGCCCCTATAGGATAGAGACACCGGGCTGTAGAGCAGCACCTTCATGTGCTAAATGGCGATAGTTTCCAAAGTTGTGCAGGATGCATTAGCGCCCGGAGTAAATCAGGCTCAAGTTCTCCGAAATCAATCACCGTCATCCCGCTACGGGCGATAGCAGTAATGCGCTTTGGTTTATACCAATCCTTTCTCAGCGTAAAGATATACTCCTCATCTGGCACCATGTGTTGTATTTTGTGGAGGCCGCTTTGTCCATCTCTGTCCAGGACTACGGGGAGGGTAGCAACTACCTTCCCTTGCCAATCAGAGACTGCCAATTCATAATCGCCCGCATGGGCATCCTTGAACCGCAGCGTTGCAAAACTCTTCACCATCACCGGCGGTTTCACTGTCACCGTATAGGCAAGCGGTTCTTGGTCAAAGGGTGTATCCCCATAAAACGGCATGAGGTGTAGGGTGAACGTACCTATCGCTCCCGGTCGCACTTGCAGTATAAACTTCCCAGCACCCCCCGGCTCAATCGGCTGCTCCGGTGAAAGCAGAGCCTCCGCGGTAAAACTTGCCGGGTCACTTGAAAGCACCATGCGAATCGACCCTCGCTCTCCCCAAATAGACTGACCCACGTTCTTAACTATCAACGAGACAGTGTACAGCTCTCCCAATACGAGAGTCCTATCAACCTGCACGTCTACTACCTCCGCCTTGAATTGTTGTGCAGGCAACCCTGACTGTTTGGGGATGGACGCGACAGCATCATACTGAGGATAAAAGGGCGGATCTTGGGTGCCGAGCACTCTCCTGAATGAAAAGCGCTCAAAAGGAGGGTGCGGGTAGGTCAGTACAAACGGCGTGACCGCGGCAACTTGCGGATGATTCCACACGTTTGCAAACGCGTACGACAGAAACTGCCCCACATTCTCTGAAGAAGGCAGCGAACGATCGTAGGTAATACCCTCTGCGTGCTGCCATCCCGTTTCGGTAATAAATACGGGCAGTGTCGCAGTCACTCCTATCTTCTTGATGAGTTCTAACTCCCAAAGAAATGTGCCTACCGTTCCGCGTCCTCGATCATACGGCGACCCAGCAAAATTAGGATTCGGGTAGGAATGTGATACCCATCCGTCCAACATGGTCAGTAGGCCGGGAACCTCCTCATTCATCTGCTTTAAAAACCACTCCTCGTCGGCAAATAAAGGAGGCTCGTGCGGGGTAGACGCGTCGAAACCGGCGTTCATTACAAAGAAATCTTTCGAGTACTTTTTAAACTCCTCTACTGCCCTTTTAAGTATCCGCGCATAATTTCTTGGGTCCACCCGACCACCCCACTCATTGCCATGATTCGGCTCATTATAGATAATGACGTAGCGGTTTTTGGTCGGCCAGTTCAACTCATGCAGAAACCGTGCCCACTGGCCAAGTTGTGCTTCTTCTGGCCGGGTCCAATACGCTGTCTCCGTCCTCGTTGCAATGCGAACGAGGGGAATCAGATGCGCACGACGCAACTCGTCAAAAAACGACTGCCACTTTTGTGTATTTCTGTCCTCCTCTTGAATCACCACCGTCACGTATCCCCAATCACCTCCTGTAGAGTTAACAAGGCGTACCGCATGCGAAATTTCTTCTGGCACCGGGTTTATGATGTGTACCCCAACGCGATTGTTCGGAAACGATAACGGATCCACCGTAGCATGTACCCGGCTCGGGAACAGCATAACTAATAGGAGGAACAGCCCAATGAGTCTCACAATCCGCATATGATACCATGTGGTGTGGTAATATCCTCGGTGTGCGACCTGCTATCTTCCTGGGACTTCTTATAGCACTCTACACTGCCGTTCACTTTGTGTTTCCATTTGTTTGGGGGGAAACGGTCATATTTTCCTGGTTGATCTCGCACGGCTGGGTACCGCACCGCGACTACTGGGACCAGCATACGCAAGGATTGCCCCTTCTTGCTTCTCTTATTGCCAACGTAACCACCAATGACTCAGTTTTAGCCTTTCGGGTCATATGGCTCGCAACCTTTGCTGCAACGCTCACACTACTC
The DNA here is from genome assembly GCA_964372495.1 of uncultured Gammaproteobacteria bacterium. Lineage (GTDB taxonomy): Bacteria > Patescibacteriota > Microgenomatia > JAUYPR01 > JAUYPR01 > CAYJQU01. Next base: position 14,832 of record CAYJQU010000004.1, read on the forward strand.
TTCCACTTGCTGAAGGTACACGTTTCTCAAATAGGAGCCTCCATAGCCGCACTCATTTTTACCTTCTGGCATATCTTCTGGGCAAAAAATACCGTGTGGTTCCATGATCCTATCCTATTTACCAACACTCTCGTTACCTATTTCTTACTACGTACCAGAGGCTATGTTCAATATACTGATATATTGAACATAGCAGCCGCTGGGGTAGCGGCGGGTGTGTCTATACTTTTCAAACAAACTGCGGTTGTGTTCTTACCTCTGTACGCCGGGTGGCTTATGTTCAAAACTCAATCCGCCAGCTGGCGGATTAAAGTCAAAGCCGGAGTATTATTTCTTGCGGGCGCTGCCATACCCCTACTCCTACTGTCCTCATACTTTATTGCAAAAGGGGCATTCCCTGATTTTATCCGCCAGGTAGTTTTTGAAGCGTCTGCGCTGCAAACGTACAATCAAGAGTATTTTGGTCTTTTCATCGCTCCGCCTCGGATCTCTACCCTGCTTCAACTGAGTCTCTTTGTTATAGTGCTACCATTTATAGTACTATTAAGGTATGCGCCGCGGGCGCGGCAATTTGGTATGCTGCTTTTGCTTTCCCTTCTGGGAACTGTCTCTTTTCTCTATCCCCAGGTGACCCATACCTATGCACAGCTTTCAGTTCCGCCACTTGCTGCGATGACAGCCATGGTTCTTGTGTGGACGTTTCGGGGTAGACCTTTGACCTTTATTCGCGGCTTACTCATCGAATTGGTACTGCTCCTTTTCGTGCTGACCCTGACACCCCAAGTAGCCCGACTCCTTTCCCAACTTCCCCGCCTGCATTCACAAGCCACCATAAACGACGCGGTCACCCGTTGGATTCTGCAGAACACGTCGCAAGAAGAACCGCTCTTTATCTGCTGTGGTAACCCAGCATTTTATCTTTATGCTAACCGCATACCCGCCTCCCGCTTTATTCACTTTAGCGAACTGTACACTCGTTTCAATGTCGACGTGCAGCTCACCCAAGAACTTGCTCAAAAATCACCGCGGATTATTGTGTATTCCCCAACCTATTTCGATATTGCACTAAACGACCCGATTATTTATGGGGAAGACTACGGGGTAAAGAAAAAAACAGCCAGCTTCTTCTTACCACAGTTTGAGCAGTTCCTCTTTACAAACTACCGCATAGTGCATTCAGTGTCACCGACTATTACTATATGGGAGAGCAACTAGTCCAAAATGCAAAAGCAAAAAATAGCATTACTATTCCTTTTGGGAACAATCAGTTTCCAACTCCTGGTGCATTTTAATCTGTTGTTTCTCGTCCAGGGAAATGTAGCGCTGTACGGTCAGCTGATTCATCAGGGGCTACGGCCGTATGTGGATTTCTATCTCCACTATCCCCCGGCCATCCCATATCTGGCTGCCTGGATTGGGAGATTCTCCCAGGATCTCGTTTTTCCCTACCACGCCATGTGGGTAGGCACCATAATCCTGAGCACTCTCCTTGTATACACAACCGCCCGTACACTTTTCGCCACAAAGAAAGCGGTGGCGATACTTGCAACCCTCATTTTTACTTTCTGGCATATCTTTTGGGCAAAAAATATATTCTGGTTTCACACGCCAATACCAGCGCTCGCACTCCTGTCAACATACTTTGTATGCCATACCAGCCAACCTCGAACCAAACACATGATAATACCAGTACTTCTATGGTTCCTTGCTGGAATCGCTCTAGGAATCGCCAGCCTCTTTAAACAGCCTGCTATTTTCTACTTCCTTGCTTTGCTCGCAATACTCCTGGTACCAAAATTGACACCCCGGGGGTGTCAACTAAAACACGCATGTTGGCTTAGTCTAGGCTACGTACTCCCCATTGCGCTCATCTTCTTGCTCTATGCACAACGGGGAGAACTGGCCACCTTTATTCAATACGTAGTAACCGAAGGTGTCGCGACCACCAATACGAATACGTACGGCACCATTACGTTTCTAACCACAGGACCACCGAAGAATCTTGTGCAGTTTGCGCTCTACCTGATGCTTATACCCTACCTGAAGCTGGTGAGGCCGCTACTCTCCTCCAAAGAAGGGTTTCCCCATCTCTTACTTCTGGCTGGGCTGGCAGGTGGGTCACTTTTTCTCTATCCCCACGTCTGGGTGCAGTACGCCCAAATGGCTCTTCCTTTTCTGGCGTTGGTGACCGCGTATGTACTCGCACAAGGCAAAGCATTAAAACTCTTCGCAGGTATTTTCCTCATTACCCTCATTCCGCTCCTCACTAATCTCATACCGCATGTACAAAAAGATCGTGGCTCAGATGTTTCGTACCGACCAGTAGTAGCATGGTTGCAAGCCAACACCCGCGGGGATGAGCGTATCTTTGTCTGCTGTACAGAGCCAGAGATATACTGGTATTCCAGGCGCGTGCCCGCCTCACGGTACACCGAGTATAACGGCCCCATGCTGGCAACAATAGATCTTAACAAAGAAATTATTGAGGACCTAGAGAAGCACCAACCGCGCATCATCGTCGAGTTTGCAGACAATATCTGGGAGAAGTTTAATGTAGTGTACGTACCGCACGTGCTTGATTACATCCATCAACAGTACACTCTCAAGCAAGAGATACTCCCAAAGGTATATATCTATGAACGAAATAAAAATTAAAAGGGTGAGCTCTTGACTTACTTCACTTCATACAAGTCCACATGGAACCCTTTGTACTGGGCGTAATCAACATATTGTACATCGCGCCAGAAGTTCGGCTCAGGAGGTGGCGGTTTTGCGGTAGACACAACGAGTGTTATCCCTTCCTGATTTAGCTTTCGCGACAAATTCCCATTGGTTGCGAGAAATAATCTGCTGCCCTCGGGCAGTTTTGTTTTGGCCTGACCGACTGTACGTATAAGATAGTCCTCAATTTCACCTTCGGTCTTGAGGAAGTTAAGAGACCTTTCAAACGCCACAACCTTTATCTGGGGATCTTTCCAAAAATATACCGACAAGGTGTGCCATAAGTGACCCGATATTCCCTCAGCAAGAACCACCAGTTCTGCATGAGGATATTGTTTTTTCTTTTGCTTAATTGCGGCTATCAACTCCGGCACCCCGTATCCAGATCCATCGAAATAGTATCGATTGTCCACGTGATACATCTGAGGATCGATGGGGTCAACAAGCAGCATGCGTACTGTAAGCAGCAGTGGAGTAACCACGACTCCTATCAAGAGTATCCGCGCGGCTGTCACCGACAACGTAAAGCGTTGTTTGATCCAAGCTGGTAGCTGCCAGCAAAAAAATGCCAAACTCACAAGAAACGGCACCGTTGCAAAGTACACATATTTTGAACCATACGGCAACCCTAAAAAGATAATGGGCGTAAGGAGCCATACGAAACTGATTGCCAGTGCAAGCGACGGCTCGTGGCGCCTGAAGACAGCGTACCCAAGGCCTACCACATATACGAAGATTGCTGGCAGCGAGTAGTATTTCCAAAATATCTCAAGTGTATTGGGAATATTCACCCTCGCGTTGACAAGTGGGTCATCCAGCAGCGACTTCCCCCCAACTCCAGTCACTATGCCACTGGTGCGCTGCTGCAAGGTCGAAAGTTTGGGTGAAATCCCCTGGAGTGCGATGAGAAAATATGCCAGGCCGGCAGCGGTCACGAGCAGTACTCCAAGAGGTACTACCTTCGCATACACACCTTTGTGTACTACAGCAAGGTCACGCCATGGGAGGAAGAGAAATGCCAGGGGCAGTGCGGTAAATCCAAGGAGCCCCGTCTGCTTCGTCCAGGAGGAAAGGGCAAGAGCAGTCCCTGCTAACACAGACCATGTCCAGCGGGCATCCCGGGCCATTTGTACAAGCAACGCAATAAGGAGGGTAAACCAGCCGCCCATAAGCGTGTCGGTTACCGCCTTCCGATCAGAGTCGAGGTGTAACGGCGAGACAATAAGGAGGAGTGACGCAATAACAGCAACCGGCAGAGAAAATAAACGCCGAGCAATCCAGAAAGTACCCAGTAAAGTCAATACACCTCCTGTCACCGAAGCGACTCTACCCGCAACCAGAGGATCTGCAAGCCTTGCGAGCCAAAAACCGGCCCACCACACAAACAGCGGCGGCACGGACATTACCCAGTGAGCAAACGACTCGTCCCAGTGGAGCGAGAAGTTCTCTTGCACCAAATGGGCAACATAGATATACGAGGCTTCATCATTTTCAATTGGGATAATCGTGAGATTAAAAAGCCGCACAGATATGTACAGGGCCACCAACAATCCAAAAGCCACCCCCGTGCGGACAGACAGCATGCCTATCATTATGGTATAAACCGACTAACAATGGTAGTCCTAGGACTCACCTATCCGCTATCTGGCATCCACGATAACAGCTGCGCGTTGGTTAAAAATGGAAAGCTTCTTTATGCTGCATCCGAGGAACGCTTCACGCGCATCAAACATGACGGTGCGTTTCCGTCCCTTGCTATTGACGAAGGGCTAAAAACGTGCGGGCTTGCCTATGCTGACATTGATGCCATTGGGGTAGGATTTTCCGACTATCACATTTTTACCATGATAGCCCGCGAGAAGCGCCAGTTTGCTGCGCTGGCGATGCGTTTGCTTCTCTCGGCCCCCATTGAAACATTAATTCGGATTCCTTTTTTAGTAGGGACCCTCGCGCTGCCTCGGATCTATAAGTCCAACACAATCGCGGATTTACCCCGCGTTCCAGTCACCCACGTCGAACACCATCTGTCACATGCCGCGTCTGCATATTACACACAACCACACCCGTCTGCGCTGTGCCTTGTGTTCGACGGGTATGGCCCGGACGCTGTCGGAAACTGGCTCTCAGGGGCCGTCTTTCAAGCAAACAACGGCGTACTCACCGAGGTACTGCGTGTACCGGTCGAGGCTTCCCTTGGCCTGTTTTACCAAAAGCTCACCGTAGCGCTTGGGTTTGCTCCCAACGATGGAGAAGGCAAGACAATGGGACTGGCTGCCTACGGCACACATACGGGCGCTCACGAAGAACTCCTGGCTGTGGCTCCCCATTGGACCGGAAAGCGCTTTCGGCCAATGGCTGCCTGGCGCGAAATGATGCTTGCCGGCAGAACGTACTCGCGTGCGCTTTATTTGGCTACTCCATCCGGGCGCCTTTTGACAGACCTTATCAACCGGTACGGTCCGGAGAACGTAGCATGGGCAGGACAAAAGATACTGGAAGATGAGATGGTGGCGTTCGTATCGTCCATTGTGAGCAAGCCAACGCATCTCGTATGTGCGGGCGGTGTTTTTCTTAATGTAAAAATGAGTCAGAGGATTCGAGAGCTGCCGCTCGTCAAAAGCTTGTACGTGCACCCGAACGCAGCCGACGGGGGCACGGCCGTGGGCGCAGCCCTGGTCGTTGCTAAGGGTTTAACCCCTCAATCCAGGTTAGGGGTTAAACCCTTAAAATCTGCTGACTTGGGCGTTGGGTTCATAGACGCACAGATACAAGAAGTGCTTATATCCCATCGCACCGTCATCTCGTATCGGCGGGTAGCAAATCTGCCCCGATACGTAGCTTTGCGGCTCACCAAAGGAATAGTGATTGGGTGGTTTCAGGGGCGGGCAGAATGGGGACCACGAGCGTTAGGGTATCGTTCCGTCCTTGCTGACCCTCGCAAGATTGAGATAAAGAATCGGATTAACTCGCTACTTAAGCAACGCGAGTGGTTCATGCCGTTTGCGCCGTCGGTACTTGAAGAAGAAGCGCCGCGGTGGTTTAAGGGGTGCAAACGCTCCCCCTTTATGACCATGCTGTATGATGTATTTCCCAGGAAAGCAAAGCTCATCCCCGCTGCTATTCATATCGACAACACCGCCCGCCCCAACACCGTCAACCAACAAGATAATCCGCTGTACTACCAAGTCATACGAGAGTTTGGGAAGCTCACCGGTATTCCTGTCATCTTAAACACGTCGTTTAATAAACACGGCCTCCCCATCGTCAACACCCCACAAGATGCCATCGAACACCTGCTTATGGGATGTGTGGACGAGTTAGCAATAGGATCGTATATCGTTAAAAGGAAATAGGAGGCTTTTTCAAACCCATCCGCTCCAGCAGCACCTCAAGCGCTGCTGACGCTGCTGATAGATAGATCAGCGTATATATAAACAGCTGGAGACCGATAACTCGCACCAGAAACCAGGCTCCTGCCTGTTTATGCACAAATAGGTAAAAGCGGCGGGCGAGCATTAGGTGTGCAAGCGTGAGCGGTTGAACCCCTACAAGCAGCCCCTGAAGCAACAAGCGGGGTTGAACCCCTACCAACGCGAATAGGAAGCAAAGGAGATAGCAAGGGAGAACGCATCCAGCTAGCAACCCATTCACACTCTCCCGCCGAGTCATACCGACACTTTCGAAGGACTTGTGCCCAAGAAACAGGCGGGTCCATACTCTGCTGCGATGCATATATTTTTTCATCATCGGCAAAAAATTTTCGAAGCGGTGTTTTACTCGAATCTTCGGATTAAACCCTACTGCAAAACCCTTTTGTACAAGGCGAGCTCCAAAATCGGCATCTTCAAGTGACGCGCCACGGAACACCTCATCAAAGCCGCCCATACGTTGGAATACTCTTTTCCGTACCGAGCCGCACGCGTTGCCGAAAGGCTGGTTGCGAGAACCACCGCGGTTTTCCAGCATCCAGTAGGCGTAGGTGCGTATCCCTTTATACCGCGCAAAAAACGGATACGTACGAGGCGGTAACGCGATAATTCCCGAACACGCGGCAAGGCCAGGATGTCTGTGATACGTTTCGACTACTTGACGTATGGTATCGCGAAAGCAGCGTACGTCCGCATCCAAAAAGAGGAGTACTTCGCCACGAGCAAGACTCCCTCCTCTGTTGCGCGCCGCCGCAACGCCTCGATTCTCCGGCTGCCGTACGTAGCGCATCCACGGAAACTTTTTAACGAGCCTCCTCGTACCGTCCGTTGAGGCATCGTCAACTACGATTACTTCCGTTGTCTTTGCATCAATCAGCGCGAGCGACAACAACAATTTCGGTAGTTTCTTTTCGGCGTTATACGCAGGAATGATCACCGATATCTCCATACACTCCCTCTTACCTCACATGCTCAAACTGTATTGCGTGCACATCCACAGGCCAGAAGACACGATGATGCCACTTCAGCCGCAGCAGTTCCCCAAGGACTTTGATACTGGAGACAAGGTTGTATCGAAGGCGACTGTCAGGATCATGTCTCCAAGTACTCGCAATTTCAGCAACGGAAAGCTTGTGTTTGCCCGCAAGGAGCAACACTTCCATGTCAAAGAGCGGGGTGCTTGAGGTACACTGGGAAAAGAGGGCCCGGGCCGTTTTGGCGGCAAACAGCTTAAACCCACACTGAGAATCCCATACGCCACACACAAGAAGTAGCTTGGAAAGGTTCCCAAAAAGGCTGCTTGCCAGTTGGCGCATCCGGGACTGGGTGCTTTCTGAACGAGACGTTGGTAGAGCGCGGGATGCTATCGCCAGATCAAATCCTTTATCAAGCACTCGCTCAAAAAGAGGGAGCTGTGAAAGCGGTGTGGCCAAATCTGCATCGGTAAACAAGATGCGATCTCCCCGTGCAGATAGTACGCCCTGCCGCACCGCAAAACCTTTGCCACGGTGTCGTCCCAGTCGAAGCACTTTCCACCCCGGCAGATCAGGAATAAGCGACACGGTGGTATCCGTGCTCCCATCATCGACAAAGATAACTTCTAAGGGGAACCGTTTCCACGATTTGAAGGTTTCGATCGTGCGTGGCAGCCGACTCGATTCGTTGTACACCGGTATTACAACAGAAAGTGTTGCCCGCCTCACCACCCTATTGTACAACGCCAAGCCGTTCCATTTTGCGACGAGCCCGATTGAGAAACTGCGCTTCTACTGGTATCTGTGAAATCCAAGCAACGTACTCGTTGACAGATTCGTCGACTGTGTGGGTTGGCTTCCAACCAAGAGCAGAAAGTTTCGAGATATTTGATAGTGCATGCCGCGTGTCACCAATGCGGTACTTTATCTTGCCAGAGCTCCGAGGTGTTTCAGTAGTACCGACCGCCCGCGCCACCAGCGTGTACAACGCATTGACTGAAACTGCCGTACCGCCCCCCACGTTCATGATGCTCCCTGCAGCATGTTGCTCCGTAAGAGTCAGCAGGTTGGCAGCGACCACATCATGAATGTTGACAAAATCCCGCAACTGCGCGCCATCTTCATAGATGGGCGGCCGTTTGCCTTCTCGCATTGACATTGCAAATATCCGAAGTGCACCTGAGTATGGATTGAATGGTGATTGCCTTGGCCCTTGCACAATCGAGTATCGAAGTACTACTGTCTCAATATCGTAGCGAGTGCCCAGCTGTAACGCGAGTTCCTCCTGAGCGCGCTTGCTCATCGCATACGCATTATGGGGGTGCAGCTCGTCGATCTCTTTCGCCCATAGTTTTTCCAATTTCCGCTTGCAATGCGGGCAAAGCGGCTCCCAATTACCTTTTTTCAACTCCGTACCCTCACGCCCAGGGGGATATACTTTCTCATGCTGTCTACACCGGTACGGACCCTCACCGTATACTGCCTGCGAAGAAGCAATAATAACGCGCTTGATAGGCATTCGCTGCATAACCGCTACTTGGTATAGTAAAGCAGTGCCTGTACAGTTGACATCATAGAAGGTAGCAAAGTCTGGTAAATAATCCTGATACGCAGCAAAGTGAAATACTACATCAATACCTTCCAGGGATTTCTCCCAATCCCTTCTCTTGCGCACGTCCCCACGAATTTTCTCTACGGCGGGCGCGAGGTACACCGGCCACTGGCGGGAGGGATGTACTGGCGGGCGCAGAACGTCCAGCACACGCACTTGATGGCCATCTTTCAGTAAAGCATCAGCGGTGTGAGAACCGATAAAGCCAGCACCGCCAGTGATAAGTATATTCATCCAACGTATATAATCCTACTTCCCTGTGGCTCTAAGCGAAATGGCGTATACTGTAACCCAGGGAGTGCCCTTATAATTCCTTTGTGTTTTTCCTTTTCCGCGTAGAAGAGTAAAAATCCTCCTCCCCCTGCACCCACTATCTTGCCTCCCTCCGCGCCCGCTTTCCGTGCACGTTCATACCACTCATCAATCTGAGAGTTTGATACGCCAGAAGCAAGGGAGCGTTTCAGCATCCAATTCTCATGCAGGAGCTCGCCAAACCGCGAGAGATCGTTTTTCTCGATTTGTTCTCGCATTATGCGAGCCAACTGGGCCATCGCGCGCGTCGTTTCTCTCACCATAGTACTGCTCCGCACGTTCTCCGACTGCTGCTGTAAAATGCGTTTATTTGATCGGGTAAATCCTGTGTACACAAGCAGCAGTCTTTCCCCAAGCTTCCGTTTAGTCGACGGCTTACAGATAATAGGATACACCTCTACTCTCCCATCTGGAGAGCACTCCATGAACACCAGGCCGCCGTAGGCAGTAGTGTATTGGTCTTGTTTGCCGATCGGTTTCTTCAGCCTTTTCATCTCGATACGACAAGCGGCGTCGGCAAGCTTTTCCGCCGACGTATGTTTTCCCTTAAACGCCCACAGCGCGTTCAACAGTCCCACCGTGTAGCTACTCGAAGAGCCAAGGCCGGTACCCTCTGAGGGAATATCCGATATAGAAGTGATTTCAATGCCACCCCGAATCCCAACAAGTCGCAATGCTTCTCGAATAAGCTCATGACGAAGCTGCGATAGGCTATCTACTATCTCAGTTACCGAATAACTTACCCGAATCTTGCCGTCGAACTTGGGATTGACCGTTATATAGACATACTTGCTAATGGCTGTAGCCACCACAGCACCAAACTCCCTTCGGTAAAACGCAGGAAGGTCTGACCCTCCTCCGACAAAACTAACTCTGAGTGGTGTGCGTGAGATAATCATGTAAATCTAGCTCGCCCCTCATATATATCCCGCTCAACCCTTTGCAACCTATCAGGAGTGCCAATATCGCGTATGTATCGGTCGGTTTGATACGTCGCAATAGAAATTTTGTTCCTCCAAAGATGAGTAAGAAAGTCGTGCACAATATCGGCAGGATAGAAGCTGGGCAACATGCTCAGGATAGCTGGGTTCATGACATAACAGGCAGCCATCCCAAGACCTTGCTGCACGCGCCTAGGATGCGGCTTGAGAAAGATGTCTGTTACAAAACCGTGATCATCCAGTTGGACAAGATCAGAATCCATTGGGTGATCTGTCTTTCGAACTACTGCAGTTACTGCTGCCCCACGTATGCGGTGGTGCTCACACACATCTCGTAAATCGAGATTGCTTAAAACGTCCGAGTACACCACAAAGAACAGTGTATCGAGAAGCGGTGAGAACAGGCGAAGCGCCCCTGCGGTGCCAAGGGCTTTGGTTTCTCTTGCGTACGTGACGCTCATGCCCCACCGTGAGCCATCTCCGACAAATGACTGGATTTGCTCGGGAAAGCTGAGCACATTTATATATACATGTGTGACTCTGGCTTTCTGTAAAGAAACTAACTGGTAATCAAGAAGCGGCCGGCCAGCGATCGGCACAAGCGGTTTTGGCATTTTTTGTGTCAGAGGGTGCAGTCTCGTTCCAAGGCCCCCGCACAACAGTACCGCCTTCAACATGGCGCCATTGTACTCGCACCTTCAGGATTTTTCCACTCTAGAACTACCGCACAAATCCGGGACGCACTACGATTCAACTATCCCTTCCACAATGTTCCTCATATGCCCAAGAAACCTACTACGGGAGAATTGTTCCCCATGTTTACGGCACGTTGAAGCCGCATACCGCTTCGGTTCAAATGTTGTAAGAATAGTGCACAGCGACTCCGCTGTGGGCTCAGTAAAAAATTCCCCGGTCTTGCCAGGTATAACCGTCTCCAGCACCCCACCGCGGCCAAAAGCGATGACTGATTTTCCCGCCTGCATCGCCTCAACCGGCACGTTGCCAAAGTCGTCCTCGCACGGAAAGATAACCGCGCGGCAGTTACGATACAACGCACGGAGTACATCATCACTGACTAATCCGGTAAATCGTACCGAAGGCCCCGCCAGCTGCTCTAACCGATCTCTCTCCGGACCATCGCCCACCGCCACGAGCGGGAGACTGAGCTTACTGCACGCTTGCACCGCAATATCCACATTCTTGTACGCAACGAGCCGTGAAACCACCAGGTAGTAAGAATCTGGAATGATGAATGACGAATGATGAATAAGAGATTTCTCCCCATCATTCTTCATTCTTAATTCATTATTCTCGGTCTCCATCACATCGTACGCGCACGGTACTACTTCTGCCTCCCGTCGGTAGAATTTCCTGATCCTTCTGCCAACGTTATGTGAATTGGTCACAAACTGGGTGACCCGTTGCGCAGCCCAATAATCGTTCAGGCGCAGTAGGGTGAGGAGTGGCGCTGATACTATTTTGAAGAGAAGTGACCTCACCCAGGGACTGTCAGTCGGATACCCCCACAGCAGGCGGGGCGGGGTATGGCAATAACATACATGAGGGACTCCCCTGGGAACCACTATACTGGTCGCAAACCAGGCGTGCGAGGAGAGCACCACATCAAATCCGGATAGATCCCACGTGCCCATTACCAGCGGTACGATTGGGGCCAGCAGTTTCCTATCTACTCCCCAATCCACCCACCGCTGTAAGCTACTAACCGTCACACGAAGGGAACGCCACCTCGCGCGTCCACGTGCGCTGATAAAAGGGGTAAATACATGCGCTTGCGGCCACACTTCTAGCATGGCCGCAAGCCACCGCTCCACACCCCCTACCTCCTCAAGATGATCTACCACAATCGCAATTTTCATTTCAGATGTATTATGATACAACGGTGAAGGCAAAACTGCTCAGGTTCACCGATCTTACTCTGTATGCGGCAATGGTGGGTTTTATCCTTGTCCCACCTATCACCATCTTCCCACCGTTTCCTGAAGCCTCCGAAGTGTTCAAGCAGGCCATGGTCACGCTCTTCGGTGCCGTTATTACGCTTTCCTTTCTCACTCGCGCCATCCTTGCACGACAAGTACGTATCACATCTTCGGTTGTGTTACCCTTTTACATTATTTTTGTGCTCGTTATCGGCACTTCAACACTCTTCTCCATTGACCCAATCGCTTCCCTACTAACCTTGCGCGGGGCAGCCTCGCCTTCTATCCTGATAGCCACCGTTACTGCGCTCGTATTCATAGCCATGTCCAACCAACTCATTAGTCTTTCCTGGATTATGCGACTTCTAGGGGTGATGAGTATCACCGGCGCGATTGTTGCTGCGGTGGCCCTTTTTGAACTGGTAACTGGTCTCACCGGTACCGACAAACTGATGCTGACAATCCTTGGGTCGCCTGCATCTACCTCCTGGGCCATTGCGAGTATCCTGCCGCTTACTATCAGTCTATACGTTGCATATACGTATTCAACACGTCTCCTTGTGTGGCTCCCGGCCAGCTTCATCTCGGTAATCTTTTTTCTGCTTATCGTGCTCCAGCTTGCGTTTCTCATTGTTACCAACACAGGCATGCTGTGGCTGACTATACTGGTGGCCGGTCTCCTCCTCCTCGTTTTTTCCTATACCATCACTGCTTTCACTAGGTACCGCATTCCCATTATGGTGGGGGTGGTGTTGGTGGCAGTGCTTACTGTGGCACGGCTTTTGGTCTTTCCTGCACCGTCTACACAATCGCCAGTACCAACTTTCCCTATTGCGGTACGAGTTTTATATAGCGAACCGGTCCCACTGCGCCTCCTCTTTGGGTCAGGCCCGGCAACGTTTTTGCAGACGCTTGTCGCTCAAAGTAATTCGGTAAGTACAACCGCCATGACGCCAGTTGCCATAGAGCAACAGAGCAACACTTTCTTGTACTTGCTTACCACCGTAGGAATCGTCGGGCTGACTGCATATCTTTTTCTCTTTATCGCAGCCCTCGTGTTGATTTTGCAAGCCCTCAATCGACTCACCACGCTTTCGACAAGTCGGAGCGGACCTGCTTCCCAACGTATGCCGCCGCTTCTGCTGGGGATGCTGGCAAGCCTTTTGTTCTGGTTTATGGGAGGTTTTACCGCAACAGCTAACACATCCACCATAGTACTCTTTGTGAGCTTCCTTGCTCTCGTCGTTGGGTTGGCTAAGGTCCTGGGGGCCCCAGTAGTTGAAACCCTCGTGTTCACTTGGGGAGTCAAGCGTGTTATTAAGAAGAGCGCGCATCGCACGGATTTTCTGCTTGAGGTGCTCCCTATCGTCCTCTTTATCGTTTCCGTGCTTGCTATAATACTACTGCTTTCGGTTACGGCGCGCCTGGTAGGCGCTGAGGTAGCGCTGGCGCAATCACATCAAAGGATAGCGCGAGGTGAACTGCGGGGCGCGTATGCAAAGGCGCTTCAGGCAGTCTCGTTAAACCCCTATGCCGATTATACACATCGTACCCTTTCTCTCACCTGCCTATCCCTGGCAAGCGCCATCGGAACGAGTAGTACATCTCACAATCTTTCGCAGACCCAGGCACTGCTTTCTCAGGCAACAACAGAAGCACGTGCAGCCGTACGGATAAACAAGCTGAATGCTACAAACTGGATCGTGCTGGCAGAAGTATACCGCGCGTTGGGTGGCATATCAGAGGAAGCGCGCGATTTTGCACGAAATGCCTACTGGCAAGCAGCACAGCTGGAACCAGAAAACCAGAACTTGAAACGGTTGGCGGAGCAGCTAAGGATAGAGGAAGCTCAAGAGGGGCAAGTCGCAGGAGAAGCATCGCCGTAAGACCACAAAAAACCCCGCTGGTGCCGCTAGGCGACACTATAGCAGGGTTTTTCTTACCTTAAGCCGAACTTACGCGGACTTTTGTGCTCGAAAGCACTCAACGCAGTAAACAGGTCGGTCGCCACGCGGTTCAAAAGGAACCTGCGATGGTTTCCCACACTGACTGCACGTGATGTCATACATCTGACGTGGTCCGCCGTAGCCGCCGGATCGCTGTGCGCGACTTGCGCTGCGACATGCAGCACATCGGCTTGGCTCGTTGGTAAAGCCCTTACCGGCATAGAACTCTTGTTCTGAAGCCGTAAAGGGGAATTGGTTACCGCAATCGCGGCATACCAGCATTTTGTCTGTGAACGCCAAAGGATTCACCTCCCTTGTATCCGGTTTGGGATCCTTTGGCTTTCGATTAACCTTCTTGGAGGTTCTCTACGAGTTAAGGGATTCCGATAAACCGAGAATTTTTACTCTTCTTGCAAAGAGCGCATATATTGTATCAGAAATAAATGGGTAATGCAAATTCAAGCTACCTTCTAACTTGACAAGTTGTCAAGATAACAGTACACTTCTCTCTATGTACCAGTTAACTGTAGGTCAATTTAAAGCGAAATTCTCTGAGGTACTGGAAAAAGTGCTGCAAGGCGAGAGCGTCGGTATCACCTACGGAAAAAGCAAGAAAAAGGTAGCTGCTCTTGTCCCCTATAATAAGTATTTTAAGCAACCGCAGTTTAAATTAGGGTTACTTGAAAGTAAAGCCTCCTTCAAGATACACGCTGATTTCAAGATAACAGACGGGGAATTGCTGCGGTCGTGAACTATTTAGTTGACACGCATGTTTTTCTGTGGACTCTCTTCTCTCCGCAAAAAATTTCCAAAAGGGTACAACGGGTCTTAATCGACCCTGAGGCAACAAAGTATGTAAGCGCGGTAACATTTTGGGAAATTTCCCTTAAATACGCTCTAGGAAAAATGGATCTCATTGGCGCGTCTCCAGATAAACTTCTCGTTACCGCGAAAGATACTGGTTTCCAGCTTTTACCTCTGGAATGCGATATAGCATCATCTTCCTATACACTACCCAAATTGAGAGCAAAAGATCCATTTGATCGGATGTTAGCCTGGCAAGCCGTCAATCTTAATTACTATTTACTGACGAAAGATGAAGATTTTACCGTTTATGAAGATTTCGGTTTGAAACTCGTGTGGTAAAGAGACGGGCTGTTCTGCCATTTCCATCCATAAAAGGAAGGGTGGACCTGAGGGGACTCGAACCCCTTACCTCAGTCATGCGAAGACTGCACTCTACCAGATGAGCTACAGGCCCGAAGGGTGGACCCGAGGGGACTCGAACCCCTACTCTCCTCGATGCCATCGAGGCGCGATAGCCATTACGCTACGGGCCCTTCTCACTTCCGTACGAAACCTACCCTATTTTATCATTCCTGGGTACGTCGCGCCAGCTGGCGCTTCAGCTCCTCAATTCCCTCTCCAGTGACAGCCGAGATTGCGAGTGGTTGCGTTGTAATAGACTTCAGCGCTTCAAGCCGCTGGTGCACACCAGCACTGTCAAGTATATCAACCTTGTTCAATACTACTAGTTCTTGCTTTTGTAAAAGCTTCTCTGCGTATGCATGCATTTCATCACGTACAGTCTTGTATCCCACTACTACATCATCTAGCTCCGCCGATATCAGATGCACCAGCACCCGCGTCCGCTCGATATGCCGCAAGAAATCGTGACCTAACCCTTTTCCGTGCGCCGCTCCTTCAATGAGTCCTGGGATATCGGCAAGTGTGAGCGAGCTGTCTCCTACCCTCATAACTCCCAAATTCGGCTCAAGGGTGGTAAACGGATAGTCAGCGATTTTAGGACGCGCAGCAGTCAAGACCGAGAGCAGTGTTGACTTGCCAGCGTTGGGTAGCCCCACAAGGCCCACGTCCGCAATGAGTTTCAGCTCCAGCACCAGTTGCCTTTCTTCTCCAGGTTCTCCTGATTCTGCCTGCTGATACTGCGCGTATCGCTGCTCACGAGACTCACTCTTTGGTAGCGCTGATATCTTTGTATGTGCGTTTCCTCGACCGCCTCGACCACCCACAGCCAACACCAGTTCCTGCCCCTCCTTGAGTAATTCTCCTAATCCCTGTACCACCGTCCCAATTGGCACACGCAACACAAGATTCGTACCTTGTTCCCCTCTCCTGTGACTTCTTCCACCGCGCTTCCCATCTTGCCCCAAAAAAGCTGACTTGAAATGAAAATCCAGGAGCGTGTGAACATCACGAGTGGTCTGTGCGATCACATTACCGCCGTTGCCCCCGTCTCCGCCATCTGGCGGTCCTTTTGGTTTATATCGTGTAGTAGCAAAGGATACCGCACCATCACCCCCGCACCCGCCCTTTACGACAATCGTCACAACGTCAATCATAGCTTTTGTATCTTGTGATTTACCGTAGGAAGTTCAGGGGATTGAGTGCACCGCCGTTCTTGTGAATTTCAAAATGTAGGTGTGCACCTGTGCTCCTCCCAGTGCTCCCCATCTGGCCAATAATGTCACCTTTATTAACAAAATCACCCACTGAGACATACATGCGCGATAGATGCGCATATAGGGTAGTATACCCATTCCCGTGGTCAATCACTACGCGATTGCCATACCCTTGCCGATCTGGCCACCCCGCAACAATCACCCGACCCCCATCTGAAGCAGCGACGCCCGGTGATGCAGAATTGGCAACATCCAATCCCGGATGCCATCCAGCAAAGAATGACGTGATTGTTCCACCGACTGGCCAGATGAAGCTCCCGCCACCAGCAATTGGCGTGCCAGCACCCTTGCCGGCACGTGCATAGTATTGTGGACGCGGCGGTGCAGCGGGACGCGGGGGCTCGCCTCCTGGTACGATAAGCACCGTGCCTACGTTGATGGATAAATCATCTCCGATGTCGTTGAACGGAAAATTCAGCACTGCCTGGGGATCAACGCCATACTTTTTCGCAATTGAATACAGGGTTTCTCCTTTTGCTACCCCATGGGCCACGCCGGGAACCGGAAGTATTTTTAACTTCTGGCCGGGACTAATGGTATCAACATCTGATAGGTCATTTGCCCACTTGATCGTATTGACATCAACTTGAAACTTCTGCGCAATGGTAGACAGAGTATCACCGCCCTCTACCACGTATTCAATAACTTTATCGCGCGGTTTCTCAGAGATATTGGTGGTCGTGGTATCAAAGGAGCCTAGGGGGACCGAAGGGACGTCGGTCGATATCCCCAATACCCGTTCATCCGGCACACTGGCAAATGTACCACCAACGAGCGAGGTTCCCGAGAAGGCCCCGCCAACAAGCATGACCGCAACCGTAAGCAGTACCATCCCAGCATGCACAAACGGTCGGTAGAGTGCTCCCCGGCGCCAAAGCAATCGCCCTACTATGACCCGCTTTTGCGATTCAAAGAGCGAAGCACACGAAAGAACTTTGCACTTACCGTACCAAAGCAAATCGGCAGCGAAAGAGGCAAGAGAATGGACAATGGACTCAAGCATGAGAAGCGAAGACAGTGTAACACGCTGCACTCTGTTAGTCAAAAATGCAAAAAGGTGGTACTTTTTACTTTTGAGTTTTGAATTCTATTTAGGCAGTTCCTGCTTTCAAGGTGGTCAGAAACGTATCATTATCCTCGGTTTTTGCCAGTCGTTCCAGGAGCAGTTCCGTGCGTTCATCGTCTGAGAGCACAGAGAGCATCCTTCGCATCGTGATAACTTTCTTATACGCATCTTCGGAAAAGAGCTTCTCCTCGGCGCGGGTTCCCGAACGCTCAACATCGATCGCCGGGAAGATGCGTCGCTCGGCAAGCCGCCGCTCAAGGTGCAGCTCCATGTTGCCCGTTCCCTTAAACTCCTCGTAGATGAGATCGTCCATACGGGAACCAGTATCTATAAGCGCAGTACCGATAATAGTGAGGCTTCCCCCCTCCTCGCAATTGCGTGCAGCGCCAAAGAAACGCTTCGGTGGGTAGAGTGCAGCTGGGTCAAAGCCTCCAGATAACGTTCGACCAGAGGGCGGCACCGATAAATTGTATGCTCGGGCAAGCCGCGTAACAGAGTCAAGAAGTATCACTACGTCTTTCCCTTGTTCTACCAAACGCTTTGCTCGCTCTAAGGCAATTTCAGCAGCCCGTACCTGTTGCTCTGCAGACTCATCAAAGTTGCTCGCAACCACCTCGCCCTTCACACTCCGGGCAATGTCGGTCACTTCCTCTGGACGCTCGCCAACCAGTACTGCCATGAGATGCGCATCAGGAAAGTTTTTCGCTATCGCGTTTGCAATGTCTTTCAGAACGGTCGTTTTTCCTGCTTTTGGAGGCGACACGATAAGCGCCCGCTGCCCAAAACCAACGGGGGCGGCCAGATCAATCACCCGTGTGGATAGAGGGAGTTTATTGGTCTCCAGCTTCAGGTGCCGATTGGGATAAATTGGAGTCAAATCCTCAAACCGAGGCCGGGTGCCAAGCTTTTCAACGTCAGTCTCGTTTACTTTCTCAACCTTAAGCAACCCAAAGTACCGCTCGTTTTCCTTGGGCGGCCGGGCTTGACCTGCAACGACGTCTCCTGCGCGTAGGTAAAACCGGCGAATTTGGGACATCGAGATGTAGACATCTTTGTCCGAAGGCGTGAATTTAGGCCGCAGAAAACCGTGTCCCTCGGGCATAATCTCAAGTACCCCAGAAACACTTTGGGTCTCGGTTGTCTCCAGATCATCGCGGGGGTACCCATTTTGATATGGCACAAAACCGCGGCCCGGCCTTGCTGGACCGCGCGGGACATGGCGCGGTACGCCACTGTAGGCGCTCCCTATTGTACGAATATCGCTCCCTGCAGGACGGATGAGCCGCGGAATAGGAGGGGGTGGTGGCGAAGCCACGCCAGAGACGGGCGAAGCCGGTCCTGATATGGGTTGCGCACCTGGCGAGGCTGGCTTTCCAATGATGTCTTCAGGAGAAGCCTCGGAAGGTTGTGGTGTAGACGGTTCTTCTTGATCCCCGTCACTGTCTTGACGTGTAGTTGCCATGAATATACTCGTTATCTTCGCTGTAATGGGAAATCTACGAGAAGTGTAGCTCCACTATTATTACATCACATCAGTCACCAAGATGTCAATAGAGCAGTTATCTTCTCGCGTAGCGCCGTAGGCTCCACCCGACCGGAAGTGCCGACAGAAGCACTGTCGCCAACGCAACCTGTTCCCGTGTAGGACCGGTTGCTGGAAGCACCCGCTTGACCGGCGCGGCAGGCTGTTTTGGCGCTTCTGCCTGCGCAGGTGGAGGCGCGGGCGTCGTGACGTTCACCGTCTGAGTCTGCGTCTGTGTCTGGGTCACCCCACCCTGGGGTGCAGGAGGCGGAGGAGGCGGGGGTGGAGGGGGTGGTGCTGCAGTTACCCCCACCACATCAGCGACGAACGACAGCTGCATAGCAAACTCGTTGCAGCCTCGCAAATCACCGAAATTGATGCCGGTTGTTACCAGACCATCATTAGGCCAGACAGAATTATTTTGGTCCAGCGACCCGTCACCATTTAAATCCCACGTAACTCGAGTCGACCCTGCTCGATATGCGAGCCGTGCCGTGCCGCCACCTTGCACATTCACCGTTGTGGCATCAGTAATGACTCCGTGATTGCTTCCCGATGCAAAGGACGTAACTGTGAAGTTAGTCGCCGCATCGGACGGCAGCGCTACACGTACGTTGGTGTTATTCACAGTAGATCCGACAACCGTGTTGTGCAACTCAATATAGAACTGCAGGGCATCGCCTGCACTTGCTGCCGTGGCATCTCCCCACGACTTTGTCCCCTTTGGGTTTGCTGATAGTAAGCTGACCGTCAGGTTAGGGTTTGCCTGGGCACATGCTGACGCCGGATATACGCTCGATCCAACTAGTAGCCCCACTGATAGAAGGATACTCATAAGAACACTAGAAAACTTGCTCACGGTTGCCTCCTTATAGAATGAAATAATGATCGACGAGTTAATGGTTCATCGGACGAGCTTGCTACCCTGTAAGCTACCACGGCACCGACGCTTGCAACTGCGGCAATCGCGCCCACAACAAGCGCGCCGCGGGTATTTGCTGGATTCTCCGCTGTAGTAGTACCCACTCTCCCTGTGCCATACGCGCCAACCTCTGGAGTACCCGCAAGAGGTGTCCTCGTTGCGGGGGCCGGTGTAGCCGTAGGAACCGTTGATATCTCTGTCACACCTGGCGTCCTTGTAGTTGGCACCTCGGTCGGGGTCGCTGGTGCCGCTGGTTCTGCTGGTGCCTCCGTTGCGGTCTGAACTGGCACTACAGTATCAGCGGGTCGCGGTGTGGCAACAACTGGGGTAGTTGGAGTGTGAACTGGCCGTGCCGTTTCAATCGCTTGCTGAGGCGGCACCCGTGCCTCAAAGGTAGTCGGCCGTGGTGTGCTAGTAGCCTGTTCGTGACGAGTAATGGTCGGCGTTGCTACCGGAGAAGCTCCCACATCCACCGCAGGCCCTGGCGTAACCGACGCATCTGGTCTCGCCGTCGGTATAACATACACAGTTGGCGAAGGCTCTGGTGTGCGAGGCTTCACGGTAGGGCTTGGTACCGCTGTCGCGCCGACCTCAGGTTTGGATCCCGGCGTGACTGATGCATTCGGTCTGGCAGTTGCGATATCGTGGACTGTTGGAGAAGCGGCAGTTGTAGGTGTCGCTACTATTTGAGCAGACGCCTGCTCACTAAACCCTCCTTTAAGAAGAAGTCCCGCGGTAGAACCAAGTGTCACGCGTAGCAATGTACGTGCAGAAAACCTTTGCTCTACCCGGTCAATTTGCATGTATATCTCCTTTTACTATATCTGGCAGAAACAAATCTCTCATGCGTTTATAGTCACATAGGTCGGTTGATTGTAAAAGAGGCAGCAGCAGTTATAGTCTATTTAGCAAAGAGCACTATAGTTTGTCAAGTAGGGATTTAACAAGAGCACATACTACTCTATACGCGATCCGGCAATCAGCCAATAGGTGCGTTGGTCGTTGAGGAAACACCCTCTACAGGCAGGATCACCGCGCGGTGCGCACACTAAAATTTGTAGATCATCCTGCGCTTGCCGCACCCGTTGTTCTATCTCAACCAGATCGATCAGAGTTGGTTCGCGTAGCGAAAACCGGTGCTCTCTTCCCTTGCGATCAACCAGCACGAGCGGCGAGCGAGTAAGCTCTGGGTTAACTGGAATAGCTTGGCGGGCCACCCATTTATTTGCATCGGTCACCAGCAGAAAGCGCGCAAGGTTGGTAAAGTCAATCGGGGCAGCAAGGTCAGGCGGATAGACTGTGACCAAACGGCCATCGCGTTCGACCTGGTGCTCTCGGTACCTTAGGTATTTGCTGGTATGCATAGCAATAAGTAGTGTAGGCGGATAGCCGAAACGCTGTTTTTCCTCCTTGCTTGGCATAAGGGTGCTATTTAAAAATACTGGTATCTCCGGTGGTATCTCTTCGTATCTCCACCCAAACCCCTCTATAACCTCAACGTTTAAGGTTCTTACACCAATAGACAGAGACATTCGTGCGGGAAGATATTCCTGTTTATAGCGCTCCCAATATGCAGCTACCTCCCCGGCCGTGGGAGTTGAAGCGGCGGCCACTGGAGATGGCGTAGAACGCGCCTCTGAGTCTAGAGGACGCTCTCTCACAGTTGACGAAGGAACGTCTTGATTCCTGGACACTGGGCGACCCTCCACGTAGCCCCGCGCAATATATCCGGCTGTCGCACCTGTGCTGCCCACTCCGACAAGTCCTACTCCCAACGCAATCGCACGAGCAATCTGCCACCCACGACCAGATTTTGACGGCACAAGCGGCTTTCTTGGATGCCGGAGCAACTCAGCGTTATATACAGAAAGGAGGGTTGCTACTTCTGTATACGTCGCAGCCGGTACCCCATGAAAATGAGCCGCGGTAAGCGTAGCAACATGGGCGTAGAACTGATTGTAGTCAAATGTTCGCGCAGTAGGAAGCATGGCAATGTACCCGTCTAGGGCGGTTAATACTCCCAGCAACTCCCGCTCCGAAAGTTCCCTGGGAGCTGCTTCCTTTTCAACTCGTTGGCGGCGAGTAAATCGTTCAAGAACCATATATCATTGCTGGGACAGGAGCTCTATCTTGTTTCTAAAGGCTTTGGGGGTGCGAGGAGAACCGGGTCATCGTATCGCCGCATCTCCAGCGCACGATGCCATTGTGCAAACACTTCATCCATTCCTTCCTCCCTGAGCAACTTCAGGTATTCTCGGAACGTTTCATCAGGACTCCCACGAACTGCCTTGCCGAGGAATTCCGTAACATCATGCCTCATTATATTTGCTTCTCTGTCCAAAAGCATTGTTTCTGGTTCTGGGGAGGACGTCTCGGGGGTGATGCCTAGTTTTGCCCCTAACCGATATATGAGATCTCGATACGTATGAGGATCCCGCTTCCCAGGCTCCATGCGATCGTACTCTTCTTTAAGCTCATCATTTACCGTGCGAAGCACTCGCGGGATTTTGAGCAAAACTTTGGCTGCCTCCTCTTCCGTTTGCGGCTCCCATTCTGGACCAAGCTCCAATAATCCTTTTTCTTTTGCTTGCTCGGGACCCTCGGGCCTCACCTTTTCAGTCGCCCCCTGCAAACGCTCGTATGGATGCACGATCCACTGGGGAAATTTCGTTTTGGGACGTGTCGCAAATGAAAGACGCACCGTCTGACCCTGCTGGGTAACTTCCTCTACACGCTCAACCCACGGTAAGGTCGCAAAGATACCTTTCAGCGCGGCTATCTTTGCCCCGTTGTACGCGGGATCACCCCCCAGCTCGATCTCAATTTCTGTTACCTCTGATATCAGTCCGGATAGGAGTACTTCCTCCATCCTTCGAAGGACCAGCTCATCCATCCGCTTACCAATCCACGGGAAAGCTGCTTCCCCCCGCTTTCTCAGCTCTTTATCCCAAATACGCAAATGCACAGGAAGTTCAATGGGTGCTGCGACCGCGCGCTCGTTGATATTGGCAGGGTCTGTCATGCGGCGGGCGTTCTCCGTGTCATGCATAAGACTATCAGGTTCTCTCAGACCGGCAATAAGATCTCTCTCCATACCTGCGTGCTTTCGCCGAAGATAAGCTATCTGCTCATCAGTCAGCCCTTGTGCTCGCCACGTGTTCTCCAGTTCCTCCAAAGCTTGCCCCACCGCATCCATAAACTCTTGGGTGAATGATCCCTGAGGAGCTTTTACGAGTTCTCTGCCGAAATCAAGTGAGGACAATCGCTGCGCAACACTCGCTAACCGTTCTTGCAGTATGGCCAGGTTTGCCGGTGTTTCCGCTCCCTCGGAAAGCTGGTGGAGCACATCATCAAGTTCCTGTCGTGCAGCTGTAATGCTTTGTGCCGAATCGGGTCCGGTCGGTTGCGCATCAACCAGTGGCGCCGGAAATTCCCATGGTCCTTTGCCGAGCCGCTCGTGAATCGCCCTAAACTCTTCTGCACTCACGAGCCGATCTTCAGCTAGTGCTTCCGGTATCTTGCCTGCTGTAGGTGGAGCTGCTGCGGCAGCCTCAGCTGGTGTCGCACGTCGCGGCGCCCACGACCTCTGTTCTGCTGTATCTGGCACCCCAGGTACTACTGTCACTGGAGCGGCTGATGCCGGAGCAGTGTCCTTGGCTCCTCTACTCCCCGGCCGATCGGCAACTGCTCTATCAAGCCCTGCTTGCAATGCATCAAGAGAAGCTATACGCGGCACATCTGGTTTATGTTCTGAGTTCATATTATACTCTTACTCATCCAATAGTCTTTCTATTGTAGCACATATTCTAAAAACCTCACGAGAATGGCATTATTCTGAGGCCTCGATTAGCAAAATACTCAGTATATTCTCTTAACTTCTCCGGAGACATATCTTGCGTATATGCTTTGATAGTCGCCTCCAGGTCAGCTCTCGTTCTGATATCAGGAACATACTGGCTCAGTGCGCGGTAGAAAAGCGGCTGGTCAAGGTCACCGGCATCATCTCCAAAGATAGTATTGATAAGATCGATAATGAGGTTTAATCCACGAAATTTCTGTCGCTCCTCATCAACAGCGCCACTCGCCTCACCTGGTCGCAGAACATGGCTGGGTTTTTCTTCTGCGGTTGGTTCTTTGGGTACCTGCGGCTCGGCCTCTACAGGTTCCACGAATAGAGCTGGTTTATCCCCCATACCTTCTTCCCATAACTTATATCCTGACTCAGGATCAGCCGCTTCGTAATAAAAAACTTCTGATTCGAGGGAGTCTTTGTATGTAATATACGGACTAACCCAGTCAAGCCAAGCAGGGAGTAACCCCCGGACGCGTAGGGCCTCCCGCATCTCATCATCTTTTAAAGGAGCTTTGGCTGCTGCTTTAGTGTAACACCCGATAAACTCATCGATTATCTCTTCTACATAACTACCGGAGGATATATGCATTCTCAAAGCAACTTCATGGACCGCGTTCGCCCGTGTCGAAGGAAATCCTGTGGTCTTTAACTGTTGCCCTACCTCGTTTACTTTCTCTACAACCTCAGGTATCCTGAGCAAAAATTTCCCCGCTTCCGCTTCGTCGGGTTCCCATTCGGCCGGGGTAGGCTCCTCGGGAAATAGAGGAAATTCTCGAGGATATGGCGATGGAGCAGGTTCCGGTGCAGCTGGTGTCGGCTGTGCGGCCTCGGTTGCGGATGCTGGAACAGCTACGTCTGGCAGGACGGTAGCAGGTGCAGCAGCTACTCCAACAGCTTCCTGCGGTCCTTTTGACAGAATCTCTTCTATAGGTAACCAAAGACGCTCATCGAGCTTCCTCCGTCCAACTTCTTCATCAAATCGATCAAGCGCCTCATCAGATGCATGATCGAAAACCTGATTATACGCATACCGCATCCTTGCAATACGCTCTTTGTCGGTACTCCCGCCCAATCCCAACTTTTTTGCCAGCTCGATTGCAGCCTGGCGAGGCGGAATTCCTTCGTAATATTGCTCTTTAAGCACCTGGAGTTCTGTGAGCAATCGGTCTAGCAACTCATTTTCAGATTCTATGGGCGCCACTCCAGTTGCTTCTGCCGGAGCTGGAGCTGCCGGTACTACGTCTGAAGTGGCCGTCGCACCTGCGGCTTTCGTCTCAGCACCCCGTTTAAAGAACCTCCCCGCAGCAGTCCCGATACCTCTCGTCAGCTTCTGTGTCGCTCGTTGCGCTGACTCCCGCATCCGTGCCCCAGCTGGCGCTCTTTCCTCAGGAATTATATCAGATGCATGCGCACCAGCCTGGCCACTGCGCATTTCCTGGGCACGCCCCATGAGGCCAGCGAGTTCCCGTTGGCCCTCTAGGCTTAACTTCCCAGCAAGCGATGGTGCAGAAGATGGTGAGCTCTCGGGGGCAGGACCCATACGTTCAGCATTCATAATTACATAGCCTCGTAACACGTGTCAAATACGGCAGAAGATGGGGGCAAGCAGCAGTCTTGCACGTATTATATACTATAAGGGTATATGGGAACAGAAGACGAAGCCCCGAAAGCAAGACGGAGAACACCAGAAAGCGGGCAACTGGAACAACTGCTGCGGCCTATCGATGGGAAAGAGCTAGTTACACGGTTGCAACAGCTGGATGAGCTGGCTGCCGAGGAAATGCCTCGTGAACCGAGAAGGCATGTGAGTTCTGTGTTACAGAGGGTAGTAGACTTTGACCAGACAAGTTTTAACGGACTTCGCTCAACTGACTACGCAGAGGTACAGCAGATCTTTGCCAGTATCGGCGAACGCATCCTCGCACATCCTACCGCAGGCGCGCACATTCGGGAACAGCTTGCACAAATAGATCAAGCACAACGTTCGAGTAGTTTTATTCCTTAAACGTATGTCCATGATGTTATGGCTGCCTTTGATGTCATTCTGAAATACGGTTTTCACCTACCGATAACAGAAACCATTATTTCACAAGGCCCTGAATGGCAAAAAACAATAGAGTCGACAAGCAATCAGGACCTTATTACCATCACAGAAAAGATCAAGAAGCTAGCATATAAAGACGCTCGTGAGTTCGCTGCGGACATGATGCCTCTATTTGAGCGGATGATTCATGTAGAGACACAATAGACTATCAGTCGAACAGCCCGGCTACTTTGTCGAAAATGTAACAGTTTTCACCCTGCCTAGCCACCACCCAATCGGAATCCCCCACAGCGCGGCGATAAGGAGCCACAGGTGCGATCCGGTTTCAGGGGTACTATTTAATGGCTGAGGCGTGGGCGTAGGCGTCGGCCTCCCTGCCCTCCCTGGAATCACCCGTCTGGCTATTCCCCCGACAGTGCGATCAAACGCGCTGGTTCCGACTCCGCCGCCCCGTGGGACGTCACCCGATACCTCGTAATATATTTTCAATGTACGCTCACTTCCCTCTTGAAAAGTAAGGTCGGTGAGCGATTCCTTGGCCTGGTCTTTCTTAGGATTGCTTATAGTACCCACTGTTGCTCCGCGCAGCTCTGTTCCAGCAGGGAGATCGGCAAGGGTAAGCGTAAACGGATTGAATTCAGAGTTCACCGGTGTTAATCGTGCGTACCCTTTGGCATCCGTACGTATCGTTTCCTGATGTCCTACGAGTGCTCCGCAAGTCACAGCAGTGGGAAGTTGCTCCCTTTCTCTCCGAGTTCCAGAAAGACGCACTGATACCCCCTGCAGGGGCCCCGTCTCCATAAGTCGGTCACCGCTTCCCTTCACCGCTACCACCCACAGTTGAAGCTGCGCTTCTTTATATGACCTTCCCGTAGCTTCGCAGACGGCGGCAGATGCCGGCCGCAGCGTCACCCACGGCAGGGAAAGCCCCAGTACAAATCCGGTAATCAGAATAAGAAGCGCGATATAGATACGAACCGTGTATCGCATAATAAAAAACCCCTAACGGGGGGCTCGTGGCGCCTCATTGAGAAGTATTCCAGTGGGAGGCTGATGCCTGCCCTACATCAGTCCCCCAAGGAATACTCCTCAAGGCAATCCCACCAACCCTCCATTAGGGGCTCTTTGTGCAGCCTTTTGTGTTACGGGTTTGTTTGGTATTGACACCGTAACTCCACGCTATGTATTGTTAAGGATGAAGGAAACGACGTAAAACTGCCTTTTACGCCGGTCCTCATCTGTAAAAGAGCATTGCTACTCGAGTACGCCACTGCGATAGTAATGCTCTTTTTCTTCTATTCACTAGTATACCAAAAGTTTCCCAGTAATTTCAAATTACGCCCGTATTGCCATCACAATCAGCTGGCTATGGCGGCTTTGTAATACGTTTGCCACCTGCTGTCTCACGGCGTCATGGGAGTCTTTTGTTTTTAAGGTTCTTTCAGCCTTCAGTTTAAGTCGTCGCCACATAGAAAAAGCCTAGCATAGCTGCCAATCTTTGTCAAGTATTCGGTGTCCCATAGGATTATTATCTCGAAAATCGTCATGACCTATATAAATACTACATGGATCATACAATGAAAATGCTTTTGCAGCAATCTTTTCTGCAATGATGCAATTATACACAGAGCAACGAGGGAGTGTGGATAAAAAAGGATACTACTGCTTGTCCGGCTGAACAAAGATCATGCGGCCAGCCACTGTCTGGAGCACGCGCGCTACCACTACCTTCGCCTTCTTGCCTATAAAAGTAGCTCCCTCTTCCACTACTACCATCGTGCCATCGGGAAGATACCCGACTCCCTGTCCAGAAGATTTCCCCTCTTGAATGACCCTAATCATAAGGCTTTCGCCTGGAAGCAGTACAGTCTTTACTGCGTTTGCAAGCGCATTGACGTTGAGCACTGCAACGCCTTCCACTTGGGCAACCTTATTCAGGTTAAAGTCGGTCGTAACTACTTTGCCATGCACCTGTTTTGCCAGGATCAAGAGTTTATGGTCAGCAGAAGAACCGGGTATCTCATCCCGCACGATGACCAGTTTCACCTGTTTCGATTTCTTTAGCTGCGCTAGGATGTCAAGGCCTCGCCTCCCCCGAGCTCGTTTGAGCATCTCTTGGGCGTCCGCGATTTGATGCAGCTCTGCCAAGATAAACTGGGGTACCAAAAAGGTGCCAGTTATAAACCCAGTGTCCACGATATCCGCCAGCCGACCGTCAATAATGGCGGATGTATCGAGTACGAGCGGACGATCCCAATCGCGCTTGGCTTTCTCGGTACGTTTGGCGCGCAAATGTCGCATCTGTCCAACCACTTCGCTGGCCACCCGCAGTGCAAGACTGACTGACCAATTGCGCAAAAATTCGGTACATATAGGAATTAAAAAGTAGCCGAAGGCGCCAAATACGAGTGCCGCAATCACTCGCTCAAGGCGCAGCGCAGAGACTACCAGATCGGGCAAGTACTGACGGGTAAGGAAAATACCTAAGGTCGCACTCAGCAGCGCAGAAAAGGTCCGCCAGAGCAATGGCGAATATCTCTTTACGACTTGTGCAATGCTGTCACTTCTTCGATTGTCCATCGCTTCGTTTCCTTTGCACTCCAGCAAGCGCTTTTTGAATGGTGGGTGCCGAGGTCGCGGTAAGTAGACGAGTATAGTGGAGCCGCTTTGCCTCTTTTACCCGCATGGCCTCATACTGCACCGGACGCACTTCCCCTAGTAAGCCCACTTCACCAAGCGCCACCAGGCCCTCGGGAAACGCGTTTCCTCGCAAGCTTCCGGTGAGGGCCAAACACACCCCTAAATCAGCAGCAGGATCTCGAATGATCAGTCCCCCAACTACGTTGATATATACATCATACTGAGCAAAAGAAATACCCGCATGGCGTGTCAGTACCGCAAGTAGTACATGCAATCGATTTACGTCAAGGCCCGTAGCCACCCGACGAGGCACCGGCAGACTCGTTGAAACCACCAGCGCCTGCAGTTCAACCAGGAGCGGTCTATTTCCTTCGATAAGTACCACCAGACACGAACCTGGCAGGCCGCGGGTATGCTCATCCAAAAAGAGGCGTGACGGATTTGGTTCATCCCGAAATCCGTTTGAATCCATCACAAAAATCCCCAGCTCCTGAGTAGGACCAAATCTATTTTTCATACACCGAATCAACCGTTGCGACCCATACGGGTCGCCCTCCATAAACAACGTAACATCGACGACGTGTTCGAGCGTCATGGGGCCGGCTACCGATCCCTCCCGTGTCACATGCCCGACAAAGAAAACGGCGCTGTGCAATTCTTTGGCAACACGGGTGAGCCGTTGCGCACACTCCCGTACTTGCCCTATACTGCCAGCGCTACCTGGTAGTTCAGTGGTGGTGAGTGTTTGGATCGAATCGATTATCGTGAGTTTTGGTTGCTCCCGCCGCATGACGGCAACGATTGTCTCTACATCGGTCTCGGGTAATAGTGACAGGTTACCAGCAGACTTTCCTACGCGACGATACCGCATGGCAATTTGGTCAGGCGATTCCTCTCCGGTGATATACAGCGTTTTTTCAGAAGCTGCCACTTGCAACAGCAACGTTGATTTCCCGATGCCTGGATTTCCCGCCAGGAGTACCACGGCTCCAGGCACGAGCCCACCCCCTAGCACACGGTCAAGTTCAGTAAGGCCGGTCGGAAATCGAGGAGACGTATTTGCTTTTACCGACTCTATAGGAATAGGTTGTGAAGCTGATTTGGTTAATTTCTTAGACGGGGACGCTATGGTTTGTGCAACTAAACTGTTCCATGACTGACACTGCAAGCACCGACCGAGCCAGTTGGCATACTGTGCGCCGCATTGCTGACATACGTACACCGCGCGCGGCTTTGCTGCCATAGCCTCACCCCGA
Organism: uncultured Gammaproteobacteria bacterium; assembly: GCA_964372495.1. Lineage (GTDB taxonomy): Bacteria > Patescibacteriota > Microgenomatia > JAUYPR01 > JAUYPR01 > CAYJQU01. Next base: position 44,489 of record CAYJQU010000004.1, read on the forward strand.
GAGTCGCAGGCTCATGCGTCTTTTCTGTCCTTTGAGGGATTCGATAATACACGTTACCGTGCTCCCCTGGGTAAGACCCTCTGCTGGGACCGACGAGCTTCGAATAAGCCCTTCCACTCCTGGCTCAATCTCTACAAATACGCCGAAGTTTGTCTGTTTGGTCACTTTCCCTGCTACTGCCTGGCCAATGATATACTGACGTGTCACTTTCACCCACGGATCTTCGGTCAATTGTTTGATAGAAAGATGGAGTTTCCCTGCTTCTGGATCCTTACCGATAACGAGTACCTCTTGGGTTTGACCCGGTTTAAAGAGCGCACCCACGTCTGGCAGTTTCGCCCAGCTTATTTCGGAGACATGCACCAAGCCTTCTACTCCTTCAACGTCCACAAACAGCCCAAACGGCAGGACCGCCGTGGTGGTTCCCTGGTAGCGCTTTCCAATCGTGAGGCGCTCGAGCACCGCTTTGGACTTTTCAGCCAGTTCCTTTGCGCGCACTTGCCGTTCGGAAAGAACCAGCCTGTTTCCCTTTCGGTCAAGTTCAACAATTTTCACCGTCAGACGCTTCCCAATAAGATCGGTGAGCTTGACCGGCCGTTCTGCCAGCTGCGAGGCAGGAACAAATCCTCGCACGCCATGAGCGTCAACGACGAGCCCTCCTCGGTTTGAGTCAATCACTGTAGTTTCGAGCTCAGCATCCTCTTCCTGTTTTGCCGCAAGCTCGGTCCACCGGCGTTCACCTGACATGCGCCGAAGCGATAGAATCGTCACTCCTTGGTCATTTTCCGTTTGGGTGACCACTGCCGTAATGGTTTGCCCTACGGAGAACTCAGAAAGCATCCCGCGAATATGTTCAAACTCCCGGCCCAATACCACCCCTTCTGATTTGCCACCAATATCAACCACTATCTCGCTATTTCGAATAGAAATAATAGTACCAGTCACTTCTTGCCCGCGCCGAAATCCGCCAATGGTATACCCTGTTTGTGCCAAGAGCTCATCCATTGTCGTTGGTTCTGATGGCTTCGCTCGGGATTTACTTAGTGATTTAGGAACATTGGTAATACGCTTGCTTTCCTTTTCCTTGATTTTTGCCACGCATATCCACCTCTCATTGTAAGTATAGACGCATTGTACCATACGCAAGTATCCTGGCAATGAGCTATTGTCCCTCGCGCCCGAAGGCGGAAGTATCGTCACCGCTGATGCGTTTCACGACCCTGTTCGGAATGGGAAAGGGTGGTTCCACATCGCTCAAATCACCAGGAAACCCTTCGACTACACTCAGGGTAGTACGCTAAAAACTGACGAGAACGAAAAGAAGGCATCCACTCTTGCGAGTGGCAAGTAAAAACGCCCGATCGGCCATTCGCACGGCTAAGCTCAAATCCTTACGGATCTTACACCGGCCGCCGATTAACCCCGTGGTCTACGGGGGGCCTAGGCCCCGACTTGCGTCGGGACACTGGGAAACCTTATCTTGGGGTACGCTTCGTGCTTAGATGCTTTCAGCACTTATCGCAAAGCAACGTGGCTACCCAGCGCTGCCTCTGAAGAGACAACTGGCACACCAGGGGTTACCTCACTTCGGTCCTCTCGTACTGGAAGCGACTCCCCTCAAGTTTCCAACGCTTGTCCTGGATAGAGTCCGAACTGTCTCGCGACGTTCTGAACCCAGCTCGCGTACCGTTTTAACTGGCGAACAGCCAGACCCTTGGGCGCTACTTCACGCCCAGGATACGATGAGCCGACATCGTACATATACTTATAGTTTCCTATAAGGTTAGACTATACCTTCACCCTCCTGCCTCTCGATTACCTAGTCGAAAGAGTAGGGGTCAGCGTGTTAGCTTTCATTAAGAAAGCTCTGCCCGCGGTTAGCGAACAAGTCGTTACGGGGTTATAACAGAAGGAATTTTATTAAGGGTAGATTCTATCCCAAATTGTTGGTACAGGGAACGCATCAATCTTGCTTGATCACCTAGGCTTTTTGACCCAGACTATGATTGATTTCGAGGTATGCGTTCCTTTTCTTCCTCATTGTACCGTCTCCTAAGAGACAGCCAACGAGGATAGACATTTGTTCTTCTGTCAAACTTCCCACGGTATTGTCCATTAACTTCCAGATTACACGAATGTAATCCGAAAATCAATGAGGAGTCCACCGTTATGAGCTGACTTCGTTTTCTAACAGGCGAGTAGAATTACTTCTACCGCACCCCGATGTTGTTTAAGGTGCCAAACCTTGCCGTCGATATGAACTCTTGGGCAAGATCAGCCTGTTATCCCCGGGGTAGCTTTTATCCGTTAAGCCCGCTCCCTCCCACGAGGTAAGCGAGGATCACTACGACCTGCTTTCGCATCTGCTTGACTGGTTTGTCTCACAGTTAAGCCGGCTTCTGTCGTTGCACTTTACGCACGGTTTCCATCCGTGCTAAGCCGACCTTTGTACTCCTCCGTTGCGTTGTTGGAGGAAACCGCCCCAGTTAAACTGCCCACCAGGCAGTGTTCCGCCCCCGGTTTTTTATGCGGGTAGCGGTGAGACGCACGGGTAGCAAAGAGAGGTGTTTCATTGGTGGATCACCCTTGCGGGCAACCCTCCCTCCTACGCTACACAGTTACTGCTCATACGTCAGTGCCAAGTTACAGTAAAGCTCCACGGGGTCTTTTTGTCCAAGGACAAGAAGGCCGCATCTTCACAGCCATTTCAATTTCGCCGGGTTAGTGGTCAAGACAGTCGCTAAGTCGTTCTGCCTTTCGTGCGGGCCAGAACTCACCTGGCAAGGAATTTCGCTACCATAGAACAGTTCACGTTGTTACGAGCTACGGTTGTTTACGTAGTCTCCGTATCGCTACGGAGGTCGGACTATATCATATCCGATATTATATCGGACCTTGGCGTATAGTCTCTGAGGATTCTCCGATGTAACATCGGAATCTTTCCTGCTGATTGACTCCACTGGTTAGATTGTTACTAATATAGTAGTACTACCAGATCCAGAGTTTTTCCAGCATATAGCCAAGTTTTACAACTACAATTGCAAGTAAGCGCCCCCTGACCCCGTCAGAGACAGTTAGACGCGTGGCTTTGCCACGCTGCTAATTTTCGCCCACTCTGTTCGCGCAAAATTATAGTTACTGCTGCCGTTCATCAGGGCTTCGGTTTGAGCCTTGCAGCCCTCCCCTTAACCTTCTGACACTGGGCAGGCGTCACCCCCTATACGTCCCCTTTCGGGTTTGCAGAGAGCTGTGTTTTTGCTAAACAGTCGCTTAGCGGCATTTGCTGCGTCCCCCTCCGTAGCTCCTTGCGGAGCGAAGGGGGAAGGACATCTTGCGAACTTACGTCCAGCTGTATTGCCGAGTTCCTTAACCACCATTCTCCCGTCCGCCTGCGTGTACTCCACGTGCCCACCTGTGTCGGTTTGCGGTACGGTGTGCAATATTCTTCACGACGAGCCTTTTCTCGAGAGCTGAAAGCGAGCAACTCTCCTTCAACTTGCGTCTCAGGATTGTGATCGTAGCTCGGATAAACGATACAGCGGATTTGCCAACTGTTTCTTCCTTACTACTTCAACGGTACTTCATCTTACCGCTTGCTACTTCTACCTCTGTCAACCCTTCGTGTCTTTGTCAGAATACTTCACGTACAGGAATATCTACCTGTTGTCCATCGCCTACGCCTTTTGGCCTCAGCTTAGGACCGACTCACCCGAAGACGATAAACGTTGCTTCGGAAACCTTGGGCATTCGGCGCTCCGAATTCTCATCGGAGTCTCGCTACTCATACCGGCATTCTCACTTCGTGTCACTCCAGCCGTCCTTCCGGTCGACCTTCACTGCAACACGAACGCTCCCCTACCACCCTTCGCCAGAGGCTACGGGGTGGCAAGTCATCTGATGTACTCACCACCTATAGTCTCTGGCGAAAGATCCCAAGCTTCGGTAAGTGGTTTAAGCCCCGGTACATTGTCGGCGCCGTCTCACCTAATCGACCAGCGAGCTGTTACGCTTTCTTTAAAAGGTGGCTGCTTCTAAGCCAACTTCCTGGTTGTCCAAGCGAGGCGACATCCTTTAACACTTAACCACTATTTAGGGACCTTAGCTGTGGGTCTGGGTTGTTTCCCTTTTGACCAGATCCGCTTATCCGGACCGGACTGACTCCCGCGCAATCTTTGCAGTATTCGGAGTTTGATTGGAGCCAACAGCTTGCGCCGCCGGAATCCATCCAGTGCTCTACCCCCGCAAAGAATATAACGCGAGGCTATACTTAAATATATTTCGGGGAGAACCAGCTATCTCCGGGTTCGATTGGCATATCACCCCTAACCTCAAGTCGTCCCAGACTATTGCAACAGTCACGGGTTCGGGCCTCCCCCCGATGTTATTCGGGGTTCACCCTGCTCAAGGTTAGCTCACCCGGTTTCGGGTCTACCATGATGGACTATATCGCCCATTTAAGACTCGGTTTCCCTCTGCCTCCGCAAGGTTAACTTGCTTAAGCTTGCCCACCAAGGTAACTCGCCGGTTCATTCTTCAATAGGCACGCCGTCAGGCGTTCCGCGGGTGCATATCTTGCGATATGCAACGTACGGAAACTGCCCTCCGACTGCTTGCTAGCACATCATTTCAGGTACTCTTTCACTAGGGGCTTGCCCCTTCTTTTCACCTTTCCCTCACGGTACTAGTTCACTATCGGTCACAACAGATATTTAGTCTTGGATCGTGGTCGACCCAGCTTCCCGCAAGATTTCACGTGTCTCGCGGTACTCAGGAACCTCGCAACAAGCGTACTTTGGATTTCAGATACGAGACTTTCACTCCCTCTGGTTACCTATTCCAAGGTATTCTCCTATCCATTCCGCTCGCCATATGCGCGGCCCTACAACCCCTCGCCCTTGCGGGCGGGTTTGGACTCTTCCGCTTTCGCTCGCCGCTACTAACGGAATACACTCTTGTTCTCTTTTCCTCCGCCTACTAAGATGTTTCAGTTCGACGGGTGCCCTCGAGCGGTGCTATGTATTCACACCGCCGTGTCCGACGTAACGTCGGACGGGTTGCCCCATTCGGGAATCTTGGGATCACAGCTGTCAGGCAGCTTCCCCAAGCTTATCGCAGCCTCGTGCGCCCTTCATCGGTCTGTTATGCCAAGGCATCCATGATGTGCGTAAGTAGCGTTTTTATCTGTCATGTGTGAACATGACAAGCCTTCTTACGTTCTCTTCAGTTTTTAACGTGCCACGCTTAGTAAGCGTGTGTGGACTCGGGCGGACTCGAACCGCCTACCTTCTCATTGCAAATGAGATGTTCTTCCAGCTGAACTACGAGCCCGCGCTTCACGCGCGTACGTTCGTCGCAGGCTATTCTCTTGTACTAGTGATTTTTGTGGATTCTTACGGACTCAAACAGTCCACAGAAGTATTCTGTACAACCTGCATTATCTGCTTAAAAGCCACAAAAATCACGCGACCAACCTTTTCATTGATCAAGACTGATTGTACCAGTCCAGCAGACCACCCGTCAAGCGCAATTTCTCCAGGTCAACTCTGGTAAAGGAAAATCAGATCTATGGGAGAATCTCAGGGAAAAAGTCTAGGAGGTCGGAGGCGAGCAGGGACTCCCGGTAGTGTTTGGCTGCCAGAGCACCCGCTTTGCCTATTATATACGCCGCAGCCTGCGCTGCCTGCAAGGGCTTAACCCCTCGCGCCAGGAGAGCACCTACTACACCTGCGGTCAAATCGCCTACTCCGCCTTTCGTCAAGTAGGGCGAATGCGCGGTATCAAGTATGACCTTTCTGCCATCGGTAATCACATCCCGATAACCTTTTAACAAGACAACCGCATGGAAGCGCGTAGCCAATGCGATTGCTGCTTCCTTGCGCTCGCCTTCGGTCGATGGTACTTGCCTGCCAAAGAGCTCCCCGACCTCACCAGCATGGGGCGTCAGCACCGCCCGGCCGGCAAACGCCAACCCATTTTCTCTGAGCGCGTACAGCGCATCTGCATCCACAACGAGTGGTATCTCGCAAGACGCAAGTAGGTGCTGTACTGCTGACACGGTGACAGGGGCTCGGCCCAAACCTCCACCAATTACCAATGTGTCCGCTTGCTTCAACAAATCGGCGATTGTGGAGAGATGATGATCTAGTGTACGTCCCAATAGTGGGACAGTAATGAGATCGGGGCTTGCGGCAGCAGCGATGTTGGCTGCTCGGTCCGGGGCGGCAATGATAGTTATATCGCAGCCAGCACGGAGTGCGGCGAGTGCGTTAAAGATAGGACTCCCAGTGTATCGCTCGCTTCCACCCACGATAAGCAGCCTGCCATAATCGCCCTTGCGCGCACCCTTCGGCCGGTGTTTATATATTGAGCGAAGGTTCATTCAACTTTCAAGTATACATAATTAATGAAGGTTAAACGAAGGTGGGTTCGGATGGAATCGAACCATCTACCTCTTTCTTATCAGGAAAGCGTTCTGCCAGTGAACTACGAACCCAAAATCAGTCCTGCACCTTTTCACCTTTCATGAGGCCACGATCGGACTTGCACCGACGAATCGCGGTTTTGCAGACCGCTCCCTTAGCTACTTGGGTACGTGGCCGTGCTCCTGATTGTACCACAAAAAACCCCGCCAGTGTCGCAATGTGACTTTAGCGGGGTTTTAAGTCCGAAGAGTGGTAGGGAACGTTTTTTTAACCACAGTACCGTTCAAACTAGGGGCATTGCCAAGTGAGACTTGGCAAGTCCAATTATTCCCCGGTCAGTGCTACCTATCAAGTTTAAGGAATCATCTGCCAGAGAAAATCACGCTCTTAGAAAGGAGGTGATCCATCCCCAGCTTCGGCTAGGGATAC
>CAYJQU010000004.1:51349-114596 GCA_964372495.1 uncultured Gammaproteobacteria bacterium
GACTACCAAAGATTTTACCTTCCTTAATTCTGTAAACAGAACAAAGGTCGGCTGCGTACCGATTCTGTCGGTACGATTTCTCGTAGAAAGGAGGTGATCCATCCCCAGCTTCGGCTAGGGATACCTTGTTCATGTTGCTCCACCCATTACTGGGGGCATGGACTATATCTTCATCCCAAGATGCCTCGGGAGCCGACGTGTAGTCTCTACGGGGTCAAGAAGGCAAACTTATACCTCATACATTCTACAAGGTATGAATCTACTAATTTGTATAGCTGCAGGGTATCCTTTTCTTCCGTTGCCATCATCCATCAGCCACACAGCTAAACTCAAGGGAGATCTCAAGATGTTAACAACGTTGTTTGGAACGAATCGCTGGTTTCCGTTGTAAAACAACCTTTTAATCTCCATCAGTGCTGGATGACTAACTGTTCGAAAATACCAAGAGCTGTTAAAAGGATCTAACCTCGGAGATGTTAAAACCCAATCAGTGAAAAAGTTGTATTTCCACTCAACATATTCTTGATGTTTTCGATTGTGACGAACCTGAAGCCTTGCAGCTTGACCAGAGCGAGAGCTTATTAAACAGCCATCTCCTAAAATTGTTCCGATTACTATTTCCTTCTGTAGCTCAGAAAGTTTAAGAGATTGCTTTAAGCTCCTTAATGCCCTAGTATTAGTAGGACCATTTGCCATCCGACTTCCCTCGGTATTGCCCCTTGACTTTAGCATAACCCAAAAGTTAACCGAAAATCAAGTAGGGTTTCACCGATATAGTCAGATTTTACCATTCAGATCGCTCCGAAGGGTCGCATTGTCCTATAGTTATACGACTTAGTCCCCATCGCTGGATTCACCTTGGCCGGCCCTCTCCCTTGCGGGTTAAGGAGTCCGTCTTCTGGTGCCCCCAACTTTGTTGGCTTGACGGGCGGTGTGTACAAGACCCGAGAACGTATTCACCGCGGCCTGCTGATCCGCGATTACTAGCGATTCCGACTTCATGGGGGCGAGTTGCAGCCCCCAATCTGAACTGGGGCGAAATTTCAGCGATTAGCTTCCCGTTGCCGAGTTGCATCGCGTTGTTTTTCGCCATTGTAGGGTGTGTGTTGCCCAGGGTGTAAGGGCCACGCTGACTTGACGTCATCCCCACCTTCCTCCTGTAAAATAATACAGGCAGTTCGCTGTGATTATCTAACACAGCGTGGGGGTTGCGCTCGATGGGGCACTTAAGCCTACATCTCACGACTCGAGCTGACGACAGCCGTGCAGCACCTGTGGAGCACCCTCGAAGGTCCCACGTTTCCGTGGGCTTGCAGCTCCATGTCAAACCCTGGTGAGGTGCTTCGCTTTGTATCGAATTAAACCACACGCTCCACCGCTTGTGCGGGTCCCCGTCAATTCCTTTGAGTTTTAGCCTTGCGGCCGTACTCCCCAGGCGGGATGCTTAACGCGTTAGCTTACGACAGTCATCCCGCACCAGACTTCCTACTACAAATGCATTGCACTCTGTAACAGAAAATCAGTGCGGGACGACCATCTAGCATCCATCGTTTACGGCTTGGACTACGCAGGTCTCTAATCTGCTTCGCTCCCCAAGCTGTCGTGACTCAGCGTCAAGAAAGGTCCAGGAGCCTGCCTTCGCCTTTGGTGTTCCTCTCGATATCAACGCATTTCACTGCTCCACCGAGAATTCCAGCTCCCTCTACCTCCTTCAAGCCAGCCAGTATCTTTCCCCAATCCGAGGTTGAGCCTCGGGCTTTCAAGAAAGACTTAACAAGCCGCCTACGCACGCTTTACGCCCAGTAAATCCGGATAACGCTTGCGCCCTACGTATTACCGCGGCTGCTGGCACGTAGTTGGCAGGCACTTATTCGTACGGTACCCTCATTGTGTTCCCGTACAAAAGAGGTTTACAACCCGAAGGCCTTCATCCCTCACGCGGCGTCGCTGGATCAGGCTTTCGCCCATTGTCCAAGATTCCCAATTGCTGCCACCCGTAGGTGTATAGCCCGTGTCTCAGTGCTATTGTGGCTGGCCGACCTCTCAGCCCAGCTACCCGTCGTCGCCTTGGTAGGCCATTACCCTACCAACAAGCTGATGGGACGCAGGCTCATCCTAAAGTGCACTGCTGCTTTACCCTTCAGCCTTACGGCGTCAGGGACTATGCGGTATTACCCCCGATTTCTCGGGGCTATCCCCCGCTTTAGGGTAGATTCCCACGCGTTACTCACCCGTCCGCCGGTTACTCGCCTCCTTGCGGAGGCGGTCCCCATGACTTGCATACTTAAGGCACGCCGCCAGCGTTCATCCTGAGCCAGGATCAAACTCTCAAATAAGAATTCGATGTGACTCTATTCTTTGTTCCTCAAAAGGAACGGGTTTATCACGTGGTCCGACAGATGCCGGACTTTACGTGATTTTTCCTACCACTCTTCGGACTCCGAGTCAAACTCGGCTGTTTTTGCGCCATCAGGGCACAAAAAACTGAAGAGTGGATGCTCTTCAGTTGTTAAGGTACAAAAAGAAAATTGTTCAGTTGGCTTTCCAAACCAACAGCCCGAACTCATCGGACTCAAAGTTAGTATACCACCATCCGATATCCTGTCAAGCGATGTACGGTATCATAGTTTCGTTTATACCCCGCACGAGTGGTACCAACCTACAGATACTTTTGTTTCATAGCGCTAGTTTTCCTCAACTGTTCTTTTTCGCTTTCCCTCGGCCAGCGTACTTCCCAAAAATACCAGAGGGTAAGGAGGACTCCCGCACCGTAGCCTGCCCACAATATCCTTGGAGAAAGTCCAGGAACACTGGCCGCCCTGCCTGTGAGCAGAAACAGACCTACAACTCCCCACAGGAGCATTGACCACCCAAAGGCAGCAAGTTGTTTCGCAAGCAGCGATGGCTTGACCCAATCGGCTACCGCTAGCAGACAGCCAACTCCGATCACAGCGGTTATCGCAACTACGCCAAAAAATACTGGGCCCCAAGAGAAATCTCCGGGCTGCATACTCGTCCACCACGACCAATCTACAACATCATCCGCCCACGTGCGCGGCAGCGCAGGTGGCGCGAGATCAAATAGAGGAGCGCTCGGTGTTGCAGCGCTGCTGCTTTCCATTGTAGGTTATGTTGTCCGAGGTGATCCCGATCGCTGTCCGGTCCGCTTGCGCGCGAGCACATATCGCTGTGCATTTTTGTCAAGATCCAGAAACCCGTCAGCTTCGGCGATTAGTTTTCCTGAGGTGCTTCTCCCAAACGCCATCACCTCAACGCGGCACCCCTTCGTTTCTTTCAAATAACGCACGAGTGGCTCAAAATCCCCGTCTCCTGTGACCAACACTACAATATCCACCCGCTCGGCAAGTCGTATGACATCCATAGACATACCAACATCCCAATCTCCCTTGCGCGCGCCACCGGCAAACACTTGTATGTCCTTCATCTTTACCTCATACCCCACCTTCACCAGCGCATCAAAAAAGGATTGTTCCTCAGGCATATCGGCACGCACGACATAGGCGAACGCACGCGCAAGCTGCCTATCTCCCACCGCATCTTTCAATAGATTGCCAAAGTGTACATGAGTGTTATACAAATGCCGCGCTGAATAATAGAGATTCTGCACGTCTACAAACACCGCTACTCGCTGGCTCAATGTGATCTGATTTATCATAGTGCCTATTGTATCATCCTTCAGCCTTACTGGGAGGGAAAGCGGATAATGGCGGCAATGTGATCCGTAGACGTGAGAACTGCCTCCTCTCCTTCCTGGAGGAGAATCTGCTGCGGATCATTATCAGCCAGTAGCAGTGCGGGGCCCCTCGTAATAGTCACAGTGATCTTGACTGGATGGTGTAACTTCTGGGGTGGCAGCGGATGCGTCGCGTTTATAAAAGCAAGGCCGAAATCAATATCAAGTGTCTCTCGTGTAACGCTGCGGTAGTACCCGGTAGAACCAAAGCGTGTAGAGAGCAGCACCCCATCTCCCACAATAGGGAAGCAAGCAAAACCCTCCACACATACTGAAAATCGCAGCGCATGCCGTGGGTCAGCACTGTGAATGTGCACTTCGTTGAGAGCCAGCAGGAGCGCACCCCCGGCGCGACCCTCTACTTTCCGCACTTGTTCGTGGCGATATTCCTTTGCCAACAAACGGGAAATAACCTGATCGAAGCTGCCGCCAACGCACGCTCTACAGGGGTTTCCATCTCGCCACGCACACTTCGGCACTCCTGGATACTTCCGTTCAGCGGCAAGAAACGTACCATCCCCTCCTAACGCGACAACCACTTCTGGATCTGCCTCAACAAGCTCCACTCGGTTCTGGAGCTTTCCGGAAAGCTTCTGCACTCTTGCAGGTTCACCATAGAGCGCGATCCTCATGGCACTACCACCTCCCTTTCAGTAAATCGACCAGCACTTCCCATGCCCCTCCTAGGAGATACTGCGGTGACGTGTGGCGGGCGTAGGTAAACCGAATCGCCCATTTCTCATACGACGTAAACGGGTGGTACACGGCGCGCGTGAGGCGTCGCTCTATAGCCCTTCGTAAATCGTGTGCCGTCTTTCCAGGAAATTCGGTATAGCCGCGTCCGAAAAAGTGCGTGGTATGTGAGTCTGTCGAACCAATTTCCGCAATGTGCCACTTGGAGCTATTGCGAACCCGCCACTTGTGTATATACTCCTCGCTCCAGTCAAACAATCCTCCTACCTCAAGACCGTCAAATGGTAGGGTGTCAAGGAGTCGCATACTCAGTCCCTCTCCGGCATGCCGTTCAGGATGGGCGAGGACCGCAAGTCCCTTTTGTGCATGAATAGCAGCTACCGTATCAGCTGCGCTTTGCCGAGGACGAACACGCTCAGTAAGAAAAAGCCCGACGATATGTCCCTCTCTGCTGGTAACCTCCTGGCCAGCGATAACTTCGATAGGCAGCTTGCGTACCCGTACTTCATCTTGAATTTTCTGCACGCCCTTCATAGTATCGTGGTCAGTGATTGCCACTATATCAATTTCCGCTGCCACCAGTCCGTCAAGTAGTGTAGTGTTAGCGTACGTCCCATCAGAACTCGCTGTGTGAATATGTAGATCAGCTTTGCCCATTACTATTGCCTCACCTCTTCCTTACCCATGTAGTTAAAAGCCCCCATAGAGCATACATTTCTGCACGTCGACGATAGAGATAGAATCCCACAATGAGGACAACGGCGACCCAAAACAGGATTTCGGTTCCGGCAAAGAAGCGCCTAAGGTACAATTCATTCTGCCCCAGGAGATACCCTGCTGTCACCCATGCGATTGACCACACGACGGCCGAAGGCACATCATAAAGTAAGAATTGTCGGTAGGGCAAGCCGAGGGCACCGGCGGACAACGCAACCCAACTTCTTAAATATGCGGAAAAACGACCGATGAATACCATCTTGCCACCATATTGCTTCACCAGCGGCTCGACTTTCTCAATGTACCGCTTCAGCAGCGAGAAGCGTCGGATCCACTGTATCTGGGTCCTGCCCAACCAGTAATCAATGTGGTCGCCAACAAGCGCTCCGAGCGTGGACAACACGATAACCATCTCTAGATTCAAGCAACCAACGCGAGCGTAATACCCAGCGACGAGCGCAATCCAAACCCCAGGAACAATAAGTCCCAAAATGATTGAGTTCTCAAGTACGGTCCCGCCGAATACAATCGGGTATCCCCATGTACAGACGAGCGGCTCCAGCAGTGTCTTAATCTGACTTACTGATGGCAGGCTCATTGATTGCACTGCGTCATGGCTTCAGATAATCCTTTGGCAAGAGCAACTCCAACCGCCTTGACTGTCCGGTTCACCGCGCGGCGTACTAGTACACGCTCTTTTGGCATAAAGGTCCCCAGCACATACGCGTCCACCTGGTGCACCGAGGCTTTGGTGTCATGTGCGTCATAGTGCGGATGACCGATGCCGATCCGAAAGCGGACAAAGTCATCACCCCCCAATGCGGCAATAATCGACTCCACCCCTCGATGACCAGCAGACCCACCACCCCGGCGAATCTTGAGCTTACCGACTGGCAGATCAAGATCGTCATGAACTACCCAGAGGCAATCCAAGGGAATCCGATAATACGCAGTTAACTGCTTTGCTGCCTGGCCGCTGTTATTCATAAAGGTTTGCGGAAGTGCAAGGAGCACCGCATGTCCCTCGATCTCCCCTTTCCACATAAGAGACGATACGTCCTCCTGCATATGCCAGCTGGTTGCCGCAGGAGTCACCGATCTTAGCAGCCCGTCAAGCACGACAAACCCCAGATTATGGCGCGTCTTTGTGTAGCGAGGTCCTGGGTTTCCCAGTCCCATAATAGCAATTATGTTCTCTATTTCCCCTCCCGCACGCTCATATGCCATACTCCCCAAGTACCCGCGTAACTTCCTCGTCCGATACCTGAGTAAAATCCTGGTAAAACTGGCCGACTGCATAAAACGATGGGGGCGTGTGTAGTACTACCAGCTCGTCAACGACTGGGGTCAGACGCTCAACTGCATCCAGAGACGCTACTGGTACCGCTACAACTACCCGCTTTGCCCCCTGGCGCTTTACCCACGCGATTGCTGCCTCCATGGTGGCACCGGTTGCTATACCGTCGTCTACGATAATGACACTCCTCCCTGATATTACTGGCAAGGATCGCTCTCCACGAAATAGCTTCTCGCGACGGACAACTTCTGCTTTGCGCGAAACCACTGCCTGATCTATATATTCTTGAGGGACTCTCAGCGAAGAGACCACCGCCTTATCGAGCATTACTTCACCGTCCCGATCTACTGCTCCAATAGCCAGCTCCTCCTGCCCCGGCGCACCGATCTTTTGGGTAATCACGACATCAAGAGGACACGCAAGCTCTTTTGCAACCTCATAGGCAACCACTATCCCTCCCCTAGGTACACCCAGAACAAAGGGTCGCCGGTAGCCACGAGTAACAAGGCGAGCTGCAAGCGACCGACCTGCCTCCACCCTATCCGCAAATAGCATACTCATTGCAGCCTATTTTACCAGAGAGGCGTTACAGCAAAGATTGTGCGCAGGTTTGGCATCGTAAGAATCGCAATATGCAGGAGCACCGTCAGCACTATCGCCATATAGAGGAGTGGATTTGACCACAGCTTTGCGTGTAATCCGCGAATACCCAGCGCCGCCAATAATTGCATGCCCACCAGCGCAGTAAACGCAACCGTGCGCCCATATGCCGCGCCGCCTACCGCATAAGCAAGTACAAACAGAAACAAAGCAACAGCTGCCATAGCAAGACCGGCGCCTACTAGTGTCCTGCTATTCACCAAGCCAGATCCCTGTTGTCGTCTGCGTATCCCATCCTGTACACCGGTATCCTGGGCCAGCGCAACCGCAGGTAGTCCATCTGTCACCATATTCATCCATAAAATCTGCCCTGCAGTAAGTGGGGTAGGTAGTGCAAGTAAAGCTGCGCCGATAATCGTAAGCATCTCACCAATGTTACATGCCAGGAGGTAATTGGTTGCACGAGCGGTATTGTGCGTGATGCGAGTTCCCTCCTCCACTGCTCGCATGACAGTTAAAATATTATCGTCGACAATGATCATATCTGCAGCTTCCTTTGCAACATCTGTACCCGTTTTACCCATTGCAATTCCCACGTCGGCTTGCTTTAAAGCTGGCGCATCGTTGACGCCATCTCCAGTAACTACTGTCACTTTGCCCTTTTTTTGAAATGCACGGACCAATCTCAGTTTCTGCTCCGGACTCACACGCGCGTATACCACCACCTCATCCAGAATCTCCCCGAGTTTGTCATCCCGCATCGTCTCAAGCTGCTCGCCACTCACCACTTTCCCATCCTGCACGAGAAGTCCTGCTTCTTTCGCTATAGTAAAGGCCGTCTGCTCATGGTCACCGGTCACCATCACCACGTCAATACCAGCACTGCGCGCCCGTCGCACTGCCTCGGGTGTCTCGGCACGCAATGGATCAGACAGCGCAACCAGCCCAATCCAGGTGAGCTCCTGCTCAACTGCCTCACGCTGGTGCACAGCCGGCGTCACCTCCCTCGTCCCAAGGCCGAGAAGCCGATAGCCCAGTTTTCCCAAGTATTCTATTTGCTCTCCTACTATCTCTCGTTTCCTTTTCGTAAGGATTCGGCGCTTGCCTGCCTCGTACACATACGTAGAGAGCGTCAGTACCGTCTCAGGTGCCCCCTTGGTAAAGAGGATGTGATAACCATCACGTTCTACCACCACGCTCATCCTCCGGTGGCGTTGATCAAAAGAGTATTCATGCACTAGTCGATACTGACTGCGTATCTCTTCCACCGACAACCCCTGTTCTTCTACGGCCTTAAGCAGCGCCACCTCGGTGGGATCCCCTACTAGTTCAGAAGAGGACGTTTCAGCAATATGGGCATTCACCGCTTTATTGCAGAGGGTAAGACTGAGGGTAATTGGGTCCTGTGGGGTAAGCCGTACTGCCTTTGCTCCATACACTCGGCCAGTTGCCCCTAGCACAATCGTCCGCACACGCATGACTCCAGTAGTGAGCGTTCCAGTTTTATCGGTGCAGATAACCTGGGCACTTCCGAGCGCTTCGATGGCGTTCATTTTGCGCACGATAGCAGATTGCCTGGCCATCCGTTGTGCGCCTACCGCCAGCGCAATCGTAATAACTGCTGGCAATCCTTCTGGAACCGCTGCAACCGCCAAGCTGAGGTTAGTAAGGAGCACCTGTTCCATTGGTTTGCCAAGTAAAAGATCCAGCAGGGTAATAACGCACACGGCAGCTAGCACTGCAACCAACAGCTGGCGGGCTAGCCGAGTTATTTTCTGCTCAAGAGGCGTCGGAGCATCTACGATCGTAGCAATAGTACCGACTATCTGTCCCAACCGCGTGCGAGCACCGGTCGCCGTAATAATGGCGCGGATACTTCCATGTGTCACCACCGTCCCAGTAAAAAGCCTATGCTCCTCTGCCTGACCCTGCCCGGTAGTTTTTGCAACCGGTAGTGACTCTCCAGTCAGTATGGACTCATCCACCTCACCGCTGTGTGACTGAAGAACCTGCGCGTCGGCAGAAACTTTATCACCTGCTGCCAGCAGGAGGATATCATCTGGCACCAACTCACGAACCGGCACGCGGGTTTCCACACCATCACGAATTACCGTAGCCTGCGGAACAACAAGCCCTTTGAGTGCCTGAATAGTACGTTCTGCTTTGTACTCTTGCCAAAAGCCAATAATGCCCATGACAAAAAGGATGGTAAGAATGAGCGTAGCGTCGACCGCAGCACCCAGGACGACCGCAAAGAGCGCTGCAGCTCCTAAGAGAAGAAAGAATGGATTGGTGTATTGACGAATAAACAATTCAAACAGGCTGGGACGGGATGGCTCTGGTAACTCATTCGGACCGTATTGTTGGAATAACTGCCGCGCCTGGGCTGCGGAAAGTCCAGCAGCGCTAGACGATGGAATGCCATGGATAGTAGGGAGCGGGTGCATCTAGCCTATCGTATCACGAGTTAAAGGAGAAAATCACCCTTTCGGATGACCGACAGCTGCTTGTCCTTCAACAAAATCCGTTGCTCAACTACATTAGTATTGCTTCTAGTCCAAATAATGTTAAATTATTTTCGTGTCTGAAAGACTAATTCCAAGAGCAGTTTATTTTGGTGATGAACCATCTCGGCACTATTTTGAACTTAATTCTGAGTATGTTAAACCTCAAGATCTACTTGTTGGTGGAAAAAGATTAATTATTTCAGAAAGCGTAGTGGATAGGAGTGCTTATGATTTAAACGCCAACACAGAAGGATTAGATTCTAGGGTAAAAGTTATTGCTCTACCTGTTTGTATCCCAGCGAGGCTCAGTAAAGGAACAATAAAAGAAATGAGGAATCTAAGAGAAAAAAGTTTATTAACCGAACTTCGAGGTGGAAGAAAAACAGATCTTGCAAGACCTTTAAGGAAAGAAGTAATAGAAGCCGTTTTACAAGAATGTCCAAATTTAGTTGAGCTTGTTGCGAGAGTTGAATCATCGATTCAAGGTGGAAAATGATGAACAAAGTTCAGAAGTAATTATTAAATTAAATTTGAAACCAAATTTATTCTAAATCTATCTATGTTTTTAGGAACAACTTCTTTTATTCCAAACATCATTTGATAAATTTCTTTCGCTTTTCTTTTTCCAATTCTCCCATGGGCAACTCTGGTATTATCTAAAATTAGTAATTGACCAGGCTCAAGTTGTATTTGTTCTTCTAATTTTTCTAAGTCAAATCCTCTTATTTTATAAAAATCATACTCATTTTGAATATTGCCATCAAACCATTGAGCCATTGTTTTATCACGGTAGCTAATTAAATCATTTGAATTAGTAATTGCATCCACAATTCTTGCAAAACAAGAAATTCTGTAAGAATTAACATCATCCCATCCATCACCGTGGTTTTTAACATATTTAAGGATTCTCTCCTCAATTTTTTTTGAACTTAAATTTTTATTAGTAAAAAAATTCTTTAAATTTAAAACCCTAGTCTTTGCAGTTCCAAATTTTTTCTCTTTTGGGAAGTAAAGCCCGATGGTTGTGTACATTGTTTGTGAGATATCTGAAAAAAATGGTTGTCCCATATCAAAATGAAGTGCTTGAAAAGAAGTTTCAACAGAATCATTACAAACAGGAATCAAATCTGCTTTAGCTAGTTGTATTCGAGGCAATAAAAACGAAAACAGAGGAAGCTTTTCTGTGTCAATATTTGCAATAACCATCTCTGTAATGTTTCTTGCTTCATCGATATTTCTAATGTCGCTTATCATGGTATAACCTTTGGAGTAAAAGTCTTGAGGGATGTCAAACCTATTTTTATAAAATGGAAATACGAAATTAGTTTCCCCGAACAATAATCTTTGTCCACCAATCATTTTAAATCTCGTGCCTCCCCTGTTGCGTGTACATCTCGATAATCTCTTTCACAGTAGTAGCGTCCTCGGGCCGTTTATCTTCGGAGCGGAAAGAAACTAGGCGCGGGAAGCGGAGGGCGTAGCCTGGCTCTGCGTCAGTCTTGCCTGCAGTGTGTATGGGGCTGCGGGTGATTTCGTCCGCCAGTACCTCAATAACCACTTTCGGCGTGACCCACGCCGAAGGCTCAATGAGCGAGCTCACGCGGGCCGGTTTTTTCTCAGTCTTGATCGTGTCACACCGGTCGTAAATCTCTCTCCATTCTTCGTCAGTGAGTCCAGTTCCAATCTTACAAATGGTGACAAACTCATCCTTCCGGTTATCGTACACCCCGACCAACAACGCCCCTGCGCCAAATGCTGCTCGCTTACCACGACCGAAGATGTATCCTAAAATCACACAGTCCACCGTATCAGAAAGTTCCCCCGACACGTCCCGTTTGAGCTTGACCCAATTGAAGTTTCGGGCACCAGCTGAATAAGGGGAATCGAGTCGCTTTACCACCACCCCCTCAAGCCCCTTTTGGATCTGTTCAGCCAAAAATCGGTCAAGCATTGTCTTAGTGCTAGCTACAATCCCCTCGCCCGGCGCAATGGTGCCCCCGTCGGTAGTAATTTTAAAAATCAACTCGCGGCGCTTTCGGTATGGCAGCTGTGTCAAATCTTCCCCATCAAGATACATCAGATCAAAAACAAACGCTTTCAACGGAAGTTGTTTTGCAAGCTCTGTAATATGATACTTTCGACGGCGCTTCGTAGTCTCTTGAAATGGATAAAATTCCTCCGATTCTGGATTGAATGCCAAAGCTTCAGCGTCTAGGATCGCAGTTTTAGCCTTCACTTGTTTGAGCGCTCCTTCCACAATCTCGGGGAACATATGGCTCATATCCTCAAGGTTGCGCGAGAAGATACGCACCGGCTGCTTTGCTTCTCGATCCAGGTGAATTTGTGTCCGAAACCCGTCAAGTTTCGGCTCAACCGCAACGGTCCCCAGCTTTTCGATTACCTTCTCCACGCTCGGCAGCCGCTCACACAGCTCTGGGCGAATGGGGCTACCCGGCCGAACGTGCAGCTTCATAAGCCCTCCCTCGCCATCTTTCCAGAACGCACGCGCTATGAGGCCAAGATCCGAAGTCTTGTTATACGCTGCCTCTAGTATCTTCCGGAGTGACCGATCTCCAGTTCTAGCAACCGAGAGTGCATCGAGTACCGTTGGATCGCCAATTCCCAGCCGCAGAGTGCCCAGCGGAATACGCACCAGGTGCTTTGCAGATACCGCATCCATGTGTGTCAGTAGCTCTGAAAGAAGCGATACTCGCTTGTGTACAGTTCCATCTCCGCTCGCACCAGCAACCTCGCGCAAGCTGCCAACAACCTGAGAAACCGAAAGGTCAGCCGCCTTGCCCTTCAGTCGATGCTTTTCGGCAAGATTCTGCGCCACGAGTCCCAAGTCCCCCAATCGACCGTAGTATTTTTGTACCTCGCTCTGCTGCACGCCAAAGGCATGGGCGAGCGCTTGCGCGACCAGCTTTTCCCCCATCCCAATCTCAACTGGCTCAAACGCCGGTGCCACACGTCCCTGCGTCAGATACACAACATCAGCAATTTCTTCAGGAGAAAATTCGCAAAGCTCACGTAGTAATGACGCTAATACATCCGTCAGTTGCAGACGCGAAGAAATACCCTCAAGCTTTTCAAAGTACGCAGCAAGCTGGGTAAAGGTCATGTGCGCAATTCCTCATTGCCCTCTCTCGGCTCGACCGACTCCAGGAGTTCACGCCTCGCCCCTTCAAGATATTCCTGATACTTGTCTTGTTCTTTCTGAGTAACTGGCAAAAACTGCCTCGTCATTTCGTTGAAAAGACCCACCAGCCGTGGGTGCGAAAATAGACGCCTATCTGTATCATAGGTTCCCAGCTCCATAATGGCAGCAATAGGTCTATCTGTTACGGATATACCAGTGACTGAATCAATAAAGTGTTTCTCCTGCTTTCGCCGCTCGTTTACCTCCTCAATTGACTCACCGTCCTGAACCGTCAGCGGCACGTCTGGAGCGCTCCTATACCGAGCGTCCACGGTGCTGCCCATCATCTTATGCTCAAGCGGGGTGAGATCATATCCTGTAATAACTTCAAGTTGGGCGAGATCTTCTACTTTCATCTGAGTAAGTACACCGCGGCTTTTGTTTTGCCGCGCTTCTTTATCACCTTCTTCTTCATAAGATCTTTTAGGTCTCGCAGTATTGTATCATCGGAGACGCTGGGAAAAAGCGTGCGCCACTGGGCGTTGCTAATGGAGCTATGATCCTCAATAAACTCAACGATCCTCATCTGGCGATCGGATAGCCCAATCTGCCCCATGCGCCCCTTTCGCCGTACATCCACCGATAAGCGCACTACGCGTTCTTTCACCCGCACCAGCTCCCCAGTTAAGCCTTCAGTAAAGTACTCAAGCCAGACCGTTAAGTCCCGTTCAGACTCATTGGACACGAGCTGGTTAGAGACAGCCTGCAGCACCCGATAATAGCGCAACGCGTCACCATCGAAATATTCCTCAAGCGAGAATAATTTTCTGATGTCATACCCGTCTTTAAAAAGGCAAAGGGTTGCTACCGCGCGCGCAGTGCGGCCGTTTCCATCCACAAACGGGTGAATCCGCGCCAGTGAGTAATGTACGATGCCGGCTTTCAGCACTGGATGTACGGCCATACTCGCCTTGCTTTCAAGCCATGTTAATAAATCAAGAAGCTGTGGAGTTACAATCTGCGGTGGCGGCGGTGTAAAACTGACTTCGCCTGTGCGCGAGTCCTTCACCACGACAGCAGTCGTACGGATAATGCCACTTTGAGCGTCTGGAAGTACTTTCTTCGTTGTCAGCCTATGTATGGCAAGTACGACTTCTTGGCTGATCGGCTTATCGCCCTTGAATGCATCAATATAGGTAATCACGTTGCGGTAGTTGATAATTTCCTGAATATCTCGGTCCCGAGCCCGCACTGCTCCCCCTGCGAGCACGTCCTTTACTTCCTGTTTGCTCAAGCGGTTCCCCTCAATATGTGTACCATGGTGAACCGTCCGCAACAGCGCTTCTTCCTGAAACCTTTTCTCATACAACGGTATGAGCGGCGCATGCATGATTACCTCGCGGGCTGCTTCTATGGCACCGATGGCAGTCAGTATAGTGTTGGTTATGGAGAACTTCGGGGTATACACTGCCATAATTTTTGCACAATTCCCGCATTCAGGCAATACACGAGCAATTTGCTACAATAGATGTTTGTGCGTACAGCAGAACGTTTCTTGCTACCAAGCTCCAAGGAGTACCTTACCGCGCCACGCTCAGTACAGTTCACCAGTACCCTCGGCACATACCAATTAACTCCTGCACAATTAGCATCCTATTTCTCTCAAAGAGGTATCAGGTCTTTTTCGGAACAAGAGCTTACCCCTGAAAAAATCCACGAGCAGGCTGGAATTGAAAGATTGTACTGGATGTTTTCTGATCCTCTGAAAGCCAGCCCCGAGTACGCACTCTATATACTTTGTGCCTTCTCGTCGCTCACGCTGCATAAACACCTTCACCAATGGGAAGTAGACAAGCCAGATATTGCAATCGTTACGACAACCTATCGTCCGGGATTTAACCTGGCAGACCAGCTTGTGTCCGAGCTCTATGGTACTACTCATGGCATCCGCACCCTCAACGTCCATTATGCATGTGCTGGGTTTGCCAAAGCGCTGGCCATCGTGCACAACGAAATACAAACTGGAAGACTTTCTCTCGATGCTGAGGTACTTATCATCAGCCCAGAAATCTACTCTCCCCATATCGGCCCCAGCCCGTATATGGATATATTTTCAGACGGTGTGGTCGTGACCTCCTTTCGCCACCAGCGCGATCTCACCATCCATGCATCGGCTGAGTTCAGCTACCCAGAACGTATGAATCAGATGATGTGCATGGCACGACCATATGCGCAAGATTCAGAGAATAATGACAGTACCATTGCTCTACTCCCACCCCTCTCGGATACCGGCGAAAAGACAACGATGGATCGATCTGGCATGACCAAATTCATTCTCCGAGAACCAGTACGCGCTTTGCATGCGGTTCGAAACATGCTTGACCCTGCTGTGCAATCACATATACAGTTCGCCCTCGTCCACGGAGCAAATGGTCATATGCCGCAGCTGCTGTCTGAGAAAGCTGGTTTGCCGTGCATCAGTAATATTGCCGAGGTGGGCAATCTTTCTTCTGCCTCGATTCCCTACACGTGGATGCATCTATCGCCCTCTGTACAACCGTTTCCTGGAGATATCATACTTATCAATGGTTTTGGAGCTGGCCTGACCAATATAGCCGTAGCTGTCGAAGTCCGTAGCCCCCGGAATTAGCAGTCTTGACACTCGAGTGCTAGTCTGGTATCGTTTGTCTACACATGGCGATACCAAAAAATCTCACGGTAAAAACCCAAGAGGCCTTGCAAACTGCTCATGATATTTCCAAGGAGAATCAGCAGCACGCAGTGGACGTTCTCCATCTTTTTGTGGCTCTCCTTAACCAGAAGGACAGCATTGTCGTGAGTATCCTTGAGGCAGTGGGCGTATCACGCGACATGCTGGTGCAGAAAGCCATAACACTCATAGACGCCCTTCCAGAAACTGACCAGAAGACCGAGCAGCTCTATATCACTCCTCACGTACAGAAAGTACTAGAGCAAGCAGGCCGGGAAGCTAGTAAACTCAAAGACGACTACGTCTCAACCGAGCATCTTCTGCTGGCGCTTATACAAGTCGAATCCCCGATTCAGAAACTACTTGTTGATGCCAATGTCGGCTACGACACGGTGCTCCAAACTTTACAGAAGGTGCGTGGACCGCACCGTGTGACAGACGAAAATCCAGAAGTAAAGTACCAAGCACTGCAAAAATATGGTCGCAACGTAACCGAGCTTGCCAGGAATGGAAAACTGGATCCTGTCATCGGGCGCGATGAAGAGATTCGCCGTATTATGCAAGTACTAGCACGACGCACGAAGAACAATCCAGTACTCATCGGAGAACCAGGGGTCGGTAAAACCGCCATCGTGGAGGGGCTTGCTCAACGCATTGTAAGCGGTGACGTTCCCGATACCTTGCGCGGAAGAAGTATTATACAACTTGATATCGCCACGCTCCTGGCCGGAGCTAAATACCGGGGCGAGTTTGAAGATCGCCTGAAGGCAGTGTTACAGGAAGTCACCGCCAAGAGCGGCACCATCGTACTTTTCATTGATGAATTACATACGGTGGTGGGAGCTGGCGCTGCAGAGGGCGCCATTGACGCAGCCAATATGCTCAAGCCAGCGCTTGCCCGAGGCGAACTGCATGCAATCGGCGCTACTACTCTTAAGGAGTACCACGAACACATCGAAAAAGATGCCGCACTCGAGCGCCGATTCCAGCCTATCTACGTGGAAGAGCCGAGCCTTGAAAACACTATCGCCATACTCAGAGGACTGAAAGAACGGTATGAGATCCACCATGGGGTGCGTATCACGGATGATGCGATTGTCGAGGCCGCGATCCTGTCAAAACGGTATATTTCAGAAAGATTCCTTCCTGACAAAGCAGTTGACCTCATTGATGAGGCCGCCTCGGCGCTCAAGATTGAGGTCGAGAGCATGCCGCAAGAACTTGATCAGCAGAAGCGACGTATAACGCAGCTCGAAATAGAAAAGCAGGCGCTCTCCAAAGAGAAAAGTACAAAAGCACGAGAGCGTCTCAAGGATCTTGAGAGAGAACTGGCAGAACTGAAGGAAGAGGCGCGCGCCGTGTCGCTTCGCTGGCGTACAGAAAAGGAGCAAATCGATGCCGTGCGGAAACTAAATGAAGAGGTAGATCAGAAGCGTACCGAGCTTGAGCAAGCAGAACGACAGGCCGATCTGGAACGAGCAGCCCGTATTAAATACGGAGAGATTCTGGAACTTCAACGGAAACTGACTGAAGCGCAAAAGAAGCTCAAGCAAACAGCGGGTGGACAGCGACTGCTTCGTGAAGAAGTGACTGAAGAGGACATCGCCAAGGTGGTATCTCGCTGGACCGGGATACCGGTCACCCGTCTTCTTTCCACAGAGGCTGAAAAGCTTGCGCACCTGGAAGAGGAATTACATAAGCGGATGGTGGACCAGCAAGAAGCGATCCGGGCTGTTGCCAACGCCATACGTCGCCATCGCGCCGGTATCGCAGAACCAGGCAGACCGATCGGCGTGTTTATTTTCCTCGGGCCTACAGGGGTTGGTAAGACCGAGCTAGCCAGATCGCTTGCCGACTTTCTATTCAATGATGAGCGAGCGCTCGTGCGCCTTGATATGTCTGAATATATGGAGCGGCATGCCGTCGCCCGAATGATCGGCGCACCTCCTGGGTATGTTGGCTTTGATGAGGGCGGGCAGCTCACCGAGGCAGTACGCAGAAGACCATATGCAGTAGTGCTGTTTGATGAAATTGAGAAAGCTCACCCAGAAGTTTTCAACATCCTTCTGCAGCTTATGGATGATGGGAGACTGACCGACGGACGGGGCCGCACCGTTGACTTTGCAAACACCATCGTCATCATGACAAGTAACCTAGGAAGCACCATCATACAGGAACATGCAGAGCGTGCACGAAGCCAGCAAGAGAAACTACCTAAGGACACCGGGAAGGTCATTGCTGCGCTTGCCAATCCTATCGAACAAGAAATGCGCCAGCAGGTTATGACACTGGTGAGCCAACATTTCCGCCCCGAGTTCTTAAACCGAGTCGATGACACTATTCTGTTTCGCAATCTCACGGAAGACGACGTGCAACAGATCGTGGAGCTGCAGCTGAAACGAGTTGCCGAGCGAATTCTGGAGAAAAGCATTCGGCTTACGGTAACCGAGGAAGCAAAAAGTACGCTTGCCAAACTGGGATTTGATCCGATGTATGGTGCACGGCCTTTAAAGCGAGTTATCCAAAGTACCATACTCGACGAGCTAGCTTTGCGTGTGGTTGAGGGCAAGGTCAGCCAGGGAGATGTTGTGCATGTAGACGCAAAAGGCGATCAGTTGGTGATTGAGTAAGGAGGGATCTATAAAAAAACGGCTGCACCAAAAAGCACTTGAAGAGGTAGGGCGTGTACGCCATGAAGTGCTCAAGCAAATGGCTACGTTGGCAGCCTCTGGTTTTGGGCTCGTTTCCGCTCTCGCCTGGAACGACCTCGTGCGCGACGCTATTGATTCCTACATTAAGCCGTATGTCACCGTAGGAGCTGGCCTTGTATCTCAACTACTCTACGCCAGCATCATTACACTGTTAGCAGTAGTCGTTATGCTGCAACTTACTCGGCTTGCAGAATCAAGTCAACCGAAAGAAAAGGCTAAAGAGTAATTACCTCATACCTCTCCAGAAATCGCTTATCAACAAGGTGAATGTCAGTAGTAGTCATTATGGTCTGCTGCTTTGGCAACACGTGCACGATATGCTCGCGATGCGCATGATCAAGCTCTGAAAAGATGTCATCGAGTAAAAGCACTGGTGGCTCACCAAGGCGTTGAGTCATAAACGCAAGTTCCCCAAGCTTTAGAGCAAGCACTGCAGTACGCTGCTCGCCGCGTGAGCCAAAACGGCTAAGATCTCGCCCGGCCTGTAAGAAACAAAAATCATCCCTATGTGGCCCGGCCGTTGTCTGTCCAGCAGCAATGTCCCGTGATCGTAAGCGCGCAAGCTCCGCCTCATTAATATGCCGTGGTTGATACACAAAAATAATCGGCCCTAAGTCCTGGGGATGCTCAGCAAGGAATGCAAAAAGTGTCTGTCGTGCTGAGTGAATAGTGGCTGCCTCGCCAAGCAGTGCATGATCCCAGTACGTAAGCTCATCTTCCCGCGCTTCTCTATCCCGAATGCTCTCCAATAACTTGTTACGCTGGCTCAAGATGTGTCCATACGCAGTCAGCGCGCGTTTATACTCTCGGTCGGCCTGAGCAAGAAACAGATCTAAATGGCGGCGGCGCACTGCCGGCGAACTCGTGGAGAGCTCAACATCTGCAGGGAGAAACACGAGCACCGCGACGCTCCCAAAATAATCAACCGCTCTTTTTGGCACTCCATTGATCCATACCTGTTTTTTGGTCTGTTGGCTATCTTGCCTCATCAATAGTATTCGAAGGGTTAGATCCTGGTCGCGCCTTTTGACCACGCCGGCAATGTTGGCGTTCGCTTGACCCCACGCGATCATCTCGCGGTCCAGTTCTGCCCGAAATGATTTGGTGGTAGCCAGGCAATAGAGTGCCTCGAGAATATTGGTCTTGCCAGCTGCATTGTTCCCAACAATCAGCGTTGTACCACCACTCAACGCAATGTCAAAATGCGTGTAGCTGCGAAAATGCGACAGGGTAAGACGCACAGCCTCCATTAGCGCACCAGTACGCGGGTGCGGAGAAAACGATACTGATTCGCAAGTACCCCGAGTGCAAATACAGAAAGCCCTACAAAGGCAAGCACAGGAACAATACCCAAGAGGTCTGCTAACTTGCCGGCAAACAACACAGGCACAATCGCAAGCCCTGAAATAGCCATATTGAGCGTAGCAAATACGCGCCCCTTTATCTGAGTGGGGGTATTCTCTTGCAACACAGTGAGAGCAATAATTTGGGTTAACACCGCAGCTAGTCCCAGAAGTATCGAGAGTAAGAACAGGCCCGTCCCCACCGTAAACGCCTGATTTAATGACCCCGCTACAGAATGAACGAATCTGCCACCTGCTATAAATGTGAGTATGCCAGGAGCAATTGCCATCAGAGTCAGTAGTATCCCGGCTGCTTGTATAGATCGAGCAACAATCACGCGTCGCGCCCAGACTTCGCTCAATCGTTTTGCAAGTAACGACCCTCCTACCATTCCCAGGCCCGTAGGCAGCATAACGAGAAAACTAGCCGAGGTACTGGGCACCCGAACCACCTGTTCCATAAAGCCGGGCATGAGCGACCCAATGACTCCCACCAGTGCTTGCGCAACGGTCAAGACGCCAATTGGGACAGAAACAAACCGATGGGCGCGGATGAAGCGATACCCTTCCGAAAGCTCCCGCCGAACGCGCTCGGCAAGACTGCCAGCACCCCTGTGCTGCTCCGCCGTTTTGAGCGCCGGCAGCCGACTAACAGACCAGAGGCCAACCGCCACCGCAGCAATTGCTCCATAAAACGGTGCCTGCATGCCCAGCAGTACCACAATCGGGCCGGCCAGCGCATACCCAAGCAAAAACGACGCATTCAGCGTTAGCGAAAAAAGTGATTGCGCAATCAGCAAACCCTTCTTCTCAACGAGCGCCGGAATTGCTGAGGCCTCCGCGGGCATAAAGAACTGGGTGACGGAGCTGGTGACGAATGCAAGAAGGAGTAGAATCGTAATAGTTGGTGGCAAACTCACAAAGAGCACCAACGTGGCTAATAAACAGGCATCGGTAATCAACATGACCGAACGTCTGTCGAAACTATCTGCCACCAGGCCTGCCACTATCCCAAACAGAATTGCCGGCAAAGTGAGACTCAATACTAAAAGCGATGTAGCTGTGGTGGACTCTGTCAGTTTCCACACGGAAAGGAGCAGGGTAAAGTTAACCATGTGATAAGAAAACTGCAGGCACACCTGATTGACCCAGAGCGAACGGAAGGGCCTGTTACTGAGTACTGCAGTGTACCGCGTTGGGCTCATTGTGCAATTGTACCAGAAGCGACTTCACTTGCTTTGCGAAACGTTCTTTGCTAAACCGTGTGGCGTGACGTTTCAGTAGCGCAGGGCTAAACGTGAGCGATGAGAACGTTTTCAAGGCGTCCTCAAATGCGTCGGCACTAAGGGTGTGCACTAAGATGCCGGTCTTGCCGTCAATCACCGTCTCCAGCACGCCTCCTGATGCATATGCAATCACTGGTTTACCGGCAGCCATAGCCTCTACTGGCACCATACCAAAGTCCTCCTCTTCCGCTGGGAACAACACCGCCTCGCACCCCTGATACAGCCCAATGAGCCGCTCATCGCTCACCTCTCCTAAGAAAGTGACATGCGGATATCTTTCTTTCAGCCGCTTATACTCTCTGCCAACTCCTGCTACAATTACCTGTACGTGTGCCTGCTGGCATGCAGTAATCGCGACCTCCGCATGCTTTGCTCGTGCCAGACGAGATATCAGCAAAAAGTACGGGCGAGCCGGTTGTACTGCATAGACGGGAGTACTAAACCGATCGATATCAATGGGCGGATATATGACTAAGGCATCCCGTCCATAATACCGCTTGATCCGAGCAGCCACCTCCTGTGAGTTCGCTACCAGCACATCTGGGCGTTGCGCAGCAGCAAAGTCATACAGTCGCAAAAAGTGGTTCGTTACGGTTGCAAAAAAGCGGGCAGCGCGATTTTCTTCCCAATTTCTCCCGGTTATATACCCATACAGAAATCGTGGTGGCGTATGGATGTAGCTTATGTGGCGCGTGTGTGGCTTAGTAAGAATGCCTTTGGTAAAATAGGAGCTCGTAGACGAGATAACAAGATCATACTCGTCAAAACACCAGCGCTCCAAGAAAAATGGCGCGAGTATTCGATAAAAACTCATGAGCTTCTTAAAGAGCGGTAGGTACTGCATGCCACTTTGGCGTATATCCCAGCTTGCCAAGCGGGTCGCGTGTGTGCCTAAACCAGAAACGTCAGCAACGATCGTATAAAGGGGGGCTTGGGGCCAAAGCTCATGCAACGCCTCCAGTACGCGCTCAGCTCCGCCATATTCGGTAAGATAGTCATGAACCAGCGCTACTCGCATACCAGCTTGTCTAAATCACCCCAATTGGGTCCATGTCTTGCCTCCACCACGAGTGGCACCGATAGGGTAACAGCCCCTTCCATTAGTGCTTTGACACGACAACCAACTTCCGAAGTCTGTTGGGCTGGTACTTCAAGAAGTAGCTCATCGTGCACCTGTAGTATAATCGCGCTTTTGCTCTTACTGTCTACAAGCCAGGTATAGATTTCCATCATGGCTTTATTGATAATGTCCGCAGCTGTACCTTGGATTGGAAAATTAATCGCCATGCGCTCGCCTGCTGCGCGGATACGGCCGTCACGGCTGGCAAGCTCGGGCATGAGTCTCTTGCGACCAAACAATGTTTCTACATACCCACGCTCCGTTGCCCTCTGCACGGTACGCTGCATGTATGCAAGAGCTTTTGGAAACTCGCTAAAGTAGCGATCGATAAAATGCTGGGCAGTCTCATGATCAACATTTCCCAGACGGCTGCGCGTAAGGTTGGTAGCAAGCGAATGCGCCCCCATTCCGTACATCAGGCCAAATACGATCGTCTTTGCCGCTCTGCGTTGTTCCACCGTAACGGTATTAGGATCAACTTCAAATATGCGGCTGGCGGTAACGGTGTGAATGTCAAGGCCCTGCTCAAATGCTCGTTTTAGACCGAGGTCTTGGGCGATGTGGGCCATCACCCGAAGTTCAATTTGTGAGTAATCCGCTGACACCAACTCAAATCGTGGTGGTGCAATAACTGCGCGTCGCAGCCTCATGCCCCAGTCCCCTTTTATCGGGATATTTTGAATATTTGGGTCCGAAGAAGATAGGCGGCCTGTCACCGCCCCGCCCGCCCGAAATGTTGAATGAATACGGCTATCTTTGTCAATATGCCGAAACCAGGCGTCAATATAGGTTGACTTGAGCTTAAAAAGCTCTCGGTAGCTGAGTAAATGCTCGACACAGGGGTGCATACCAAATAAGCCGTGCAGAACCGACTCGTCGGTTGACCGTCCTGTTTTAGTCTTCTTCACGACAGGCAGATGCAGCTCGTCAAAGAGCACCTGACCTAGCTGTTTGGGAGAATTTAAGTTAAACTTGTGTCCGCAGGAAGCAAACACGTGTCGTTGTGTATCCTCAAGGTTACGGGTAACTTCCTTTTCAAGTCGCGCAAGGACAGGACGGCTGATGAGGATGCCTTTTTTGCTCATCGCCTCAAGAACCGGAGTAAGCATTTGATCTTGCTCATGAGCCAAGGGAGGGTCAGACGGGACGGGCTCCGCGTCATTTTTCGACTTCTTGGAGGAGTGAGGCAAACGCTTGATGAGACTGCGAAACTCAAGCTCTTCAAACAGGACCTGTGCGCGCCCTCGATCGTAATCTGAAAGCGTGCAGTCGGCAAGACGCAAAGTGACTGGCGCGTCGGTTGCGATAGTGGCAAGTCTTTTGGAAAGCACCGCCGTCTCCGCATCAGTTATCAATTTCTTAGCAACAGGGCTTGGCACCTTGTCCAGTGAACGATACAGATCTTCGATATTACCAAACTGAGCAATCAACTTGGCCGCTGTTACTTCTCCAATACCCCGCACCCCCGGTATATTATCTGAGGAGTCTCCTGCGAGTCCTTTAAAATCTGCGAGGCGATGTGCGGGAAACCCATACTGTTTCTCAAACGCGGTTTCATCGTAGAGTATCGCATCTGCCAAACTTCCCTTTGGCATGAACACTTTCGTATGGGCATTGAGTAGTTGCAACGCATCGCGGTCGCCGGTAACAATGACCGTTTGTACCTTCTGCGCCGCGGCTTGTTTGGCAAGCGTTCCTATGAGATCATCTGCCTCATACCCATCGACGCCAAAACTAGGAATATTGAGCGTCTCAACTATTTGATGCGTGCGAGGCAGTTGAGCGGCCAGTCCCTCGTCCATGCCCACACGGTGTGCCTTGTACCCAACATAGTCAATATGGCGAAACGTGGGGGCCTTTCGATCCCAGCATACGGCAATATACTGAGGATCTAGTTCCTCAATGGTTCGCAGAAGCATCAGGGTGAAACCGTACACGGCATTGACTAGTTCTCCGGTTGACGTGGTCAGGGGAGGCATCGCGTGATATGCACGATGCAGTAGTGCGTTCCCGTCAATCAATACAAACCGTTTACCACGTAAAAACGTTACTTTACGTGGTTTACGCGTGGACAACTGGCGACTTTTTTCTAGTGACACCGACGAGCTTTTCAAACTCATCTCCCTCGATAGTCTCTTTTTTCATGAGCTCCTCTGCTATGATATCCAGGATTTCGCGGTGTTTGACCAGTATATCTTTGGCCTTTTTGAAGTTCTCATCCAAAATACGGCGAATTTCTGTATCAATCTTGGCAGCCAAGTCCTGTGAGGTGTGGGAGCCCTCGAAGAGGTTACGCGGCCACACGGGTGCGTCGGAACTATTTGTGGTAGCAATAGGTCCCAGTTTACTCATGCCGTACTCGGCTACCATCTGGCGAACGATCGCGTTTGCTTTATCCAAATCCGACGCAGCGCCCACGGTGTATTCATTAAACACGAGCTCCTCCGCTGCGCGGCCTCCAAGAAGT
Organism: uncultured Gammaproteobacteria bacterium; assembly: GCA_964372495.1. Taxonomy (GTDB): domain Bacteria; phylum Patescibacteriota; class Microgenomatia; order JAUYPR01; family JAUYPR01; genus CAYJQU01. The sequence goes on from CAYJQU010000004.1 coordinate 75,694, forward strand.
GACGTAACTATTTGGAGCAGGCGCGTTCTTGTTTCATTATACCGATCAACCGCAGGAGGAATCATAGTATGCCCCAGCGACATGCCCCGACTCACGATCGATACACGGTGCACCGGGTCCATACCAGGAAGCATGCGTGCTACCAAGGCGTGACCTCCTTCATGGTACGCCGTCATGCGGCGATCTTCCTCTGATTGTAAGCGCTTGCGCTGCGGACCCATCTTCACCTTCGTAGCCGCCTCCTCAAGGTCATGAGCCCCGATTGTTTTCTTGCCCTGCCTGGCAGCCAGAATCGCGGCCTCGTTGAGCATGTTTGCCAAATCAGCTCCCGAGAATCCAACAGTACGGCGCGCAACCTGATCCCAATTGACATCCTCTGAAAATGGCTTTCCCTTCTGGTGAATTGCCAAGATTGCCTTACGGCCCTCAATATCAGGCAGGTCAAGCAGTACCCGCCGGTCGAATCTACCAGGACGGATGAGCGCGACATCCAAGAGATCAGGACGATTGGTCGCAGCCACGACGATTACGTTATCGTTGGGAGTAAAGCCGTCCATTTCTACCAAAATCTGATTGAGGGTCTGCTCACGTTCATCATGCCCCCCGGATATACCTATACCCCGCTGTCTGCCGATACTCTCTATCTCGTCAATGAAAATGATTGCCGGAGCGCTCTTTTTTGCCGTCAAAAAGAGATCACGAACACGACTAGCACCGACACCTACGAGCATTTCCATAAACTCTGAACCTGCCATCGAAAAGAACGGAACGCTGGCCTCCCCGGCCACCGAACGCGCCAAGAGCGTTTTACCGACACCGGCTGGACCGATCAAAAGCACACCTTTTGGGGTACGCGCGCCCAACGCCCGAAACTTCTCCGGCGTTTTGAGGAACTCGACTACCTCCTCAAGCTCTTTCTTGGCCTCATCTACGCCTGCCACGTCCGCAAACCGCATGCGTGGCATATCCTTGGTGAATAGCTTGGCGCGCGACTGACCAAATGCAAAAAGGGAACTCCCTGCCTCACGGGCCTGGCGGAGGAGTAAGAAAAAAAAGAGTCCAATGAGCACAAGCGGGAGCACATCGCCCAGAATGCGTCCCCACATAAGCGCAATCGACTGATCCTTCACCGTAAAGGTTACGGATTTCGGGTCTATATCAGAGGCCTTAAGTGTCTGGATAAAGCTTTCGTTGCTCTCGAGTGTGGTAAATGCTTCTTTGCCATCTTTGTACTGTAAAAACGCTTTTGATTCTTCTATCCGCACCGCTTTCACTTTTTCGCTTTTGATATCTTGGAGTGCCTGCGACAGTGCGATTTCCTCTCCTTTTCCAGCTGGCGCTGCCATGGTCCATACGGTAAAGAGCGCAATGAGCCCAACCGCCAGGTACACCACGACAGTTTTTAGGATATTACTCGGTTTGTGACGCTTTATCGGTCCATTCAGTATACGTTTCATCGGCAATGATAAGAGTATCTTTAATGATCTTGAGGGTGAATAGCAATTTTCATGAGCGTTGAATCATGTACCTTTATCGAGAGGGAGGGAAACCGCTCCTGCATTAACGTGAGTCGGTCAAGTTGCTCCCACGAAAGGAGGCGGACTTGCTTGCCTTCCCAAGAAACTCCCACGAGGTTTTCTAGCGCCTCCCGCTCCATGGGCAGGGCCGCATCGCCATGTAAACCTATTTCTACCTCAAGCAACTCCTCGTCCATTGGCGACTATTCTATCAAATAGCTCCAGGATGAACAAGGGGGAAGAGACCCATTTTGTGGCGAACCTCGACAAGTGTCTCCCGGGCAGTCGCCCGCGCTGCTTCTGTACTTGCTGTCAAGAGCGCACGCACTTCATCTGGATGCCCGGCAAAGTACCGTCGGCGTTCTTGGAGGGGCCCGAGCTCCTGATAGATATCTCGCGCAAGTCGCTGCTTGAGTTCTACGTATTTGATCGTCCCAGCTTCATACGTTTGGCGAAAGTGCTTGATTGTATCTTCAGTAGAAAAGAGCTTAAGGAGCATAAAGAGGTTGGCAACCGGCCCCTCCTGGGGAACCGGCCCGCCTATTCTCCCACTATCTGTCGGTGCTTTGGCAAGCCGAGCTTCGATCTCCTCGAGAGTATCCGTGAGAATGATAAACGAACCCTCACGGCTTTTGCTCATTTTTCCCTCTCCGGTAAGCGATGGAACATACTCTCCTGTGGTTGCGTACCGCTGGGGCTCCGGGAAGGTGTCTCCATACATACGATTAAATTTGCGAGCGACCTCACGCATTACCTCTAGGTGCGGCTCCTGGTCAATCCCAACTGGCACGAGTGAGGCTTTGTACAATAGAACATCGGCTGCCATCAGAATCGGGTAGTACAAGAGACCCACATTGACGTAGTCTGGATACTGCGCTTTCTTCTCCTTGTAGGTGGGAAGGTCCTCAATGCGAGCAAGCTGGTAAATAGTGGCCAAATAGTAGGAAAGCTCTATTACTTCTGGAACGCGTGACTGGATAATGAGCTTGGCTTTCTGTGGGTCAATGCCGGCCGCAAGGTAGTCAAGCACCACCTCATGAATTGCCGGCTGCAACTCCCTTGGAGCGTAGGGCACGGTGATAGTATGGAGATCCATGATGCCAAAGATACATTCATGGGTTTCTTGTAATTCAAGCATCCCCTTAATCGCACCATAATAGTTCCCTAGGTGCAGCCGCCCAGTGGCGCGTATGCCAGAGAAGACTTTCTTGTTCTGCATAATTTCTCCCTTTATTCTACTTGAAACTTATATTCTTCACCATGCCAACTCTATGCCAACTCTATTCTATGCCAACTCTCGTGCTCGCGACAAAAATGCGCAATAGCAGAACTTTGGCGATTTACTACCAGGAGTATTGCTTTTGTCTCGCCCTTGCTACAGTATTCATAATGTCAGCGTACGGTTTGTCAAGAGCCTACCGCAAAAAGTGGAAGCGGTCGCGGAAGGTGTTCCAAGAAACCCATTCGTCGTGCTCCTCGTGAGCGACGGTAAACTCAACGGTGACCGCAAGGCCATTATACACAAAGTCTGTCAGCATCCCGGTTCGTTTTACTCCATCGCGGTACAACCGCTGGCGCGCCCTTTCCCCATCTATCCACACTTCCCTATCCTCCACAAGATCGCCTGCAACCGCAAAGCTTACGGGAAATGCACCGGTCCACACCCGCAGACGTGCGCCGCCATTATCTTCTGCAATAAATGCACTTGCTTTCGCTTTTTCGGTACGCTCAACGATCTGCCAATGGGAGGGGTAGTAGAACGCGTAGCCGTCTAGGGAATTGGCGTAGATCGCCCAATTCTCAGGAGTCTGTGGCAGAGGCGACGGAGACGGTGCTATCGCTACCTCAGATGTGGCGATGGTAGGCTGCGTTGGACGTATGACAAGAGAAAGCGCTGCCCCAGTACTGGCAATCATGAGGACAACAACGGAAATGAGGAATCGCTTTGGTGTAAAAAACCACATCGTGCTGTGGCATCCTATTGTAGCATAAAGCGGCAATTTGGGAATAGTGATATAATTACGTTGCGGGGTAGTGTAGAGTTGCACAGGAGGCTCATAATCTCCTAGGCCAGGCGCGACTCCTGGCCCCGCAACACAGTTGCAATCGGTGTACTTCGTAAAGCGTCTTCTCAGAATGTATCCGTTAAGCCAAAGTTTGGCATGCGATACGCTTCATTTTATAGTCTGCACGACTCTACAGTATACCAGTACACATTGACCAACTAGTGTATAATTCTGCATAGATTGAACGTTGAGCGGCCAGAGAGAAAGGTACGTTTTCCTCGCACTGAAAAGCCGCGGGTCCCAGCAGAATGGCATGCGTACCTTGACTGGTTACGTGGCCTTCCACCTAGAGCTTTGATACGAGCGAGTATAGAAGGAGTGTGGCCAGAAGGCACACCGCAGCATTTTACTGATCTTTATAGTAACATTCTCCCAGAGGAAGGACTCATGTGGGGCATCTTTGGTGATTATCCCCCTATTGAAGAAATCCTCAGTAGAACGCCGGAGGATATGCAGCGGCTAGAGTCAGAAAGAGGTGAGCCGCGTTTAGGAAGACTTGCTCTTGCGCTGGGAGGATCAGGAGCCGTTTTCCCGATGCCTGACATCCACTCTTTGCTCGAGCGCCCATTCTCTGTATTGGCTGATCGAGAAAGAGTGGTAGTACGGCAGCGCCTTGGGTTGGACGATGGCCGCAGCAAAACCCAAGCAGAAGTTGCCAAAACCATTGGCTGCTCGATAAGAACAATACGAAGAATTGAGCAGGGTGCCTTCAGAAAACTGAGAGGCTTGACATTAAGCGACCCCGACGGTCAGTAGCACCTCCCACCATTGCCACCCTGGAAGGAATACGGTACAATACAGAAGTAATTTGGCAGGGTAGCTCAATGGCGGAGCGGGGTCTTCATAAGGCCATGGTTGTGGGTTCGACTCCCACCCCTGCTACTCGTCAATACAACGCTCCCTAGTCAAAAAATAATCGCCACCATTTCCGCCAATTCGAAACAGATTCAACTGACTGCACCTTCAGTTGTGGCGAAGGGCTCGGTAACAAGACAACTACCTCACCAGGTCGAACAAGGTTGAGCTTATTACGCGCCTCACGCTCAACAAATTCCTCAGACCGATAATATGAAAGGTTCTGCCTGAGATGTTCATTGGAGGTTTTTAATGCCAACACGCGTTCTCCGGCATCCTGTATACGCCGGCCAGCCGACCAGAGGGAGAGCGTATGCCTACCCAGATTAAACAACACATACACTCCGGCAGTAATTATAAGGAGAAAGAGCCCACGCCGTAACATCTATATCACCCTTGGCCACATAAACAGCTTGCTGCTGTATGCGGTTGACGCATCGCGCATCTAATCCTATAATGAGCATAGGTGGGATTAACCATGAATGTAAGCGATGCACACCAAAGCTTTATAGAACACCTCCGTGCGCGCCGGCGTGCATCAGCAACGATCTTAGCATACGGAAAGGATATCGACCAGTTGCTTACCTTCCTTGCTAGCCGTGGCAAGACCCAGGAAGGACGGATAGAAACACGTGATCTGAAGGACTTCATGGAAAAACTTGCGAAAGAAGGATACACGCCAAAGAGCATTTCTCGTAAAACAAATTCCACCAAGACGTTCTTTCGTTATTTACGCGAGCAAAGCCTCATTAACGATGACCCAGCAGCATCACTCCAGCATCCGCAATTTGACACCAAGCCTCCCCGCATTCTATCCCGCCTCGAGTATCGAGCGCTCCGAGATGCCTGTCGGACCGACACCCGCATCGCAGCCATTGTTGAGTTGCTTCTCCAAACCGGCATCCGCATCGGAGAACTGGCAAATCTCACGGTAGATGACGTTCACTTCCCTACTGCCGAGGGGCAAGAAGGCACTCTCACCATCAAGCCTTTTGAAGGCAACTCAGGCAGAACAGTATCACTCAATCGAGCGAGCGAACAAGCGCTGAGAGCGCACCTGACAATCAGGCCAGAGACGGAAAATCGGGCGCTGTTTGTCACAAAAACTGGCAGGCCTCTCCTTGTTCGAAACATTCGAACCGCTATTGATCGCTACTTTAGACATGCAGGTATTGAGGGTGCCAAAGTGAATGATTTGCGCCACACTTGGGTTGCTCACCACTTGGCTGCAGGTGTCCCACTTCATGTGGTATCTAAGCTTGCAGGACATAAGCGGCTGACCACAACCGAAAAATATCTTGCGTTTGTGCAGCCAAAGGGAGAAAATAAAGTACGGTTTGAGGAACTGTAGATCTGGTATAATTACTACTTGGACGGGGAGCGAAATTTTATACTTGCAATTGGGCGGATAGCTCAACGGTAGAGCAACAATCTTATACATTGTCGGTTCCAGGTTCGAATCCTGGTCCGCCCACCAGATACATGAGCCAGGCGTGTAAATGCAATACGGCTTGACACTAAGTATTACTTCCTATATAGTAGTATTACTATGATCGGTACTACTCTTACCCAAAAAGGGCAAGCCACTATCCCACTTCCTATCCGCCAAAAACTTGGCATACAACCAGGGCAAAAAATATTCTTTGAAGAGAGAGGGGACGATGTACTAGTGCGTGCTCCCTCTCCGGTCGCAGTACTCAAAGGCTCGCTTAAAATCCGGCAACCATACGTCACACGGGAAGCCATCAGGGCTGTTGGCTCAATGCTCGCACGACGTCATGAAAAAGCTGCTCGACAGTAACCTACTTCTACGTTTCCTCCTCAATGACAACACTGAACAAGCCAATGCCGTCCAAAAACTCCTCGAATCATGTACGGACGAACTGATCCTCACAGATGTTTCGATTGCTGAAATTATCTGGGTACTGACCTCATACTACAAACTCCCAAAACAGGAAGTGGCAGACAAGATAAAGCTGCTGCTTGCTCTCAAAACGATATACGCAAATAAACCTGTGCTTTTCAAAGCATTGAGTATCTACCAATCCACGAACGTCGATTACATTGATGCGTATGTGGCTGCATACGCAGAGGATGAGCAGGCTGCGGGCATCTACTCTTTTGACAAAGATTTCGAAAAAATCGCCTCAGTCAAGCGGTTAGAGCCGTAATATCTCACTCCCCCTGTAAATTCACGACGGTGACTTTGAGGCGGGTCATCTCCTGCAATAAATACTTTGCGCCCTGGATAGTCCCGAGACCCGAGTGCTTGGTACCGAGGAATGGAAAGTGGTCGGGAGCCCGGGCGTCTTTGCCGTTGATCTGTACCGTGCCCACTTCAAGCCTCCGTGCGATTGTAAACGCTTTATTAATATCTTTCGTAAATATAGATGATTGGAGACCGTAGTCTGATTTATTCGCGATCGCAATCGCTTCGTCTATACCGCGCACGCGCATCACCGGCACCACTGGCCCAAACGGCTCCTCCCAGGCCACTCGCATCTTCTGTGTCACCCGATCAAGAAGCGTGGCCGGTATGAAATTACCGTTGCGCTCACCTCCCATAATCACGTGCGCGCCTTGTTTGATAGCGTCATCAATGAGCTCCTGGACGTATTTCGCCTGCACCTCCGAGACCAGCGGGCCAAAGGTCGTTTTCTCATCGTACAAGCTTCCTCCCACAAACTGTTTCTCTATTTCATTTTTCAATTTCAGCACAAATTCGTCAGCCGCCGCCGCCTCTACCAAAATTCGCTTGATGGCCGTACATCGCTGTCCTGAAAATGCCAAGCTCCCACTTGCAATCTGCGCAGCTGCCCAGTCTAAATCTGCATCTTTCAGCACAATAGAAGCATCCTTGCCAGAAAGGCCCAAGATAATCTTCTTTAGCGGTGCGCAGGTGCAGATGGTATGCGCCGTCTCGGTACTACCGGTAAAGTTGATACCAGCAACGAGCGCATGGCTGACAAGCGCAGTTCCCACCTCCGATCCTCTGCCGGTCACCACATTGAGCACACCCGACGGCAAGCCCGCCTTGACAAACAGGTGAGCAAAATGGAGTGATACGATGGATCCTTGGGTTGGTGGTTTGTAAACCACCGCGTTTCCTGCCATTAAAGCCGCAACGATTTTAGGCGCTGCTTCATTTATTGGGTAGTTAAACGGGGGGATAGCAGCTATCACCCCCAGCGGCACCCGCTCGACCAGGGCTGTCTTGGACCTATCGAATCCAGGCCAAGCGTCCCCCGGTACCATCTCACCACAGAGACGCAAACCCTCATCGGCATAAAAATCGATGAGCTCTGCGGTACGCACGATCTCATCACGTGCAAGCTTCACAGGCTTTGCAATCTCGGAGACGAGAAGTTGCGTAAGGTGTTCCTGGTGTTCCATAAGAACTCGTGCTACTGTATGGAGAATCTCACTGCGTTGCCACAACGGTGTGGCTGCCCATGCAAGCTGACTTGCGGCAGCTGTCTTTACACACTGCCCCACTTCTGTATTCGAAAGTGCTTGTATCTTGCCCAGGGGTGCGTTGTCGACAGGAGAAATAATACCGAGCGGTTCCCCCTCCGCCACCACCCACCGGCCGTTTAAGAGGTACCGATAGACAGGAGTAGCCCTATGTTCAAAAATCTCGTCAAACAGGGTAGTTTTTGTCATTACTCTCCTAGTGTAGCATGCCGTGCCGTCATATCGTCCCGGCTTTCAATCATACCGATAATGCGCTGTCGAAGCTGCCCGCTATTGATAAGGGTGGCACCAATAAGACGCTTCCTACACAAAAGAAGTCGGGCGAGCTTTCCTAACTGAGGATCCCCCCGAGTTACTACCTCCATACCCTCACGCAGCTCAAAATCGCCGATAAATGAAAGCTGCATCCCAAATAGCGATACTGAGTACCCAGTTACTCTCGTAAAAGGAAAACGGTCGTCTCCAGTCATGTTGAGACCGGCAACTTTTCCTTGTTCTTGGGAATTCGTCCAGTTTCCCACGCGACGATGTATACCCTGGTTGACATCAAAAAACTCGGCCACGTCCCCTGCGGCATAGATGTTGGGAACAGTCGTCTCGAGATATTCATTTGTTTGTATACCACGCTCAGTTGTCAGGCCGCTATTTGCAAGGGCTGAAAAATCATACTGAAGGCCGATACCAAGCGCGACAATATCGCAGGCCAGCGTGTTCCCACTACTCGTAATCACTCCTGTAACATGAGGGGCACCCGCAACCTCGGCCACTACGGTATCCCGATGGATTGCAACGCCATTGCGCTCCATCGCCTGCTCCACCAAACCTGCTGACGTTTCGTCTAGCACTCCTCGGAACACGTGCGGTCCTCGGATCAGCACGTGGGTGGTAAGCTGGTAGTGTCGGAAGAGAGATACAAGGTCTGTCATGATAAACCCCCCACCCACAATAACCCCTACCTTACTGTGCGAAAGACATTGCCGCAGCCGCTCTGCGTCTGCAAGTGTCCAGAAGCTTGTTACCCCTACTGATTTTCCTCCAGGAACTCCCCAAGGCATCGGCGTACCGCCTGTAGCAAGAAGGAGCTTGTCATATCTCACCGTCTCACCAGAAGAGAGATCGACCGTCTGCGCAATAGGGTCTACCGATACCATGGTGGTATTGGTTTTGAGGGTGATCTGGTTTTCCTGATACCACTTTCTGGATCGCAAAAAGAGGCGCTCAAACGGTAGCAGTCCTTTCACATAGTGCGGAAGCAGCACGCGAGAATAGAGCCGGTAGGATTCGGCATCGACAATGGCAATGCTCCCCTGTTGGTCACTTGCACGAATAGTCTCTGCCGCAGTAGTACCTGCAACGCCACCACCAATTATAAGGTAGTCAGCGGCAGTCATACATTAATTGTAGCAGGTTACTTACGGGTATAATTGATTGCCGTTTTCGTCGTGAACGAAGATTGCAGCTACCGGACACGAACGGGCCGCGTCCACCAGTTCTTGTTTTTTGGCTTCATCGACTTCTAGCTCTAGCTCATGATGGGTCTTGGCAGCATCGGTAGGATCAATAATCACTGCTTTATTCTCGTCATCAATCTTAAACGATGAGGGAGAAACAATAGTGCAGGATGCAGCCCCAATACACACATCCCGATCAACACGAATTCTAAGCTTTGGCATGGTGTTATTGTACGATGTTTTTACTGGTACGCACAAGGCTCTTGGCCAATGCCTCCTCAAACAGTTTTCGCGATTCCCTAGCCAGTTTAACAAAACCTACCGTCAATTCCTCACACCAGACGACATCTCCCTCGCCCACTAGTCTACGATCATGTTGCCGCTGCTCCCTCAAATAGTCAGAATAGTGCCTGCAAGATGTAGCCATGAAGGAGAAAGCCTGCGCGGCAATAAAATTACCTGCTTCGACTTGTAGCTGCGCGTAGGCCCGCGCAACCCAGGGGGTAACCACCCCATTTGAAACAAGCCGGTCAGAACGGGTACGGGGAGTCGTTTTAGGAACAGTGAAGAGCATGGCAGCACTCTGCTTATCAATCTCGCTAGCAGTGGTATCCCAAAATGCGCGTGCTCTAACCTCTACTGCCTGTTGACCAGCGCTTTCAGGAATAAGATTGCAACTCTCAAACTCTCGCATGTTTCCAGTTAATCACAGAGGCAATTGTAACCTATCGCCCTTTGTCAGCGCAACCCTCACACTATTTAGCTCCCTCCTTCTCCATAATTGTTTCATTTATCTCTTTAAGCATTTGATGCATTTGGTCTTCGGACATGCCGTGCAGTCTACATCCTGTTTCAACCGTGTCATACGTATTGGCGAAACAGCCAACGCAGTGCAAGCCATATTCGGTCATGATGCGCGCAGCTTCTGGGTAGGTATTGGCAATTTCCGCCATGTTGGAATTTGTACTTACGTATGGATACATAAGTACATCAATCCTGGTGTTTGTACTCATTAAGCGCCTCCCTGAGTGTGTTGAGTCCAAGCAGCCCGCACGACATACGCCCAGGTATCAGTGGGATGCCTAAGAGCTCGAGCATGTTCTTATCGGTAAGTACAAAAAGGTTCTTGAGAGGTTTTCCTTTGGCATACTCAAGTAGCATTGATGTGGCAGCTATACTGATAGCGCACCCTTTCCCGGTGAATTGAGCGTTGTGCAGTTTGCCCCGAGCAACCAACCCCGTGATAATTATCTTGTCGCCACACAGCGGGTTAAACCCCTGCTTGTGAAAGCTTGGGTTAGGTAATTGCCCAAAGTTGCGCGGCTCACGGTAGTGATCAAGAATATGTTCCTGGTACATATCCATCATCGTCTTGCCTTTCTCGGAAGAAGGAGTAGGTCCCTGGCTTTTTCCAGGGCTTTCCCGAGGCGATTAATTTCGTGCTTAGTAGTAAACACAGAGAAACTGGCTCGCAGGGTGGCTGGCACTCCAAGTCTCGTATGTAGCGGCATCGCACAGTGATGGCCGGCTCGAACTGCTACACCGTGTGCAGCCAGAATTTGGGCTACATCATGGGCGTGCAAACCCGGAACCTCAAATGAAACAAGGCCCCCTCGCGCCGATGCAGCACGCGGGCCAAAAATCGTAAAGCCCGCAAGCTCAAGTTTCTCGATGGCATACGCGCCAATCTCTTTTTCATGGCTTCTCACTTGTCGCATGTCAAGATCCATCAAAAAATCTACTGCCGCTCCTAATCCTATGGCTTCCGCAATAGGCGGTGTTCCGGCCTCAAACTTGGCGGGTGGTTGTGCAAATGTCGTTTCTTGCACCGTCACCTGTTCTATCATGTGCCCCCCAAACAAAAAGGGTGGCATCTGTTCCAGTCGTGAACGTTTGCCGTAGAGTACCCCCACACCAGTCGGACCGTACATTTTATGCCCTGAACATGCATAGAAATCAACATCAAGTTTTCTAACATCGACGGGGACGTGTCCCACCGCTTGTGCCCCATCAACTAGTAGCAGTGCCCCCACCCTGTGTACGTCTTTCGCAATAGCTGTAATGGGATTCACGGTACCGAGTACATTGGAGATGTGCGTTATCGCAACCAGCTTTGTTTTTGGCGAAAGAATTCCACCACCCCAGGCCAGCGATCCGTCTTCCAGTATATCCACTACTTTCAGGGAGGCATCCGTTTTTCTGGCAAGCTGCTGCCACGGCACAAAATTGCTGTGGTGCTCCATCATACTCACTACAATCTCATCGCCCGCAGACACATGCGTTCGTCCCCAGGCGTAAGCCACGAGGTTTATTGCTTCGGTTGTACTTTTAGTGAAAATAATCTCTTGCGGGGATGCGTTGAGAAACGACGCAACACGGGTGCGCGCCTGCTCGTACGCATAAGTCGCCTCCTCTGCTATGCTGTAGAGTCCACGATGAACATTGGCGCTGTACTGGCTCAGGTAGGAGGATACCGCGTGGATGACGGCTTTCGGTTTGAGGCTTGTGGCTGCACTGTCAAGATAAACAATCTCCGGGCGCTGTATAAGAAGTGGAAATTGTTTACGAATAGACTGCGTCAGTCTCATACGGAACACTCCAGTGCATGTAGTAGTAGTTTCCTGATTGCTCGGTCGGGAAAACGTTCAATGGGGGGCACAAGAAACCCGTTGGTGATCAACTGCTCTGCAGCGGTGCGCGACAGTCCCCGAGACATAAGATAAAAAATGTCCTCTTCGTCAATCGGCGCAACCGTCGCCTCGTGGCTACACTTGACTTCGTTTGCTTCAATCTCTAGTGATGGAATAGCGTTTGCGCGACACTGTTCCCCCAAGAGCAACGTATGACTTGCCAAATAGGAGTCAGTCACCTGCGCCTGCGGCAGAATTTTAATTAGTCCATCATAGTCAACCTCTGCCTGGTCCGTTAGAACTCCATGCACGTTGACACGAGCGCTCGTATTCGGTGCTATGTGCCGGGTCACTGTGGTCAGGTGCACGCTCTGTGTACCGGTGCCAAGGATCACTCCATGGACTGACGCTATTGCTCCTTGTCCATTCAACTGAAGTATCACCCTTTTTGAAACGGTAACCGGCGCAGTGATAACCAGAAGATACGAAAGTTGCGCATCACGTTCCACCGTCAGCATTGTTTCCTGCGTCACTGCCGTTCCCGCTGTCAGAAGATGCTCGACTACGTAGTGTCGCTGGCCCGAGGCAACGACATGGGTCTTTTTCGCGTCGGTGATAGACAGGGAAAAGATCCTGTCCCCTCGCGCCACTTTATCCTACACCTTCCACTTCTAGCTCAATCAGGCGATTCATCTCGATGGCATACTCCATCGGCAGTTCTTTCACCACCGGTTCGATAAACCCATTGACAATCATAGCCACCGCTTGCTGCTCGGTAAGCCCTCGGCTCATCAAGTAAAACAGTTGATCTTCCCCCACCCGAGATACCACTGCCTCATGTTCGATCCTCACTTGCCGCTCATCGATCTGAATGGTTGGGTAGGTATCAGAGCGGGAAAGCTCATCCAAAATTAGCGCATCGCAGCGGACTTTTGATCTGCTCCCCTTCGCTCCATCTCGCACTTTCAGAAGCCCACGAAATGAGGTGCGTCCTCCTCGATGACAGATCGATTTTGAGATAATTGTTGAAGAAGTGTAGGGCGCAAGGTGCACCGCTTTCCCTCCTGCGTCTTGATATTGGCCCTCGCCAGCAAGCGCAATCGACAGAATATCGCCCCGCGCTCCTTTCCCGATCAAATAGCACGAAGGGTACTTCATGGTCACTTTCGACCCTAAATTCGCGTCAGTCCAGATACCCGTTCCTTCCTCGGCAATTGACATGCGCTTCGTAACCAAGTTGTACACATCAGTACTCCAGTTTTGCACCGTGGTGTATTGGACTCTGGCCCCCTTCTTGACAATAATCTCAACTACCGCCGAGTGCAGTGAATCAGTAGCGTAGATCGGGGCTGAGCACCCCTCCGTGTAATGTACAGAACTGCCCTCTTCTGCAATAATGAGCGTCCGTTCAAACTGCCCCATATTGCGCGAGTTGATGCGGAAGTACGCCTGGACCGGCATCTGAACGTGTACATTACGGGGTACATACAGAAAGCTGCCGCCGGACCATACCGCTGAGTTTAACGCCGCAAACTTATTGTCATGGGGCGGCACCACCCGACCAAGGTATTCCTTGACCAAGTCGGGATATTGCCGCAACCCCGAATCCATATCAAGGAAAATCACTCCTTGCTGCTCCAGGTCTTTATGTACGCTATGGTACACCGAATCCGATTCGTATTGTGCGGTCACCCCTGCCAAGAATTTACGCTCGGCTTCTGGTACACCAAGCTTATCAAACGTTCTTTTGATATGAGTTGGTACCTCTGCCCAGGTCCTTTCTGTTTTCTCTGAAGGTTTAATGTAGTAGTAGATATCACCAAAACGAAGCTGCGTGAGGTCGGGCCCCCATGAAGGGAGCGGTTTTTGGAGAAAAAGCTCTAGGCTTTTAAGACGAAATTCCCGCATCCAAGTAGGCTCCGATTTCAGCGCTGAAATCTCTTCTACCGCTCTGGCTGAAAGTCCCTTAGGCGCACGGTATACGTAGCGTTCGGGATCCGCAAAGCCGTAATTGTACTGAGATGGTATAACGCTAGGCATGACCCACCTCCACAAACGGTCGATACCCTTCTTGCTCGATCGCGGTTACCAAAGTAGCGTCGCCGGTACTTATTAGCTTTCCCCGATTCATAACGTGCACTACATCCGGCTGCAGATAATTGAGGAGTCGCTGATAGTGCGTAATTACCAACGCTCCTGCTCCTTCCGCTACCATCCGGCTGACACCCGATGCGACCAGTTTCAATGCGTCTACATCGAGTCCTGAATCTGTCTCGTCGCAGATAACCATAGAGGGCGTCAGAATTCGCATCTGCAGCACTTCCGTTTTCTTCTTTTCGCCTCCAGAAAATCCCTCATTGAGGTAGCGGTCGGCAAAGCCAGGGTCTATGCAAAGCTGACTCATCGTCTCCAGTAAACGTGTCCGAAACGCGGCAGGAGTTAACTTGGCTGTAGGGTGCAGCGTGTTGTAAGACATGCGCAGAAACTGTCCCAAGCGCACGCCCGAGATTTCAAGCGGGTACTGAAATGCCAAAAATAGCCCCTGCTTGGCGCGCTCATGCGGATTCAAAGCCAAGATATTAGACCGTCCATATCTTACCGTTCCAGAAGTTACTACATAGCGCGGGTGCCCCATGATCGTATAGGCAAGCGTACTTTTGCCTGATCCGTTGGGGCCCATAAGTGCGTGTACCTTTCCTGGTTCTACGCTTAAACTGAACCCGTCAATGATACGGCTGCCATCTACCGAAACGGAAAGATTTTTGATTACTAGCTTTTTGCCCATACGCTCATCTTACCAGGGTAGGTCAAGTAGATCTTACGCGAACTCGTTTAAGAAGGCGGTTACATCAACGTTGTCGATGGATTGCGAAACGAGCGGCGTCTCTTTGATTTGGGGCAGTTCATCAGTATATAATGGTCGCTCTTCCTTATAGATAATGCCTATAGGAATTTTTTCTCCCCACTCCTGCGACTTTGTAAATGCCGCCTGTTTATCCTTTGGATCGTGTTCTGCTTCCTCCAGTTTATAAACCCTTTGGAAGTAAAATTGATAGGTATTGACATGGTTGTATGTCACGCAGGGCTGCAGTACGTCTATAAGCGCAAAGCCTCGGTGATTGTAGGCTTCCACCAGGATTTTTGTGAGATGTTTGACATCTCCTGCAAACCCGCGCGCGACAAACGTTGCCCCGGAGGCGATTGCCACTGCCAGCGGATTTAATGGTACCTCGATCACGCCCTCAGGAGTCGCCTTCGTCTTAAATCCATGCTCAGCAGTTGGTGAGGTTTGCCCGGTGGTCAGTCCGTACACCTGGTTATCATGTACCACATACACCATATCCATATTGCGCCGGCACGCATGAAGAAAATGGTTCCCGCCCTCACCGTATCCATCTCCGTCGCCGCCGATGATAAACACGTTGAGGGTGTGATTAGCAAGCTTTATGCCGGTCGCAAGCGGCAAGGCCCGGCCATGTAATCCCTGAAATCCATAAGTATTCACCCAATACGGCAGTTTACTCGAGCAGCCGATACCGGACACGAGCACTACCTGGTGTGGCTCAAGATTCAGCTCTACCAACGCCTGTTTTACAGCTACCCAGATCCCAAAATCACCACAACCCAAGCACCAGTTGGGTTTGCTATACCCAATCTCAAAATCTTTAAGCTGTGCCATTACTTCCCCCTGAAGCCATTGCTGCTCTCCCAACAGCAGTTGAGCTTTTTACCACACCCTGGGCCGCAACACTAATATCCATATGGTCGTGCCAGGCAGTCAACAGTGTTGTGCGCTGCTGTGCGGTGCCAGCCAAAATCATCTTCACGTGCTCAAAAATCTCCTGCGGATAAAAGGGACGGCCATCGTACTTGAGGAGTACGTAGTCAGCCTTCTTGCCAGTCATTTCAGTAATGAGCCCATCGAACTGCCCCGAGTAGTTGTTTTCTACCACCACTGTTTTCTTAGCACTACCAAACACCTGCGTCACCCTTTCCGATGAAAATGGCAAGAGGTAGACAATCTGTTGGTAGTTCACGAGAAGCCCTTCCCTTTTACACAACTTGAGGGCTTCAAGGATGGGGCCTCTGGTGGAGCCCCATCCCAATATGGTAAGGTCTGCTTCCTCAGGCCCCACTACTGCCGGCTCCAGCAGCTCTTTCTGGGCAGCCACAAGTTTCTTAAATCGCTTCTCGACCATGGCTTTGCGATTCTTGGCACTCTCTTCAAAAAGTCCCCGCTCGTCATGCTCGTCTGAAGTTACCATTGACTCCCCACCCTTGGTTCCAGAGAGTACGCGCGGCGAAATGCCATCTTGACTAAAGGCAAATCGCTGATACTTCTGGCCGTTGCCTAGTCTGGCCGCAAGTTCTTGCTCTGATAGCCACGCGCCCCGGTCAATCCTCATTTTCCCTTGGTCAAAGGGCGGCATAGACCAGTGGGACTCAGCCAAGTACTTATCTGTCAGTACTATCACAACGAGCTGATATTTTTCAGCCAGATTAAACGCATCCGCAATACGGTAAAAACAATCCTCCGGGTCACCGAGGGCTAAAACGATCCGCGGAAAATCCCCCTGATGGCAATGCATCACAAAGCGCAAATCCCCTTGCTCGGTCCAGGTAGGCATACCAGTTGCAGGACCAGGTCGCATACCTTCCACAATCACCAGGGGCGTTTCTGTTTCGGCCGCCAGCCCTACTCCCTCAACCATCAGTGAAAACCCCCCACCACTCGTTGCGGTCATCGCGCGAACCCCGGCGTAGGACGCTCCGATTGCCATGTTGATACCCGCGATCTCATCCTCAGGCTCTTTGACGATCAGCTTAAACTCCCGGTCTTTTGCAGCCATGGTGTGCAGAATTGCGTTAATAGGGGTCATTGGATACGCTGCCAAGAACTTACACCCTGCGCGCAGTGCTCCTGCGACAAGCGCGTCATTGCCAGAAATGACCAGCTGCTTAGCCCGATCATCTTTTGGCACGAGTTTCCACCCAAACTCCTCTTTGAAATGTTCTCGTATGTAGTCATACCCTAGGTGTATTGCCTTCTTATTGATCGCTACGGCTTCACCTTTCTTGGCAAATATTTCCTCGATCAGGACATCGACGATGGACAGGTCGTAGTCAACAAGGGCGAACGACGCCCCCAACGCCACCGTGTTTTTCATCAGATCATCGCCTCCTGCCTGTTTGGCAAGCTCAATAAGGGGTACCGGGTAGAGTTTCAAATCAGACCGCGGAAGCGCTGGCTCGAGTTTTACTTTACTGCTCTCGTACAGTAAGCCCCCATTGGGTGAGATCTCACGGTAATGCTGGTCAATGGTTAAACGGTCTAATGCCACCAGCAGATCCACCCATGGAACCTGGGAGAAAATGGGAATCTCCTCTACGCGTACGTAATACGAATTATGGCCGCCTCGTATAAGGGAAGGGTATTCTGCGTAGTCAAAAATGCAGAGGCCCCCACGCGTACATGCTTTGCTAAAGAGCATCCCAGTCACCATGATGCCATACCCAGCTTCTCCGCCAACCAGGTAGGTAAAGCGATTAACCTGCCTCCCTTCCCGAATCCGCTCAGGTACTGCAACCGGCCACAAAATTGGTTCGTTGACCGGCGGTATAGCAACCAGTGGTGGCCGACTCTGATCCAGCTGCGGTGTAAGGTCGGCGTCGTTGAGTCTCAACTCATCAGTATGCTGCTCCTCCTCCTGGGGAAATGGTTGGACGATCCGCGCAACTTGCGTGTCCGTGTGCTCATTTTGCCCAATGGCTGAACTTGTTTTTCGGAAAAAGAAGCGTTTCCCCGGCAGTGAAAAGGGAGACATACGATGCGCATTATCGCACAGTTGTCACCATGCTACAATGGAGGCATGGCACGGGTAACAGATAAAGTCGTCGAGACTTTAGACGAGCTGTATCCGAACGCTGCCTGCTCGCTTGCCTTCTCAAATCCACTGGAGCTTCTGGTAGCTACTATTCTTTCGGCACAATGTACCGATGCCCGCGTCAATATCGTCACCCAACGTCTGTTTCTGAAATATCCTACAACCAAAGACTATGCTCAAGCTCCGCTCTCTGAACTTGAGCAGGACGTACGCTCTACCGGGTTCTATAAAAATAAAGCCAAAGCAATTAAGGGTGCAGCCCGTCTCTTGGTTGAACGGTTCAATGGGAAGGTACCGGACACCATGGCAGGACTATTGACTCTTCCGGGGGTGGCGCGCAAGACCGCCAACGTCGTGCTCGGAAACGCCTTTGGCAAGCAGGCAGGCATTGTGGTCGACACCCATGTGAGCCGGATCAGTCAGCGGCTGGGGCTGAGTACCCAAAAGGATCCCGTTAAAATTGAGCGAGACTTAATGACACAGATTCCAAGGGAACGGTGGACACAGTTTGCCCATCAACTGATCCAGTTCGGCAGAGACCTTTGTAAGGCACCAAAGCCGCTCTGTCCACAATGCCCCATGCGCTCCTTCTGCCCATCAGCTAATACGTACTATCCAGAAATGCAAACCGTTGACAGACAACTGCACAGATGATAAACTTAGCTAAGTTAGCTAAATCGTGGAGGATCCTATGCAAATTGTGAATATTCACCAAGCGAAAACTAACCTCTCGAAACTGATAGAAAAGGTACTTCAGGATGAGGAAGTTATCATTGCTAAAGCGGGGAAGCCCGTGGTCAAGCTCACGTCCTACCAGGCGCCACTGAAGCCTCGCAAGCCGGGACTCTGGAAGGGTAAAGCGTGGATAGCTGATGACTTCAACGAAGAAGACGAAGAGATAAATAAGCTCTTCTATGGCGAGTAGCACAAGCTACCTTATAGACACCCATATCTTCATCTGGTGGATGCAGAAATCCCCTAAGCTTCCCGTTGATATCATGACTCTACTGACAAACTCACGTGAGGACATTTATTTGAGTGTAGCAAGTGTGTGGGAGATGATTATCAAGAGACAGAAAAAGAAGCTAAAAACGCCGAGTATACCACATGGAGTAAGAGAGGGCCGCTTCGGACTGCTTGAGATAAAACTTGCGCACGTGCTTTGTATCGAGTCATTGCCGCCCTACCATAATGACCCGTTTGACCGATTACTAATTGCTCAAGCAATTACTGAGGGGCTTATCCTCATCAGCTCGGATGAAAAAATAGCGCGATATAACGTACCGCTACTTAGAGCATAGGCTCGCAACCTCTCTTGCCCACAGCTAAAACGCATCATCCTCAGCTGATTTGTACTGCTCAAAGCTAGGAAAAGCCGACGGACTACTCAATAATTTCGGGATTTTCCTTTTCGGTGTTGCCGACTCTACGAATTGCTGCTTTAGTGGGCTGTTGATGAAGGTGGTATAGACACGGTAGAGGAGAAACGCATTAAGTGAGATAATGATAACCGCGGACACAAGCGCCAACGGCCACAGAGTTTGTACTACCCACACCCGTGACCCTACTGCCTTATCGTGCCACCCCTGTTTGTTTTCATCTTTGATAATCGAGAAGTACCCCAAGCCAAAATACAATGAGGAAAAAGGATAACCCACTAGGGTGCGAAACAGGCTGCGCTTAAACGACAACAGCTGTCCTTCTTCATCAGTTATGCGAAGTCCGGTGAGGAGTTTCCCTGGAGTCGCGCCGACTCGACTTACCATGTAGGGGTATAAAAAGAGCAGTCCCAGCGAAGCACCGGTAATAAATATAAAGTACAGCATGCTTGCAAATCCAAGCTCAGAAAGGGTGCGGCTGCCTGCGATGTATAACCCGAAAAGGAGGTGGGGAATGAGCAGAAGTGTCGTATCAGTTACACTAGCAAGCAAACGTAGCAGAAAACCAGCTGGTCTTTCACTCATACTTGCCTCGAATTTGGTTGTACGCAATTGTCCATGTGGATGCCTTAAATGCCGTGACAATGCCCACCAGGAGCAGATACCCGAGGACAAATGCCAGTCCGAGGACGCCCCCCCCTACAAAAAGGCCGATTGCCAGCCCAGGATTGCCCTCAAAGCTTAAAAGGCCTCCCACCACCAGACCCACAAGAATAAGGATAGGCCCCCCGATGATAAGGAGGGACAAGATGGTGTTGACCAATCCGAGAAGGAGCATGGACCAAAACTTGCGCTTGGCCATACGAAAACTCTCCCAGAATGCGTCTCGCCAGGGCTTATCATCCATAATCACTTTTCGCACTGCCCAGATGAGTGTAAGGGTAAGAAGGATTACCGCTGCTATCCAGACGAATACGCCAATAAACAGCACAAGCCCGCTCACCACCTTAAGCAGTATCGGACCTAGGATGATTCCCATAATCGGCAAGCCAATAGCTCCAATTGATGCGATCCAAAAAAGCAGACCTGGAATGAATGCGAGGAGGACAAGCTGCTTTATGCTTTTGAACGCGTTGGCCGATGCATCCTTGATCGAAACGGTATGGTTGTGTAAGGCTGCCTGAATACCCTGGATAAGAGAGGCCTCTGACCACGCTTTTGATACGAGAGCTACCACGGTCGCGACGAGAACGAGTGCCAGAAGCTCAATACCTAAAATTACATAAAAGTACACAGGCACGTGTGCAAACAACTGAGAAAGCATCTCGCCCCAGGGACTACTGCTCGCCGCCCCTAACACTTGAGTTCCGGCCTCCGGCAACGCAGGAGAGCTCGGTGGGCCTTCCTTTAGCAGCTTGTCAGTGAGTCGGTCCCATGCTCGAGAGTTCCCGTTGAAGTTCAGGCTTCCCATACCAACACCCACCGCCATCCCAAACACCCACAGCACTTTGTGTTTCTTTACGATTTCCCAGGAGCGGTGGTAGAGATCGGAGATGGACCAATCAGGAGGTTCGCCATAGAGGATGTGGGGCCTGTCACGTTCGACAAATGTACGTGGCTTATCCTGACTCTGTACATTACTTGTTGACATTAATAAAAGTATGGTACGCTGGATTAAGAGGTAATGTCAATCTCAACCTAAAGGAGGTGAAAAAGATGCAGCAGCAATATGCGAGCTTTGGTAGACGATTCGTTGCAGTGTTTCTTGACTTTCTTATCGTTGGAATCCCCACCGGAATTCTCAACTACGTACTTACCCTTGTCCTACAAACTGATTCAACAACACAGCTCGCCTATGTCCTCAACATCGCGGCAGGTTTCGGCTACTACGTGCTCTATCAGTCCAAAGCGGGACAAACCTTGGGGAAAAAGGTGCTTGGGGTAAAGGTAGTCAATGCGGAAGGCCATACGCCCTCTATGATAACCTTTTTCCTGCGCGAATTCATAGGCAAGCTAGTCTCTGGTCTTATTCTCGGAATCGGTTACCTGTGGCCGCTCTGGGACAAGAACAAGCAAGCGCTACACGATAAAATCGCAAGCACGTTTGTGGTACGCGTATAGACTTTTGCTACAATACTGCTTGTGATCCACAAGTACACCACACGAGAGTTAGTGGCGGTGAAACCGACGCCGGAGCAGATTCATACCCTCCCCCGCCACCCTATTTCCATCGTAGTGGAAAACATCCGTTCCCTTGAAAATGTGGGGCTTTTCTTTCGCCTTGCGGACGCTATTCGCGCTGAGAAGCTGTATTTAGCTGGCATTACTGGCTATCCCTCACTGCCAAAAGAGGCGGAAACACGACGACCCGGCATCCATGAACGTGCGGACCGCCTCATCAACAAGACTGCTATTCAAACGGTGCCGTTTGTATCGTGGGAGTATCGCAAAAGACCGCTTTCTGTAGTGAAGAAACTCAAGAAGCAGAGTGTGCACGTCATTGTTTTAGAACTTACCGATAAGAGTATCCCATATACAGATTGTGTATTTCGCTTCCCGGTATGTTTAGTGGTCGGACATGAACGGAGAGGGATCTCAGAAGGAGTACTGGAAGCCGCGGATCACATCGTCCATATTCCTATGTACGGTATGGGAAATTCCCATAACACCGCTATGGCCTGCGCGATTGTTGCCTACGAAGCGTTGCGGCAAAATCCAAAACTATTATCGCCAACATTGCCACTACGTTTTTGAGGCTTCAGGCTTCGATTCCTTCGTCTCCAGCGTCTCTTCTTCGTCTTCTTGCGCGAGCACTTTATACAGCACGAAGAGAATAATAACTACGGCGACAAAAAGCAATACCAACGTAGTAGTGTTGCTGGCAAAGATATTTGCTATCCTCTCTCACCCCCTTCTTGTTGCATACCCGCATCGTAAGAAACAAGGGAGGAATTGTCAATCCTCTGTCTAAATCAATCCAAATGTTTTGCCAAAGGTGAGTAGGACCAACACAAACATCGCAAACATGAGTACGTCATGAATACATGCTCCCGTTTGCTTCTTGCAGCCGTCCATACCACAGAAAAACGGCATAAAATTACCCTCCTCTCGCCCTAATCGTACCCAGTGCTACTCGTACCCCGGCAAAAACGGCAAGTTTCGCCAGATTAAGATAGGTAGGAGACATCAGTATCTCAAGCACGGTGGCCGCAACCAAAAGCTCGCTGGCAAAAACAAGGTGAGCTGTGAGGCCAATTGATGTAGGTATAAGCAGCACGCGCCTCCTTAGGCTTGCAGTCAGTACCGCCAAGAGCGACAGTACTGCCGCCGCGCTAAGCACCAAAACGGCTGATACGGTAAGAATAGTTGCAAAGTACCGGAGAATTTCAATTGCGAGTGGAGGCAGCGCATTCACCACCTGCTCATTGTGAGAGGTACCGACACTCTCTGTCAAGACATTTATGGGAAGCCGGTCAGAGCCCTAGTAGGCGCTTCACCGCACGAGTTACCTTGAGAGGATCTTTTGCCTGCCAAATGTTACGCCCCACCGCCATCCCCAACGCCCCGCTTTGAGCTACCAATTTCACCATCCCAAGGAACGCTGCGTGGGAAACCTTGGGCCCACCCGAGAATACCACCCTGGTTCTCCCTGCCGCTTGCACAATGTCGGCAAGTACGGAAGCGCTGGGGTGCAGCTTAACCTTTACGATGTCGGCGCCCAACTCAAGACCAACCCGCGCTGCATACGCGGTAATTGCCGCAGTTTCTTCCTTAACTGTGCCTCCCCGCGGGTACATCCAGCCAATCACCGGCAGGCCAAATCCATGCGCCTCAGCCACTATTGCGCCAAGTTGCGAAACCATCTCATCCTGGCGCCCGCTTCCCACATACACCGTATACCCAACGGCCGAAGCTCCCAATCCCCTCGCTTCAGCCACTGTACAAATAAGTGGGGAAAAGGGTTCGCCGGTAGCAAGCGAGGTCTTGCCATTCAACTTTAGTATCAATGGCACTTCAGATGCGTAACGGGAACCCGTATAGTATTTTTCCGCCACACCCTTTTGTAAGATGACACCGCTGTACCCACCTCGCACCGCGATATCCAGTACATACTCTGGGTCCACGCTATCATCATTAAAATCAATCGGCCCGTGCTCCAAGCCTTGGTCGTAGGCCAGGTACAAAGCTTTCCCTTTACTTGTAATCTTCGATAAATCAACCATCTCTATCCAACTGATCTTGGCACAAAATTGCTGTGTTTTTCTCGCAATGCATTCAGCTTACTCTCCATGAGTAACCCCTCTTGTGCTCCAATATACTGGACCACAGATGCGGCATTGATTGCACCTGCGCGTAATCCTTCTCCTATGGAGCCTGTTTTGCTCAGCACGCCAAGAAAACCGGCCGTGAACGCATCCCCAGCTCCCGTTTTTTCGACCACTTCACCCTTAAAGCATGCTATCCGCAAGGCATGAGCATCAGAAACAGCAGTCGCTCCTCGTACATCGTCTGTAACAACCACGACGTGCGGGCCTTGCCTCTTGAGCGCCTTTGCCACCCCTACCATATCGCCATGATGTGCTCCCAAAAGCATTTCTCCTTCCTCCCGATTGACTAATAATACGTCTAGCGAAGGTAAGAACGAGGTAATTGTGTCCCTCGCATGTCGTAATTGGTAAGACCCTGGATTGAATGCGAGCTTTGCTTTGTGCTCTCGCACAAATTTTTGAACCGGCGCGCATAGCTTTTCGGATCCTTCTCCACCGGCGCTCAGATATACCCACCGTGTGGGTTGTAGTTTAGGCAACGCATACGTACGCGGTACATAGTAAGGGAAAATAGTGCGATCTCTTTTGTAAACCAGTACTGTAGAAACATTTGAGTCGCTATCTCGCGTAACCATCACATACCGATCATCAACTTGCTGCCGGGCAAGTTCTTCTTTAATAAACTTCCCGAACATATCATCCCCCCGTACTGCATACAACGCTGTGGAGAACCCCAAGCGAGACAGGCCCACTGCGGTATTGGTAGCATTCCCCCCAAGTGCTACCGCAAATCGGTCCACGGGAATCTTATCTCCATATGTTACTTCAAGAAGCGACGCGTGCTCTCGTGGTACCTCTCTCAACCGCGCTTCATGAATCACATTGAAAATATCAAACGTCAAATTGCCAATAGCTATAAAGTCGAACATGCCTATTTACGCGTTACAGCCTCCCTTGCCGCACTCACAATCGCTGACGCCGTAAGGCCGTACTCTGCCAAAAGCTGTCGCGCTGCACCAGACTTTCCAAAGGTATCTGGCATGGCAACACATCTCACAGGAACTGGATAGCTTCCAGCTACAACGCGCGCCACGATGGAGCCAAGACCCACAAACTGTTGGTGTTCCTCTGCCGTGACGATAGCGCCAGTTTCCTGTGCCGCGGTAACGACCGTCTGTTCATCCAAAGGCTTGAGGGTATGGAGATTTATAACTCGAGCTAAAATCGAAGCTTTCTCAAGCTCCTGTGCGGCAACTAGTGCCTCAGGAACCATAACCCCACATGCCACTATCGTTACATCAGTTCCCTTTCGCAAGACCTGCGCTTTACCAAGCTCAAAAGTATCATCCTCACGTGTCACCTGCGGTACCGGTTCTCTTCCGAGACGCAGATACAATGGACCGACGTGGGTGGCGGCGGCGAGGGTTGCCCGATATGCTTGCTGGGCATCGCACGGTACCACTACCGTCATATTAGGTAAGGCGCAGTAAAAGCCGAGATCTTCCATCATCTGCGCCGATGCACCATCCTCGCCGGTCGTTATACCATTATGCGTCGTTACCACCTTCACATTGAGATTGCCGTAGGCGATTGTCACGCGGATGTGATCTGCTGCCCTGATCATGAAGGAACCAAATGAGGACACAAAGGGAACGAGGCCAAGCAAACTGAAACCAGACGCAATGCCGATAAGATTCTGCTCAGCAATCCCGACTTCCACGTATCGTTCAGGGAAACGCTGCCTAAACGCCAGCGCCCGCGTAGAATCAGCAAGGTCAGCAGAGAGCGCAAAAACCTTTAGGTTTGTTCTACCAAGCTCAAGGAGTGCCTCCCCGTAACCATCCCGCGTTGCGCTGTTACCGACCATAATACTCCTCTAGAGCCTTGAGCGCTGCCGGTACATCGTCCGGTTTCGGCGCAACCCCATGCCACTTATGATCGTTCTCCCAGAAAGAAACGCCCTTGGCCATCATGGTGTGCGCAAGCAGCACTTTGGGCCTCCCGTTCGACTCGTGCATCTTTTCTAACGTACGTACGACCTCATGCATCACATTGCCATCACAGGTAAAGACTTCCCAACCAAAAGCGTGATATTTCTCACCAAGGGGCGAACTGTCTAGAATCTGCCGTGTCGGCCCATTTTGCTGCATCCCGTTTAGATCAATGATGGCTGCTAAGTTATCCAGCTTATAATGCCCAGCTGCCATAGCAGCTTCCCATACCGCACCCTCTCCTTGCTCACCATCTCCCATGACGCAATACACCCGATTGTCCTTGCCCAAACGCTTGAGCCCGAGCGCTATACCAACTGCCACATTGATACCTTGCCCCAGCGATCCAGTGGTAGTCTCGATGCCAGGTAGATCAACACGAGAAGGATGGCCTTGGAGATGGCTGTCGCTTTTTCTCAGAGACAGAAGTTCACCTTCCAAGAAAAAGCCGCGCTTTGCCATGACCGCATACAACGCTGGGCAGAGATGGCCTGCAGAAAGAATGAAATAGTCACGACCCTCCCACACGGAATTCTGAGGATCAAGCTTGAGAACATCAAAGTACAACGCAACGAGTACGTCAGTTACGGAAAGTGAGCCGCCCGTATGCCCTGACCCAGCCCCAGCGAGCATCTGCACGACGGTTTTACGTACCTCTAAAGCAATATGCTCTAGCTCTTGTACCGTATGTTTCTTTCCTGTCAT
Source organism: uncultured Gammaproteobacteria bacterium (assembly GCA_964372495.1). Taxonomy (GTDB): domain Bacteria; phylum Patescibacteriota; class Microgenomatia; order JAUYPR01; family JAUYPR01; genus CAYJQU01. Next base: position 101,915 of record CAYJQU010000004.1, read on the forward strand.
AAAAATCCTAAATCGTAAACGCTTGCTCATCTTTTGGCGCTATGTAATGTACATGGCGCTTCGTTTCGATTTCTTCCTCAAACGCGTGGACCGCTGGCACGACCTGCTCAGGCTTTTCTACGATCCGATACACCATAAACTCCTCAGGTCGCATGAGCATATTCTTCTTGAAGGTCAACACGATGTCATTCCAAAACTGCCCGAACAAAATAAGCGGCTTATGATGACCAAAATAAATGCGGGCCAGTCCCCACGCCATGCCAAACTCAGAAATGGTGCCCGTGCCCCCATTAAAAACGATGTACATATCACCAAGCTCAAGGAGCTTCAAAGTCCGCTCCAAGTAGTTGGTGACCTTTATCTCCTCGTCCATTGGATTATTGGGGTTGCGCCCTTCAAACACCGTTGCTCCCTGGGGATCAAACGTGACACCAATGACGCGACCTCCGCCTTCTTTGGCACCCCGGCTTGCTGCCTCCATAACCCCATAACCCCCACCATTGACTACCATGTACCCAGCTTGCGCAACAAGCTTTGCTGATTCAAAAACATCTCGATAGAGCTTCTCTTGAGGAACTGCGGTAGAGTACCCAAAAAAGGCAATGTGTTTGGCGCGAAGCATAGCTTAATGATAGAGAGTGCCCGCAGCACTTTCAAGATCGGCAAGCGCAACCGCCACGCTTGGCTGACCGAATATATAGGAGGAGCTCACAAAGTGGTTTGCGCCGGCACGAGCAGCCAGGGCGATCGTTTGCGGCGTAATGCCACCATCTACCCCAATGAGCGCCTTGGGAAACTTCCTTTTTAGGACAGTTACTTTAGCCAACACGTCCGGCAGAAACCGCTGGCCTGTTTTTCCTGGGTGAATCGTCATGACGAGCACGTTTCCTGTTTGCTCTACAAATCCTACCACTTGATCAACCGGTGTCTCCGGACTTATTGCTACCCCAACAGCAAACCCCTCGCGTTTCACTTTCTCGACTACGCTCGGAACCAGAAACGAAGATTCGGCGTGAAGCCACACTAACACTGGCCTCCCCCTTATATAGATATCGATGGTCTGCTCAGGATTCAGGATCATAAGATGCAGCTCGAAAGGCAAGTCGGAAAGAATTGATACACACTGCTCCCATGATAGTGAAGTACCCTCAAACAGCTTTCCATCTGTAATGTCCAGGTGAAACCGCTTGGCAAAAGGGGCCACTCTCGCAAGTTTATCTTGGAATTCTTCTATCGTTTGGGGCAAAATCGAAGGGATCACCATTCCACTGTTATTGTAGCACGGGACGGTACAGCAGCAATTCGCCGTGGGAGCGCACAAGTTCCAGTGGATAACGGCTCACCCGCTTGACACTATCCTCCGTATACACATTCGTAAGCAGCACGCTTCCATTAAAAAAATGGTTGTTGAGTGTGTCTGCATCGATTGCTGCTGTCACATCACGGTTGGCGCGCAACCGGTTTATCGGGCGATTTGCATAAAACATCGCTACAGGAAAATAGTAGTCGTCAAGTAAAATTGCCGTACCGGAAGGAGATTCCAGCTCCGCCTGCCTGAGCATAAAAACTTGCGCGTCGGTTGTCTGCGGCACCATATAGGAGCTGTAATACCGCGTAAGGTGAAACAGTGTAATCGGGATAGCCAGGAGAAGGCAGGCCGTTTGGCCACGCAAAGAAAGAGCTCCAACCACCTGTCCTGTTATCAGAGCTAGGACCGGATACAGTGGCAACAAATACCAATCGAAATGCGTTTTCATCATGGCCATGGCGGCTACGTATGTACCTACCGCACATAAGAATAGGCCGTCATGAGATACGTTTCTCCGTAGGAGTGCTTTCCAAACAATACCGACAAGGGATACCGGAAGCCACAACTTCAACCCTTGCAGCAGTTCCCCTACCCACCACAACCGTTCAGCTGTCGGAAGCTGTCCCACCTTCCCACCCATATAGCCGAAGAAATACCCATGCACGTAGGCATCACCATACTGAGCGATCTGGAGAATTTGCCACGGCAACGCCACGACAAGAAGGCCGATGAACGCTTGATACAAGTTTCTCAGTCTTTCCGGTTGAGCAACCGCCAGATACAACGCGGCCGAAGATACGGGCCAGAGCCCGAAGAGACCCTTGGTGAGGAACGCGCATCCAGAAAGAAGCCCGGCAAAGAGCATAAACCATGGTGTTCTCGTGCCCACATTGAATAAAAGCAGGCTAGCCGTCGTAAAAAAGGTAAGTGTTGCATCCAAATTCCCCGTTCTACCCAGGTACAAAAATTTGACCGTCGAAACTACCACAAGTGACGCGACGACCCCCGCCACGTATTCCTTCCTCCTGGCAAACCACCAATACACTAGTATAGTAGTACCAAGGGAGCTCAACGCTGCAAAGAAGCGAGCACCAAGCTCTGAAGCCCCGAAAAGCCTAAATAGCAAAGCTTCGAGCCAGATGTATAGCGGGCTTGCTCCAAAAAAAGAGCCGCCATCAAATGTAATGCGCCAGAACGCGCCGGTGCGTGCCATCTCCTTGGCCATGACTCCATAGAAAGCTTCGTCGAAGCTAACGAGATACGTAGCGTTGAGTTGATAAAAAAGAAGGAAGGCTGAAAGAAAACCTACCAGGGAGAAAATTAATTTTGTGATCCCCACTGCCTCTCAAACTCAGCAATCTGGGCAAGTCTTCTCTCGTGGCGACGGTGCTGGGAAAATGGGGTGGCAAGAAACGTTTCAAGAATGTGGTAGATTCGTAATTCGGGGACAAAATCAGCCGAAAGCACGATGACGTTGGCGTTGTTATGCTCCCTCCCATGGGCCGCCATAGTTTCATCAATGCAAGAAACCGCGCGCACGTTCGGAAACTTATTGGCTGCAATCACCATACCTCCGCCGCTGCGACACAGGAGTACTCCTCGATCTTTCAGATGCCCGCTGCCTACCGCTTGGGCAACTTTTGCAGCAAACACCGGATAGTCGTCGTCGTGATCAAGATATGCAGCACCCATATCTTGCCATTCTTGACCCTGTTGCGTGAGCCAAGACTTCAGCTTCTCTTTCATCGCAAAGCCCCCATGGTCAGCACCCAGATATATCATGCAACACGCGCCTTTCTTGCTATAAAATAGAGGCCGGTACCTACTGCGACCGCGCTGAGTACGTGCGCCACCTTAATTGGTCCGACGGTGGCAGTATCTAGCCGCAACCACTCAAAGAAAAACCTACCACTCCCCATCCAAAAAAGATATGCCCCAAAAAGGATTCCTTTGGGTAGATTGACCTTGCGCTCTAGCTGTAGCATACCTACCGTACCAAGCGCAAGCCAGAGTGCTTCATACAGGTGCGTTGGATGAAAGGTCGTGACGTTCATAAACTGGGCAGGCCGCTTCTCAGGATTAATTGCTACACCCCACAGTAAAGTGGTGGGAGGGCCAAATCCCTCCTGATTGAAAAAGTTTCCGATTCTCCCAATAGCTTGACCAACGGCAAGTGACGGGGCCAGCAAATCCAGCACTGGTAGGACTGGAATATGCTCTCTGGCTAGCCTCCACCACAGAGTCAAAAGACCTCCCCCGAGTGCACCGAAAATCCCCAGTCCCCCTTCCCATACCGAAAATATGCTAAGCGGCCGAACCAAGTACCACTCCCAATAGTCAGCCACGTGGTAAAGGCGAGCGCCAATAAGTCCTCCTACAAAAACCCAGGGAAATAAATTCTCCAAAACGCTTTTATCGACTCGATAGTGAATCGCACGGCGACTCGCAAGCCAATAGCTAACCAATATGCCCAAAGCTACAAAGAGACCATACGGATGAACTATCACACTTCCCACCTACTCCCCAACTCAGGTGCGATGCTTTCGATTCCATATTGCTGTTTAAGCTGCTTAGCAAAGTCGCGTTGCGCATCCGGTTCCCCATGAACCAGAAATGCGCGGATCGGTTTCTCCTGCATGCGATTTACCCAAGAAAGTAACTGCCTCTGATCAGCGTGTGCTGAATAGCCGCCGATTGCTTCCACATGAGCCCTCACCTCCACCTCTTTTCCATTGATGTGTATCCGCCGCTCACCTTCCAGTAGTCTCCTACCCAAACTCCCCCGAGCCTGATACCCAATAATAAGAAGGTTGTTTTCAGGATCAGGAAGATAGCGGATCGCGTGTCGTAGAATTCGTCCACCATGCATCATTCCTGATCCCGCGATAATCACTTTTGGCGCAGGCGTCTGGGCAATTGCCCGCGATTCCTCCTCTTTCTCGGTCATCACCAGGCTAGGAAAATCTAAAAAGCTGTCACGACTCATGTGCAGACGAGTAGGACTGTTGAAGTATTCAGGGTGTTGAGTAAAAACGTGAGTTACCGCAATTGCCAACGGGCTATCTAGAAATACAGGGATCGATGGAATCTTTTGGTGCCGCATGAGCTGATCGATCTCATGGAGTATCTCTTGGGTACGCTCCAGCGCGAAAGAGGGAATCAGTAAAATCCCCCTCTGCTCACAGACTTTCTCTATAAGTGCCCGAAGCATCTGCCGGCGCTCGTGCAGATCTTCATGTACCCGATTGCCATACGTAGTTTCTATCACCAACACATCCGCTGCTTCCGGTACTTCAGTAGGAGGAATAATGGGCGCAGGAGAATTCCCTAGGTCACCAGAAAATATCACTCGCCTACCGCCAACAGTAAGCTCAACACTCGCTGACCCTAAGATATGTCCTGCATCGAGTAAGGTAAATGACGTATCAGCAGAAATTGTTACCGTGCGGTGGTAGTCCACAGCGTAGCAGTACCGCGATACTTGATCTATATCTCCTTGATCATAGAGCGCACTATGGTGCTCTCGCTTTGCCTCGCGCTCAAGCATCTTGGCAGCGTCAGCAAGGATAAGTGGTACTAAATCGAGTGTTGGAGCGGTTGCAAAGATTCGCCCGTGGAACTTGCGACCAGCGAGTTTTGGCAATCTACCGCAATGGTCAAGGTGTGCGTGAGTAAGAATAACCGCATCAATGGTAGCCGGATCAAACTGCCAATCGGCTGCGTTGTATGCCTCACTTAACCGCTCCCCTTGGAACAATCCGCAATCAATAAGGATTCTGGCATCTCCGGTTTCCACAAGAAAACAGGATCCGGTAACCTCTTGAGCAGCACCGAGGAAGGTGATGGTCACGCTATCAAGCGCTCAGCCAGGTATTTCTCGGCTTCCAGTGCCGCTTTACACCCAGCCCCTGCTGCCGTCACCGCCTGTCGATATCGGAAATCCTCCACATCGCCGGCAACAAATACCCCGGGAACATTTGTATGAGCTTCGTTATACAGCTTCACATATCCTTTCTCGTCCAACTCGACCTGTCCCCGCAAAAACTCGGTAGCCGGCGTATAGCCAATCGCAATAAAGACAGCATCTGTATCAAGCTCGCTCTCTTGCCCCCTCTCAAGGTTCTTTAACCGCACCCCTGTCACTTTTTCCTGTCCGAGTACATCGGTCACCACCGTGTTCCAAAGAAAACTGATCTTAGAGTTTGCCTTAGCACGATCCTGCATGATCTTACTTGCCCGCAACGTGTCCCGCCTGTGCACTACGGTCACCGTGGCTGCAAACTTGGTCAGCACCAGCGCCTCTTCCATAGCCGTATCTCCGCCTCCCACAACCACTGCCTTTTTGTCCTTGAAAAAAAATGCATCACATACTGCGCACGAGGACACGCCTTTGCCGATGAGCCGTTGTTCGTTTGGAAACCCGAGCCACTTTGCCTGCGCCCCCGTCGCCACAATGACCGCATCTGCCGCATACATCTGCTGTCCGACATGCACCTTTAGTGGCCGGTTGGTAAACGTGACGCTGGCGATATCATCGTCAATAAATTGGGCATCAAAACGTTCTGCCTGCTTGCGCATCGCTGCCATAAGATCCGGACCCAAAATGCCCTCGGGAAACCCGGGATAATTCTCCACCTCCGTGGTGAGCATGAGTTGACCACCGGGAGTTTTACCTGAAATAACCAAGGGGTTTAGTCCTGCGCGGGAAGCGTATATTGCAGCGGTTAGTCCCGCAGGCCCAGAGCCAATGATAATCACCTTCTGCTTCTGCATCGTCTTATTACTTTATCACACGCGCTCAGTACTATCTTGTATGGAGAGGCATTCGGTCTTCGAGAACATACTTGTCACTCGGCTCATCCACCGGCTCCGGATACGTGCCGGTAAAACATCCTGCGCAGACCACCGTTGTTGGTACGCCAATTGCCTTGGTCATTTCATCTACTGTTAAGTAGGTGAGCGTGGTTGCTCCTATTTCCTGCCTCAGGCGGTCAGTACTGCGACCGTGTGCCGCTAACTCCTCATAGGTGGCCATATCAACCCCATAGTGACAGGGGTGCTTAATTGGCGCTGATCCTATACGAAGATGCACTTCGCGCGCGCCCCTTTCAAACAAGTAACCAACAAGCCTTTTGGTAGTGGTCCCTCGAACGATTGAGTCATCCACCACTGCAATGCGTTTTCCCTCGATTACTCCTGGCAGCAAACGGTATTTTTCAAGTGAACCGCGATGGCGAGCACCCTGATCAGGGTCGATGAACGTACGCCGTCCATAGTACCGATTGCGCAAAATTGCTTCATCGTAAGGGATCCCCAAAGCATGTGAGAACCCAAGAGCATAGGGACGGCCATTATCAGGGATGTCGATCACGAGATCAATCTGCTCGCGCTCCTTTTCCGCGAGTGCATGCCCAAGTCTAATGCGAGCCCCATTCACAACGATGTTACGGAGTTCAGACCCAGCGTACGACAGATATACGTACTCAAAAATGCACAGTCCTTCTGAGCTAGATGGTATGAAGTGAACCGTTTGTACGCCTGATTTTGAGAGTAAACAGATTTCCCCAGGTTCAACTTCTCGATGAAACGCTGCGCCAACTTGCTCAAGCGCAATGGTCTCTGAGGCAGCAACCCAGCCTGAGTTATTAAATCGTCCGATGCAGAGAGGCCTATTACCCATTGGGTCCCGCACCGCAAACAGCCCTTCGGGAGTCGAGATGACGAGCGAATACGTCCCTCGCCACAGGTGGGAAGCCATAATAATGTTTTCACTCCAGGTCCGCCCTGAGGCATGGGCAATGCTGTACGCAATAAGTTCGGAGTCAGTCGTAGAAACTGGTTGGAATCCAACATGCTTCAGTCTTTCCCTCAGAAATCGAGCGTTTGTGAGATTCCCGTTATGAGCTACTGCTACGTCCTCAACACGGAATGGCCCCAGATTTTCGATTCTGTTCCCACCGGTTGTCGAGTATCGTGTGTGACCAATGGCCATATACGCGGCGCCTCCTATGTGTGAGCCTTCCAACTGGCGAAGAATATCTGTGTCATGAAATGCTTCGGTAACGAGTCCCAAGTTTTTGTACCAGAGCGGGCGGATGGGAGTCGCGGTGTCAATACCCGCTCCCTCTTGTCCTCGATGCTGCAATGCTTTTAGACCCTCGTAAGTGATATGGGCAACTGGTTCCCCTGGGCCGTATATGCCAAAAACACCACACGCTTCGCGGGGTCTATCGAATTCAAGATAATGAAACTCGGCTCGTTCAGCAGAAAGATTCATAGCTGCCTCAGGCTACCTCGGTAACTGCTCGGGCAATAAGTGCATCAACCGAAACGATCGTCATCGAGGTCGGACGCTCTTTTATCGGAAGGCTGTCGGTCACTAGTGACGCAGTAATGGGACTGTTTCCTAAAACCTTGACAGCCTGCGAAAGTCCCAGAAAGTGCGTTGCGCATACCCAGATGTGGTGGATACCCTGATTACCCAAAAGCGTCACAGCCCACTGGACCGTGCCGCCCGTTGAGATCATGTCGTCAACGACAATAGCCGTCTTTCCGACAATATCGCCGTCAAGCACGAGCGATGTAATGCTATCTTTGTCAGCCAAATCACGCCTTTTCCTGCCAATAATAACGGGGCAATGTAAAATACTCGCAAACTGCAGTGCACGCACAGCAGCCCCCACATCGGGCGCAATAATGAACGGGTCTGCAGGATCCTGTGCGGCAAGCTTCTTGGCAAGAACATCAACCGCCGACAGATGAATGAAGGGTTTGGTAAAGTGGCGTTTGAGATTCTCTGAGTGGACATCAAGGGAAATCACCCGTGTTATCCCACTCGCCTCAATGCAGCGAACTATTACCGCTGCTGAAATAGGTTCTCCTGGACGTGACTGGTGGTCTTGCCGACCGTAGCCAAAGTAAGGAATAACTGCTGTAATGGACTCGGCGCCGCTCTGGCGCGCCGCATCGCAGAGAAGAAGCAGCTCCATAAAATGCTCATTTACCGGCGGCCCCATTGACTGAACTACCACCACGTCTTTTCCTTTGACATCCTCTGCGATCCAGACGGAAACCTCGCCGTCGGCAAAATGATCTATCCGTACCTGACCAAGGGGAACTTGGAGCCGCTTTGCGGTGCGCAAGGAAAGTTCAGGACAGCCATTGCCTGCGAGTACCACCATGCGCTCAGCCACAGAGTCCATTCTAATGCAAGGGTTGTAAGAGAGCAATGTGCCGAATTTAGCGTGCCACGAGCTCTGGCTGGCGGTCTATACGAGTGTATACCTGCCTGAATTCTTCTCGGGCGCGGATAAGCAAAGATTTTACTGAAGCACGCGTTGTTTCTAGAACTTCGGCAATTTCGTCGTAGGAAAGATTCTGGTGCTCTCGCATGATCAGAGCTATTCTGTACCTTGGGTACAAGCGGTCAAGAATAAGTTATACCTCTTCGTGGAGGGATGTAACTTTCTAGGAAGAGATTTTTTCGCCAGCAGGCGGCATGGAGGGGTGTGCAACTTCAGGAGCATTTGATCCAAGTGAGCTCGTCCGTCATCTCACAAGTAACCCTGAAATCCTCCGCGACGGGTCAATGTAACAAGCAAAGGCTATAAACCGAGGAGCTGGTTCAGTGCTTCCAGTCTCTGCTGCACATCACAGTATCGTTCTTGGCTGATTTGCCCTGTTCGGACGTAGAATTCAAGTATCTGCTGCATGGTCATGGCTGCGTGCAGTGCGTAACCATCCTTAGCAAGCTGTTGTTTCCCGCCCTGCGCTCGATCAACTAACACCACCACATCTTTCACTTGTACCCCCTCTGCTTCAAGAATATCAATAGCTTCTAACTTCGAATCAGCATTCGTAACCAAGTCATCAATGAGCACAGCGGTCTTTCCTCTATCTGTATGCTGCAAGCCATCAATCTTTGTTCCACTTCCATGTATTTTTGCATCAGCGCGTGGAGTAATCATACCAACTCCTAATCTATCTGAGAGCGTCGAAGCCAGTGGGGTTGCTGCGGTTGGCACGTCAGCGATAAGATCAAATCGTAAGGGATGTACTAGCCCTTCATATACTGCTACTGCTGCTTGTTTCGCCTCTGGAAACCTACGTAAAACCCTTAGATCAATATAGATTGGGGAAAGTGGCGCTTCCGGTTTTTTATCATGGAGTTTCAGTCTAAAATCGCCAAACTTTATCGCCCCAATCTCAAAGAGTTGTTGCGCAAGATGCTCTTGAAATGGAGTGAGGCCCTCGGGATGCGTTTCCTTATCTATTTCCACACCGGCCATAGTATACACCTTCTTCTCATCTTACAAAGACCTCGCAGTATTTATCTGCGCACGCAGTTGCTCTGTTGCTTTTCTGGCTGCTTGGGCAAAATCTTCTCCCTTTGATGCAAATATGATGCTGCGAGAAGCGTTGATGATCATCCCCCAGTCCCGACTGTCTTTTCCGGCCTTCACAGCGGCTTCTACATTCCCGCCCTGTGTACCAATCCCTGGTATGAGAATCGGCATATCACCAACAACTGCTCGCATCTGAGCCAATTGCTCTGGATAGGTAGCGCCTACTACCACACCACAATTGCCATGCTCATTCCACAGCTCTGCTACATGACGAGCCACTACTAGATAAAGTGGCTCTTTTTCCTCTCCTACTTCTAAATCCTGGAGCTCCCCTGCCCCTGGATTTGAGGTTCTCGCTAGGACAATAACACCCTTTCCTTTTCTATTTAAGAATGGCCTCATCGCCTCTCTTCCGAGATACGGATGAACGGTGATTGCGTCAGCTCCAAGCTGATCGAATATTGCCTCTACGTAGCCACTGTTCGTGCTACCAATATCTGCGCGCTTTGCATCTAAAATGACTGGGATGCCTGGGTACTGCGTATGGATGTAGCGTACCGTTTCGGCTAAAGCTCGCCACCCTTCGACCCCATGTGCTTCGTAAAATGCGCTGTTTGGCTTGTAAGCACAGACCAGATCATGAGTGGCATCAATAATTGCTGCATTGAACTCAACTATAGTTGCTTCTACCTGCGGCACACGCCGTACCTTCGTAACCGACGCGGGAATCTGCGAGTAATCAGGATCCAAACCGATGCATACAAAGTTACCGTGCGCCCAATGACGCTCTAGCTGTGCTACAAACTCAGAAGGAGGGACAGCTTTCAGCTCCATCGATGGAAGTTCTCGGTCCTTCAACATACGTAGGGTACTGTTTTTAATATGTTTCCTCTTCTGCGTCAAGGCCTATCACAGCAATTGGCTAGAAAGTCAGCCACGCAAGTGTTACAGTGGCGCCGAGAATGCCAAGATCACGCGTGAGGAGCGTACCATTGCCCACCTTAAAAGCAGCCAGCACCGCAAAGACAATTACCGAGCCAATAATACTTGCAAACCCAAGATACGGACCAGTAAGGTAGGATACCGCAACGAGTAGTTCCAACACTCCCATCACATACGAAACCAGGACAAGCGAGATCGGTCCAGCAACTCCAATCTTTTTCAGGAATAAGTTTCCGATAGAGGAAAACTGCTGTGGCCGCTCGAAGTTATCAAATGCAAACCACAAGAATACATAGGCAGACAGGAACCGAACTGGCAAAAGAGCAGGGTGGTTGGGCGACACAATAGGAGAGACTGACGTGAACCAACGGAGTGATTCCAACGGCTCAAAAAAGGAAGGGGCTAGCACACGCAACAGCCCTAAACTTCCCACAATAAAGGAGAGGTACAGTTGACGATTATGCATCGCTTGATTATATCAAGATAGCAGGATCAAAACGATGCTGTCAAAACCAAGTCAGACTTGGCCAAAACCGAACCTCTCCTCTGTTTTATGCTTTCCTAAGATAAGGAAGGCCTGTCCGTGGATTCTCTCCAACGGCGTATCCCGCTGGAATGCTATCTTCTGCCTCTGGACGGACGTCCGGTGCAAAATAGTAGATCATCTGCGTTCTGCCGCTTCCGCGAAGCGTGACGTTGCGACCATGGAGATAATACGTTCGGCCTGACTTTTTACTTACGTAGCTGTATGCCAAGAGGGTCACCTCCTCTCACCAGGAGAATGGGGTCACTCTACCATAAAGCTATCCAGGAAATCAAGAGGGGGTTATAGGGTATATCTGCCCTCGCGCAAGAATTGCCTAAGCGTCTCAGCCACCTTTTGATGCCCCGTGCGCGTCAAGTGCCCATCACTCCCATAGAAATATTCTCTCCAATCCCGATGTACCAAGTCTGGCAACATGTCAATCACCGGCAGTGCTATATCTCTGTCAACCGTCATCAAAGTCTTGCGCGGCTCATAGTTGCCCAACCGCAATCCGTTATCATACACCCGCGCAGAGATGGACCCGCTTTCAAATTCCTTTTGATGGTATGTATGCATGAGGTTGGCTCCCTCTTCTACTCGCACGGGAGAGGCAAGAAAAAGTACTACGATTGGCACATCGCTCTGGTTGGCAAGAGCGGCAAGACCATGCATAACTTTTTGGTATTTTTCAAAAGCCTCGTTACACTTGGTAAGATCCACGCAGTAAGGCTTTGCATAATCTCGCCCAGTGCTTTCTGCTGGAAGGATACGGCGCTGCTGCAGGTAACCAACTATCAGTTGAAACAGGTGCGAGTTACGCAGCAGCGGAAAGCGGTACTTGATGGGCTGCGCCTTTGCTACCAAATAGCCATCATCCACCCGGACAGCTTTTGATATAACACGCCGCGGCAATCCATTCTCACCGCTTCCGATCCACTCACCTTCCTCTAAATCACCTAGGTCGTTGTGGGGGAAAATGGTGAATATCACTATATCTGGTCTCAAAGCAAGACCGTGGTTTTTGAGATACAAATAGGCGCTTGTAGGCGCATTGCCACTGGTGAATCCGGCATTGAGTATCTCGTAACGTTTCTCGGTTTTCTGTGCATTCAGTTGTTGCTCAAGCTGTGCGGCGAAGGTCTCCCCATCGTTGACTCCCCACCCAAACACCATCGAATCCCCGGTGACAAGAACGCGATAGGTGCCGGCAGGTTTGTTTCTGCTTACCTCTCTCCCTCTCAACCCTAAACCGTTCACCGTTACCTGAGAGGCAAATTCGCCGGTATAGCCACGGAATTCCGCTTGCGTATTCGGCTTGAGCGTAAAGACCATCTCAGAACTCGGAGCGAAAATCTGCATGGAGGATGCACGCGCCTGCGTGTACAACCTCTGCGGGCGTTTTTTAGCAACGACATACTCGCCCGCCGCACAGCCTACGGCAACCCCGGCCAGTATTAAGATTGAGATCAGTCGCTTGGAACGCTTCACGGGGAGCTCATCTGATGCCCCCACTGACAGTAGGCGCAGTGCTCATCAGAGGCAGGTATGGGAGAGGAGAGG
>CAYJQU010000004.1:114696-120521 GCA_964372495.1 uncultured Gammaproteobacteria bacterium
AAGTCCATACTCCCCAACAAGCTAGGAAATATACCCCTTGGACGAGAAATCCCGCGGTTGATGTGTAACCAAAAGCAGCGTGGACACTCTTTTAAAAGTCCCAGTGTCGTTGCCGAGAGGATCACACCTCACTATAGCGCAAGCCCCGCACTCGGTACAAGAAGAGCGCACCATCCGAACGAAAGGAAACTTTCGTACCGAGCAGATAAATGCCCCAAGTTCAGAAAAGAGTACACCAAGCCGGTGCATCCCAGTATCTACTTGACACGTTACCTACTTACCACACGCTTTGCACTCACCCATGTGGGTGGCGCCAAGATATACTGCTGACACGCCAACCAAGATATACACGATTCGCGTAAGCCCTGGCCATGCACCAAGCAAGGTCTCCACTAGATTGAAATCAAATAACCCCATAAGTCCCCAGTTGAGCGCACCAACTGCCACCAGGGTAAACGTTACCATATGTAGTGTTTTCATTTCTCTCACCCCCTCTCTCTTTGCTCCTCTTCTATGAAGACACATCCTGAGAAGTTCGTCAAGAGATCGAAACCTTGTATACTTTGTGGCACGCATGATTTCAACGCCCCACCAAATTGTAAGTATAAAAGAGGAAATTCCGGGCGTCTTTGTACTGCGAGTAGTCCCGCTGCCCTCCCATCCCCCTATCACTTTTACCCCCGGACAATTTTGCCGTATTACCAACCCTGACTATCAAATGGACAATGGTCGTTTCTTTTCGATTTGCTCAGCTCCTCAAGCTGATTATCTTGAATTCGCGTTTAAAGTATACGGGGGCTGGACACTAGCACTGTCTCACAAGCAGCATGGCAGCACCCTCCTTATCACCGGCCCCTATGGCACGTTTACCTGGGACGACTCGTACACGTATGCCGTTTTTCTAGCCGGCGGCATCGGGATTACCCCGTTCCTCTCTATGCTTCGGCACATACAAGAAAAACGTCTACAGCTTTCCCTTACTCTGATCTATGGCAGCCGAACACCCGCCGACATTGCGTTCCGGCACGAGCTTGAAACGCTAGTCCAGTCACTGCCGAGAAGCAAGGTTATACATGTACTGTCCGACGTGACTAAAACCGATCAGTGGGACGGCTACTGCGGTTTTATCAGCAAACAGTTACTTGACGAGGAAGTAGTCTGGGAAAACAGCCCAATCTTTTTCATTTGCGGACCGCCTCCATTTGTCTCCCTCTGCCAGCAGCTCCTTGCCACAAAAGGCATCCCCCAAAAACGGATCAAGGCTGAGCTTTTCTAAAAAGAGCGTGATACAATGGAAAATATACCTTTTTACCGGGAAACGAGGGGTTAGTCAATCGTCACTTCAAAGACATCAAAAGCGACGGCCAAGTCTATTGTTTTGAAACAGAAGATACCTATCAAGCCAATGTCAGAACAAAAGTAAATATTCTTGTCACCATGCCAACCCCACTAAACTACGTATCCAAAAATTCAATGCTTCATCTTGCGGCTCCGGCCCCCGGCAGATGAGTAGTTATGCAAAGTTTGGGAGGTAAGCTACGTACTCCCTCACCCTTCTATAGACAAAATTATAAGTTAGTAGTTTGCAGTCGCCCAATCTAGAAAATTGTTAAAAAGAGTGACTTCTTGAATGCGAGCCTGCATCCCCAGTGTACTAAGGCGCGGCGGGAGGAATCTACCATAATTTGGAAGCACTGACAAATATGGTAACTCTTCAAAAAAATGAATTTCTGGTATCTTATCTTGAGAAAAAACAAAGGCACATACAAAGGCTGCTCCTTGAGGCGCTTTCAGCTTTCTAAATTGGAGTTGGATAAATCTACAGTCGTGGTATTCCCATATGTCATCTTCCCACGAGTCAGCCATACCAACAACGAGATGAGCAAGCGGTTCTAGCAGACTTCTAGGTAGTAACAACTGCATTCTGGCTTTTATCCTAGCATTCAAAAGCAGGTGTTGTAACAACGTATCACTTTCTACGCTGAAAGTCCTGAATCTGAGGTTGTTCCTACCAAACCCTTTTGCAGCACTAAGTAGCTGATCTATTTTATCTTCTATCTGGAATGTTACCTCATCAGCTATTACTAAGTCTGGCCTTTTTAGTCTTTCTTGCATCTTTATATACTGCACATATTATAGTGATAATAATGCAAAGGAGAATGTAGATATCCTAATCACCATGCCCACCCCAACCAAATTAAGAATTCAAAAATTCAATGCTCCATCTTGCAGCTCCGGCCCCCGGCAGATGAGTAGTTACACAGAGTTTGGGAAGTAGTTTACCGGTGAGAGCCTATGTCTTTGATACCTGGTATTCATCTGCTGCTAACCTTAAGTGGTTAAGCAAGCTCAGCCTAACCTCCCGTGACATGGCTAAGATCAAACAGAATTGTAGATTACGGTGAGCATATAGCTGAGAAAGAGATTCCTGATACTGGACTAGTGGCACATTTAAAAGTTGAGTCTATTAACACTATGAGGTATAATCCTAAAACATGGAAAGAGCAGAGCAGAAAGCTCCACCAATCTATGCTTACCCTAGGACTAGGCAGTTTCTGCTACTTGCTATAGCAGAAAACGCCCATTTACAGAAACCTGCTAAGGTAACTGCAGATGCCTGGGTCAGACAAAGGAACATGATTGGTAGCTATTTTGCAAGCCACTCTACCTTACAAGAACTAGCTGATATTCATGGGGCAGTTACAAATGAAGCAATCAGACAAATTATTCAGCGAGGTATGGATCATCTATGGATGAATTGTTCTTCAGAAACACAGCAGCTTTTTCCCTTTGCTTCAATTCCTCTTAACAAACCATCCAGTCTACGTACTCGGGTAGCCCGTTCTCTTACTAGGCCAGGAGAAAAGTCTCTGGCCAAGGTGCTACAAGGATTAGAACAAGGTCAATCACTACAGCAAATCAGACAGGAAAGTAATCTTTCCAGTCAACAAATATGTAATACTAGGAAAAGGCTGAAAAGATTTGGTATTGAGCTTCCTAGACAAATTCGGAATACTAGAGAAAATGAGCTGTTGGCTCAAAGGCTGTCAGAAACCACAGATAAAGAATCGGTTAGAACATTTTTTGGAGAAATTAGGCGTCGATTCTGTCAGGTTTACTCTAGAGGAGAAAATCCAATACTGATAGTGCTTAGTAATCTAGCTAGGTCAGCAGGTTATCATTTTAGAACAGCAGCGGTAGATGATTTTGTAGAATGTTTACAGGCAGCAGGTATACCTGTATATTCTGATATACAAACAATCAAGACAGGCAAAAAAAGGGGGCACACTCTAAGGTATTACTATGTGACCCGCCCTTTCAAAAAAGATTCTCTTCAAGCTTTTAGTCAAAGCTCCAAATTAGATAGATACAAGGAGTCTCCAGTAGTACAAATTACCAATCTTGGGATGGCCACACTGCCAAATACTTACGCTTTAGAGAGAGGTGGTGAGTATCGACGATTAAGTAATTTGTTAAGGCGAATTGGTAAGACTTTCCGAACTAGCATGCTTGATCCCACTTGTCCAGTACCCCTATATCGGCTACTTCATGGAAGTATATTTTATCCTTCTAATCAGGAGGAACAGTTAAAGAGTTGGGTTCTACAGTTGGGGTAGAAGTCAAATCAATAGGATATCTTGGCGCTGTTATACTGTACAATACCTGTGATGCCAAAACCTGCTCTGGTTTTCCTGTCAGTTGTGTTTCTTCTTCTCATAGGATACTTTCTGTACCGACCGTTCAACTTTCAGCAGTCGTCGGACTCCGCAACACCCTCATCTGCGCCAGCGGCCAGCACAGCCACCCCCTCTGCAACGCCGGCGGCAAGAAAAACTGTCTCACGTCGCGCATCGTTCCTCATTTTTACCAACGGCCTCAAACGGGATTTTAGCGATCCAAAATACCACAACCGCTCTCCCGACGCATACTTACAATCAGGAAACCCTTCTATTGTACATATCACGAAAGCTGGGGTTACCTGGGGAGCATTTTTCAACACGCTGCCTATGAAGCTCACCAAGGACTGCCTAACGACTGGCACCGGTCAGGTGTTTTGTAGCGGAAGCGAGGGCACGCTGGCATTTTACCTGCGAGGCGTCAAGGCAAGCAACGCACTTGATCTTGAGATCTTCGATGGGGATCGACTGGTGGTAACCTACGGCAATTTAACTGATGAGCAGACAAAGCAGCAGCTCGACCAAGTCCCTGACCCGTATCTGCTTCAATTAAGACGATGAGCACCCTGGCTATTCTTTAATCCGCAGCACTACTTTACCTTGTGGATGGACTTCCTCTTGATACACGAACGCCTGCTTGGCTTGTTCGAGCGGGAATACTTTGTCCACGCGTACGTGGACTTTTCCGCTGTCTACTAATTCAGAAAGGCGCTGCAACTGAGAGGTGTTTACCTCTGTAAATTGTCCGATGGCAGTCACCCCACATTTTTGTGCAAGCTCCTTGTTCGGCTCACCCACCATAGAAACGAGGGTGCCGCCTTTCTTGAGAACTGGAAAAGACCTATCGGTCGTTTCTCCACCAACGGTATCAAAAACGCTGTCCACGTCTTTAAGCATCGCTGTAAAATCCTGTGCCTGGTAATCAATTACCTCATCGGCGCCCAGCTGCTTTACAAACTCCACATCATTCGTGCTCACTGTGGTTGCAACACGTGCGCCCACCGCTTTAGCCAATTGAATTGCAATGTGTCCGATGCCACCTGCACCGCCGTGAATAAGAATTCTCTGTCCATTTCGCAGCTTGATATGTTCCTCCAACGCCTGTATTGCGCTTGTTCCCACCAAGGGCAAGGCGGCCGCCTCTTCAAAAGATACCGATCTTGGTTTGGCAGCAGCGTTCTTGGTGTTTGAAAGGAGAAGCTGCGCAAACGCGCCCGAGCCGCCATTCAACACGATCGCCGACCCGTACACCTCGTCCCCTGTTTTAAACTCGGTTACACTCTCTCCGATTCCCACCACTGTCCCCGCAAAGTCTCCACCTAAGACTGCCGGAAATTGCAGCGGTGCCATTTCTTTTAAATATCCCTCGCGGATTTTCCAATCCACTGGATTGATACTTGCCGCATGAACTTCCACGAGCACTTGGCCTTTTGCGGGCGAAGGCTTTGGCGCATCCTCGGTAATTTCTAAAACCTCTATATCGCCATATCGCCGCATTTGCACTGCTTTCATACCACAGATTATACCATGGTTTTATCGTAGCTCCTTGAGTACTAGTATTTGACAATCACCGTCTCAGTATTCCTGATAGCCGCCGTTATCCCTTCTTCTAGAAGAATAAAATGTTAACGGGTTTTCGCTATTTGCCATATATCCTCTAAATCTGTGTCCCGAGCGATAATCTTTTTGTACGCAATAAGTCCTTCCTTATTGCACACGTTTACTTTCACCCCGTCGAAATCAAGTGCTTGCGAATCTGCCATTGTACTGTCTAGTCTGTGCTTTCTGCCGCTCTTGTCAATAAAATAACTCTCCTCAGCCTGAGAAATATCTATATGCACCCCTTTTATATTGAGCGTCATTAGATATATATCAAACGTGTCGTCACCGGTAGTTCGGTGCGGTGGCTCAGTCATATACTCCCTAAAAAGTTCTGCCACCTTCAAGAAGTCCTTTTTATGAATATCAATGTCGATGTCGTACAGCGGTCGGTTCGCTCCGTAGAACTGCGCTGCAAGACCACCAGTTATTTCATAGGGTATCCCGTATTCGTCTAAAGTGGTAACAATCTGCTTTAAAACATCCCGTTGCTGCTTCGACATACGCATATATCCAATCTTACCAGAATTACCTTATACCAAGAGCCTG
>CAYJQU010000005.1:0-24302 GCA_964372495.1 uncultured Gammaproteobacteria bacterium
AAAAATCACTATTAGTTATAGGCTCGTATCCCAAAAATTTGCGGCGGACAAAAAACCAAGGAACCAAAAGAACCAAGAATCCAAGTGATCAAGCACCTAAACCTGCCTTGCCGGCAGGCAGGCTACCGGGAAGGACACACACCGATGAAGGAGACCGAGTACTCAGGCCAGTTGTGGCGCACATCCAAACCATACGAGTCGAAGTTACCCACGAACACTAAGCGACCATCGGACGTGCGGGTTTGTGTCCAGTCGTATTCATCCGGAAGAAACCTTTCTCCTATATTTACGTAGTAAAGAAGTGCATCGTAAAACGCTTCTGTACCAGTCCTTCGTCTTACAGACACATTTTTAGCACCCTTTCTTTTTAAATCGGCTTCGTATTGGCGAAGTAGCTGTTCTTGGTCATTCCAGCCGGTATTGGTTGAGCCATCCAGAACATCTTTTTTTACCAATGACCAGCCTAATTTTATCTCTCCAGCTTGAGTTGCAAATTTTTCTCTCTTGTACCAGTCATTAGCTTCCGTTCTAAATGAATAAACCACCGTCTGCATTTTCCCTAACGGGTCTTTACGGAATAATTCTCTAAACTCAATCATGGTTAGCGGAACTTCTCTGCCCCTTCTTAGCATTGCCTCGGGTCTCAAAACCAGCATTTCACCAAAAGTCTTAGCAGTCTGCAAGTCTTCCTCTGTATAAGGGAATGGAGGAAGATTATCTAATATGAACTCAGCGTTGACCCCAACTTTTTTAAGTTCCTGCTCCAATTTCTTTATAGCCTCTACACCCAGGAAATCACGGCCTAAGACTTCTCTTGCTCGTTCGATCATTGGTCCGCCCCGCCCCACTACTTCTTCTGCCTCCGGCACTTCTTCCTCGAGCAACTCTTCCGCTTCAGCAGATACCGGCCTTTTGAATCTTCTATAGGGATCAAGTTTCGCTACACGATTCCAAGGCAGATATGCGGGCGTTGCTTTCCCCGCCGTCTGTTTTCTGTTCACCGAACCTGCCCATCTATCCAGCGTACCTTGATCTAAACCAGAAACCATAACTTCGGAAATTTTATGTCCTTTTAGAAAATCTTTTAGGGCAAAAATTTCAGTAAGGTAATAACGGTCTTCCTCCGGGTAGGCTCTATTGTTTATAAACTCTAAGAGTCTTTCGTTGATGTAGTCTTCAAAAACAATACCTCTTGTCTGTGCCGCAGTCCAGCCGCGAAGCATATCTAGCGTTCTACCCGGATCAAGAAGGGCTTTTTTAAGCGTTGCCGCTTTTCCTGTTGCCGCCTGCCCTCTGGCTTCCAAAAATGTTCCGCTAGTTGGATCTGTAATAATTTTTCTTCCCTGATAGGCGTCTTGTATCCACGAAGAGGCGTCACAAAGATTTTTAAGAATCACCCTTGCGTCGTTTTCAGTAAGGGGAACGCCACCTCTTTTATCCATTAAGGAAGCTAAGGCAAGGTCGTAAACTTCATACGCTGGCATGTAATCAATATCCATGGGCGCATCGAAAACTCTGACGATTGCGGGGTCAAGTTCTGTGGCAGTTATATACTTTTCACTTTTAATATTGGCGGTTGCCGCAACTGCATAATCCGGTCCAACGTTAAAACTCCCTGCCGTATCGGTTTGAACCTTAACCCCTTTTTCTCCCGACCGGGCGTTTAGAATTGTCTTTATTCCCATTACCGATTGATTAGGTGCTCGGTCAATCTCATCAAATAGAAATGGTTGGCCCTTTCCGTCTCTGCCAATCATAGCCCGAATCAAAGGAGCGGGTCGAAAAACATCACCAACTTGAACTTGGAAGCCGGTTTTGCCCAAAAGTTCATAAATGCTTAAATCTTGGTGTCCTGTTACCGACTCCGGATTAACGCCAAAAAGCTTATTTGAGGCATGCTTAATTATTTCTGTCTTTCCGGTACCGGTTTCACCGGTAAGCAAAACTTTCTTCCCTTCTGCCCAATATCTCTCTATCTTTTCCAAATACTTCTTTCGGGACGGGGTTTCAGCAAACCTATCTTGTAATAACTGGTCTCGCAATTCCCTAATTTCTAAAATTCTTCTCCGGTCGAAAACATCCGGATCTTTCAAAACTTCTGCCCTTCTCTTTTCAGCTTCTTCCCGGAGCGTGCGGTTGTCATTGACAATTTGCTGTTCAACAGAAGTAAGAGTTCGTCCTCTAACTTGTGCTTCTCTAGTTAGCCTAACCGAAACTAATTCTACGTTCTCAATAAATCTGTCAATGCTTTGTACTTCGCGGGCTTGATGCCTTATTCTTACCTGATGTGTTAAATCGGCAACAAACCTGTCATAGATTCCGGGAGTTGCAAAAATACTATCCAACTGATTGTCAATATCTCTAATTCTTGCCTGACTCTTGCCGACAACTTCTTTATACGGCGATCCAACGCTTGAGGATGGCAACAATGCACTGATTCTACCTTGTTTGATAAGCTCTCTTTTTTTATCAAGAGACAAGGGTTCAGAGGCTTGTGCTGGTTCCATTGTCTCCCGTTGCTTTACAACAATGTCATCTTTAAGATCCTGTTTTTCTACGAACAAATCATAGACTTGACTTACTAATTGTTCTGGGGACTGCGGGGCTTCTCCTTTAGGAACAACTGTCTCTGCTCTCTGTGGCGGTGTTACTCCCCGCATCCTTAACCATCTTTTTGCAACTTGTTCCTCACGCGGTCGAGGTATTTCTTGTTCGGCGTTAGACATAATCTGTGGGCATAGTTATTATTTCGAGCTTGCGAGAAACAAGCTCTGCTTATACCTCCTCTCCAGTAATACTTAACTGGCCCAAGATTTCGGCTAGTAAATCTTGCAAAGCTTTTGGTAAATCACTTATATCGTAGCAAATTCTACCCTCTGGTGTATAGGTGCTTTCGATACTTTGTGATCCGCTTCCCATTCCGAGGCCAACAACTTTAACTCCTAATTCTCTTAAATTCTGACAACGATTCTTGACTTCGGCGGCATTTCCACTGTCGCCATCTGACAAGACAATGACAATCTCCCGCCTTTTGCCGCTTTTGAGTTCTGCCGCGTATGTCTCATCCCGCGTTAGACTTCCTCTCACGTCTTTTTCTATTTCCGCAAGCGCATCATAATCATTTGTTCCGCCCGAAGTTTCCAGCAATCCCTTGAAAAACTCCACCCTCTGTCTTTCTGGAAGCTCCCGAGATAGAGGTTTATAGAGTCTGGTACCTTCCTTAACCCCAAAACTTCGAAGTTCTGTTTGAACATCTAAGTCAATCGAAAGTCCCGCTCTTTCATCATCTAAGATGTCTGAAAATTCCTTTAATGCCTCCATAACAAGAATAGCTGATCTTCGCTGATGGATTGATTTTTCTCCTGCCATACTTCCGCTTTGATCCGCCACTAACCTTAATGAAAATTTCCCAGGGATGTTTTCGAGAATGTTACGCCCTTCAAAATCTTTCATCGTTTTAGGATTATCAACACCCGCCTTTACATCCAAGTATGTTTGTGTTACAAGTCCCGGATCAATCATTACCCCCTCCTCCTTTAGAGCCGCCAGACGTCTAATAGGAATTTTTCGCTGTTCCACAATTCTTCTAAAAACATTTCGTAGCTGTTCAAGGTACCCTTCAACATGACGGTATTCTTCATAGTAATCTGCTAAATCTTTTTTGCTAACACCGTGTTCTGTCTCGTATCCTGCGGCCTGACGTGCAGATTCGCTCTGTTGCTCTTTTGTTTCCTTAATCTTCTTTTCCACTTCGCTTTCCTCCATCGGTGAAGGGTGTTGTTCAGATAATTTTTTATAAAGTGCCCTAAATGGTTTTTCTTGAGGGTCCCTATTTTCATCAAAGCCATTACCTTCATCCTGTTCTCCACCTCCCGGTTTTTGATTTTGAATATCTTCTTGAAACAGGGACTCATAGTGCGGTTCAATAAATTTTTCAACCAGTTTGATTTTTGTAGCGAGGGGTAAATCGGGATCAGTGACCAGATCAATTACATCTTTTTCCTCACCGCTTTTTGTTTTTGTGTGTCTTATTGATTCTATGGTTTCGTCAACCTTCGGATCAACTGAAACCTCCTCACCTGGCAACATACTTTCTCTTAAAATTGCGTGAATTAGTTGAAGATGCAGGGGTAAATCTCGAAAGTCTGTTGTGGGAAATAATTTTCCTCGGTAAAGCTTGGTTAGATCCTCGCTCAATGCTGGGGCGAGGGTTAAAATACGTTTGTTGTCAGCGGGGTCTCTAGTTACAAAATTCCAGAGCAAATGGGTTCTTTCCTGTCTTTGTTTTTTTGCTTTTAGGTTCTCCCATGTCCTCTGACCTTCTTCTGTTTCTAATAATTGTGCCAGTTCAGTAAGATGATCTATTTCGTGGAAAGTGGCAAAAAGAGCTTGAGAGGGAGTATAGTCTTTTTCTTCAAAAAACTTGGGATCATAGGTAGCTTCTCCTGTTTCGGGATTGATAGCCCACCCTTCACCTCTTTTGAATGTGAAGGGAGCGCCGCCAGCAATATCATTTAATATTCTCTCCTCACCTGTTAAAAAAGCTCTGAATTTTTCTTCGGCAGCAGGTGTCACGACGCCTTGTGTTTCTGGTTTTTCAGCATTGGCCATATTAAGGTCTATACTGGGCAAGGGTCTGGGTGAAATCCCGCTCCAGCTGGCGGGCAGCATCCTCAGCTTCTCTCCCCTCTGCAACCGCGTCCACCGCAGCCAGGAGTACTCTACTTAATTGCTCATTTATCCCCTCATCTTTAGTCGCACTATAAAGCGGCAACGTGCGCATCGTCGGTGCTTGGCCTGCAATTGCCGATAGGTATCGATCGTCTAGATGGCGCGGCAGCATGCTCAGTCGAGGATACGCCAAGGCAAACTGTGTTACTTTCGCCTGCTCCCCTGATAGTTTAAACAGCTGCTCAGGACGGGAAAGCCATAGGAGAAAGTCCCACGCCTCCTTTTTGTGTGCCGAAGTAGCCACTACTCCCTCTATCCAAAACGACCCCCACGATACCGCCTGCTTGGTCGATAGTTTCCCAGTGAGTTGCGGTATGGGTACCGCTTTCACCCGTAACGTGGGAGTCATCCCCAAAACTTCGGGAATACGGTATACCGGCGCAAAAATCATGGCAGCCCGACCGCCTGCAAAAGCAGTGAGCGATGGGTCTTGCTTGTCGTCCCACACGCGTTGCCCCCCTTTAGCAAGTCTGGTATAGAACGAGAGCACCTCTGCAATACGACGCTGGTCGTTTGCGGGCGCGGTTTGTTTACTCAGGTCAACGCCGGTTTGAAGAAGCATCACTCCCACCAATTCGCTCGCGTGCTCAATGTTGCCTGTAGTACCAATGGCAGCGCCTGCAATTTGGATCGCACCGTCATCCCCTCTTTTGGTAAGCCGGGCAGCCGCCTTTTCAAACTCCTCCCAGTCCTTAGGTACTGCCACACCTTCTTTGGTAAGCAGTTCCTCATTTACCAAAAGCGTGAGTCCATCCAGCGACAGCGGCACACCATACGATGTACCACGGCTCTCCACCCCCCGGCGAACAACAGGCGGATAATCCTGTGCCAGTTGCACGGTTACCTCATCTGGGGCCGGTGAGAGAACTTCGGTAAGCATGGGAAGCCAGCCGTTGTGGTAGTTTACCATGTCAGGCATTTCAGCTTGCCCTTTACTTTTTAAGCGGCTGGACAGGCGCGCTCGGTAGCGCTCCGCCGGCTGTTGCCGGTACGTAATAGTTACAGTGGGATGTTCTTTTTGGTACTCTGCAATCAATGGCTCAAAAACCGCTGCTGGCTGAAGCCCCCAGTATACGAGCGGTACGTTTGTGGGGCCTTGAGTACCCGGGGTCTGTCGACATCCTGCCAGGAATAATGCAGATAGAGCAGCGAGGAATATGGGTATATTTTTCATTCTTTCTCCTGGAATAGTATAATCTATGTGCAGCAAAGCGCAAATTGCCGATTTGCAAACTATGATGTATGAATTTTAAATCGTACCTTCTCCATCTTGCATCCCAAACGGTCAACCCATGGCGCATTGTCGGCGCTACTCTCCTTACGTCATTACTACTAACCCTCACTATAGTTGTTGCCTATGAGCTTGCGTTCCGCGACCGCATCTACCCAGGTGTCGAAGTTGCTGGCATCCCGGTCGGCGGTCTCACAAAAGAGGAAGCTGTTTATCTGATGACCGCCCATACAACTCTTGCGGTTGCAACCCCTGTCACACTGCACATAGCAGGCCGACAGTACCACCTAAGCAACACAAGTTTAGAGCTCCACTACGACAACCATCGAACGATTCAGGAAGCATACCGTGTTGGCCGCACAGGACCTATGCTTGACCGGGCAAAACAGAAGCGAGATGCGTACCTTGGTACCAAGAACTCTCCGGTATATTTTAGTGTCAATCAGGAAAAAATGCAGCTGGCAGTAGCTACTATTGCCGCAGCACAAGAAACTCCCACACTTCCTGCTCGTTTCGTGGCTTCTGGACCAGCGATCGCCATCGAACAAGAGGTCCCTGGACACGGGGTGGATGAAGCTACGTTGATCGCAGAGATAGAAAGACGGCTGGCCACACTCTCGCGAGAGCCTATCGGCATACCAACCGTATTCTTCATTCCCTCGGTTACGACTGCACAACTGTCCCCACTTCTTCCACAAGTGACACAGAAAGCTCTAGCGCCGCCCCGGATTGAGGCGGCAGATGCCGTCATAACGCCCACGCCTGCTGATATTGCCCTCTGGCACTCCCCGCCCGAAAGTACGACGAGTGCGCTACCAAGCTCTACCCTCAATGAGCCGGCACTACGAGCCTACATAAAAAACCTGGCAGCACAGGTGGACTATCCGCCCCAAGACGCATTATTCCGGATGGAGGGAGCGAGGGTCGCAGCATTTAGGCCGTCGGTGGATGGGAAAGCTCTTGATCAGGAAGGTGCGCTCTTGATCCTTCAAAACTATCTACAAGATGCAAACGCAGTACCATCAACCACCCTCACCCTACCAATAGTCGTTACAACTGCCACCATCCGCACAGACAGCATTAATAACCTGGGAATCAAGGAACTGCTGGGGCGTGGTGTTTCCAAGTTTGCCGGTTCTATCCCTGGTCGCATGCACAACATCCGTTTATCCGCGCAACGCATTTCTGGGGTCATCCTCAAGCCTGGCGAGGAGTTCTCGTTTAACGCCTCGGTGGGAGATGTATCAAAGGAAACTGGATACCAACCGGCGTACGTCATTGAGAACGGTAAAACTATACTCGGAGACGGGGGCGGCGTATGTCAAACCTCCACTACCCTCTTCCGCGCCGTGCTCAAGGCCGGACTACCGGTTCTGGAGCGTCATCCCCACGCCTATCGAGTTGGCTATTATGAACAAAATAGCACGCCAGGATTTGACGCGACCGTCTTCTCTCCCACCGTGGATTTTAAATTCAAGAACGACACGCCCGCGCATATCCTTGTGCAAGCCATCTACGACACTGGCACCGCAACTCTCACCACCGAAATATACGGCACCTCTGACGGCCGCGCCGTCTCCATCAGTGCAGCCACCATTACAAACGAGGTCAAGCCACCCCCCATCAAATACCAAGATGACCCAACGCTTCCCAAAGGAGTCACCAAGCAGGTAGATTGGTCAGCCTGGGGAGCCAATGTCGCATTTCGTCGTACGGTAACGCGCGGTGGCGAGGTGCTCTCTGACACCACTTTCAGAAGCGCCTACCGCCCCTGGCAGGCAGTGTATTTAGTGGGCACGCAGTAAATGCCCATTATTTTCTATTCACTATTCATTATTCTGTCTTTCACCGCCTGCACCTTCACGCCAGCAGTCAACACAACGGTAAAGATCAACAGGATGCCATTCGCTGTTGAGATTTCAGATACTCCCGAGAAGCGGGTGCGCGGTCTTTCGGAAAGGGCTGCCCTTGCCGAGAACCACGGTATGGTATTTGTGTATCCGAACCGCGACTATCACTCCATTTGGATGAAAGGGATGCTATTTCCTATCGACATAGTATGGATTGATGGCGACAAAGTTATAGATGTGGTCGAATACGCCAGCATACCATCGCAACAGGTGCCGGAGAGTCAATATTCCATTTACCGGCCGCGGTCGCCTGCCACACATGTACTTGAGTTTACTGCTGGCAGTGTACAGCGGTACTCTATTAAGAGAGGAGACGAAGTAAAATTCCAATAACCAAATAGTTTGGAGCTTTATGCAGATATTAGGTATAGAAACCAGTTGCGATGAAACGGCCGCTGCTGTTGTGGTAGACGGAAAACAGGTGCTCAGTCATGCGCTCGCCTCATCCGTTGCAATACAAGAGAAATACGGCGGGGTGGTACCTGAGCAGGCTGCGCGCGAACAGCTAAAAGCGATCATCCCAGTCATCCACGAAACTCTCACACAAAGCTCTCTGCAGCCATCGCAACTTGATGCAATTGCAGTAACAGTAGGGCCTGGGCTTATTGGTTCCCTCTTGGTAGGCGTCGAAACCGCCAAAACTCTTTCCTGGGTGTGGGGCAAACCCCTAATCCCAGTCAACCACCTGCTGGCCCACTTCTATGCCGCATGGATTGGTGACAGGGCACTACAATTTCCACTTGTGGGCCTTCTGGTATCTGGCGGCCATACTGATCTCATTCTCATGCAGAGTCACAAACACATCCAACACCTGGGCGGTACCCGCGACGATGCGGCAGGAGAGACATTTGATAAAACAGCTCGTCTCATAGGGCTTCCCTATCCTGGCGGAGCTGCGGTCGCGGCGCTGGCGGAAAAGTACAATACTAAAAATGAAAAACGCAACATCACCTTACCACGGCCGCTGATGGCAGAAAATACTCTCGAGTTCTCTTTTAGTGGCCTGAAGACTGCGGCGCTGCGAGAAACGCAACGCTTAAAAGAACAGGGTCTCTGGCATGATGAAGCTATCGTACAGTTTGCCTATGAAATCCAGGAAGCCATTACCGACGTACTTGTCCAAAAAACACTCAAAGCGGTCGTCACCTACCGGCCAAAATCACTGGTGCTGGCGGGCGGTGTTGCGGCAAACGCACGGTTGCGAGAAAAAGTGTTATCCGCTATCGATACCCTGGAGTTCCCTATTGCTGTACATATGCCACCCCCAGAGCTCTGTACCGACAACGCTGTCATGGTCGCCGCATGTGCGTACTACCACCAGAATCCTGTGCCGTTCCAACAGGTTCAGGCAAATCCAAGCCTCTCGCTGCGCGACTTTTCTCTACCCACTATCACGCACAAGAGTACCTCGAACTAAGCGATGGGGAATCAAACCGGTTGCTCGAATCTGCTCCTTTACGGTGCGCACAAATGGAGCAGCAAACACAAGCGGTGTTGACTCTGAGGAGAAATACGATTTACCAATATATGCCAGAAACTCAAGCGGCTCAGCTTGTTCTGCGCGCATATTCCATTCGGTAATGTAGCGAGTCGTGGGAAATTTATCCGCCAAGCAATCATCTGCGAAACGCCCATCCGTTATTAGGTTGACGAGCGACAACTCCGCTGCGTACATCTCGAGCTCAAAATCGAGCACCATACCCTTATTTCCATAGAGCTGCAAAAACGCCTGATACGGAACACCATATTTTTCCTGCCGCGCCAGCGTATCTTGCGCCGCATGTCCCGCTTCATGGAAACCGACAACTAGGTCGAACAGATTGTGTTGATCAAATTGTGCAGACATAAAGATGGTTCGGGACGCTCCCTCGAACGCTGCCTGAGCATTGTACTCGCGCATCGACGGCAGCATGATATCATAGAAAAAGTATGCTCTATCTGCTATCTCGACCTTCGAAACACCTGCTTTTGTTTTCCCTTGCTGTTTCATCCGTTGTAAATCCTCAAAGTAAAACACGTTTCTATTCCGCACAGTGTTACGGCGATTCACTTCTACCACATCAAACGAGCGTCGATATATATCCCGAAGGGTTGGATCTTCAAACTGGGCTATCATTGGATCTACTAGCAATCGGAGCCTACGCATTCCCTCTTCAAATCTGGGAATGAGTAGGTCAACCACATCTTTCCGTGCGGCATATTCCCTTTCCTTGACAGTTATATCAACGCCACCAGGGTCAGGCGACAAAACGCGCGTATCTCGTTGACCAGAAGGGCGGATTCTCAGAGCCTCGCGGCCGATAAGTGCAAGCACTGTAGCTACTCCAAGACCAATAACGCCGCGTCGGGCAAGTCGCATCCTGTGCTCACGACGCCTCTGCGCCTCGCGTATCCGTTCTCTCTCGGTTTTCCGCAACTGTCGTCGCTCGTTTTTGGTGAACAGCTTTTCTGGGACACCTTCTTTACTGTCTGCCATAATAGGGTCTCGCATTAGTGTACTACTACAAATCAAGGAGATGATATAGTAGCAATAGTATGGATGTAGCCGCTTTCGGGCTCAGCGCTTTTATTGTGGGTTCAGTGTATTTCGCTCGCCTCTCAGAAAGGAAACGCGCCTTTCGTTTCTGGGTATGGATCCTCCTGGTCTTTCCTGCTCTCTGGTTACTTATTACACTCTCGGAATCTCCAAGTATATGGGGGCAAAGCATGCATGTGTTGGGCGCCTTTGGGGTATTTGCCTTGCTGATACAACGAGTTCGGACATTTCTTGCTAGAGTATTTCCACTCCAGCCACACTCCACATGGCATGCGTTCGTTCTTGGCTTTTCGTGGCTACTCTTTACGAGCTCGCTTGCTGCTCGTGGAGCGCCTGAGCCCCCGCAGTTTGCCATCTCCCTACCCGGGCTTCTTGGCCAAGAAACGGTATTTGCGGCGGTTGCTCTCTTTGGCGCGGGACTCGGTATTGATCGGCCACTCCGATATGCGCTCACCTACTTAGGTGTGTACAGACCACGGTTTGCAGATGTACGCCGAGCACTACTTGCGACGTTTGCCATCTACGGGCTGGTGGCAGTGGTTGCGGTAATCATCATGCTAGGAAAAGTGTACATCCTCGGGCAGAGCATCGAAGACCTTACGGGTGACCCACCTGCAACCGTAGAAGCACTGGAAAGCGTACTGACTCCGGCGGCTCTCCTGTACATTCCGACAATTGTCGCCATCGGTGAGGAGTTCCTATTCCGAGGGCTCCTACAACCCATATTGGGGCTTTTTGCGAGCGCCACCCTCTTCACAGTCGTACATTTACCTCAGAACGCGTTTGATCCCTTGAGTTTTGCGCTCCTGGTTCCTGCATTTGCGCTTGGGTATCTGCGACGCACCTATAACACCACTACGGCCATTCTGACACACGTATTCTATAACTCCGGGCTGCTGACGCTTGCGTACATTGGAACCAATGCGCCCCGCTTTATAGCTATGATCATGTAAACTACGCAAGGTATGGAAAAATGCTACCAGCCAAAAGACACCGAGCCGCAACTGTACCATTTCTGGGAGCAGCAGGGTCTGTTTGCAGCGCATCCACGCTCTCAGAAACCCCCCTATTCTCTGCTTATGCCCCCGCCTAACCTCACCGGTCAGCCCCACATCGGGCACGCCATGCAGCATACCGTCCTTGATATTCTGGCTCGTTTCAAGCGCATGCAGGGATATGATGTACTGCTGCTTCCCGGAGTCGACCACGCCGGTATCCAGTTTCAGGCAACGCTCGAGCGAACCCTTTCCAAAGAAGGCCTGAAGCGGGCCACTTTAACGCGAGAGCAATTCCTCAAGCGCGCATGGCAGTTTAAAGAAGAAGTATATAACGCCTACCATGATGTCTGGAAAGTCACCGGGATCTCGGCAGACTGGAAGCGCGAGGTTTTCACGCTTGACCCGAAGCCATCGCGAGCGGTATTTGAAGCTTTCAATCGCCTGTTTGATGAAGGGCTCATCTATAAAGGAGCGTACATCGTCCAATGGTGCCCTCGGTGTGAGACTGCAATTGAGGACGTTGAGATGGAGTATGAGGAGCGTCACGAGAAACTATTCTTTGTCTCGTACGAGATTCCAGACAAAAACGAGAAGATCACCGTGGCCACCACTCGCCCTGAAACTATCTTTGCTGACACCGCTATCGCCGTCTACCCTACCCACCCTCGGTATCATAAGTTGATAGGAAGCCTTGCAATAAACCCATTGACCAAAACGCGTCTTCCTATTATCGCTGACACCCGCATCGATACAGGATTCGGCACCGGCGCGGTGAAAATCACGCCGGCGCATGATCCGCTCGATTTTGCCATTGGCAAAGATCATCACCTGCCGACGCTTTCTGCCGTTGACAAGACCGGGCGCATGACAGAAATCGCTGGCTCGCTGGCAGGCATGAAAGCATTGGATGCGCGGCAGAAGGCGCACGCGGCATTAAAAGAGCTAGGTGCGCTTGTTAAAACAGAAGATTATACCCACGCGGTACCCGTATGCGAACGGTGCAGATCAGTAGTCGAGCCGCTGATTTCAGAGGAGTACTTCATCAAGATGGCAACGCTGGGAAAGCAGGGGGTCTCGGTTCTGCGGTCAGGTGCCATCAACTTCCAGCCGCCCGCTTATCGCACGCTTCTAACTGACTGGCTCAACAGTCTACACGACTGGTGTATCAGCCGGGATTTGTGGTGGGGACATCGGATTCCGGTGTGGTTTTGTACCTCGTGCAATCCCAATCATGAGCTCAGCCCAAACAAAGGAGTGATGGTCAGCGAAAGGACGCCAAATTTGCCGTGCGCCTATTGTAAAAATCCGCACGCACAGTGGGAGCAAGAACCAAAAGTGCTAGACACTTGGTTCTCCTCCGGGCTTTGGCCACTCTCTACGCTTGGCTGGCCCGATCACACCCAGGAGCTCTCGCGCTACTTTCCGTGGGATTTTGAGATATCGGCAGGCGAGATCAAATATTTATGGATCGCGCGCATGGTCGCACTCGCCAAACACTTCATCGATCAAATGCCATGGAAAAACATGTATTTCCATGGCATGATGCGCGATTTACAAGGACGTAAGTTCTCAAAGTCGCTGGGCAACGGTGTAGACCCGTTGGTATTGATCAACCAGCATGGCACCGACGCGTTTCGCATGGCGATGGCTTCCTACGCCCTGCCCGGCCGAGATCAACGCATGTCGCCACAGACGGCCGGTGAGCGCGCAAAGAGCTTTCGGAATTTCGCCAATAAACTCTGGAACATCGCTCGGTTTGTACTTATGTATGAACACAAGGGTACGCACAAAAAACGTACTTATGAATCCATACATAAGGACGACAGGCAGATCCTCGCCCAGCTTAAAAAAACCGATGGTGCGGTCACCAAAGCGCTTGAGCAGTACCGTTTTGCAGACGCCACACACACGCTCTATGAGTTTGTGTGGCATGCATTTGCAGATGTGTATATAGAAAAGACAAAGACGCGCAGGGCCGATGCGCAACCCACCTTACTGCTCGTGCTTTCTACCATCGTTCGGCTCCTTCATCCGTTTATGCCGTTTGTTACTGAAGAGTTGTGGCAGCGACTACCAAATAAAACAACCGTATCTATCATGACTGCCCCGTGGCCAGAATCTTAATTCCCATGCGTTCCTCTGTTGCAGAAGTAGCCTACAGTGTGCTAGCATCA
Source organism: uncultured Gammaproteobacteria bacterium (assembly GCA_964372495.1). Lineage (GTDB taxonomy): Bacteria > Patescibacteriota > Microgenomatia > JAUYPR01 > JAUYPR01 > CAYJQU01. The sequence continues at coordinate 13,581 of CAYJQU010000005.1, forward strand.
CACTATGCCCAATGGCGCCACTCCGACTGTCCGTGATGAGGCAGACAAAAGTGATCGATATGCTATCTTTATCCCTATTGGGCAGCTGAAAGATTTTCTTACCAAGCCCATACTCACTCCTTCTTCCCTACCCACCAAACCTCGTCTTTGGAGCCTTGACAAAACTGCTGACCGTATTACCCTTGCTCTAGGTAGTACCGAAAGTCTTGTAGTACACACATTCGTATTCATTGTTTCGCTGGCATTTGTCTACCTCGGCTACGCGCTCGATTCTATACTACTTGTTGTAACTACGGTTGTCTCGCTTGAGGCAATTTACCTTGCCATCTTTATCCAAAGAACCGCAAACAAGCAATCAGAGCGTATGGAGAGGCTCATGCGCGAAATTCGCAGCAACACAGTTATTCACCTCGACCGCCCGCTCGACCAGGTGGTTGGCGAGATTCATAAAGATCTACGCCATCTCCATAGTAAGATCGAGGCGGGTGCCCCGGTTCCCACAAAACCTGCTTGAATGCTCGTGGGGACAGTACCGGCTGCCTATCACATGTTAGGCACAAAACAAAAGTTTTTGCAATTCCCGCATGCCCCTCCTCCACAACATCCTGTTATAATCCTGGTACTGAGTATAGGCCTCTTTGTTTTACTTGGTATTGTGCATTTTTTAACGCAACAATCTGCGGGAATTAATGTGGGAGAAGTTTCGTACAGGCAGACCGAAGGAAGATTAGCGTATTGGCAGCAAAAGACCAGGGAGCACCCCAATTGGAGAGATGCGTGGGTTGAACTGGCTAGATATGCATACATGTTGCACCGTGATCAAGAAATGCGTGTGGCTGTTACCCAGGCGCTTCGTATAGACCCCAATTATCCGCCTGCGCATGCGCTCAATCGTTTGATGCAGAATCCTTAGTCTCCTGAGTCGATTCCTGTGCTTCGCCCTCAGTAGGAGGAATTGGGGCTTGTACCACCTCCTCTGCCACTACCAAGTCAGACTTGGCCGCTGCCTGGGCTGCAGCCTTCTCTTCCTCAAGTGCGCGCTCCATCTCCTCGGTAAGAAGCGGGCCTGTTTTCACCACTACCGATTCGGGATCATTCAAAACTGTCACCTTTGCACGATCAACCACTAAATCAGCAGCAGTCACCTGATCATCTATTTTTTCAAGTCCTGATATGTCGACCGCTATACGTTCGGGCAAGTCGTCAGGCAAAGCTTCGACTTCAACCTCAGATAATGGCTGCTCGAGTACTGCTTTTTTGGAAGCTACTGCCGGTGACTCGCCAACAAGCTCTATCGGAATTGCGACGCGTACTTTCTCCCGCAAATTTACCTGGTAAAAATCGACATGCAGGATTTTGCCAGTAAGAGGATCTTCCTGCACCCCCTGAATAAGCACCGGTCTGTCCGTGTCTTCGTACGCAAGCGACAGTACGCCGGTTTCGCCCACCTTCCTATACACATCCTCAAATTCACGGACTGGTATAGTGATGGACACCGAGGGCAAGCCCCGTCCATACACATGGGAGGGAATTTTCCCTTGAGGGCGCAACTGACGTACTTTCTTGCCAAGCACCGTGCGGGGCTCGGCGGTAAGCGCTATGCGTGCATTCATAGTACAAAAAGATTGTACCATACTGCCTCCAGATACACCACTGGATTCACGGGAAGTTGAGCACAAAGAATCGATCTCGATCAAGCTGCGTTTCCCATACTATGCCATTATCGGCAACCGAGGCGTCGGGACGAACATCAATAGGAGTGGTACCGGTAGGCAGTACAAGCCGGGTCGTCAGGGTATTCTCGCCAATCCCTGGCTGTTTGAGCGAAAGGAGGGTCAGCGCTGCGCGTCCAGATAACATCAAAGGCGTTTCCCGACGAGCCGTAAGTTGAATGATCCTCGACTGCCCTGGGGTGAGCGATAGTTTCAGCCCCACCGCTTTCCATCCCACCTCATCTTGTACCACTCCCTCAACCACCTCCCCATCCACCTTAAGCTGTTTGATTTCATACTCGCGTGGCAGCCATAGTTGGGCAAAGATGCTTCTTTGTGCTGCGGTGCTTTTTGTATTGCGCAACGATACTATAATACGTTCCTCAACTGATAAATCTTCAAACACCTGAATACTGCGTTGTATATCTCGTGAGATTTCACTTGCAGGGCGAGCATCAAGCGTTGTCTCTGTGTACGCATGCGCAAGTAAGTTAGTCTGACTAGCAGGAAATGCTCCGTTCCAGCCAAGGTCTGCAAGTTTCGTTTCTAGACCAGGATCGGCGCTATATATGATCACATGCTTGCCCTCAATAAAATGAACTAGTTTCTCGCCAACGAGTGCCCAGGAGATCTCGCCTGCAATGAGTTTCTTAAACACCCGCTGAAACGCCTCACCTTGCTGTATTTCCCTGCGGGTCGCATCGCCGCCCGCTTGTACAACAGGAGACCCAAAACCGGCAATCTCAGACAGGCCGTTAAGTGCAGTGCCATCAATCAGAATAACGCCATCTACCCGCCGTCCCGTTGCCTGTTCAAAAAGAGTAAGTGCGGCACGACCAGAGGTTGGAGTGTCAGCCCACCAGAGCCAATCTCCAATAGGAAGTAGTGTTTCCCCAAATAGATTCCGATAGCTCTCCGGTGCCTTCGCGACAGAGGCCACATCTGCAAACTCACTAAGCTTGCTAAATGCAACCTCGGTAACATGTCCCTTTTCCACCCGCACCACGCCAAGCGCCACAATCGCGCCACCACCTGGGCGCAGGATCTCATTATCCACCAGCAGAACCAGATACTCCTTTTGCCCACGCAATGATAAAAGTTGTGGCAACACTTGGGTAGCTTGCCGCATGCGGGTTGCTTGTTCGCGCAAGCTCCGAATGTGCGAAAGAATCTCTCGAGGCCCAAGAACCCACGAAACGGCCGATGGCTTCCCCCTGTTTTCCTGTAGTGTAGCCTCGGCTGCTGCAAGCGTATGGTCTGCAATTTCCGCATCCACCTGTGCAGTCACATAGCGCTCGGTAGTTTCCGAAGCGGCTGGTGCGTCAAGTTCGGCAAGTCCTTCTGCCAGAGCTTGCTGCGCGCGAGCCAAATGTGATAGTCCCAAAGCCATCGCTTCTGCTGCCCGCAAGCTCTCACGCAGCTCATCTCCACCCTCCGGAACTCCTACAAACGCAAGCGCGGCGCTTAAGTGCTGTCCTATGCCAGCTGCGCGGTCAAAATGAGCGGTAGCGGCTTGGGCGACGGCTACACTCTCTGCCGAACCCATTCTCATATGTTCCAGCGTTTGCGCCATTGCATACTTACCAAGCAAAAGACTGAGTAATAAAATTGCGACTGGCGTCAGAAGCGTGACAAACAAACCGCCCAGTACAACAACCACATGCCACCGCCTCAATCTACTCGGTTCAGTAGTGTGGGCAGGTGCAGCGGCCGGGGTCGGCCGAGGCTTGGAGGGTACGGGATCTGAGAGGTGAAGTGCCACACGCACATTGAAACTGGTAAGGGTTCTTGCCAACCCCTCTGCAAGCGAAACCGTTGGATTCCAAGAGAGCGCAGGGGGTGGGTAGTGTCGGACTGGAGCGCTTGGTGCCCCCAGCGGTGGCACATGTCGAATAGATAATGGACTTGGATACACGCTTTTCTTGAGAGCTTCCGCAACCTCTCGCACCGAAATCGGTTTTTCCGGCACAAGATGATAAATGCCGCCCTTTGTATCGCGATCAAAAAGCGCGGCCGTAAGGCCCGCGACTGCATCGTCCGCCTCAAGAAGTAGCAGTTCTTGTGTCCCATCTCCCTCAAGCCGCAGCTCACCCTGACGAACAGTCTGCGCAATTAGTTTGTTGAGCGGTGCCTTGCCGGACAGATCCATACCTGGGCCGTACACCTCCGGGAGCCGCACTACCCGAGCATCGAGGTCTTCCTCTGCGAACACATGAGCAACGAGCGCCTCGGCAAACCGTTTTGCCTCGTGGTGGGTAAATGTATCGAGGTCTTCTGGGCGGGGTCCGGCATAGTGGGAAAGAGAAAGGCTGGAAATTGCTCCCTCATACACATATATTGAGGATGCAAGACAAAACCGAGCTTTTGCGCGGACAGCAAGCTCGAGCAATCGGTGCGTGCCTAGCGCATTGACGAGGAGGGTGTGGCGAGAAAGTTCCTCTCCTGCGAGGATCTCGTCAACTCCCACCAGATGAAAGATAAATTGCGGCAATGGAATATTCTCAGGAAATGGATGCGTTATGTCGTGATGCAGGTACACAAAATTACCGCGGTTGCTCAGGTGTTCCACCGCACTCTTGCGCGACACAACAGCAGCATCAATGCAAAGTATGTTGAGGTGTTGTGCAACCAGACTCTCACACAGGTGGGAGCCTAGAAATTGGGCTCCCCCAGCCACCATCACCACCGGGGCATCCTTGGAAAACCATATGGCACGCTCAGGGGCAGTCATCGCTATTTATGATTATAGCGCAATACACCCTCATTCTCACGTCCGGCACCAAGCGCCCCTCGCCCAATTGCTCGTGAAAACTACATCGCCGCCGCGTCGAGCGCTTTGTTCACCAAAGCGTCTGCTGCCGCGTTGAGATATCGCCGAACGTGAACAAAACGCATGGAAGGAAGCTTCATAGAGCGCCTCTGTATCTGCAAGGCCAGTTGCTTGAGTACGCTATTTTTTATTTTGAAACGCCCGCTTAATTGCTCAACGACAAGCTGTGAGTCAAGTCGTACAATGATGTTATCGACCGCAGATACGGTGTTGTCTTGCTGTTCTACCAGCCAGGAAACCGCATCAAGTACCGCTGTATATTCAGCTACGTTGTTCGTTGCCCTGCCAATACACCGGGCCTGCTGGTGAATAACGCTGCCATTTTCGTCATACACCAGGAACGCGCTTGCCGCCGGACCCGGATTTCCTCTGGCTCCGCCGTCAGTATACACCGTTAGGCTTCTCATAAAACCTCTTTTTTGTGTGTAAGAATGAGCAGTGTGGCAATACCAAGCACCACCAGCTCACCAGCTATCGTCATTACTGCTGCAGCCCGAAAACCAAATGCCGGAATAAAGAGTATATTGCCAAGAGCATTCACCGCCATGCCGATCAGGTATATCCAGGGGAGCCACCAAAGCTTATTCGCGGTTACCAGTAGCCATAAAACGAGCGCGCTCAAGAAAAACACCGGAACACCAGGCAGCAGCCACATAAGCGCAGACAGAGCTCCTGCAGCGCTTTCCTTCAGCCATAGGTGCATAAACCAGGGGGCGGCAACAAAGGAGACTACTGCAAGACTTACGCCAAGCACCGCCATACAAATAAGCGAGCGTACCACAACTCGTGCATACGCGTTCGTCCCCCGCGACGCAAGTAACATCGGGTAGAGGCTGTTCATGATAAAAGTAGGGAGCACTAAAAGGTTTGCAAACACAGCATACCCTGCATTGTACCGACCAGCCGCCGAAACTCCATGAAAGCCGGAGAGGATAAAGCTATCTAGACGAAAATAGAGGGTATTAAAAATGAGTGTGATCGCAAACGGCAATGCTTGGAGAATAAGATTTCGCATGCCGCTGACTCTCCAGAAAATAAATCGAGATTTCAGATATCTACCGGCAAGGTAAAGCGCGGTTGCTGCAGTGGCCATGCTCCCTATGGTGTACGCCCCAAATATATACGGCAGCGGAAATCCGCGAGATGCTAACCAGAATGACACAGTAAGTGTAACCAGTGTTCCCAAAGCCAGAGCAATCACCGAATATTTGTAGGCAAGTTTCCATTGAAATATACTCACTGCTGACTGATACAACCCATACGTAATAAGGGTAGGGCTGGCAATAAGCACCCCGAGCCAAAAATCTTTAGGGAAGCTGTTGGCCGTACCGGGGAGTCGCGTTAAGAGAAATGAGAGGGGGAGTACCACTACCATACACACACCCGAAAGCACTAAGCGGCTTCCAATAAGCGTTGTGAAGAACACCCCAGAAGATCTTTCGGTATACCGGCGCACTGCTACCGGATTTAAACCAAACTCTACAGCCAGATAGAACGGTGCTAGAAAGATGGTGGCAAGCGTAAATATGCCAAGTCCTGCGCCCGTATAGGTGCGGTCAAGAAGACCCATGACAAGAACGGTGCTTGCTGCAGTAATAGCTTTGCCGGCCAGTTGAAATGCGGTGTTGCCAACAACAGCCGACAGGAGCTTCACTTGAATTTAATGACCACTCTACGCTCGCGCCCCTCGCCTTCGCTCTCCGAAACCAGATCCGGGAAATTGGCCATATACACGTGCACCATTCGCCGCTCAGCTGCGTCCATTGCCGGAAGCGCAACAGGTTCTCGTGCTTCCCGTACCTGCTCCACCAGCCGTTCTACTATGTCTTGCAATTCTGCCTCGCGCTGCGCACGCCAGTCGCCAACTTCTAAACTCACTGGAACAAACCGGCCAAGTGTGCGTGAAGCAAGCATGCCAAGTAAGAGTTGGAGACTATAGAGTGTTTCGCCGTGGTGTCCTATTAAAATACCCAGCTGCTCTCCCTGCACCTCAATGCGGACACCCTCTTCGGCAGACTCAACAGAAACAGAGGTGGGCACATGCAGGAGGTTGAAGAATTGCTGGGATAGTGTCCGGATGTGTTGTAGTTCTTCCTCTATCATATCTTTGCCCTCTTCGGTAACCAGTCCATAAGGCCGCCGGGTCCGGCTACCAGGTATTGCTGTATGATACCAAACACGGTGAGCGCATTCCAATACAACGCGAGCCCCAGGGGAAATTGATACGCAAAGTAGCCGATCATCACAGGGAAGAGATACATCATTTGAGTTTGCACTGCCTGCATGGTCTCTTCGGTGCTTTCTTTCTCAGACCCCTTGGCCTTTATACTCGTCGTACCTGCTTTTGCCACACCAGAAGTGGCTTTCGCCGGCACCATCATTTTAGACAAAACAAGCTGCGTGGCGCCAGTAGCTACAGGAATGAGAAATAACCAGACGCCTATCTCCTGCCATTGTGCCGGTTTTACACCAAGCGAGACTCCAAAAAAGGTAGGGTCCAGCTGCGTGAGCTTAGGGAGAAACTGGTAGGCGAGTGAGTTGAGGTATTCGACGCCCTTTTCCGGTCCAGCCCCAAAAAGCTGCCCGAGGACGTTATACAGCGCAATAAAGACCGGGATTTGCAGCAAGGCCGGTAAGCACCCGCCCATCGGGTTAATGCCTTGCTCGCGATAGAGACGAAGTTGTTCTTCTTGGTGTCTTCGGTTGTCGTGCCCATACTTTGTCTTGAGTTCCTTCAGCTTCGGTGACAATTCCTGCATCCTCTTGGTGTTTTTAAGCTGGCTTACGGTGAGCGGATAGAGGATAAGTCGCACCACAATCGTAAGTCCGATAATAGCCCAGCCTAAAACGCCTGGCAGGCCTATCGTCTGAAAGAAGTGATAGAGAGCAAGGAGTAAATTGATGATCGGTTGCAGAAATACCGTTGTCCAAATAGCATTCATACACGTGCGCCGTACGGATGGCACCGAGTAAGACGCTTGAGCCCTAACAATAACCCGCCAATACCATGCGCGCGTACCGCAGTTTCTGTATATGCAGCGCAGGAAGGCTTCATTCTACAACCCATGGGCAATCCAAATACCATACGTCCAAAAGCCCACCAGAACGGCCCGATCGTACGGTATACAGAGAGCAGGAGCAGCACTAGCTTTACGGGATACGAGAGAATAGAGACCATAGTTCCTTCTGTAATACCTCCCTCGCGGGGTGTGCATTTTTCTGTACGCGTATCACAATGTGCGCATCCAGAGCCTCGGGGTATGTTCTGACAAGGTCGTATATGAGTCTCCGTATGGCATTACGCTGGACTGCTGACCTCGTAACCTTGCTGCTAACCACCGCTGCTGCTTTAAGTGATCGCTGGGTAAGGGCGGTAACGGTAAGGTGTTGGGACGCAACGCGCACGCCTCCTTTTAAAACCTCCCGAACACTGCGCGCATCAAGGCGTTTGGCTGTAGCCAACATACATCACACTGTAAGTTTCTTTCTCTGTACTACGCGACGACGCTTAAGCACTGCGCGCCCGTCATGTGTAGCCATGCGAGCGCGAAATCCATGGACGCGTGCCCTTTTTCGCTTGCTTGGCTGATACGTACGTTTTGGCATTGGTCTATTTTACCAGGGTACTGGCAGCAAATACAAGGGAGGGGTTGATTCGTTGTGGATAACTTTCTACAATAGTGCCCAAGCGTATGTTTACAGTAGAAAAAGTGTGGGATCAGGTGCGAGCGGTTCTCGCGCAACGAGTCTCTCAGGCGCATTTTCGCACCTGGTTTGCCCGCAGTACCATGCGAGAAAAAAGTAGCGGCCTCTATGCACTGCAGGTGCCCAACGCGTACGCCAAGGACGTAGTTGTACAACGATACCTTCCGCTCATTACCGAGCTGGTGCGAGATGCGACAAACCCCTCTGCGGGTGTTGTTATCGAGGTTGATGTAATACCAAAAAAAACAAGGCGAGGGGTGGAACAGGAGCCACTCTTTACCATTGAGGTACCCGCTGCTCGTAGGGAAGCATCACCGCTCCGAAGTGACTTCACATTCACCACCTTTGCTGTTTCAACATCAAATCAGCTGGCCCATGCTGCGGCAACCGCAGCGGCAAAGATGCCTGGTAAGGCGTACAACCCACTTTTTCTATACGGTGGTGTGGGGGTAGGGAAGAGTCACCTCATGCACGCCGTCGGTAACACCATACTACAAAGCACGCCTAATGCGCGCGTTGTGTACTGTATGGGAGAGGAGTTTACTAATGAACTCATCGCGGCCATCCAGACCAAGACTACCAACCGGTTTAAAAGGAAGTACCGGGAGCTTGATTGTCTACTAATCGACGATATTCAGTTTATTGCGGGAAAAACGAGCGTGCAGGAAGAGTTTTTTCATACATTCAACGCTATCCTCCGGGTTGGGGGACAGATCATTCTGACCTCAGACCGACCCCCTTCTGACATCCAACGTATGGAGGAACGGCTGGTCTCCCGTTTCGAGGCAGGCATGATCGTTGATATTCAGCCTCCTGATTTTGAGTTGCGCACCGCAATACTACTCATAAAGGCAGAAAACCTTGGGATTAATCTCCCCATGTCCTGTGCCCAGTTGATCGCAGAGAGCGCTCCTGACATACGAAAAATGCAGGGGATACTCACCAGCCTTACCGCGCTTGCCGGCCTTGAAAGAGTTCTCATCACAGACGAGCTCGTACTGCGCATCCTAGGAGCCAGGAGAAAACCGGGTACACCGAGGATCATACCGCCCAAAGTGGTGGTGGAGCACGTTGCCAGCTACTATAACCTTAAAATGGCTCAACTCACGGGAGTAAAACGAGATCGGGTCATTGTGCGCCCTCGACAGATCGCCATGTATCTTCTCAAAAATGATCTCCGGCTACCCCTTACAGAGGTAGGCCGCATCTTAGGTGGACGCGACCACACCACCATCATGCATGGGGTAGGACTTGTGGAAAAACTTCTGCATGAGGGCGGGGGTGTTGCGGCTGACATTGTGGGGATAAGAAAACGAATTTGGGGATAAGCCTTATGTTGTCCACTTATCCACAAAACCGGCGTTTTTATCCACGCAGTTATCCCCATCAACTCATGCCTTTTTCAACAAAAAAATCACCAAAACTTCATGGGTTGGCGTGGAGTTTTCCTCGGTTTCCATACCCCCTACTACTATTGCTTCTATTAAGAAGAATGGTAGAATAACCCCATGGATTGGGTTACCACGGGCCTTCTCCTTTTAGGACTCATCTTTGCCCTTATACTCACATTCTTCATTGGAAAAAAAAGTGCAACTCGTGTAGGCGACGAATACGTTCCAGACGTGCTCTCTTTATACAAAGACATAAAGGAACTTCCGGCAAGAGTTTTGGCTACCATTCAGGGATCAATAAATCCCCAAAAAGGCAAGATAGCTGAACTTCTTACCTATGCGCAGCTGCGCTATGAATACGATGTCATTATTCCGCTTGGCAAACCAGTTGATTTTATCGGTATAAGGTTGCGAGACCGCATTGATTTTATTGAGGTAAAAAGTGGCCAGGCTGTGCTCTCTGCCGAAGAGCATGCTATCAGTCAGCTGGTGACTGCCGGCAAGGTGCATTTTCGTTTGGTGGTCGTGCGAGACGAGCAGCTACGAGGACTTTTGGAAGATAATGAGATGATAATCAGCCACCCGCTGCCCCAGGGATAAATTGTATGCGAGCTACGTGTCTCCAGGAAAATCTATTGCCCGCGCTTGCTCATGTCAGCCGGGCTGTTGCAAGCAAGGGAACCCTGCCTATTTTGGCAAACGCGTTGATTGTTGCGAAAACAGGACGACTGGTGTTTTCGGCTACCAACCTTGAGTACGGCGTTACTCTAGGGATACCAGCAGAGGTAGAAGAGCACGGCTCACTTACGGTTCCTGCAAAACTCCTTTATGAGTTTGTGGCCTCGATCCCCCCCGGGGAAGTAGGTATAGTTTCTGATGGCGTCTCGCTTACATGTACTGAGAGACGGTTCAAAGCGAACGTTGTCGGTATTCCAGCAAGCGAGTTTCCACCACTACCGGGGTTTCCGCAAGAAACTTTTCTTGCAGCACCAGCAAATGATCTCATTACCGCTATTCAGCACGTTGCGTTTGCTGCCAGTTCCGACGAGGGACGCCAAGTGCTCACTGGGGTATTTATTGGGGT
>CAYJQU010000005.1:24312-62445 GCA_964372495.1 uncultured Gammaproteobacteria bacterium
GCAGATGAGGCGGCGTTCGTTGCAACGGACGGCTACCGGTTAAGTAAGACCTCCGTACCTGCAAGCGGCAGCGTGCAAAACAAACTCATCGTGCCAGCGCGTTCACTACACGAGGTCACGCGGCTTTTTGGGGAACAAAAAGGGGAGAGCGTAGCAGTTGCGGCTACCAACAGCCAACTATTGGTGCGAGGCGGCGAAACCGTATTTTCTTCTCGGACCATAGATGGTCAGTTTCCCCGGTATGAAAAGATTATTCCTACCTCATTTAGCACAAGAGTTGTTGTTGACCATGGAGAGTTTTTAAAGGCAGTAAAAACGGCAGCGGTATTTGCCCGCGATAGTGCCAACATTATTAAGATTATGGTACGACCAGGGGATAGCGAACCGCTTCATCTATCGGGACATACGGCGCAGGTGGGAGACGAGTTGGGTAAAATTGAGGCATCAGTAGAAGGCGAAGGACTGGAGATCGCATTTAACAGCAGATATATTCTCGACCTTCTGGGTTCCATCAAGAACACACAGGTTTCCCTGGAATTAAAAGGGGAGTTAAGCCCGGGGCTGTTTCGGGCTGTCGGCGACTCACGCACCATACATATCGTGATGCCGGTTCGCACGCAGACAGTATGATTCATATCTCACAGGTGCTCCATAAAGCACTTGACAGGAAACGACATAAGGGAGCATTGCGGGGAGCACATCTGATGGCGCTATGGCCGCGGGTGATCGAGGACCTGGTAGGCGAGCAAGCGAGTATGGGAAGTAGGGTAGAGAGCCTTAAGGGTAACACCCTTATTGTACGCACCGGATCGCCGGTTTTAGCAAACGAACTGCGACTACACGCACCGCTGATTATTAGAAAACTGAACAGTAAAATCCACGCCCCCGTGGTAGCCAGACTGCAGTTTCGAATTTAGTTAAAACCCCAGTCAGTTAGCGGTATTCAATCTTAAGGGTATTTGGATCTACGCCCTGTGAGCGGATCCAGTTAAGCGCATCTCGCTTGGAATCCGCAATTTCCTCATCGACCGTTTTCTTCTCTGGTAAAATCATGTGTACGATGTACGTGTCGGTTGCAGCGTCATGATCGAGAATGAATGATGCTTCTTGATGGGGCAACAAAGGCACGAGCGGATTTTTCCGTAGGTACTCGATGCCTGGCCGCACCTCTGCTTCACGCAGTCTCCGATCTTCTGGTGTATATATTTCAGTGCGGCCAGTACCAGGTGTAGGTGTTGGTTGAGCCTGTCGGAAGAGCAACCGCGGTTCACCGCTCTCCTTTGGTGTAAAGAGCAGTTTAAAAAGTAGGAGAATACTAACGAGTGCGATTAGCCCAATGAACACCCCATAGCGCCGTAAGACTATTTTCATTGGCACCCCTTCCCACAAGACCCGTACGCTGCGCGGTACTGCTTGCAGTCAAGAATATCACATGGATTGATGAAGCGTCCATCCTTGCTGACCTCGAAGTGTAGGTGTGTATTCGCATCTGTTTGGTAGCGCCCCACGGTAGCTATTTGTTGTCCAACGTCAAGTCGTCTTCCGACTAGGCCGGCACTATTTTTGGTGCCCAAGATGTATTGGTTGTGTCCATACCAAAAAGTACGACCATCCTCGCCCTGGAAGTGCACCCACAGGTTGTCGTAGTCTGCTACGGTACCTCCATTGCTGGTTTGCATTGCGCCGACCCACACTTCTTTTATTTGTCCGGACGTTAGTGTGTACACAGGTGTCCCCTTTGGGGCGGATATATCTAAACCATTCCAGCCGCGGCGCGCGTTACCATAGCTATCAGAATTATGAGAGCACAGAGGGACTCCGCCAAGAAAGCACTGGGTGAGAGCGCTGAGAGGAGTCGGTGTTATGGGGAATCCTGTGTACCTGGCAGCAATGAACTCGCCACCAGTACAATCCTTGGTAAGCTTGCTTTTTACACTATCGTCTGGTACGAGCGCGACAATTGCATCGTATGCGCCAAAGAAGTCAATATAGCCTGGGCGGCCTTCTGGTTTGTAAAAGGATGGGGTGTAAGATGTCATCCAGGAGCGAAAGTCTGAAGTTTTTGCAAGGGCGTTGGCGAGATTACAAACGCCTCCTGTGTTCAGATTTAATACACACTGAAGCGACTCGTCAAAATTGTTCGGCTGTCTACAGCTCGGCCTTCCCACATCTGGGAACCCACACCCGAATTCAGCTCCAGCGCGCATGCTTGGGTTTTTACTGAACGTAGATTCCTTTTTCCAGATACCAAAAAGAACAGCCGCATTGACACCGCTTGCTTTCGCAAGCTGAGCTATCTTGAGCGCCTGTTCGCGATCTACTCCTCGCTGGGAGATGTATGTGTCTATGACTGAGTCGGGGAGCGTAGTGGTAATCGCCTCTCTGGACAAGGTACAGTTCCCCGTATCTCCCACACTGCCTAAGTTAGTTCCTACTAGAGCAATATCCCCACCCCCGACTTGATCAGGCACAAAACCGCTCTCCGGGAGAATTGTGGTGAAGTAGATGGTTGCGCCAAAGACAAAGACGAGCGCAACAAGGACTGCACCCTTGACGGTAAATAATATCGCAAGTAGCCCTGATACAGCCCTGAAACCGGATCCTACAAGAAGCGATCTGCCAATACCTACGGCCCCCCGACCGATACTTCCCGCTCCCGATGAGGCGGCACCGAGCGCCGAGGATGCTGCGCTTCCCATGGCCTGGGACACACCAGCATGACCAAATACCCGAAACCCAGAAAAGACCTGAGAAATACTCCAGCCTACGGTGCTTCCAAGGGGGATACCCAAAAAACTGCCCCCCACTCCTCCAATAACCCCACCCAACAGTCCTCCCACTAACGATCCGGGCCCTCCAAGAATCGATCCGGCACCGCTGCCCAAGGCCACACCGGTTCTTATGCCCACCAACCCCCCCGCAAGGCCACCTGCCCCACCGCCAAGAAGCGCAGCTTTCCCATGCAGTCGCGCCCATATGAGTAGGCTCGTGTAGCTGCCGCGCACCCATGACCAGGCGCCGAGAGAGAAAGTATCCAGTGTTTTTCGTACGCCAGGAGACAGCCCAGCCGCTTCTCTGGCCACGCCTTGCCGTTTGAATGTAAGAGTGTCGTGTCCAGCGGTGTAGTAGGGTTCCCATACACCATCAGCACTGACACGTCCCAACCGCAGCGCAATAGAACGACGTAAAGCATTAAGCACCCGGGTTTCGGTTGCGCCTTTTGATACAAGGGAAGTTAGGTTTGCAAGGAGGGTTTGTTGATCAAGTATGTGTGTCTCATGCCCACCACGAATGAGCGGGTCCCAAAACCAGCGGAAGAATTTACCCTTAAGCGTTCGGGTCGATGCTTCCCCTACGTACTGTCGGTAAAGCGCGAGAGTATGTTCTATGGCCGAGAGCTGGTTAGGATCATATCTACCGGTTTTCTCCAGCTGCCGCGGGTCAATAGAGTAGGAGAGGAGGGCTCCTAGGGCGTGCATGCGCCAGCGGCTTGCCCATGGGGCATCAAGAAACAGGCCAACCCCACCGCGCAGGATCTGTCCAGATAGGAGCCATTGGGCCGGGGAGAATGTTCTCAATGGTAGGGTTGCAAGGAAAAAAAATCCGGGCGGGTGGTCAGAATGTATGATGGGTGCTGTGGGCTCCTGTGATGGGGATTCTTGTGTCGGCCGACGCTCTCGAGTAACCGGAGGCATGACCGTTCTTTCTTGTGGACGCGCAGGTACCGTGCGCAGAAATTTCGGCAGGCCGAGCACGTGGTTGATGCGGTCCAACATGGCCTGAAGCTCCTCGTCACTGACCATCAGGACCTGCCGATGTTCGCCTTCTGGCATTTTACCAGGAGGTGGTTTTTCAGTATTTTGCCTGAGTTCTTCAAGTGTCTTATCGAGTAGTGATAGAAGGTTTTGTATAGAAAGGTTCGGGGAGAGATCATTTATAGAAAAGAGCGTTCGCGCGTACTGTCGTAGGCTGGATGTTGAGTATGATCGCCCCACGACGTCTGTGGGGATTTCAAAGATGTTAGGATGGGAGGCAAGATAGGTATAGAGTCGGCGCAGCAGCAGTAAAAGCGGTCTGTCTTTTACCGTAAATACTGCGCGGCTGGCGCCAAGGGGATAGTACATTTTTTAATTATACTGTTTTAGTCTGTACTTGCCGCTGTTCAAGGATCTCCTGTGGTTTGCTGGTAATGAGTCGGTGTTCTTCAGGGGAGGCAACGACGCGCATGGCGACATGGTTGGGGCCGGCAAAAAATAGGCCCTCGCCCACATCTGCAGACAGCAAGAGCTGCTTTTCTCCCTCGGAAAGATAGAAGGTCTTGGCAATTTTATCGATTGCCGCCGGCGATTGTTTAAGCAGGATTTGGATAGATGAGTTTTGAATGATACCGATTCCCAGCTCGGTGTTTAAGAAATCCTCAATGTCTTGCGTAATAGTGGTGAGCCCGAGATAGTACTTGCGAGCCCGCTTGGCGATGGACCAGAGGAACATACCAGAATCTGGATACCGCATCATATACCACGCCTCATCGACAATGAGGAGCCGGCGCTTCAGATCACGTCGGATGCGTGTCCAAATAAAGTCAAGAATAATGAACATAGCCACCGGGCGCAGCTCATCTTCTAGGTCGCGGATGGAGAAAACGGTAAAGGTATTGCGCAGATCAAGATTTGATTGCGCTGAAAAAAAGCCAGCTAGACTCCCTTTAATGAACCGCTCCATTCGCTCGGCAAGGCCGCGGGCCTCCGGTTCCTCCATGCCGTTGAGCACTTTATACAAATCTTCCATAAGCGGCGGGGTGCTGCGCTGGGTAGCGGGGTCCTGTGTGATCCCTTTTTGTTGGTAGGCCGCAATAAGCGCGCGATCCAGAATAGCATCCTCAGACGGGGTAAGGTTTCCCATGATGACTCGGAAAAGTCGATGCAGCGACATGATTTTGAAGCCAAGCTCATTCTCGCCTTCCTCGTAGATACCTGCCATATCAAAGGGATTGATTTTGGCGGGTGAGTTATATTTAAACGACACATACTCACCTCCAATGCTTTGGCAAAGCATTTTGTATTCGTCCTCAGGGTCAATAATAATGATTTCCGTGCCGAACATGAGCGATCGCAGCGCCTCGAGTTTCACCAAAAACGACTTCCCCGATCCGCTCTTGGCCAGGAGGACCGAATTATAGTTCTCCAGCGAGAACCGATCGAACACAATCAAGCTCCCGTTGTGCTCATTTATGCCATACATGATTCCTTCGTTTCCCGAAAGTTCAGACGAGGTGAATGGGAAGGTGGTGGCAAGTGATGTCGTATCCATATTGCGAAGGATAAAGAGTCGATCTTGGGCGAGAGGAAGAGTGGAACGGAAACCGTCTTCCATCTGAAGGGTAGCGCGTTTTGCAATGATAAGAAGGCTTCCCAGCGTTGACTCGACCTGCTTGCTGATGGTACTCAGTTCTTCAAGCGAGTTTGCGGGTATGGTGATGTACAACGCAAACTGGAAGAAGCGCTCCGCGCCCTTTGCCAACTGCTCTTGGAGCGCCTGCGCATCTTGGAGGGCAACTTGCACGGCAGGATCGAGCACTTTTCCCTGCTGGAGATCGGTTGCGATGGTTGCTTCCATCTCACCGATTTTTCGTTTCAGTTCCGATAGAACGTCTTTTGCCTCAACAGGATAGTGATACATGGCTATCTCCAGGGTATGGTCGAAATTAATGAGCGGCGCTAGCCAATTCGCGCTGACAAATCGCGGATAGCCTGCAACGAACAGGCTCCTGAAATAGGTATCGCCGATTTTGAGGTGATCAAAATCCACCTCGATGGCCGGAGGGGCGACAATATCTTGCACGCTCATCATGCCCCGGCTGAGCGTAGCGTCAGCTGACGGATGCGTAGACGTTGGTGGCGTGGATCCTTTAAATGGCCACATCTTATCCTTTTGTCCCTATCTGCTCAATTGCCGGCGCAACAAGCGGGGTTTGATAATCTGCACTTGTAAGTGAAATCTTTTGGGTGCCAATGCTTGCCGGATTGTAGATATCATAGAATAACTCGATGAGTCGCTGGGTGCTCAGCTGTTCCCCGCGCAACCCCAAACGATTCAGCTGCCGGAGGAGATGGTCGCGTTTTGGCAAAAGCGCCGTCTTTGCTTTTTCGACAATATACCCCTTAGGATACGGAATGCCCTTTTTCCCTAATAACGTACCAGCAACCTTTACTCCAAGCTCATTAGGAGAGAATGGAATCACAAGATAAAATCGCTTGTCGAGTACGTTGTTCTCCTCTATTACCGATCCCACGAACTCACGGTACCGGGCAATTTGGGTTTTCAGGGCAGGGCTTGTCTGTTTGTATTCCTGTTCCTTGAGTCGCTCTATGTAGTAGGAAATATCCATACGTTTGCTGCGAATGACGATTTGTATGGGAAATGAAAGACTATTGAGGAGCGCCGCATATGCATAAATGAGCGCGTCCTGCTCGCTTTCTGAAAGGAGCATAAAATTGACTGTAGTAGCTTGGATAACAAGCGCCACGCCCCCTGTTTTGAGGATCACCAGATCATCCCGTATATCCTCTATGGGCAGGTGTTCCTGTGTTGATGCGCGAATGGGCGATTGAGCACTCATGCGTACCCTTGGGCTGCCCGTGCAGAAATTTCGATAGGCGGCAGGACAGCGCCGGTAAGAGTTGTGCTCATTATATCAAAGAAAAATCCGTCCTTTTCAAGCTCGATGGTATACGTGGCGCTGGGCAGCGGTGTTGCAATCATGAACTGCCCAAGCCGGTTTGTTTTGAGGGCTCTAACAGGCACACCCTGCTCGTCTTTGATCACAATAATGACGCTTGCAAGGAGCTCCCCAGCAGGGCTGCGTACGACACCATTGATCGCATTGGGTAGGTTAGTAAGAGCCGGCATGGCGGCGGCTTTTGCGAGCACAGGTACCTGCGTCTGAAGCTGGGGAGCTCTGGTAAGTGATACCAGCCCAGCCACGTCGATCTCTCTGCCGCGCGCCTTTGGTATTTTACGAAGACTCGGCTGCCCTGCCTGCTGTGTTCGTACCTGCTCGGCGAGTGCCTGGGAGAGCTCTTGCTCAACTTCTCTTACCTGAGGCTGTATGGTTCTAGTGGATTCTGCGCTAGGCGCCACTGCTGTCGGGCTCTGCTCCTTCTCGCGCAGGCGGGCAAGCTTTTCCTCAAGCTCTTGGATATGCTGGCCCAGAAGCACCTGTTGCGTGCGGAGAAGCTCTGTTTCTGCGATAGCAGTTGCTTTTTGCGTCGACTCCGGTGTTAATGTAGGAGCGGAAGTAGGAACGGGGGCGGGGGTAGGGGAAAGTGACGTCTTGGGTACGAAGAATATTGTTGGTTTGAGCGCTGAAGGTTGGTGCGAGGTTACCACGGGCCGAGGCTCCTCTTGTTTGGTGACCCACCCCGGGAAGTGGAGTTTTCGGATCCGTACGTTTTGTACGCTGGGGATCAGGCGCAGTGTGTTGTCTGGGGAAAGCAATTTGATGACTTTTGTATGGGAAGGGCCTGTGGCCGAAGCGAGCGTGCCGGGAGCGGGCATAGGCGTGCGGGGGCGAGCTATCTGCTCAATTGAGCGGTCAGTTGGCGCGATGCGGGGGGTTGTAGCACGTATATGCTGTAACGACTTGTCAAGATACCCAAGGTAGGCTTCCTCCTGGGATTCGAGCGGTGTTTGGGGACTTTCCGGGAGTGTCTTGAGGAAGGCGGTAAGGTTGCTGCGATCAGCGACTGCGATAGGGAGGGGTGGCCTGCCGTAGGAACTTACTTTAAGCGTTAGAAACTCAGGCACCAGTCCAGACTGTCGCCAGATGCGCTGAGATGGGGTGATGATTGCTTTGACGAAGGCAACGATCCAGTGGCCAAGGGAACGTTCCTGAATAGGCATAAACGCAAACGCAAATCCGAAGAATATAGCAGTGATCACGGGAGGCCATTTGAGAAATGGATGGATAGGCAAGAGGAAGAAGAAGTAGGCGATTACGATGCCAGAAAGCAACATAAGAAATTGACGAAAGGTCATGGAACCGACGAGCTTGAATTCTTGAGAGCCGATATCGCGTGGGACAGTGTGTTGCTGCATGGTTTTTAGGTGCTACCAGTATATCAGAACCAACCCACCCTTGTATCTCGGAGCTTCTTTGTATTATTATACTTATATGTCCCCTGTCTGGGAAAGAATCGCTCATACAGCAAAGCTATTTCTCTTTTTGGCATTAGCCGCACTTTTTGTGTATTACGGGAGTGTCTACGCGCTCTCCTATCAGGAGTTTATCGGCGAGTTAAACTGTAGCAAAATGAACCCCACCTGCTGGGTTGCTGGTGACGGGATTGATAAGCCCGGCATGTTTGGCAGGATTGCGCTTGCAGGAGCCATTTTTGCGGTAGGGAAGTGTGGCCAGCCCGATGTCTGTCCTTCTGCCACCAGCGCGCTCACCACTACGATGGCCGGGCTGTATGGGTACATGCCTGCATCCTCCGAGCTTGCACTACGAGATTTTGGAGAGTCTTTAGGAATCGTGAAGCCGGTGTACGCTCAGGGGACCGGGTTTTCTGGATTGCGCAATGTCAAGGTGATCACCGAGGTATTTCGCAATGTGATGCTGGTTGGATACATCCTCATCTTCCTGGGAGTCGGGTTCATGATTATGTTCCGTTTCCGCATTGATCCTCGGACAGTCGTGTCGGTGCAGAATGCATTGCCGCGCCTGGTTCTCACTTTTGTGCTCGTGTGGCTATCCTACCCGATCGCAGGTCTTTTGATCGACCTTATGTATGTGGTGAGCTTTTTGCTGTTCGGGCTGTTCCAGGCTATTGGCATGCCGGTTGACGGGTTTCGCGATCGTTTCCAGGGCGAGACGGTATTGCAGTTTTGGTACTTCGGGTTGGGGTTTGAGGGGGTCTGGCGGCCGGCCAGTTCAGTGGCTCATATCATCGCCCAAGTGTTGGGCGGAGGACTGGCAGGAAGCGCGACAAGCGGCATTGCGTGGGTGCTTGCGTGGCTGATTGTCGCAGTAGCTATCCTTTTTGCAGTCTTCCGGACCTTTTTCCAGCTCGTAACGGCTTACATTATGGTGCTTTTTGGTGTTATCTTTGCGCCTTTCTGGATCGGGGCTGGTGGGCTGCCGATATCACTGGGAAGCATCGGGATTGGCGGATGGACTCGGCATATGCTTGGGTATCTGGCCGCGTTTCCAGTCACGGCAGGATTCTATATGCTGGGTGCTGCGATTATGCGCGGCACAACCACGTCGCCATCGGAAGGCTGGGTCGCGCCCCTTATTGGGGCAGGGTATGCTGGGGCAGCGCAGGGCCTTATTGGGTTAGGAATCATTCTCCTCACGCCCGTTGCAGTTAATATGACCAAAGACTTCTTCAAGTCGCCTGAATTTAAGTACCTGGCGGCGATTCAGCAGGGGATTGGAACAGGAAGGGCTGTTGTTCTGGGACCAGCAGGTATTCCGCTTGCGATGCTGTCGCATACTCTTCAATGGCGTGGTGGCGAATGGCTTATGGGACTTATCCCTGGAATGAAGAAACTCGAGCCTAGTTCCACCCCGCCTCCTTCTCAGCGGGGTGGAGGACCAGGTCGCTAAAAAGAGCTAAGCTAACTATACCTTTATTGGTTTCTTAGCTTCCTCGAAAATATTTTGCAACCAACCGAAAATAGTAAGCGCAAGACTTCCGCGCGCCCACCATGAAACTCGGTTTATCTTGGTTGCCCCAAGGTTTTTGGCGAGTTGTTCAGCCTGCTCTCTACTGATCGCTCCCCGTGCAAGCAGAGCATGAATGAAATGGTGCATATCGCGCTCGTCCCATGCCATAGCATCTCTACCATATGCGTCTTCGGCGACTGACGATCTTCCGCGAAACCCATAGAGAGTTCCAAAGAGCGGTAGAGTGGCCTTGTAGTCTTTTCTGTAAAACATCCCTATGCCCATTGCCAACTGATAAATCATTCGATGGGCCACTGCAGCATTGTAGTGGGAAAACGGTTCCCAAACTTTTGACTTTAAGTAATCGGCGATCTGGTCAGAGTCTTTCATGTCGGGTAGCGCGATTAGCAGATCAGTTATAGCAATCCACCCCTTCTTGTGTTCCACGTGATCGGCTATCTTTCTTGCCATACCTCTCGGTCCTACAGCAGCAAAGTTGATTGACTTCCAATTAATATCCTCGAAGGTGGGGGCGTATTCCCATTTCTTCCTTGCCAACTTTTCTAAGTAACCATCGGGATGGGTAGGAGCGAGGAAGTCAAGAAGTGAAGTATATACACCCTGGGCTCGAGCTTCCCGAGTAGAGTCATTAATGACCGTGAAGTCGAGTGTGTCGCTCGTAAAGTCGGTGTTCATGCGGTGTTCAGATATCATTGCAAGATCAAGTTCGGTTTCTGTCATGAGGTCAGGGTTAGTAATGCCTGCAGCAGTAAATATCTTTTGGCGGCTATCTCCATCTATTTCGCTGAGGAGCGAGATAGCTGAAAGGGGACTGCGGTGGGCAAGCTGTCGTACTAATTCTCTATTTCCCTGATGTACGAATGTGCGCCGCACCGATCCGTCAGGAGTTTTTATATCATATGTAAAGCGTCTCATCAATAAATCATTGATTTTATCGCCGACTCTTTTGCGGTAATACTCTTTTTCCCAATAGTGTTCTCGTTCAAATTTATCTGTTCCCACTTCATCTCGAATCTCTTCCTCTACAATTTTGCTCGCAAACTTCCGTGCCATCATGAGACGTGTGGTAAAACCAGCGTTCTCCGCCTCTTTGTCGGTCATTTCGTCAAACCAAATGTAGTCACGCCAATCAGACCCAGTAAGAAAATCGCCGGTATCGGTAAGATTCATTAAATCCATAAGGCGCTGAGCGAAGTCGTCAACACCTTTTCCGTAAATACTGCGTATGATTCTGTCTTTGCTGAAGAGAAAGGTGGGGTGGTAATCGAGCGGGTACGCAAGGATTCCGACAGTCTTTGCTGTTTGGTCCTTGCCTATACCAAACCGTTGGATTAGCCAGCGGATAGGCTCTATATGCCGCGCAATCTTTTCGCTGTAAAAACTTGCAAGGTAACGGTTACTGTCTGCAGGCGCCAGCGACTTTGCAACATGTTGTTCGGCACGAAGGGTGACCAACATAAAACTTCTTCCAAGGGCCAACGCTCGGTCGATCTCGCGTATGGTAAGAGGCTCTGTATAATTACTTGGCTTACGCCGGTCGTTCAGTCGCGCTATCTCCTTGCGCTCATTGGCCCCCACTACCATTTTCCGTGCGATCTCATCGAGCTCGCTTTTTTGTGTTCTAAAGTTGAATACTATTTCGGAGGCCGGTAATGTTCCGCCGCGGCGCAGCCGCAGGAGCTTCCATGCATACTCATATGCACGTATTGCAACGTCAACACCGGAAACACCCATCATGAGATCAAATTTCTGACTTTGCACAAACTCTATGTATTTAGAAAGGTCTTCCGCCTCACCTGTTTCGGCGACAACGGCCATGTCGTGAAGGGTTCGGCGGACTTCAAGAAGCGACCCATAGTGGGACAGCAACTTTCTAGACCGTTCCGCATCATCTGCCACACGAGGCGGAGGTGTTATTCTAGGTTTCGTGTACCCTTTACTGAGAAGAAGCATAAATTGATCCTTGATGCTTTGTATATATATAGAGCCAGCATATTCAGAAGAAGGTGTTGAGGGCAATGCGTCTTGTAGACGCATTGCCTGATCTATATAGGCATCGCGGTACTGTTCGTTTTCCCAAATATAGCACAGGTGGTTATCATCAATATGGCCGGTTTTCATATCCTCCGCAAAATCCTCCTCGGCTTCTCTATCTATTTCTGGTGCGGTTCCAGGAAGCGCCGGTGGAGGCGTACCTCCTGATTGACCAAATTTCTTTCTTAGAATTTCTTGTATAAATTCTTCAGCCAGACTATCTCTATAAAGATTGACAACTAAAACTGCCTCTCTATTGATTGCCCTGATGGCGGGGTATGCGAGTGATTTATCGATGTCACCGCGTTTTCTCGCCTCATCCAGTTTATCCTTGTATTTGGCTAGGGTTGTCAGATATGCTTCCGGGTCTTTATCAGGGCTTACCGTTTCGGCCTCGATTTCAGTCCAGAGGTTTTGGAGAAAAGTGCTCGGTGTTTCTTCTTGGGTTTTAGCCTCGATCGGTTTAAAGAGTGCCTTGAGTTTCTCCACCAGCCTTTTCCATGGGTCTTGCTCGGGTTTAGTATGTGCTCCCGTCTCTATCTTGGGAGTCTTTGCCTGTTCTGGGACTTTTGTCGGAGACGGTTCTTTGCTGCCAGTCTGTGGCTCGGGCTCGTAGACTTTTATGTCGATCGGTTTTTGCGCCGCTTGCGGTTCAGCTCCAGCTGTTTTAGATGGAAGAGGCTGAGTCCGTGGTTCTCGCTCAGTTCCTCCGGTAGGTACTGCCATTACGTGCTATGGTATCAGAGATGAAATTAAGATACAAGATATCTTTGACTTACTTTATATTCCCCATGCGTTCTTGAGGAAGCTGAGGAAGCCGGAGAGGAGTTTTCTCAACGGATTTTCGCTGGTAGGGGTAATGGTTTCCTCTGCAGGAATAAAGTTTCGGGAGAGCCCACTTTCGGGGTTGGTGATAATAGTGGTGAAATACTCCCAGGGAGCGGTAATTCTTTGTGGGCAGTCTTGTGCATCATCAGAAAGTCCCAGCCATAACGTGTGGGCAGCTCGTGCCTGAGGTAGTAGTTTCGCAAGTGTACCACAGCTAGCCGATGCGTCGGTTGGGTCCATGAGGCGGGAGGTGGCAAGGGAAAAATCCATTCCCTCTACCGCGTCGCTTCCCACGGTTGACTGAGGAGCCAACGGTACATTGTCCGGCACAGTAACCCCTGATGGGCAAGTGACCGGCTCGCTGCACTGGGAGGCGATACACCGAATTTCGCCATGCGCCTCGCTTGCGCGCGGCGCGTACTGGTAATACTGATAGCCCGTGCAGCCCTCGGTGCCGATGTCGCAGGTACCTATAGGAGTTCCCTCGTCAGCCTGCTCTTGCGTGCAGGAGAAGTTGTCGGGTTCCTCAGCGATAGTGTTAGATGACTCCAGCTGCTCCTCTTGGGCAAGAAGCGGTGGAGCAAGTAAGGTCCAACTAAGGCTGAGTAATGCTAAAACGAGTAACTGGGACACCAGTGAACACCTCCACCAGTCGTAATACCAGATATGCAATCACGATGAGCACGATGCCAATAACGGCGTGCTGGAGCGTGTTTTTGGCTTTTTCCACCGTCTTTGGGTCACCCTGAGACGTTGCGTAGCGCAGTCCAGAAAGCAGTGCCATTACAAGGAAAATGGCAAGGGCCACTGTTCCTACGAGCCCCAAAATGCGCACAATAGTCACCTCTGCGCACTTGATGGTCGGCACACCTTCAGTGCCGGCAGTCTGGCTGATACAGCCAGAACCGAGCCAGTCGGGAAGGGCGAGTAGTAATCTTGTGATCACACAGGGGAGCGTAGCAGAAAGTTAACTCAAAAGTCAAAAAGTAAGCGCATGGTTACCGCACCCTTCGTTTAGGGTGCCACAGTGCTGGCATTTTTCTGATCCGCGGATTACTAGTTTTCCGCAGCCGGGGCAGGAGATTTTGTCTCCTACTAACAGTTTCTCTATCGAGCTTTCTCGAGAAGGTTTTGTGGGACAGTTGGTGCGATGTTGAAAAAGAGTAACTGGTATATGACCCACGTTGAGAAGCTCGGGTTTTGCAATGCGTAGAACTGCCTCGCGACTTTCGTGGAAGATGCGATCCAGTACTGACTTGGAAGAGTTGCTTTCCACAGCATTAAGGAATAAGACCGAGAATGGCCGGAGCGCTTCTTTGTACTTTTGGAGCCAATGATCGTTTAGCGAAGAAAGAAATTCTTTTAACCCGGCGATTTCATTACCAAAAAAGTGCCGCCTACCGCGTAGCTCTTTCACCTTTGTGGCTACTGCCTGTTGTAAATCAAAAAGATCCTTCACGGTTTCGGAGGCAGGAGTAACAACCGGCGCTGTGATGATATCTAATGATGAGGGGTTTTTATCGAGTAAGACTTGCGGGTTGACAGCTTTTAACACTGCGGCATGTTCATGATTAGTCAAGTCATTATTGAGAGCTGTACAGGCGATTTTTCTTCGATGAACATTCACGGGGATTACTTGCGCAAAGTACGTAACACTGTATCCATTACGTTCCCACGGGGGACTGGCCCAGCAAGCAAGACTATAGTTCGGTGCCTCAAAGAGAATCTTGCGCAGGCTTGCAAATCCCATATACTCGGCCACAGCGCGCAGAGTTAGCGGGTCATTATCTGCTCGCAATGTGGCAGCGTAGCGCCAGAGAGTATCGAGCATGTCTTCTCCGGTGTCAGGTGTTGGACGAATGGATTTAACTCCGCTGTGTGGGTCGGTTTCTTCCGTATACTCGTAGTGGGAAATACTAAATTGGGCCGACTTGCCAAACAGATTCTGCCAAAGGAGGTGCTCTTGGCTATATTTAACAAGATCGCAGTGTACGGTTGTCGTAAAGACCTCACGTGCTTGTTCAAAGGGGAAACGGTGAAGGAGTCTTTGATACAGCTCGGGATAGTTTGCGGTATCAAATCCAGTTATCGGTATGCGCTCGGAAACCATAAAACCTCCTGCTCGGGAGTTTATCGCGTGAGCGCGAAAGCGCTTTTACGCGACCCACGTAAAGTCCGATGTTCATCGGACCACGTGGTAGAGAAAAACAGGCACTCCGACTATTACGGCTGCGGCACAGCGGGGGAGTTGCGCCCCCTTCCCCTGTATGTCTCTTTCTCGCTTGATTGTTAAGACCTACACGATCATAGCACGAGGTGTAGAAGCGCTGTCAATGACCTCATCCATTTTTGTATAGAACTTATCTGGTATACCACACAAAACCCCGCTAGATAAACACATCCAGCGGGGCCGTTCTTGCTCAAAATCAGTCCTACTGTGTACTTGGGATTGTGAATCCGCCCAAAATTTGCACATTAAAGAAGGTTTCGAGAACCTTTGTAATGGCATAGGCGAGCGCCACGATGGCCAATCCTACGATAGCCGCCGTTATCATGTTCCTTGCAGCCTCTGTCTGTTTCTGATCTCCTCCGGAGATGATCCACTTGATGCCGCCGAAGATGAGAAAGAAAAAGACGAGGATAAGGGCAACGATAAAGGCAAGCGAGACAGCTGCTTGGATAAAGCTACCGATGGTGCTCGGTCCTACATTCCTTCCACCAATCACTGGTCTGGTAATTTCAATATGGGAAGGTTCATGATTTGCAAACACCAGCGCCATGTTCCCAGCCCACGCCAAATAGCCCGCAGCAGCTGCTGTTGCCACAGCAATTTTTTTCTTCATTTCTTTTATTTCTTTCTCACCTCCCTTCTCCAGCTACGCCGGATTCGGAGAGGCAAGCCCCCCCTTATTGTTTAGCATACTTATTTCTCAGATAGTCGTCAAGTAAGTACATATTAAGGCTCATCCTTCGGCAATTCATAATTGCCCGTAGTGCCACCACCTCCCGCAGGCCGACTAGTTGCTGTTGGAATGTCCACCCCGCCAAAGATCTTGACATTAAAGAAGGTTTCAAGAATCCTGGTAGTTGCATATGCCAGAGCCACAATAGCTAATCCCACAATTGCTGCGGTGATCATATTTCGGGCTGATTCTACCTGTTTCTGATCTCCTCCGGAGATGATCCACTTGATGCCGCCGAAAACCAGGAAAAAGAATACCAGGATAAACGCAATGATAAACGCCAGCGTGATCGTATTATTGAGCAAGCCACTGAGAGTGAACGTGCCGAATGGGTTGGGAATAGAGCCAAATACGTCCATTTAAAATAGTTTGGGCAATCCAAAGAAATTTTGCAAGAGTGGGAATACGAGCATTGCAACCACAATGAGCGCGAATCCGATGATGGCCGCAGTGAGAGTGTTGCGTGCACTTTCCGTTTTCTTCTGATCCCCTCCACTTATGATGTACTGAATGCCGCCAAGGATGAGGAAGAAGAAGACAGCGATACCCGCAAAAAGGAGAATCGCACTATACAAGAGCGAAACCGCATCACCAAAGGTGGCAAACTTTCCTCCCAAAGCCGGTTCATAGACGTCGCCGAGATTGACAGCTAGCATATTATCCTGTTACCCGTATTCCCAGTATACGCTCCAAAACCTGCACAATAAAGAACGCCGAAGCCATAATAACCAGGCCAATAATGGCGGCCGTGATCTGATTTTTTGCTCCCTCTATCTTTTTGGGATCACCGGCCGAAACGAGATATTTAAACGCTCCGAGCACAAAAAACACAAACGAGGCGATGAGCCCAAGCGCCAGTAGCAGGGTCAATAGTCCTATTGCACCCGTCCCTGCTCCGCCGCCGAAGAGGGCAAAGAGAGGGAGGTTTTTAAAGATAGTAGGATCCTCGGGGAGACGAAAGGTTATTTTCGAAGCTCCGATCCCATCTCTTCTGCTGGGGGAAGTAGGTAATGACGTGGTTGCTAAGGCGGGCTCAGTTGGTTTAATCTCTCGACGGTTTCCGTCAGCGTCTCTGCATTGTGCGGGGTCTTGTGTATCTGGGGCGCATGGATTCTCGTCCCAGATGACTGCTTCCCCCAGATTTTCGCCCATTCGCGATACTGTAAGTCTCATTCCTGGCTTATAGAGGTTTGCACTATCAGAGAAAGAGAAGTTTCTTGCCCGTGCAGTCGTATCGATATAGCCTGCTCCGGGTGTTTCAAGTGTTGTGCGATATTGGCCGTCTGTCGGAAGATTATATACCAGAATACTAGCGAATTCTCCAATTTTACGAGTGGGATTACTGACTCGAGCAACCCATTTTGGAGGATCAAACTGAATAACAGAGCTGGGGAGAGACACAAGATTGCCAGTTTTCCCCGCAGTACACACATTCCCGCCAGATCGTGCTTTCCACAACTCAAAAGCAGCTTTTCCGATCCCCGCACCAGGGAAATTTTCTACCTTGAACCATCGATCATTTCCTACATTTATACACCGGCTAAAGAATGCGCCGGTTGGCTGGCCGCGGTAGGTAAGAAAGTATTGGCCAGGGTCAAGTCGTAAATCTGAAAAATCGATAGTGAAATTTGCTCCAGCATAGGCACGACACTGTCCTTGTTGAAGCTTGGCACCAGTGCATATCTCTTGATGACCAGCGGCGTGGGCAGTGGACTCAGGAATAAGATAAATAGTGAAGAGAATAGCACCAGTATTAAGGAATAAGAAGAGGCGTTTTTTCATTGCAACGGCGGTGTCCCTAGAATATCAACACCGATGATCCGCAGTAAAAATACTGACAAGACGACAAACACGAGACCAATAATAGCACTTGTGAATCTCTCTTTGCCCTCATTCAGTTTTTCTGGATCTCCTTGGGAGGTCATGATTTCGATGCCGGCAAAGCTCATAAGGAGTAGTGCAAGTCCCCCACCGACCCCTAGTGAAAGACGCAAGATCCACGCAACGAGCTCAGATGCGTCGGTGGGGACACAACCCAGAGCAGTGCGAATCTGTTGTCGATAATCATCACAAAATTCAATGACCGAGTAATCGTTGTAGGGTGGTCGTTCGCCTACTGATGGTGAAGTGGCTTTAACTATTCTTCGGTTTCCCGATTCATCAACACATTGAGAAGGATCTTGGATAGTAGGTGCGCATGGATTGAAATCCTCAATGACTGCCTCTCCTAAGAATGCTACGTGTTTTCCGCTATCACGAAATGGATTTGATTCAAGTGGCGCTCCTGAATATCTCCATAATTGAAGTTTTGTGTTTGGACGATAGTAGTGTTTGGTGTCTTCAAACTCAAGCCACTTTTCATTTCGCACCGATTTCGTCGTGCCGCTATCTGGAGATACTGATTTCAATTTGTAGATATAGTCACCATCAGCCGGTAGATCCTCGACTTTTATCCGCACGGCGTCATTAAGTGTTCTGTTGGCGGCATTCAGTACCGTTGCTTTCCATACAGGTGAGTCGAACTGGATACTGTATCTGCCGGCGAAAATATCAGCTCCTAATTTCCCCGCAGTACACACATTCCCGCCAGATCGTGCTTTCCACAACTCAAAAGCAGCTTTTCCGATCCCCGCACCAGGGAAATTTTCTACCTTGAACCATCGATCATTTCCTACATTTATACACCGGCTAAAGAATGCGCCGGTTGGCTGGCCGCGGTAGGTAAGAAAGTATTGGCCAGGGTCAAGTCGTAAATCTGAAAAATCGATAGTGAAATTTGCTCCAGCATAGGCACGACACTGTCCTTGTTGAAGCTTGGCACCAGTGCATATCTCTTGATGACCAGCGGCGTGGGCAGGAGGTGGGCTGGCTAAGAGTGCCCAAAGTAAAATGGCAAAAAGAGAGATGACATGCCTGATCTTTATCATAGATACTAACGGAGTAGCTATACGTAAGAGTCTAGGGTACTTTCTGGTAATTTGCAACCACTCTTCGCCCCGACGTTACATCGGGGCCACGAGGTGGCAGGCCACAGCATGACAGCTCGGTGTAGAATGGAGATTCTATGCGATACCTGCTCGTAGCATGCAGTGTCATTGCCAGTTTTCTGATCCTCATCATCCCCGCTCATGCGGACGAGTTGGATGAGATTCAGAAGAAGATTGACGATCTCACGCGCGCCAAACAGATGTCTGAACAGGCGGTGCGGCCGCTTGAGGGAGAGTTAACGTCGCTGAAAAAGCAGATTGACGACATCTTCGCCCAGTTGCAATCAGCAGAACGGGCAATCATAAGAAAACAGCAAGAACTAAACGCTCTAGAGAAAGAGATTACCGAGGAGTCGGCGCTGCTGGATTTGCAAAAGGATGTGTTTGAGGATCGTGTCCGCTCATACTACATGCACAAGCGGCTGGATGTGCCATTCCTCCTCTTTTTGCGCTCTGGAGGGGTGGATGCATTCTTTCGCGCGCTCTCTTATAAGGAAGCTGCAGCGCGGCAGGACAGAGCAGTTATCATTGATATATCAGAGAAACTAGCGCTGCTTGAGCAGAAGAAAAAAGGCGCAGTCTCCCGTAAATTGGCACTTGAACGTGATAAAGCTCGACTTGCGAGTCTCAAAGAGAAAGCTGATGAACGTGCTGGGTTCTTGAAGGGGGAGATCAGTAAGGCGAAAGCGTACCAAGAGCAATTAACCACGACCATCGCAGAGCTTACTGCTCGGCAGCAGGCTATTATTGCGGCTCGATCTGGCACCTCTATCACAAGCGTGGGGGAGGTACCGATAGGAAGCGATTTTAACGCCTCTATTGGATTTAAGGCACAGGCGCCAGCAGACTCGTTTGCCGTTTTTTCCTTCGGCGCCTATACCCATCGCAACGGCATGAGTCAGTATGGCGCAAAGGCACGGGCTGAGGCGGGGCAGAGCGCCAAAGACATACTGTCTACGTATTTTCCGGGGTCAAAACTAAATGAAAACTACGATATTCCTGCCACCATCGCAGTACAAGGGTATGGTGCTATCTCATTTAAGGATTATCTGCTAGGTATTTATGAGATGCCTGAGTCATGGCCGCTGGACGCGCTCAAGGCACAGGCGGTCATGGCGCGCACTTACGCAATACGGGCCAGCAAGCCAATATGTACGACGGAGGCTTGCCAGGTGTACAAGCCGTCACCTAAAAGCGGTCGGTGGAAGGAGGCGGTAGAGGCAACGGAAAGGTGGGTGCTTGAAGATATTCCGAACGCCCAGTACTCGTCCACGGCTGGTGGCTATCTGAATAATTCCGGTTGGGATACCACCGACAAATCGAATAGTGGGGATTGGACCACAAGAGCGTGGGAGACAAAAGGAAGCTCGCCTTGGTTTTACAAATCCTGGTATCGATCTAGCTATCGTAACGATGGTCCGAGTTGCGGTCGCAGCCACCCATGGTTATCTCAGGAAGAGTTTTCCGATATTATCAACGCTGCCATCGTGTTGTCACAGGTGCAGCAGGATGAGCGTATCCTTCCTACCACCATAGGCCAGTGTGCGGTGGGCGGGAGTGGCGCAGGGAACCCATATTCAACCGCCGAGCTTGCCCAGAAGGCCAGTCTTTATGGCGGTACGGTGACACGGGTGAATGAGGCAAGCGTATCCCACAATGATACGGGCGAGACAGTGATGGTGAAACTAAATACCAACCGTGGCAGCATCGAGATTTCGGGAAGCAACTTCAAGCGCGCCTTTAACTTACGGGCTCCTGGCTATATCTCTATTCCTCAAAGCGGGTTCGCTTTCTTTAATATCGAGAAGAAGTAAGTATGCTACAATTTTACTGATGTATATCTTCCAGGGGCAACATGCAGGGGAAGAGGTACAACTCTTCCTCCGTCAACACATCATAACAGTTGTTCCTCGGTTTCTATTTGGACTTGCGCTTTTTTTGATACCTACGTTCGTGAACCTTTTGCCTTTTGATGTGCTCTTTCCCGAATTTCCAACTGGGCGATACTTGATTGTGTTAGCCGGTCTTTGGTATCTGTTTAGCTTTGCTTATGTGTTCGAACAATTCTTATTCTGGTATTTCAATGTCTATATTGTCACAAACGAACGGATCGTCGACATTGACTTCCGGGGTCTCTTAAACTCTGATGTTTCAGAGGCACCGCTACGTAAGATTGAGGATGTTACCGCGCGTACGATCGGTGTTTTTTCATACCTCTTCCATTACGGAGACGTTGTCGTTCAGACGGCGGCCGAGGTTGGGCAATTTGAGTTTGAGCGAGTGCCTCATGCAGACCAGGTTGCTCGGCAGATAAGCCGCCTTATTCAAAAAGGAGGGCACTTACCATGATGCCCTTGCCCATTGCCGCGTACACTGCGCTCGGAGTAAAGATCGCCATTCTGGCGCTCCTGATGCTCTACAGCTTGTTTGCGTTCATCATAACCAGGCAGGTGGGGATAATGAACCGGGTGATTCCTACCCCTGTCGGGCCGGTGATCAGCCTCATTGCGTTTGCTCATTTTGCGTCGGCGCTTATACTGATTGTGTTTGCGCTGGGTATATTGTAAAGCTATGGATCAACATATCACTGCCACTGCTTCCCGCCTGGTGGGCAATCCGGTACCAGGATGGTGGGCACAGACCTTTGTCTACGATCCGCCTTTCCCTGATCAACGCGCCAGCCGCGGTACCCTCTACGCCGTACTCGATGTCTCGGGAAGCACTATGTTTGATGCGGCAGCATGTGGTAAGGCTCTTATTAATAAACTCCAGGAGTCATACTACGTAGGCACCGAAGGGGGTGTTCTTGTTGCTCTTGAAGGAGCACTTCAAGAGTCCTGGCAGGCATTGTCGGAGCACTTAAAAGAGCGGCAGGTTGATCAAGAGATAGAAGTAAACATCGCTGCGGCAGTGCGCTGGGGCGCCTATTGGTATGTGGCGGCAAGCGGCACCGCGCGGGTGGCGCTCTTCCGGGACGGAACGCTCGAGACTATTGTAATCGGACGGAGGCCAAATGGAGAGGCCGGTACTCTTTTCGTAGAGAGCGCTTCCGGTGTTGTTACCCATGGCGATTGTCTGATTGTGGCGACCAACGCGTTTTGCCGCTTTATTTCTGCGCAAGAACTGACTGCACTTCTCGCAGGCACCCCCGAAGATGCGGTGGATGCACTGGCCCCGCGGGTGCACGGTGAAGAGGGAACCGCCCGCGTTGCGGGTATTTTGGTGCATGTGACAATATTCTCGGTGCCAGTACCGGATGAGGACGGCATTACGTTTACCAACAAAGACGCGCCAGCCTCGCTGAGTCTAGGCGGGCCGAAGCTAAAAAACTTTTGGTCATTTCTTCTTCGGAAACCAACACCTGCGCGTGAACGACCTTTGTACGTAGGATCGGATGAACCGCGCCGGTTTCCCTGGGCGATTCTTATTGGTATAGGCTCTATGTTCCTACTTGTCGGCAGCATCGTATTTTTCAAGCCTTCCTGGCCTTCGGGTTCCAACAGACTGAGTTCTCAGGAGCAGGAGACGCTCACCCAGGTACAACAGAGGGTGGAGGAAGCCAAAGCCTTAGCGGATCTAAACGTCACCCGATCACGTACACTCCTGAACGAAGCGAAAGCTGAGCTAGAGAGATTCTCCGCTGAGCAAAAGCAGGATGCGCAGATTAAGGAGCTCCTGGTAGAGATCGAAGAAGCTCTTACCGCAACGAGTCGCTCGTATAGCAAAGAGCCAGAGGAGTACTATTCGTTTGCTTTGCTTGCCGAAGGAGCAACCGTAACTGATGCAACATTTGACGAAGTGACATTGGTGGGGGTGAATAGGGATACCAAGGCGGTGTACCAAGTTGACGTAGCAAAAAAGGGGGCTCAGGTGATCGCGGGCGGTGATTCTGGCCCGGCACAGAGTGATTGGATAGTGTCCACCGCGGGTAGGGTGTATGCAGTTTCCGGTTCTACGGGTATCTATATGGTGGGTCAGCGTGGAACCAGCGAGGCAGCAAAGGCAGACGGCTGGTCACGTGTGGTGGATGCTGAAGGGTATGGTGGCAACGTGTACGTACTTGATGTGGGAAACAAGCAGATTTGGAAGTATGTACCTGTGTCCGGCGGGCTTTCTACGGCGCGGCGATACATTGCCGGTGATGCTGATGAACTTTCAGAGGCAGTAAGCTTCGCCATTGACGGAAACGTATGGGTGCTCACCCGCCAGGGAGAGGTCTTCAAATACCTTAATGGGTCACGGGAGCAGTTTTCCGTCAAAGGGCTTGAACAGCCGCTGTCATCGCCCACGCGCATCTTTACCAGCGAACAAAGTAAACTGTTGTATATACTGGACTACGGAAATCAGCGAGTGGTAGTCTTTACTAAAGACGGGACTTTTCACTCCGAGTATCGGACCGGGAAGGTTGCGCAAGCAATTAGTCTCTATGGGAATGAGCAGCACGGACGGTTATTGCTTGTCACAAAAGAGTCACTCTTGTCCATCCCGCTTATACTATGAAGGTAGTCAATCGACGTGCAAGGCATGAGTATGTTATTGAAGACACACTGGAGGCAGGTATCACCCTCACTGGTTCGGAGGTAAAATCGGTAAAGCTCGGGCGCATCGATTTATCGGAGGCATATGTACGGCTCCGTGAAAGGGAAGCGTGGCTCTTGAATGCGTATATTCCTCCATACCTCCCGTCCGGTGATCGGCAGTATGATCCGCGGAGGAGCAGGAAATTGCTGTTACATAAGCGTCAGTTAATTCACCTTTTGGGGCGTACTGCCAGGAAAAACTTGACGCTTATTCCTCTTTCCTGCTATACTACACGCAACCTCGTAAAAATAGAAGTAGGCCTTGGTCGTGGCAAAAGGCAGTTTGAGAAAAAACAAACACTGAGGCGCCGCGACATAGAGCGCCAGCTTGAAGAAGAACTACGAGGCAAGATCTAACCGTTTTTTGGGGATGCACGCATCGACGGGGAAAGCACTTTAAAAGCGGCAAGCCGAGCATGATCACTTACCTCGTTAAACCACGTGATCAAACAAACATGTCAACAAATTAGTTGACAAGGCAGTAGCGTACGTCTCAAGCGTAGTTGCTCCTGCTCCTCGACTTGCTTTTGCATAAAACCAAAAGCAACAAAGAGGCATCCTCCAGCACGTTTTCTCGGTGACTGCTAAAGGGTGTAAACACAGCCGAGAGGTAGAAAGTTGTAGGCCGATTGACCGTACAGCTTTCGAACACTGCACTCAATCTAGCCTTTACTTTCTCATCGGTTGGATCAAGTAGAGGGAATGCTAAAAACCGGTGAAGCTTGTGGTCGCTTAAAAGTTATTTTTTTCGGACGAGGGTTCAATCCCTCCATCTCCACCACGTAAAGCCCTTCGGGCCACGTGGCAAGCATATTATTTCACAGCTTGTCATGAAAAACCGGAGGGTTTTTGTTTGAACTTTACGAGAGCCACGTGATTGGGAGCAAAGCTCCACTATATAATTAACTCGCATGCTATGTTTATATCCTCCAGAGTAAACGAGACCATTATGGACCTGCTCTCTCTCCTCTTCCCTAAGTTCTGTGTTTCCTGTAGACATGTAGGCGGATATGTATGTCAACAGTGCCAAAGTAAATTGGTGCTAGAAAACATCCAAACCTGTCCTGTCTGTGAGCGGGCAAGTGTTGATGGGAGAACCCATCCCACCTGCAAGACTGGCTACAGTCTTGATGGATTAGTGACGGCGACTCAGTACAGGGGAGTCGGGCGGCAGCTTGTGCATGAGCTAAAATTTCGGTATGTGCGGGACCTAGGGACTTTTATGAGTCAGCTTATCTTCCATGCACTGCAGAAGAATAACACAGTCGCCTCCGTCCTCTCTGCGGGAGCCGTGATTATTCCCGTCCCACTACACAGACAGAGGGAAAACTGGCGGGGGTTTAATCAAGCAAATATCTTGGCACTACATCTTAAAGAGAGTCTCAACTGTCATGTACGGACGGACATTCTCGTAAGGATGAGAAAGACAGAACAGCAGGCAGCTCTTTCGCTTGCGGGGCGGCGGAAGAATGTGGCACGCGCATTTCGACTGACGTCACCTAAAGGTATTGTAGGCAAGCATGTGCTTCTTGTGGATGACGTGTGGACCTCTGGCTCGACCATGCGGTCAGCCGGGACGGTACTGAAAAGGGGTGGAGCAGAAGCTGTGTGGGGGCTCGTGTTTGCTCGATAGTAGAGCAGCGTGGTAGGGTAACGGTAGCACATGAGAATTTTTGCGCACCTTGTGTCACTCATCTTCAATCCACTCGTCTTCTTATTCGTGCTACCGTATCTTCTGGTTATTAGGTTAACAGACAACCCGCTTTCTGCAATCAAATGGCAGGCGCTTACGGTAGTATTTTTGGCGGTGCTCATAGCCCTGTTTCTTATTGGCATGCGACGAGGCGTCTTTTCTGATTTTGATGTTTCCAGAAGGGAGGAGCGGCCTAGATTTTACTTCGTAACCCTCACGGTTGCAGTCATCTACCTTAGTCTCGCGCTATTCCTGCGAGGACCGCTTTTCCCGCTTTCCCTCATAGCCTTTGGGGTCTGCGTGGCGATTGTGGCATTCGCTATAGTAAACTACCGCCTCAAGGCCAGTGGCCACGTAGCAGTCGCAAGCGCTTTTGTGTTGACGATGGGCGTGCTTTATGGCCCGGTTGCATTTGGAGGGATCTTTTGGATTATTCCTTTGGTGGCTTGGTCCCGCGTGTACTTGCGAAGACATACGGCCTCTGAGGTTATTGTAGGAGGACTCATCGGAAGTGCCATCACCGCAGCAGTATTTTTTATCGGCACGAGAGTAAACCAGTAGTATGCATACATTGCTCATGTCTTTTCGGTATGCATTCGAGGGCATTGCGTACGCATTGCGTCATAACCTGAATTTGCGTATCCATATTGCCGCAGCGGCTCTGGTAGTTATTGCGAGCGTTTTCTTTCGGGTAAATCCGTTTGAAATGGGTATCTTAGGGATTATGATTCTCTTGGTTATCGCTGCTGAGATGGTCAACACCGCTATTGAGCAAATGGTTGATCTTATTACCAATGATCATAAAAAGGAAGCAAAAATTGCAAAGGATGTGGCCGCTGGGATGGTGCTCCTGACTGCGCTCGGCTCGGTGATTGTGGGCATTCTTATCTTCGTGCCGTACATTCTGCGCTTATTTCGGTAGCAAGTTAGTATTTCCAATGCTGGTTTGGTACAATATACCTTGGTACTTCTGGAGGAGGGTTGGCAGAGCGGTAATGCAGCGGATTGCTAATCCGCGACGTCGAATAGGCGTCCACAGGTTCGAGTCCTGTACCCTCCGCTGGAGAGGTCGCATAGCGGACTAGTGCAGAAGTCTTGAAAACTTCCAGGGGATCAAAGCCTCTCGTGGGTTCGAATCCCACCCTCTCCGCCGCATAAAGTCCGACGTCACATCGGACCACGTGACAGGCCACTACTGACGATGCCAGAGGCAGAAAAGAAAATTGAGACGCTTTACACCTGGAAAGCCCCGGCGCGCCCCTTTAAGCGGCGTGATAAACGGTGGTTCTTGACAGTGACACTGCTTATTGCCATGCCTGTAGTGATAGCGGTGCTCATTCAGGATTGGGTCCCAATCGGGGCACTATTCGCGCTCCTTTTCGTGCTGTTTGTATTGGCCACCGTGCCACCGGAAGAAGTGGAACATAAGATTAGTACACAGGGTATCGCCAGCGCAAACCACGCCTATGTGTGGAACGAACTCGGCACTTTTTGGTTGACCCAGCAATATGGGACTCCGATGGTACATATCGAGACACGACGACTCCCCGGAAGGATAAGCATGCTTCTACATACGCAGGATGTTGAGAAAGTCAAGTCGCTTCTGGTACAATATATACCGTTCCGCGAAATACCGGAGCGGTCTTGGGTTGACCGCACTGCCGAGTGGCTCGGCACATTCCTGCCGCTCGAGCAGGATAAAAAATAGTTACTATAGGCGCCCGTAGTTCAATTTGGATAGAACACCAGGTTGCGGTCCTGGCGGTTGCAGATTCGAGTTCTGCCGGGCGCGCACTCTTCTTGGTGGGGTCGCATAGCGGACTAGTGCGGCTGTTTCGAAAACAGCTGTCCGACGTTCGTCGGACCGGGGGTTCGAATCCCTCCCCCACCGCCTCGTAGAGTCCGATGTTCATCGGACCACGTGGCCAGCTACGTCCCCGTAGTTCAGAGGACAGAACGTTGGGTTCCGGTCCCAAAGGTCGGGGGTTCGACTCCCTCCGGGGACGCAATGTCAATAAAACACTTCTCTGCTGGCGGTATTGTGGTGAAAGCAATCGACGGCAAGCCCCACGTGCTGCTTACCCAACACAGCAAGCACAAGGGATGGGGATTTCCAAAAGGCCATATTGAAAAAGGAGAGAAACCCGAGGATGCGGCCGTGCGAGAAGTAGAGGAGGAAACAGGGATAAAAGGAGGGGTGCGAGGGAGAGCAGGAGATGTTCAGTACTTCTTTGTGCAAAATGGGAGCCGAATTGATAAAACCGTTACCTTTTTCCTTATGGATTATCTTGACGAAGGACATGCCACAACTGCGTGGGAGGTGATGGATCAGGAATGGGTACCGGTTGGGGAGGTTGAGCGACACCTAACATTCGATTCCGAGCGCGAACTTTGGCAGAAGATCAGAGAGAAAATCAGTATGCATGCTTTATATACAGGCTATCAGTAATATCTGCCTCTTGATCTAAAATGTACACCTATCCTTCTTAAGATTGATTTCGTCAACCTTTTTTGGCCACAAAATTCCCTGGAGGTGAGCGGGGATGGTTCGCATACTCTAGTAATTATACCAGGATTACAGTACAATTACAGTGTCTGGAGAGGTCGCATAGTGGACTAGTGCGTTCGCTTGGAGAGCGAATGTGGCTGCGAGGCCACCGTGGGTTCGAATCCCACCCTCTCCGCCTCCGCCTCGCTTTTACATTAAAATATGCTTATAATGTGGTCGGTTTTTTGTATATGAACGTCACTAAAATATTTTCCTGGGCATTCATAGGCATAGTAGTTGCGTTTTTCATTTTTTTCTCCAGCATCGTTGCTCTCGTTACGGATTGGTGGTGGTTTTCTGAAGTTGGTTTTACCGAAATCTTCACTAAGTCACTCGCCACAAAAGTCATTGTTGGTCTCACAGTTGGCTTGTTTGCGGCAAAATTTCTTCTTACTAACTTTCTCATCGCCGTGCGCAGCAAAATTCCTTGGCTGGCAGCTGTTCCTGAAGCTCTGATTGGTCAACCTCTGAGCCTGAATGATCGTATAGTAAAAAAACTTGGAATTGTTATTTGTTTAATAGTAGCTTTTTTTATCGGTCTTATCACCGCAGCCAGCTGGCAGAATGTCTTGAAATTTTTTGCGGCGACTCCATTTGGTCAAACCGATCCGTTGTTTGGTAAAGATGTAGCATTTTATGTATTTTCTCTCCCGATATATTCTCTGGGATTAGGCCTGGCGAGAATGCTTATCCTCCTATCACTCATCGGCTGTGGCGTTGTCTATATCTTGCGGGGCAGTCTGAATCTGGCTGATCTTTTGGGAAAATTCAACTTGGCAAGCTTTTCTGAAAAACTCGGTGGTCCTCCAGTCAAATTAATCAAACACAAGAGCACGGACCGAAAGACAAGACTGCATATAGGGATTTTATTATCCCTCTTTTTGGCAACAATTGCCGCAGGTACTTATCTGTCCCTCTTTAATTTACTGACCAACCAGAGCGGTCCGGTATTTGGCGCGGCGTTTACTGATGCCAATGTTATGGTGCCTATCCTTCGTGTATCTGTCTTTGTTTACGGCTTGGCTGCGGTTTTAGCGCTATTTTATGGAATTAGCGGAAAAATAGCTCCTCTTTTTGGGGCAATTTTTTTAACGGTAATAGTCGGGTTCGCCTCTTCGATTATCCCTGCTGTTTTTCAAAAACTGGTTGTTGCGCCCAATGAGCTTACCAAAGAAACGCCGTTTATCAAATACAATATCGAGGCCACCAATAAAGCTTATGGCTTGGATAAGGTGGAAGAGAGGGAGATAGCCGCGGATAAACCGATTACAGCGCCTAGTATAGCAGCCAACAATCTGACAATTAAGAATGTCAGGCTCTGGGATAGAGCGCCGCTGCTTTCTACTTTTTCCCAAATCCAGGAGATTAGAACCTACTACGAGTTTACCTCTGTTGATAATGATCGTTATACAATTAACGATGAACTGCGCCAAATTATGCTTTCTCCCAGAGAATTGGCTTCGGACAGTCTGCCGAATAAGAATTGGATAAATGAGCGGCTCACATTTACTCATGGTTATGGCCTTGCTGCGGGACCGGTGAACCAGGTTACCCCGGAAGGACTACCGGTGTTATTTGTCAAAGACTTACCACCAAAGTCCGAAGTTAAAGAGCTTGAGGTTAGCAGGCCGGAAGTTTATTACGGGGAAATCCCTAATGAGTATGTCATAGTCAAAACAAAGTCCAAAGAGTTTGATTATCCCAAAGGGGAAGAGAATGTCTATGCCACCTATGCAGGGAAAGGCGGAGTTGAAGTTAATTCTCCTTTGCGCCGATTGCTGTATGCTTTGCGCTTTGGCTCTCTCAAATTATTTTTATCAAGTGATGTTACATCGGATAGCCGCGTCCTTTATTACCGCAATATAAAAGAAAGAGTTAGTAAAATTGCTCCGTTTCTTACCCTTGACCGCGACCCATATCTGGTGATTGCCGAGGGCAAACTGTACTGGATCCTTGATGCCTATACAGCAACCGATCGTTATCCTTATTCCCAGCAGCTTCCATTAAACGGCGGCCCTTCGACTTCGCTCAGGGTAAACTATATTAGAAATTCAGTCAAGGCAGTAGTAGATGCTTACAACGGAACAATCAAATTTTATCAAACCGATCCGGATGATCCGATTATCAAAACCTATATCAAAATTTTCCCCAAAACCTTCCTTCCACTTTCTGAAATGCCCAAAAGCTTGATAAGTCACTTGCGTTATCCCGAAGATATTTTTACTTTGCAAACTGCAATTTACACTACCTACCACATGGATGACCCGCAGATTTTCTACAACAAAGAGGATCAGTGGGAAATTCCTGCTATTGCCCAGGGAGGTGAGGCACAAACCGGTGGTAAGGTATCAACAATGGATCCCAGGCACATGATTATGAAGCTCCCGGGTGAAAGACAGGAAGAGTTTATCCTGATGCTGCCGTTTACTCCCAGGGCTAAAGATAACCTCTCTGCCTGGATGGTGGCCAGAAATGACAATGAGCAGTATGGTAAACTGGTCGTCTATCGTTTCCCCAAGGATAAACTGGTATTTGGCCCAAAACAGATCATTGGCCGGATCAGTCAGGATGCGCAGATCAGTCAGCAGATCTCTTTGTGGGATCAGGGTGGCTCTCAGGTGATTCAAGGACCGCTTTTGGTCATTCCAATTGAGGAATCTTTAGTCTATGTCCGTCCGCTTTACCTTAAGGCAGCAACAGGAAAAATCCCGGAGCTTAAACGGGTGATTGTTGCATATGAGAACAAAATTGCCATGGAAGATACGTTGGAAGCAGGTCTGGCTAAAATCTTCGGCACTGCCGAAGGTCAAACCAAACCATCAGGAGAAACACCTGCTGTGACAGTACCCGCAGATACGACAAAAGAGGGACTTCTGAAACAAGCCAACGAGGTATATGAAACCGCCATCCGTGCACAACGGGAGGGAGATTGGGGAAGATACGGAGAAGAAATTAAAAAATTGGGGGAAATCCTTAAAAAACTGCGCCCACAATGATTCCATTGACCTATAGAAAGGAACATTTCGTCCGGTCTTGACATAAGACCCTGAACTGATATCGTTGATATAATAATAGTGTTATGGAAAATTCTAAAAAAATTGAATGGGTTCTACGCATTGCCGTTGCTGGCGAGTTTGTTGGCCATGGCGTCTTTGCGCTGCAAGGCAAAAAGGATTGGATCGGATGGTTTGCCGGATTCGGCGTCTCTGATGCAGGAACAGCAACCCAATTACTGTTTCTCATCGGAGTTATAGATATTGCGTTGGCGATTCTCATTCTGATTAAGCCGGTTCGTCTCGCCCTTTTGTGGATGATATTTTGGGGTTTCTGGACCGCGCTTTTGCGTCCAATAGTCGGTATGCCGGTCTGGGATTTTGTCGAACGATGGGCTAACTGGGGCGCGCCACTTGCATTGCTTCTCTTAATCGGTTGGCCTAAAACTTTTAAAGAATGGTTCAAATAAATCTATGAAACTCTGCGTTATCTTACAATCAAATAAACCCGAGCACGCATGGAATACATTCCACTAAAGTGGCAGAATTTAAGGAATTGAAAGGTGAAGTTTACGTCTGTGGCACTTGTCTCAAAGTGCGAGGCAAGGAAGAAAGCAAAGTGTGTCCAGTTTCCACGATGTCCGACTTGCTCAAAATGATCGAGAGTTCGGATAAAGTATTTTTTTTGGATAAAGCATAATATGAAAAAGTTTATTTTGAGCATAATAGCCCTAATCGGTTTTACAAGCTTTATTAATAGTTCTGTTTTTGCGCAAGGAATGACGGGCACTAATATAATAAACTCTGACGGTCACACCGCCCGCGAGGAAGCCAAAGGCAAGGTCGTTTGGGAAAAATTTCAGGCAAAACAAACAACCTGTGCTGATTTATCCGATGAGGATTTTGAAGTTTTGGGCGAGTACTTTATGGGTCAAATGACGGGGGCATCGCATGAAGCGATGAACAACATGATGATTCAGATGATGAGCGAGGAAGGCGAGGGGCAAATGCATGTGGTCATGGGCAAACGCTTGAGCGGCTGTGATACTTCCACCGCATATCCGTCGCAAGGCATTGGCTTTATGCCTATGATGCAAATGATGATGGGAGGATGGTCGTCTCCTTTTGGTTCTAATCAAACAAATAATTCTATGATGAACTTTGGATTTATACCTTTCGGCGGTTTTGGTTGGATTTTTATGATTCTTTGGTGGGTGCTAATAATTATTGGTATTGTCGCACTTATCAAATGGCTTATGAATCAATCTCGCGGTAGCCACGACCACGAAAAATCGCCGTTTGAAATTTTAAAAGAACGATACGCCAAAGGTGAAGTTGACAGAAAAGAATTTGAAGACAAGAAAAAAGATTTAATCTAACGGATTAAAGAATTTCCCGCAAAAGAAAAACTTGAATATGAAACTTGACATAATAGAGCGGGGAAATACGCTATTCCTCAAAGTATGATAGTATACGCCTGCCCTTTATGCCTGCAGTTTCTATAAACAGCCTTTGATTTTTTGTCGTATACTCGCGCTATGGATGATGTTGAGGCAGTTAAGCAGCGCATAGATATCGCCGAGCTGGTCAACGAATACGTACCGCTTAAGCGAGCGGGCAAGAACCACAAGGCACTGTGTCCGTTCCATAACGAACGGACTCCCTCCTTTATTGTCTCTCCTGACCGTCAGACATGGCATTGTTTTGGCTGCAATACCGGCGGCGATGCAATTAGCTTCCTCATGCAAATAGAGCACCTTGAGTTCCCGGAGGCGCTCCGGTCGCTGGCAACGCGTGCGGGCGTTTCGCTTTCTGCAAAACCGCGCAGGGAAGCAAG
The DNA here is from genome assembly GCA_964372495.1 of uncultured Gammaproteobacteria bacterium. Classification (GTDB taxonomy): domain Bacteria; phylum Patescibacteriota; class Microgenomatia; order JAUYPR01; family JAUYPR01; genus CAYJQU01. The sequence continues at coordinate 56,467 of CAYJQU010000005.1, forward strand.
CGGTGTCAAGGAGAAACTACTTGCCATTAATCATCTTGCAGAGAGTTTTTATCACTACCTACTCCTAAGTCACCCAAGCGGTGTAGCTGCTCGTTCATACCTTGCAGAGCGTGGCGTTACGCTGGATTCGATAAAACGGTGGAAGCTGGGGGTTGCACCCAGTGAGTGGGATGCGGTGAGGCGATTTCTCCATAAGAAGGGATATACCGATCAAGATTTGACACAGGCCGGTTTACTGATGGAACGGTCGGGTGGGGGCCATGATCGATTTCGTGCACGTCTCATCTTTCCGTTACATGACCACCATGGCAACACCGTTGGTTTTGCCGGGAGAACGCTCGGGTCGGACACTCCAAAATATATCAATACTCCTGAAACAGCACTCTTTGTCAAGGGCGATGTCCTGTATGGGCTCGCCGGCGCAAAGCACTCTATCCGCAACGCAGGGAGGGCAATTCTAGTTGAAGGAGAACTGGATGCCATACTGGCAGCACAGGCCGGGACTCCCCATGTAGTGGCAGTTAAAGGTACTGCGTTCACGCAGACGCACATTAAGCTCCTAAAGCGGTTTTGTACCGAGCTTCTCCTTTCGTTTGACCCTGACTTGGCCGGGAGCACGGCCACACTGCGCAGCGTTGCGATGGCTCAGGCAGAGGGGCTTGGCGTGCAGGTAGTGGCATTGCCCAAAGGAAGCGATCCTGCAAGCCTTATTACGTCCGGCAAGACATCTACGTGGCTTGATGCTGTGGCACATCCACAGCCCATCTACGACTACTGGATGCAAGTGACGGTAGCTGCCCATTCGCTTCAAACTGCCGATGGTAAACAGAAGATTGCATCTATATTGATGCCTGCTTTTCAGGCGATTTCCAATCCAGTGACGCAGGCACATTACATACAACGGCTGGCAGCACTGCTTGCGGTAGAAGAACAAGTGCTTCGGCGGTTGCGTGCGCGACCTACGCCTGTCCGCAAAGCACCCCAGTCGCATGACCAAACTCAGGACCGACACGTAGCGGGTGAAGTTCAGCAAGGAGCACGGGGGAATCGAGAACGCCATTTTTTAGCACTCTTGTTGCAAAGCCCGGTGATACGGATGGAGGACTTAGGGGAAGTGAGAGAAGACGATTTTACGGTGCCCCAGTACCGGCAACTCCTCAGCTTGATCCAGGAGACCCTGGAGCAGTATAATACGAGAGGAAAGGATGTTACCGCCCGCATCATTGAGTCAGCTGCTCCGGCATCGCTTACTGCTACTGTTGCGGACTTGGGTTTACTTGAGGTATTGCCTGAAGGCACGGACGATCATGGGAGACTTCAGGTGATTGCGCAGGCACGCAGTAGGCTGATCACCGCGCAGCTGAAACGTGAGTTGCACTCCTTAAGTCTTCAGATGAAAGCAGCTGAGCTGCGAGGCAGTAAAGAGGAGATGCAAGTGCTTGAGGAGTCTATGCGTAGTACTCTCGGGAGACTCGGCAGTGTAGGGTAGAGGTGAGTATGGCAAAAGAGCGAAAACAGGATACCAAGATAAAGAAACTCCTAGAAAAAGGCCGCAAAGACGGATTTATCACGCAGGAAGATGTGTTGGCGCTCTTTCCGCGGGCCGAAGAGCACATTGCTGAACTTGACGACATGTATGGCAAGCTTCTTGAAGAGCGCATCGATGTTTTTGAAGCGAGTGTAGCTGGCCTTGAAGAAGACGCCAAAGTTGCCTCGGAGATTGAAAAAGAGCTTGAAGTGCTTTCGGCGATAGAGGAAGGTTTTATTACTGATCCTGTCCGGCAATATTTGCGCGAGATTGGACGTATACCACTATTAACATACCCTGAGGAGGTGGATCTAGCAAAACGCATTGAAAAGGGCGATTTGCGTGCGAAGAAACATTTAACTGAGGCAAATTTACGGCTGGTGGTGTCTATTGCGAAAAAATATGTCGGGCGCGGATTGACACTTCTCGATCTTATTCAGGAAGGGAATCAGGGGCTTATCCGCGCAGTTGAGAAGTTTGACTATAAACGCGGCTACAAGTTCTCGACGTATGCTACCTGGTGGATTCGACAAGCTATCACAAGAGCCATTGCCGATCAGGCACGCACTATTCGAATCCCTGTGCACATGGTTGAAACCATTAATCGATTCATTCGTATCTCGCGGCGGATGATGCAAGAGCTGGGCCGCGAGCCGAAGCCAGAAGAAGTAGCCAAAGAGATGGGCATTGATGTATCCAAGGTGCGGGAGATTATTAAAGTATCACAAGAACCCGCGTCGCTTGAGACACCGGTGGGAGAAGATGAGGATTCACACCTGGGAGACTTTATCCCCGCGCCTGACCTATCTCCTGATGAAAAGGCTGCTCAGGAGTTACTGAAGAGCCAGGTTGAAGAAGTTTTGGGTACGTTGTCTGATAGGGAACGAAAGGTTTTGCAGCTACGGTTTGGTATTACCGATGGAAAGACACGGACCCTTGAGGAAGTGGGGCGGGAGTTTGGGGTAACTCGGGAGCGAATACGCCAAATTGAAGCAAAAGCGATTCGCAAACTCCGTCATCCCATTCGCAGCAGGAAATTACGCGATTATCTTGAGATGGCGGCGTAATACGACGGCTAGAAGTACGATCACACTCAGGGCGCTTACTATGTTGCCAGCCCAGCGCACTTTTGTTTCAGTAAACCGAACCTGCACGGTGTGGACCCCCGGTTCGACCCAGAACGTCATCAACCCGCGGTGGTTAATGTCTTGAAACTCAATAGGTACCTGCTTGTCATTCACCCAAATGCGCCACCCTGGAAAATAGAGCGTATTCTCCTTGAGCCTACTCCGCTCGTGAGCACGGACCGTGAAGGAGTGGTACTGGTGGCGGCGCGCGTAGTTAAAAACCTCTGCCTTTCCTGCGATTACTTCTACAGGCTCCGGTGGGAATTGCTCCATAAATTGGATAGACCAAATGGGTGAGCTGAGCCAATCTCCGGTGGTAAAGGGGTATTCGTATTCATAGTAGTGATCGGGGCGAGGCATGGCCTGGTTTTGTGATTCCCAGTATGTTGATGGCGACCAAAAGAGGCTGCTGTACACGATGACAGCCGCTGTCATACCAGAGATGGCGATTCGACTCGCTCCTACGCGTGAGGCCTGTGCAACCCACAACGCGGCCAGCATGGCACTCGTCAACGTGGTTATGGTTAAAAAGCGATAGGGGAACAGAATAATTTGCAGCGGTTTTAACTGCCGCCATATCCAGGATGCGTGCTCGGTAGTAAAGAAAATGGAAAGAAGAAACACAATCTGCGCCCCAATCAATAGCCGGCGGGAGCTTCGAGGTTTGTAGGAGCGTATGAGGGGAAGGGTCAGGAGGAATAGTAGCGCATGCATTGGACCCAGTCGTATCGAAGCTTCTGGAACTCCTGTCTTTCCAGCCAGCGACAGGAGGGTACGTAGACTCACAAAGTAATCTCTATAAGGACTCAAACTGAGGTAATACGCGTGGTGGGTGTATTTTCCCTCAAGCAGCGCGGGTGCAAGCAAAAATCCGGATACCCCAAACCCAACAAGCAGTGCAAGCGCGCACTGCCATAAGAATGCCCTCTTCCGCTTTTCCCATCCAAGAAACAGGAAATAGAGAAAGAAGAGGGGCAGCGCAATCAGTGTAATACCAAAATGGGTAAGGATAAGGAGCGCGATTGATATACATGCCAGAGAGAAATAACCTGTCGATTGTACTCGAGATAGACGCGCGAAGCTAAATCCGACAAGTGGGAGTAGCGCAAAAGAAACACTCTCACCCAGCGCTGACCGATCCAATATATTGTGAAACCGATAGGGTGCGAAAAGAAAAAAGAGGGTACCAACAAGGGAAGCAGTACGAGCGGTGTGTTCCCGAAGCCAGAAGAACATGAGTAGTCCCGAGAGCACAAACGTGAGTGCCAAGACGGTCTTAACACTATAGATATAACTCAGCCCAACAAGGTGTAGCAGGGACCCCAGGTAGTACGGGGTCACATAGTTAAAGAGAAAGAGGGGGTGGCCATACCCGAAGTTGATGCCTCCCCCTGCCCAGCGGGGTACCCAGTTGCCCTCAGCAAGGGATTGAAAAAATACTGCCTGCCGGGCCACATGAGATATGCCGTCTAACCCCAGATTCATTTCATTCTTGAGAAAAAAGAGAAGGGGTAGTGTGGCAAGCAGAGTTATAGCGGCGAGTATAGTAGGGAGCCTAAGCACGGGTTTTATCTTACCACGGGTCATGGTATATAAAGAGATATGGAGCACGGACTTGTTGTTATCTACACCGGCGAAGGGAAGGGGAAAACGACGGCTGCACTGGGCATGGCTTTTCGAGCAGCGGGGTATGGGTGGAAGGTGCTTATGCTCCAGTTTGGCAAGGAAGAAGCTTGGAAGTCTGGGGAACGGGAAGCGCAGAAAATGATGCCGAATCTTACGATCAAAGCATTGGGCGCTGGCTTCTATAAAATCCTGGGAGACAAAAAGCCCGAGGCAGTACACCGAAGCACTGCGCAGCGGGCGTTTAGGGAGGCTCTACGGGCCGTACAAGTCCCTTTCTACCAACTGGTAATCCTCGATGAACTTATTGGAACACTCATTCAGGGTTTTATTACCAAAGAAGAGGTAGAGGGACTCTTGAATAAGAAACGGCCTGAACTCCACTTGGTACTCACCGGGAGGTTTGCCCCAGACTGGCTTATAAACAAAAGCGACCTAGTAACTGAGATGCGGGAGGTAAAACACCCCTTTGCCAAGGGCAAGCTTGCGGTGAAAGGTATTGACTTCTAGCAGTTAGGCCAGCGGGAGTAGCCGCCAAGATGACGAATAAACATCACGGTTACGTCTATATGGAAATGAGGATCATAGATGTTCTTTTCCATGGCTGCCCACCGATCGTCTGGTATGCGCGCGGCGCGTTTGTAGACGGCTAGCGCTTCAGCCCATGTACGGTTATCGTACTGCATAAGTCCGTGATACTGGCCGTCCCTGGAGCGGGCCCATGGCTGAAAACCGCTTTCGCATCTGATAGCCTTGACAAAGCGCAGTGGTTCGAGTCCCGCTCTGACTGCTTGCTGCATCGCGTAGGTGATAATGTCTAACTTTTGTTCAGGGGGGTCTGAAGGTGTCTGCTCTTGGGGCTGTGGTGAGACAGGAGGTTCGATAGGAATAGATTGTGGTGCGACCGCGGCTTCGGCTGGTGCGGCGAGATTCTCTCGGGTTAGTTCAGGAAATAAGTCTATGGTGGTGACTGAGGAATGTGTTGGCGTATGTAGGATAGTCGGCTTCAGGGCGGTGGCTCCGCCCAAGAAAACACCGAGGACCCTCAGGGTTTTTCTGCGAGCGCAACGTGTTGAAGACACAAGCTGCTCGAGGCGCGTTGCTGCTGGGCCCTCGTCTGTAAGTTGCAAAAAACAGCGGCGCAATACACGCTCCATATATACCTCATTTCATTTTCCGTGGGCACTTACGGGTAAGCCAGTTACCGGAGACTCAAAAAGAACCCCGCTACCAACCGAAACTCCCTCGGCCCTACTCTTCGAGGAGTGATTGTACCATAAAAGTGGTATAATCGGAATAGTTCAATTTTGCATTTTGCATTTTGAATTACGTTCGTTCCCCTGTAGCTCAACTGGTACCTGCCTGCCGGCAGGGAGCGGGTCGTTGTACAATTTATCTGTGTACACGGTCTATGCAATTAAGAGCTATAAGGATAGTAGAGTGTACGTTGGTCTTACTGTGGACTTGGCGAAAAGAGTCAGGGAACATAACGCAGGTTACGTATTTTCAACAAAAGGCTACCGTCCATGGAAGATTATTTTTATAGAACCTGCTGAGAGTCTAAGCCAAGCGAGAGTAAGAGAGAAATATTGGAAGAGTGGGATAGGAAAGGAATACCTGAAGTCTATTCCCCTGTAGCTCAATGGTAGAGCGGGTCGCTGTTAACGACTAGGTTCGAGGTTCGAGTCCTCGCGGGGGAGC
>CAYJQU010000006.1:0-45320 GCA_964372495.1 uncultured Gammaproteobacteria bacterium
GGGGAAAGCATTGCTAGGAGCAAAAGTTGGCGAGGTAGTTGAGGTTGCCACATCAATTATCAAGACCCTCTATAAGCTTACTGCAATTAAGTGAAAGCGAGATGGGCAAGTTAGCATGTACTTTACGCATGAATTTTTGGTTAACCCAAACGTATTTTCCACGATTAACTCCGGTGAACGTGCAGCGCTTCTTCATTTAATTGCAGCAATTAAGCTTATTGCTCGACTGTACGAAAAACAACAAAACCCCAAGTTCCTTGGAGCCAATTTTTACCCGCATGATGCCACAAGAGTAGAACTGGAGCAAGCGGGGGTAGACGATCCAACTGTTTTGTCTCCATACACCGTTGTGCTGCGGGGCGGGGATGGTAAGCTTACCACAATCCCTTTTCATAAGCAGTTTGCGCGACAACTCCACCGTGTGGCAAAGCTATTACTGAAAGCCTCGATTGTCAGTGAGGATGCAGATTTTTCGCTGTATCTCCAAACACGCGCACATGCGTTGACCGATGGCAATTATAGAGAAGCAGATATTGCGTGGCTGACCGGTCGTCCATTCCCGCTCAACGTTATGGTTGGGCCCATCGAAAGATATGATGACCGGCTTTTCTTTAAGAAATGCGCGTATCGTGGGTGGGCAAGCGTGTTGAACAAGGAACTGACTCAGGAGGCAAATCGATTCAAAGACGTCATGTATAAATCATATCAACCCCTCCGTCGATCTTCGCAGGCTCCGATACTACAGAAGATGCGTGTTCGGGTCGATGATCCACTCGTATTCGCTGGGCAGATTGCAAAAAATATGGTTATCAGCACCAATTTACCTAATGATGTGAATCTGATGCAACAGTATGGTTCCCTAGTCACAATATTCTCTACCGTCATTACGGAACGGTTTGATCATGAATTATTGCCACTCTATCGGACATTGTTTGCCGAAAGTTTTCGCAGAGAATATCCCATAGAGATGACTAAACGGGCAGCCCTGCGACATGCATACTGGCATGAGCTTGCGCATCCATTAGGAAGGTATGTTGATGCAGAGGACCGTTTACAAGAACTCTTCCCTGTCTTTGATGAGCTATTTGCCACTATCACGGGGACGAAGTTGGCGGGAACGTTATTCCTGAAAGACTTTATTTCCCAGAAAGAGTTGGAGGCGTCTGTTATAATGCTTATTTTGCAGGCGTGTTACTCATATTTAGAGTCACAGATACGACCAGGCAGAATGGCATATATGCACGGGTACGCGCTTATGATTAATTACTTCTTTGAATGTGGGTCACTGAAAGAGGCCCGCGGAAAACTCTGGCCAAATTTTGCCAAGATATACGTATGTCTCGATGAACTGTGTCACATGCTGGAGAACGTATTGGCACATGGAACATATAAAGGAGCTCAGGCCATTGTGGCCCAACTGGTAAAACCAGAGATATTTGAACGTTCTCTCATGCAACATAAGAAAGTGAAGGGAAGATAGTGGGAGTTGAGGCGCAGCGTGCTCTTCGTAGACAATGGTTCAGTGCCACGGCACCCGAGTCTCGGGAACAGTCATTGGTAACTGCAAGCGCAGTGGTTGAACGGCTTCATGAGGGAAAGTCGGAGCACCAACATAGAGAGCGCGTCGGAAGATACGTAGCCTCTGTTCTATTACTTACTGATCGCTATCTGAAGAAGGATCCCGAGCTAAGAGAATTGGGCGCGGATCTTGTGGACTTTAATGCTGAACGCTATCGGGAGCGACCTTATTCGATACGGCCAGGTCAGCCCCCCACCTACGGAGAACTTGAGGCTATGTACGAAGAGCTGGATAGGGTAGTATCTGAGCTTCCCGAGAGACAAAGGAAAGATGCGCGTGCAAAGGCAAGAAGTTCTCGTTTTTGGGTCAATGTGAATAGGCGCATTGCTGCGGGAGAGTCGCCGTATTCACTGCAGGAGTCTTTTGCCGAAGTCTACGATTACCCGAGAGATATCAAAGAAATTCCGTTCATCCCAGATTCCCTTATCGAGCCGCGTGTGAGTCGTTTCCGTAGAGCGTTTAAGCGGTTGACAGGGATGGATTTTGATCGACGAGCGATGCAGTTTGCACAACGATTGCATCCGAGCATGCGAATTTTCTCTCCAGAGCAGTGGTGGTCCATCGATAAAGAAATGGGCTCTTGGAAATTAGGGACCACTGAAGAGAGGATTCCAAATTGGGGTTCACTTTCTGCGAGTATGGCGGGTGCCCTCCAAGATGCTTTTTTGCGATGCCGGACAGCAATTACGGATCGAGGGGATCTTATTCGTGAACGAATGAATGCGAAATACTCTTTTGATATCCCAGGTATTCCTGTAGCTATAACACGAGATTTCAAGGATGACTATTGGACCTGCCGTACCAATCAACTCGGGTGGGGTAATGAGCTGTATTTAAACACATTCCGTCTTCTCTTTAGTATATTACCTCGTATTCATCACTTGGGTGGACACGAGCTTACGCACTTTTGGGTGATGATAGCGCGTGCAAAGCGTTACGATATGCTGGAAGCTGATCAAACGATACCGGACAGGGATATGTATCACCCAGATCTTTTGTCCCTCATTCCGTCAGCGGAGCAGGTAATGCAAGAAGGATTTGCGGAGATGTACCCCTACTATCTCGGGCAAGAGTTAACGGCGGAGGAGGAATTTGCTGTTAACTTTTCAATAGTAGCTCATTTTCTCTACTACAATGCGCTTCTTCGTGTTGAAGCTGCGGGTGAAGATATAGTCGAGCGCGAAAGAATACGCGAGCAAAACGCTCGGGAGATTTCTAGGAAATTAGGCGTTGGATACAGTACTGCCCTGCTTGAACAGCGGTATAAAGATGTACGTTGCTACGAGCCGCCTCGGGAGAAAAGGCGCGCTGCACGGGCCCTGCTCTATAGGGGTGGAGCATATACGCTAGGAGTTCTTTTGGGGACGTTACTCGTTGATGCGTTTAAAAAGCTTGACAAGGATGGGTATGAGCGCGCGATGCAGAGGCTTGGCTACTTTATGACTACGCGCGGTACTACTCCTGAGATTATTATTAGTGAAGCGCAGCGTATCGCGCCGTCAGTAGTGGATCCTGAAGAGCTAGGTAACTACTTATTTAGGAAGTAACTCCCACTCATTATCCTAGGTGCTATACTTAACCTATGGATCCCGTTGTACCGAGTCATGCACCGCTTGCCCGGCTGCGAAAGGTTCGTTTACAAAAGCTCCAGGCACTTGTAGATCGTGGAATCAATCCCTATCCTGCCTCCTTTGAGCGGAAGCATACACTCGCTCAGGCCCGCGCGAAGAAACTGGGGACAAGCGTTTCTGTCGTCGGGCGTGTTGTGGGCTGGCGTGGCCATGGAAAGGCAAGTTTTGGTGACCTTCGGGACGCGACCGGCCAGATACAGCTTTTTCTGACTGAGATTGACCTCGGAAAGGAGCGGTATGAGCTCCTTGCATTCGTCGACATCGGTGACTTCTTAGGAGTATCGGGAGAGCTTACTCATACCAAAGCAGGTGAGCTTTCGATACGAGTAAAGAGTTTCACACCTCTTGCAAAGTCACTCCGTCCGCTTCCATCCGAGTGGTTTGGCCTGAAAGATGTGGAGACCAGATATCGCAAACGGTATCTTGATTTATTGATAAATCCCGAGGTAATAGAGATTGCGAAAAAGAGGTCTCGGATCATTTCCAATATACGCACATTCCTTGATCAGCACGGGTTTTTAGAAATAGAAACGCCCACACTCCAGCCGTTGTACGGTGGGGCCAATGCGCGCCCGTTCGCGACCCAGCACCATGCGCTCGGTGTTCAGTTTTATCTGAAAATCTCTGATGAACTTTATCTTAAGCGACTAATAGTCGGAGGATTTGAGAAGGTCTACGAAATCGACAAAGATTTTCGCAACGAGGGGATTGACCGCACCCACAGTCCCGAATTTACCATGCTTGAGTGCTACGAAGCGTATGCTGACTACCAGGACATAATGAGGCTGACGGAGGACTTGTTTGGTACGCTTGCCGAGGAAGTCGTTGGCACTACGAAGGTTACCTATCAAGGAGAGAAAATTGACTTGGAAAAGCCATGGACGCGTCTCACGATGACAGAAGCAATCAAGATGCATGCGGGGTACGATGTTGAAACTATGTCAGATGGCCAGCTCAAAGCGGCAATCAGCAAGCACGGCCTTACCTACGAAGGCGATCCCACTATTACGGGAGTAGGAAAAGGTTGGCACCGCGGGATTGCGATCGCGACCCTGTTCGAGCTGGTACAGCCAAAACTGATCCAGCCTACCTTCATTACCGACTTTCCGCTGGAAACGTCACCACTTGCGAAAGTACACAGAGCTGACCCGACTAAAGTAGAGCGCTTTGAGCTCTTTATGAACGGTTTTGAGATGGCCAATGCATATTCCGAGCAAAATGATCCGCTTGCACAGCACCGGGCGTTTAAGGAGCAGGTTGAAGCTCGGGAGAGCGGGGACCTGGCGGCGCAACCGATGGACGAAGATTATGTTGAGGCACTTGAGTACGGCATGCCGCCGACCGGAGGCTTAGGAATTGGTATAGATCGGTTAGTGATGCTTTTTACCAACGCCCGCAGCATGCGGGATGTGATACTATTTCCGACATTGAAACCATGAGAGCAATCCGAAATGACATTGTCAATTATATTGACAATTTACTTGACATAAAGAGTATTCCCGACTATGGCCCACAGGGTCTTCAGGTGGAAGGCAATCCTGAAGTTACCAGTGTAGTGCTTGGCGTGTCGGCTCACCAGGAGCTATTCGAAAAGGCAGCGCAAAGCGGGGCTCAGATGATTATTGTACACCATGGGCTACTGTGGGATAACCTGCCGCGCACAATTGTTGGCTGGCGGAAGGATAGGTTAAAAGTACTGCTCAATCACAACATTACTCTTCTTGGTTACCATCTTGCGCTGGATAAGCACCCTGAAGTTGGTAATAACGCACAACTGGGTAAGGTACTCGGACTTACCGCGCTTGATCAACCCTTTGGAATCCATAAGGACATGCACGTTGGGTGGTTGGGCGTGAGTAAAATACCGGTTGGTATCGACGAACTCTCAAAGAAACTTGAGCACGCTACCCATGGAAAATCACAGCTCTTTGGTTTTGGAAAACCTTTAGTAGCACGGATCGGTATTGTTAGCGGTGAATCAGGGAATGCTAATCTAGTCAGTGAAGCAATTGAGGTTGGGTGTGAAGCGTATATTACTGGTGTACTATCTGAGGAGAGCTACGCCCTTGCAAAAGAAGGCAAACTGAACGTAATTGCCGGCGGCCATTATAATACAGAGAAATTAGGTATTATTGCCTTAGGTGAAAAAATTAGGGAGCAGTTTGGAGTATCGGTTACATTTATCGATGTTCCAAATCCATTATGAAGAAAGCAGTCGGCTCTTTTTCCACAGGCGCTGTTCTTTCGTGGTTTGTCGATTGGCTCATAAATGATAAGAAAAAGCAACACAAGTGGTTGGTAGTCAAGGGATGGCATGTGCATCACAGCGTCTACGGGCTGCTTGTCGCGGCTGCGGCCGGCCTAGTTCCGTTGGTGCCGAGTAAAAAAATACAGAAGCACCGCAAAGCCTTACAAGAACTCCTTGTGGCATTGGGCCTGGGAGTTGTCGCGGAACACACTGCCTCCGAGGGGTTTAAGTTTGTCGAGAAAGAAACTGAGGAAGACAAAAAGAAACGGTTACAGCGATGATTGACCCCAAACTCCTTGTAGACAATCCGGAGTGTATTAATGAAGAACTTCAAAAACGTGGTCTACCGAACGCGCTACCCCATTTCGAGAGCGCTCGCCAGCTTTACCAGCAGAAGCACACCCTGCTCGTGGAGGTTGAGGAGAAACGGGCGAAACGTAATCAACTCGCGCAGCGTATTGCAGCGAGCAAAGAGCTAGAACGAGAGGCGCTGGTGGAGGAGGGAAAGAAACTGCGGGAGCAATTAGTTGTACTTGACGGAAAGCTGCATACAGTTAACCAGGAGCTTGAAATGCACCTGCGGGAGTTGCCCAACCTTAGCTTTCCTGAAGTACCTGCTGGGGGAGAAGAAGCGAACCGGGAAATAGATCGCTGGGGGGAGCCGCCAGCCTTTGATTTTCCGATTAAAGACCATGTCGAATTAGCTGAAATGCTAGGCATGCTTGATATGGGGCGTGCGGCAAAAGTATCTGGATCGCGGTTTGCCTATCTAAAGGGCGATGCAGTGCTTCTTGAACTTGGGCTGGTTGATCTGGCGATAAAAACGCTGATCCCAGAAGGATTTATACCGGTGATGCCACCACTGCTGATTCGAAAGCGCACCACGGAAGATTTGGGGTATTGGCATGCCAGCAACCGTCTCAATTATTACCTCGTTTCCGATGTAGAACGACAAGATGAAACTGAGAAAGAAAGCCCATTATACCTGATTGGCACTGCTGAGCATGCGATTGTGCCAATGCACAGCGATGAGATATTTGCTGCTGCAGGTGTACCTGTACGTTATGTGGGCTTTTCTTCCTGTTTCCGTCGGGAGGCCGGTTCGTACGGCAAGGATGTACGGGGTATCATACGGGTTCATCAGTTTGATAAAGTCGAGATGGTTTCGTTCTGTCAGGCTGATCAGGCCGAGGCGGAGCTGGCAAAATTAGTAGAGCTTGCAACAGGACTGATGCAGAAATTAAAGCTCCCCTATCGGTTAGTTGAGCTTGCGGCAGGGGACTTGTCGTATCCTGCTGCCCGCACCGTCGATATTGAGACATGGATTCCCTCACAGAATAAGTATCGGGAGACGCACTCTATTTCAACGACCACTGACTATCAATCCCGGCGCCTTAATACCCGCGTGCGCACCACTGGAAGAACCGAGTTCGTGCACATACTGAATGGTACAGCCTTTGCCATTGGACGGATCATTGTGGCAATTATGGAAAACTATCAGCAGGCAGACGGGTCTTTTATTGTACCTGAGGTACTCCGCGCTTCTGTCGGGAAAGACCGGATTACGCCGGTTTCTCATTGATTGATCTTATGCTCGGCAAAATTATAGAGCGGGTGGAGTCTCCTTACTCAGGCTCTATTACGGTCATCGAGCGCTTCGGACGGCGTGAGCTGGTAACTACGGACGCTTTCGGTAATCGATTTAGTCAATCAGGACCGATCGTGGCAAAGCTCTGGGCCCCGACTCTCAAACGGATACTGAAAGGATATCAAGATCCACTGGTGCTCATGCTCGGGTTGGGGGGTGGAACGCTTATTGATATTATCAAAACGTACAGCAAGACTGCCACGATTAATGTGGTGGAGCTCGATCCGATTATGGTCGAGCTTGCAACTACTTATTTTGATATTAATCCTGTCGAGGTATCTATTTTTCTTGATGACGCGCGGGACTTTGTCTTCTTGCCGAAAGCAGAGAGTTTTGAGGTTATTTGTGTTGATCTGTTTTGTCATGAATACGTACCTTCCTTTTTAGAGGATCGTGCATGGCTTACCCAACTTCGTCGCATCCTTGCTCCACATGGCACTATCGTTGTCAATCGACTGCTTTATGGAAAGCATAAACAGATGTCGCGCGTATATATTGACAAGCTGCGCGGCGTTTTCTACATTAGAGAGGTCAATCGATTGCCGTCGCGTTTTGCGGCGTCGAATGTGTTGATTGTGTGTTCCAAGCATGCTGTTTGATCGTGAAACACGGTGCAAGTGTAGTGCAGAGATGCGGCTTCTAAATTCCCCAAGTGAGGCGAGAAGGCTTCTGTACCATTGTGTTCCGTGCCATACGTTTGGGGAAGCGGAGAATGGAAGTTGCCAGGAGCCGAAGGTAGCCGCGACGTTTAAACTGGCGAGTGGAGTCGATATCGATAGTTTATGGCATGATAAAACGGTGTACGATGACCTTTATAATGGAGTTGCAGGGAAAATCTACCGGCTCCTACACGATGGTAGGCTGGCTGCAGAGATCGATTCGTTTGGGACGGTAACGGTTTTCAACTGGTTCCAGAACCAAGTAGAAACTGCCTTTGCTGGACACTTGTTGCCTCAAGCGCGCGCGCCAGAAAAACGTACTGTATAAAACATTTTCTCCTGGAAACATGATACAATGATCCCAAATGCTTGGGATTTTGGGCAAGTTTTTGGACACGAATGAGAAGGAGATTAATCGGGCAAAACCACTTGTTGCTGCTGCTTCCGCACTTGAGTCAGAAATTGCCGGGCTTACCCCGGAGGAGCTAAAGGGTCGTACTGCCTCGCTCAAAGCACGCCTTGCATCAGGAGAATCCTTTGATAGTCTAATTCCAGAGGCGTTCGCGCTGACGAGGGAAGCTGCAAAGCGGACGCTAGGCCAGCGTCACTACGATGTGCAGCTGATTGCAGCCCTGGTCCTGCACCAGGGGAAAATTGCAGAGCAAAAGACTGGTGAAGGTAAAACCTTGAGTGCTTCTCCGGCGGTGTATGTAAATACGTTATCTGGTAGGGGGGTACACGTAGTTACGGTCAATGATTATCTGTCGCGACGTGATACGGGCTGGATGGGACCGATTTACCATGCGCTTGGGCTGTCATGTACTGCGATTGTGCATGAGCGTTCCTTCCTCTACGATCCAGATTATACCGACAAGAACGTAGACGATTTGAGGCTTTCTCACCTGCGGGAAATTAGCCGCAAAGAGGCGTATGAAGCGGATGTCACGTATGGTACCAACAACGAATTTGGCTTTGATTACCTCCGGGACAACATGGTGTGGGACCGTTCACGTATGGTACAGCGGGGACATCACTATGCAATTGTTGATGAGGTTGACTCCATCCTTATCGACGAAGCGCGCACGCCGCTTATTATCTCGGCTCCCGACACTGAGCCGACCCACAAATACTATGACTTTGCCAAGCTTATTGAGACACTTACTCCTACGACCGATTTTGTGGTTGACGAGAAGTTACGCACGGTGCATCTGACCGAGCACGGCATCACCAAGGTCGAAAAGCGCTTAGGGGTAACTAACCTTTATGAGAAAGATTTCGAAACTATTCACCATATCGAACAAGCACTTAAGGCAAAGACCCTCTATTTTCGAGATCGAGATTACGTAGTGCAGGAAAACCAGGTGGTTATAGTTGATGAATTTACCGGAAGACTCATGTTTGGAAGACGCTATTCAGAGGGACTACATCAAGCGATTGAAGCTAAAGAAAACGTTCCGATCCAACAAGAGTCGCGCACGCTTGCAACTATCTCCTTCCAGAATTATTTCCGCATGTACGAAAAGCTTGCCGGTATGACAGGCACTGCTGCGACCGAGGCAGAGGAGTTTCATAAGATTTATGCCCTGGATGTGGTGGTAATTCCAACGCACCGCCCTATGATTCGACAGGATTTGCCGGATTTAGTGTACAAGACGCAGAAGGCTAAGTATACCGCCATAGCAAACCTGGTTTTGGAGCTTCACAAGAAGGGTCAGTCGGTGCTCATTGGTACCACATCAATCGAAAAGAACGAGATCCTTCACGAGCTTCTCAAGCGCAAGGGTACTCCGCACGAGGTGCTCAATGCCAAAAACCACGAGCGTGAGGCGCTCATCATTGAGAAAGCGGGTGACAAAGGAGCGGTGACACTTGCCACGAATATGGCAGGGCGCGGCGTGGATATAAAACTTGGCCACGGGGTTGAGAAGCTTGGTGGGCTTTTTGTGATAGGAAGTGAGCGACACGAAGCGCGGCGTATAGATAACCAGCTGCGGGGACGCTCCGGCCGGCAGGGAGATCCGGGGGCGAGCCGGTTTTTTGTAGCGCTTGACGATGACATTATGCGCCTATTTGGCGGCGAGCAAGTTGCGCGTCTGATGACGATGCTCAAAATCCCTGAGGATGTGCCGATTGAACATGGGATGGTGAGCAAGGCTATTGAGAATGCGCAGGTGAAGGTGGAAGGGCACAACTTTGATATCCGCAAGCACCTCGTTGAGTATGACGACGTGATGAATAAGCAGCGGGAGATCATATACCGTTTGCGGCGCGAAGTACTCGACGCAGATCAGGAGCGTCCCCTGATGGGTCAAATTCAGGAAAAGATTGATGTAGCCATACGGAATACAGTACGTGTTCACATAAGCGAAGGTTTAGCTGCTGATGTCTTTGAGGCGGTAGTGTCCGACTTTGCCTCTATTATTCCATTTGACGATCGGTCGCTGAGAGAACTGGCTGGTCAGCTGGCCAAAAGTTCTAGCGAAGACCAAATAGTTGAGCTTTTGCAAAAAGTGGCGGCCGATGTGTACCGTCGACGCGAAGAGCAAATGGGCGCGGTCGCTATGCGCCAGATAGAAAAATTTGCCATGTTGTCGACGATAGACTCGCTGTGGATGGATCACTTGGATGCAATCGATGATCTACGAGAAGGGATTGGACTTCGCGGATATGCGCAACGAGATCCGCTTGTGGAGTATAAAGCTGAGGCGTACACCCTCTTTGAAAAACTCATGGCAGATATTGATTACGAAGTAACTCGCCGTATTTTTCGGATTCAGATCGAATCGGGCCAGAGCACCGCGCCGCAGCCACCAAAACAAATCTTTTCAGGACCAGCAAAAACTGCCGGTGGTACCTCGCCTCCACCAGCACAAGCCAAAGCTACCAAGATAGGCCGCAACGACCCGTGCCCCTGTGGGTCAGGGAGGAAGTACAAGAAGTGTCATGGGAGGTAGTTGGGGGCAACATTTCTAGTAATATATCAGCCCAATAGTACATCAGATGATCAAAGCACTAGTATTTGACTTTGCGCGAGTACTCCTGTTTCCCAGGAACAGAGGATACATAGGTACGCTTACGAACCTGTATCACAAAATGGCAGGGGAGCCGGATTCGACCTTTTCAACATACTATCAGTTCAATCAGGAACTTTTGGATTTTCTTGCCAAAATAAAGGCTACCTACCCATTGTATTTGTTTACCACCGGCACTACCTATAAAGCTCCTGAGGCACAAAGACTACTCAAGAATGTATTTATAAAAATGTATTCCGTCGGAGAGTTGGGGCTGAACAAGGACGATCCGAGCGCATTTGAATGCATTGCAAGCGACATCGGGGTGAAGCCAATCGAAATCCTTTACGTGGACGACAAACCTTCGTATGTAAAGACTGCCACAAGGGCAAGGTTTGTTGGGGTAGTGTACTCTTCTAATGAACAACTGTTTCGAGATCTGAAGAAATATCTCAATATAAGGGGAAATTTACGAGGATTCTTTTAACAGACTGTCAACCGCAGCCTTCACCTGTTCCAATGGAACCACCCCGGGAAGCACCCGCGTCTTTTTGGTTTTAGTATCAACGTGTCGCTGCCTTGACAGGGGAGGTAGTAGAAGTGTAGAGTTACGCAGATCGCAACCTATGACTGATGAGCGGCGAACAGATGGCAAGCTCGTACCAGAACCCACCGGGTTGAAAATTACCCCCTCTTCAGAGATCCAGCAGTTGCTTGAAGCGCTTAAGGATGAAGCGGTGAGAAATCATGGGTATGTTTTAGCTGACTGGCCGCATGAAGCGGAAGTGATCCGCTTCTTAAACCCCCGCGTTCTCGCGGCCATTGACCCCAGGACTGTACGCATGAGAGCATTGGATATCTTGCTCGTCGGATCCTAGGTAGATCTTTGGTATCATATCCATGATGGATGATATACGGGGGAAAGCGCGAGAGGCGGAAGAAAAAATCCAGGCACTGCCGAAGGCATTTGGCGTGGACGAAAAGCGCAAGCGCATTCGGCATCTTGAAGCGGAGGCTGCAAAGAGTACTTTTTGGCAAGACCAGCGGCATGCCCAGGAGATCATGCGCGAGCTGACCGATCTAAAGAGTGATCTCCTCACAATTGAGTCACTTACAAAGCGGATAGCAGATTTGCTTGAGATGCTTGATCTTTTCTCCGACAGGGCTGATGAGCACCAAAAGGAATTGGCCCAGGAGCTTGGACTCATTGAAAAAGAGTTGCGCGCCCTTGAGTTCAAGCTATTTCTCTCCGGGCCGCATGACCAGGCGGATGCATTCCTTTCTATTCATGCAGGGCAGGGTGGGACAGAGGCGAATGACTGGGTAGCTATATTGCTGCGGATGTACCAGCGATATATTGATCGCCAGGGTTGGCGATGGGAAGAAGTGGACCGTTCAGAGGGGGAGGAGGCAGGTATCAAACGGGTAACGTTGCAGGTGCTCGGCTCCTATGCGTATGGGTATCTTAGATTTGAGGCGGGGGTACATCGGCTAGTCCGTATCTCGCCGTTTGATGCAGAAAAGATGCGACATACCTCGTTTGCGCTTGCCGAGGTCCTGCCGGTTCTTGAGGAAGGAGGGGAGGTCAGTATCCACCCCAACGATATTGCATTTGAAGCCTTTCGTGCCACCGGCCATGGGGGACAGAATGTCAATAAAGTAAGTACTGCGGTACGTCTTACCCACACCCCAACAGGTATCACTGTCACCTGTCAGACCGAGAGACAGCAAGCACAGAACCGAGAGAATGCCATGAAGATTCTGCGTGCTAAGGTGTGGGAGCGAGAAGAGGCGCAGCGTTTGGCAGTCAGGAAGGAACTTCGGGGGGATGTGAAAGCAGCTTCCTGGGGGAACCAGATTCGATCTTATGTATTGCACCCTTATCATCTAGTAAAAGATGTGCGCACCCAGGTAGAGACTAGTGATACTGACGCGGTACTCGACGGGGATCTCACCATCTTTGTCGAGGCACAACTGCGTACCCTCAGTGTTGCCAAATAGGCGCCACTTTTGGTAGCATGGGGGAGCAATGGAACCTGCTCAGCAAGGCTCTGGTGAGACGCCAGTCGCGGAGCCCACGATTGTTTCTCCAAATAAAGGCCGCTTATTGCTTTTCGTGGTAGGCGCACTCGCAATCGTTTCCGCAGGTACCGCCACTGGATATCTCCTGGCGGACTCTTCGGGCGAGCAAGCGTCTTCACCGGAAGCTACGGTGGAGCAGCCAAAAGAACGTCCTAAAAGCGCAGAGGAAGATAAGGCATTTTCAGTGTGCGCCGAAGGAAAGCTGGAAGCCCTCAAGGAGAGCGACCTTGCCACTTATGATGGGACGTATCGGTTAGTAACCGGTGAAGTGGGCAAAGATGCGTACCTTACCTCATCAGTAGTTGAGTTGAGCAAATATGAGGGGGACAGGGTTACGGTTTGGGGAGAATCGCATGCATCACGTAAAGTTGGGTGGCTTATGGATGTTGGACGTATCAGTCAGAAAACTGGTACGTGTCCGCGGCAGTAGGGTATGATTGTTTTTCAATCTGTAGTCAAGCAGTTTCCCGACGGCACTATTGCCCTATCCGATATTAACCTTGAAATCCCAGAAGGGCAGTTTGTCTTCATTATTGGACCTTCTGGCGCAGGAAAATCTACCTTTTTGAAGTTACTGACCCGTGAAATCAAGCCTACGGGGGGTAGTATACGTATCGGTGAACTCGAGTTGAGCAAACTGCGTGGCGGGAAAATTCCAGCTTTGCGGAAAAGCCTCGGGGTCATTTTTCAAGACTTACGGCTGCTCTCCGATCGCACCGTCTTTGAAAATATTGCGCTTACACTAGAAGTGATGGGAGTTCCCAAGAAGGAAATTGCCGATCGTACCATGCAAGCCCTGGAAAAGGTTGGACTCGCCAGTAAAGCGCGTCTATTTCCAGTACAGCTTTCAGGCGGTGAGGCGCAGCGCACGGCGTTTGCCCGCGCTACTATTCATAATCCTCTACTTCTTCTTGCAGATGAACCCACGGCCGATCTTGATCCTAAAAACACCGAAAGTTTGCTTTGCTTGCTTGAAGATTTAAATAGTGAAGGCACCACGATCGTTCTGGCCACTCATAACGCACATATTGTCAACAGCCGCAAAAAGCGAGTAGTGGCGCTGGATGCAGGAGCTGTTGTGAAAGATCAGGAGGAAGGAACCTATGCGGTTTGATACCGCGTGGCGTCACATCAGGAGAAGTCCCTACCAAACACTTGCTGCGCTTATTATGACTGCGTCAACTTTTTATGTGGTCATGATTTTTATCATGATTGTTTTAGGATCGGATCAGCTCCTTAAGTACTTCGAGGCACGTCCTAAGATCCTTGCCTATTTTAAAGACGATATAACGCTTGAGGCGATAGATCAATTAAAACAGGAACTGCTTGCGACCGGAAAAGTGAAGGAAGTCACCTATGTGTCCAAAGAAGAGGCGCTGGCCATTTACAAAAAGGAGACCGAGGACGAGCCCAGGCTTGCAGAATTTGTATTTAGTCAAACCCTCCCTGCAAGTTTTGACATATCAGTGTCTGAAATTAAGCACATGAAAGAGATTGCTGATTTCTTAAAGAAGCAACCGGGAATTCTCCGAGTGGATCACTTAGAGGATGTTACCGATCGACTCATGGCGTGGACCGGATCCACGCGGCTTGTCGGTATAGTGCTCATAAGCATGCTGGCTATCAATCTCATCTTTATTTCATTGTTTATTATTAGCCTTCGGGCATACATTCACCGCGAGGAGTTACACATTCTGGCCCTTATCGGCGCCTCACGGTGGTTTATTTATCAACCGTTTCTTTGGGAGGCGCTGTTTTATGGGGTGCTTGCGCCTATCCTTGCAGGCGTTGCTACGTATCTAAGCTTGCCATATCTGGCAGGAGTATACCAAGATTTACTCAGAGACGTACTCGTCTTACCGATTCCCTTATTTACCTTTCTTACTTTTGTGGGAGTTGCCATGGGAGTAGGCGTGGTTACCAGCACGCTTGGCAGTATACTCGCCGTTCGTCGGTATCTTCGCTTTTGACGGCACAAGGACTTTGCTATGAAACGTCCGACTGCAATTTATCTAGTAGTTTTGGGTCTGTGCATGGCTCAGTTCCTGGTGACGCTTTCGTCAGATCTAGTTTTTGCTCAGTCTCCCTCGCCAAGTCCTTCCCCAATTGGGGAGCCCACTCCTACAGCGAGTCCTCCGCTTTTCCCCTCCCCATCTCCCTTGCCCGGTCCTTCTCAGGCTGAACAGGGCGAAGAGCGCCTCCGGCAGATTCTTGCAGAACAGGAAAAAGCAAAACAGGACTTGCTTGGGCTTGAAAAGCAGGAACAAACGCTTAAACAGCAAATTACCTACGCGGACACCCAAATTAAGCTAACGGGCTTACGGGTCGCTGAGACAAAGAACAAAATAGCCCAGGCTGAGAAGGAACTAAACGAACTCGTAGTGCAGATAGAAGAACTGTCGACCCGGATTGATCGCATCCAGTCGACCGTTGACGAGCTAAGCAGCATCCTCGTTGACCGGATCCGCGAAACCTATATGCGTACACGCATCTCACCGGTGGAGCTGTTTTTTTCGTCCAAGGGCTTTGATGAATTCTTGGTACGGTACCAATATCTGCGTATTGTGCAGCTGAATGACCGTCGCTTGCTGTATCAGATGCAAGCGACTAAGGAAAATTACACTGATCATAAAAGCTTACTAGAAGCAAAGCAGCGGCAGATTGAGCTGACGAGAGAACGTATCACAAAAGAAAAAGCGAGTCTCGAGCAAAGTCAAAATACCCTTGCCAAGCAAAAGGCAGACAAGGAAGCGCTGTTGAAAGTGACACAAAATGATGAAGAAAGGTACCGTAAACTTATCGAGTTACTGCAGGGTGAAGCGCGCCAGCTTGCAAAGATTACCGTTACTGATGGAAAAGTAACGTATAGCATAGAAGTTGATGGCCTAAAGACAATAGGTCAGGTTGGCGCCGGGGATACGGTAGGTAAAATGGGCAACACCGGTGCACCGGGTTGTTCATCCGGTCCCCACTTGCATTTCGAGACTATCTCGAATGCCAAGCTCACAGGAGATGAACTGGGGGGTACGCTTGAAGATCCGGGCTCGCACTTAAATCCACGCACCCTTTACTACTGGACGAATAATCGATCTCCTGAGCAGCGCGTGGTGGGAGTAGGAAATTGGAGCTGGCCGCTTGCCAAGCCGCAAGTTACCCAAGGGTATGGTGGCACCGCATGGTCATCTCGCTACGCTAACCACTTTCATACAGCGCTCGACATGGCTCCTGAGGAATATCCAGGGGGAGATTGGACCGTAAAGGCGGTTTCCTCTGGCACTCTGTATAGTGGCGTGCTCTATTATGGGGGGTGCAGTCCCATTAATGTTCGGTTTATCGATCACGGGAGCGGTCTTTTTAGCCTGTATTGGCATTTGCAATGAGTGCGTTAACAATTCCGAGTCCTGCAACCCTTTCGATCGCCACTGAATCTTCTTACCTCCAACTAGAAAAGGAGCGGCAGATCTTGGAGCAACACGAACGATCCAACCCCCCTATAGTAATTTTTCTCCTCATATTTTTGATTCTCGTGGGTACGATAGTCAGTGTGTACGCTGAACAAAGAAGGAGGCAGCATAGTAAGCGAGATGAACAGCAACGTTGGTAATTGGATGTTGGTGGCATTATGGTGCCTGGTAATCTTTAGTTTTTCCTCATTGCCTTCTATCAGGAGAGAAGATCCAGCGTGGTGGGAATTTTGGTTTTTTAAAGGAGCGCATGTGGTTGAATACGCAATTTTGTATGTACTAGCCTTCCGCTCAGCCGGGAGTCACTTTTTCTCTCTTCTGTTGGTTATCCTGTATGGTATATCAGATGAATACCACCAGTCGTTCGTTGTCGGCAGGGAGAGCAATTACTTACGAGATGTAAGTTTTGATACGCTAGGAGGTATTATTGCTGGAGTGAGTATATGGAAGTGGTCACGTACAACGCGTCCGAGACGGAAGAACTAGGGGCTGCGTTAAGTAAGCAAATTCCACGCGGGCTCGTATTACTCACGGGTCCTTTGGGAAGCGGCAAGACCACCTTTGTGCGCGGGTTTGTCCGTGGGAGGGGTGTGAATACTCCCGTGCAATCCCCTACTTTTCAACTGCACCGCCAATATGGTCCGGTTCATCACTTCGACCTGTATCGTTTGTCCGACGCAGTAAATCCTAAAGAGTTGGGAATCGCAGAGCTGCTTACTGACCCGAATGCGACTATCTTAATTGAGTGGGCAGAGAAACTTACGTTTGGTGATGGAGAGTACGTAGAGGTGGCCTTTACGATGAGGGAGGGCAGCGAGCGTCGTATTTCTATTGCCAAGCAGCGGGAGAACGGGGTTGATCACCAACATGTTACTGAGGCAGTGCGCATACTGCGCGACGGGGGCGTGGTAGTGTATCCAACTGATACCGTTTACGGGATCGGGTGTCGGTTCGACCTGCAAAAGAGTGTGGAGAGAGTTTTTGCCGTCAAGAATCGTCCGTGGACTCTCCCGGTACCGCTTCTTGTTGGAAGCAAAGAGCAGCTTATGTATGTTGCCGAGTCGGTGCCGGCAGCAGCTCTCGTGCTTATGGAGAAACACTGGCCAGGCGCTTTGACTATTGTGCTTCCCGCACAAACTGATCGCATCGCTCCTTTGGTGCTGGCAGGAGGCAATACGGTGGGAGTTAGGCGGCCAAATCACCCAACTACCTTAGCGCTGCTATCAGAGCTGCAGCTGCCAATAGTGGGGACCTCTGCTAATGTACATGATCGGCCTCCTGTTGCAGAGAAAGAGGGGCTTGATCCGAAAGTAATGTCCCAAGTGGACTATGTGCTTTACGGCAAGCCAGGGGCTGGAGTAGAATCGACTATAGTGAACTGCACACGGCAACCGCCTTGTATTGTCAGAAGAGGGGCAGTTGAAACTCCTGAGATAGCTGTGTGCTCACCATGATATGACACTAGCTGTAGACACTTCCATTCGCGAGAAGATGAGTGTTTCTCTGCTGCAAGATGGACGCTTAGTTGACAAGATAGAGGCACAAAGTGATACGTGGCATTCTCAGGGTCTCTTGCCAGCTATCATTGAGCTTTTGAGAGGCACTTCCGCAAGTCCACACGACCTGACTGCCATCACAATACACCCCGGTCCTGGCTCATTCACTGGTTTGCGCGTGGGGGCAGCAGTGGGTCAGGCACTCTCGTTTGCACTGAATATCCCGGTAAACGGTAAACGGTCCAAAGAAACTCCTGTTGAGGTAGCTTACTAATGAAGGTGTTAGTCACCGGCGGCGCAGGGTTTATTGGCAGCAATGTAGTGGATGCACTGTGCGCGGAGGGTCACCAAGTTGTTGTGCTTGACAACTTAACTTCAGGAAAACGCGAGCAGGTGAATGAGCAGGCCATATTGTACGAGGCTGATATAACAGACCCAAAGGTGGCGGAGATACTCTATAAGGAACGACCTGAGGTGATAAACCATCATGCAGCACAGATAGATGTGCGTAAGTCAATGGTAGATCCAGCATTTGATGCACGGGTAAATATTGTCGGCTTATTAAATCTGCTGGAGGCGGGACGGGTGTCTGGGGTGAAAAAAGTGGTGTTTGCCTCCTCAGGTGGAGCAATTTATCCAGATGCAACCACAATACCGACTTCTGAAAATTATCCTCCGTGCCCCCAGTCGCCGTACGGGGTATCGAAGCTATCGGGCGAATACTATCTTGCAATGTACCAAAGGATCTATGGGATTGCGGCGATTTCGCTTCGTTACGGCAACGTATTTGGCCCAAGGCAGGACCCGCATGGCGAAGCGGGTGTCGTGTCTATTTTTATCGGGAAGTTATTTGCAAAGGAAACACCTACTATCTTTGGAGATGGGGAGCAGCAGCGAGATTATGTGTACGTGGGAGATGTAGTGGAAACAAATACAACAGCCCTCAGCACGTCGGTAACCGGGACATTTAATATTGGTACGGGTCAGGGGGTGAGCGTGAATACGCTCTTGCGAAAGATTCAGGAGCAAATGGGGACACATATACAGGCACACTATGCACCTCCAAGATTAGGAGAGGCAAAAGTGAGTGTGCTGGACAGTACCCTTGCGCGGCACAAGCTTTTATGGGAACCGAAAACGACGCTCGAGGAGGGCTTGAAAAAAACGGTGGAGTTCTTCGCGCCACGGTTTGAGAAGGCAAGATGATGTATAAATGCAAAATGTTTATTCTACTTTTTTCTTTTGCAGCGTTAGCTGCGGTATGTGTGTTACTAGCCCCATCCGTCCATGCTACGAATTACAGTGACATTAAGATCAATGAGTTTATGCCGGATCCGGACACTGGTGGCGAGTGGGTAGAGATATACTATCAAGATAGTCAGCAAGCAACGCATAATATAGATCTGAACAATTGGTATTTCAAAGATGCTGCAGGAGCCAAAAAAACTATTACCGGCAGCTCGACAGTTATTGAGCCCAAAAAATTCTACCTCTTTAGCCTGCCAACTGATGGTTGGATGAATAATTCTGGCGCTGAAACAATTACCCTCTACAACTCAGAGGACGTGGCAGTCGACACAGTAAGCTATGGTAGCTCGGGCGGGGTAGTGTCCAGTATTGGCAGGGCTCAGTCAATAGGGAGAAGTCCGGACGGAAGCAATACGTGGTTTAAGTATCCGGATGGAGGCGTTTATCCATCACCGGGGGCAACAAATGCAACTCCAGGCGGTTCACCGAGTCCTACACCGAACCCGTCTCCATCCCCCACTCCCTCCCCTTCCCCATCCCCTACGCCCACTCCTACCCCAACGCCAAAGCCCTCACCTACTCCTATCGCAAAACCGACGCCAAGTCCTAGGCCTAGTCCCCAGCCCACGCCAAAACCAACTCCCACCCCAACACCGTCGCCAACTCCTCGGGGTGAGATACTAGGTACTGAGACTAGTGCGACTCCCTCGCCTACCCCGTCTCCGATTCCAGGATTAGTTGCGGGGTCTATTTTTGGAAATAGAAAACTCGGCATTGGCCTCATGGCAGGAGGCCTTCTTATCATAGGTTCAGGCGTAGTCCTGTACGCGCTCGAGAGACGGAGATAGAATAGTTCCATGCGTCGATTGATACTGCCCCACAAAGATACCCATCACCGGGCGCACGCGTGGCATCCGTTTTCTTTCCTCCTGTATATCGCTGCGGTGTTGTCAATCGGCTGGGGTGCTCTGACGCTGCCGCAGGTAAGTCCCAGTATCTTAGGCTACGCTTCTTCCATAACTCCCGAGGAGATTGCTGAGCGCGCTAATACCGCTCGCACAACGCGCGGCGTTCCCCCGCTTTCGGTCAATGCATTACTGGCTAAGGCGGCGCAGGAAAAGGCCAAAGATATGGTTACCAAGGATTACTGGGCGCACGTATCTCCAACAGGGATACCTCCGTGGACGTTTATCACTGATGCTGGTTACTCCTATAGCGTGGCAGGAGAAAACCTAGCACGTAACTTTGAGGATCCCCAGACCGTTATTGATGCGTGGCTTGCTTCCCCATCTCATCGGGACAACTTAATCAACGCACAGTATACAGAGATGGGCGTAGCTGTGATGAACGGTGTTATGAACGGCGTTGAAACGACATTGGTCGTTCATATGTTTGGTAAGCCGGCGCCAATAGGCTTGTCTGGTAGCAAACCACAGCGTGTGTTGCTCGGCCAGCCGCAGGGGAAGACCGGTGGAGCATATGGACAAAAGGAAGTAGCTGTTGAACAGCCGCTACTGTCACCACTGGGGGTAAGTAAGCGATTTGCGCTTATCTTGCTGGCTTTCCTTGGAGGACTTCTGATTCTCGACTATATGGTATTATTTCGACGGGGAGTGGCACGGACGGGCAGCCGCAATGCGGCACACCTGATGCTCCTTGCTTTTCTCATCATGGCGCTGTACTTCTTCAGGTCAGGGAGGATTTTGTAGGTGTTGCGGTATCTATTGCTGGCAGTAATGCTCGTGTTACTCATGGTGTTTTATATCCTCGTGCAGCAACCGACAGCACAATTCATGGTGGTGGTGAGCGCTGCTGCGCTGTATGTTGTATGGGGGATTGTGCACCATGCGCTTCAGAAAACGCTTAAACTGCGCGTTACTCTGGAGTATGTTATGATAGCCGCACTTGCTATCACTATTGGCTATGTGTTACTTGCTACTCGCTAGGGGAGATGCATGAAAGGGGTTATCCTTGCAGGGGGATTGGGAACCCGGCTGTACCCCCTTACCTACGCGACCAATAAGCATCTGCTGCCGATCTATAATAAGCCAATGGTGTATTACCCGATTGCGACTTTGGTTAATGCTGGGATTCTCGATATTATGATCGTGACCGGCGGACCTCATGCAGGGCACTTTTTGCGCGTGCTCAAAAACGGCAAAGACCAAGGCGTACGACATCTGGAGTATGCGTTTCAAGAAAAAGAAGGAGGTATCGCTGACGCGTTGCGTCTGTGCGCGGACTTTGCTGATGGCCAACCGATTGCAGTGATTCTTGGGGACAACACAACAGATGCGGATATCTCCAAGGCGGTGCGAAACTTTACAAGCGGTGCCATGATTTTTTTGAAGGAAGTACCCGATCCGCATCGCTTTGGCGTCCCTGAGTTTGATGAAAAGAACCCGCAAAAGATCGCACGGATTATTGAAAAGCCGAAGGACCCGCCAAGCAACTATGCGGTAACCGGACTGTATCTGTATGACGGCCGGGTATTTGAGCATATAGCAACCATACGGCCTTCTAACCGAGGAGAGCTAGAGATCACAGATGTAAATAACGCATACCTGCGCGATGGGCTGCTGCACTGGGCGATACTTGATGGATATTGGCGGGATGCTGGGACCTTCGATACACTGCTTGAGGCAAATCGCTTCTGGGCTGAAAAACAAAAGCCATCATGAGGCTTCTCGTTACTGGCGGCGCGGGCTTTATGGGCTCGGGGTTTATCCGTTACTGGATTGAACACCACCCACAGGATGAAGTCATTAATCTGGACGCGCTGACCTATGCAGGAAACCTTCATAATCTGAAGTCAGTAGCTGCACATCCATACTACCGTTTTATCCAGGGGTCTATTTGTGACGCGGAAATGGTACAGCGCGCGATGGAAGGGGTGGACTGGGTGGTTCACTTTGCGGCCGAATCGCACGTTGATCGCTCTATTGCCAATCCGCGTATTTTCCTGGAGACCAATGTGATTGGGACACAGATTCTGCTTGAGGCAGCTCTCAAAGAGGGCGTCAAGAGGTTCCATCAAGTCAGTACCGACGAGGCGTTTGGGGCCCTCCAGCTTGAGGATACGCGCCGGTTTACTGAGAACTCTCGCTACGACCCTCGGAGCCCCTACTCGGCGAGTAAGGCCGGTGCTGATCTGCTCGCGAAAGCGTATTACCATACATACGGTTTGCCGGTCACCATAACAAATAGCGTGAATAATTTTGGGCCCTACCAACTGCCTGAGAAAATCATTCCTCTCTTTATCACCAACCTACTTGAGAATAAACCGGTGCCGGTATATGGCGATGGTTTATACATGCGGGAATGGATCTATGTCGATGACCATTCTCGGGCGGTAGAAGCGACGCTGCTTTCTGGGAAAGCAGGAGAGTCTTATTGCCTAGGCGGTAGTGCAGAACTTTCAAACCTTGATCTTGCAAGGAAGATACTTAAGCTTCTGGAGAAGGGGGAGGATATGATTACACATGTTAAAGATAGGCTTGGGCATGATCGTCGGTATGCTATTGATGACACGAAAATACAGACGGAACTAGGGTGGAAACCACTGTATTCATTTGACGATGCGCTCGCCAAAACGGTGCATTGGTATGATGAGAATCAATGGTGGTGGAAGCCGCTGAAGGAAAGCGGAAAGCTCAAATGAATACGGCAGGTAAACTAAAGGTTATAGTTACCGGTGCCTATGGACTAGTAGGCTCTCGGATTATCGAAATGTGGGATGAGTGGGCGGAGGTTATTCCGCTCTCCCACGAGGTGTGTGATATTACGCACCGAGATACGGTCATTCGCACGTTCAGTATTGCACAACCCGATGCCGTGCTCCATCTGGCTGCTTACACGAATGTGGATGGCGCCGAAAAGGAATCAGGGAATGAAGATGGGCAGGCGTGGAAATTGAATGTCCTCGGTACGCAAAATGTGACTGAGGCAGCAAAGATGTATGGTGCGCATTTGTACGCAGCCTCAACCGATTTTGTGTTTGGGGATGATGGGATAGAGCCACACGAAGAGGAGAGTGAGCGAAGTCCTATAAACTGGTACGGTATTACGAAGTACGAGGCAGAGAAGATCGTAGAAACGTACGCGGACTCATGCATCATGCGCTTTTCCTATCCATTCCGCGCCCAGTATGCAAAACGAACCGATTTCGTGCGCACGATGGTGAGTAAGATAAAAGCAAGGAATCTACCATCACTTTTTACCGATCAATATATTACCCCCACATTTATTGATGACCTTGCTCCGGCCATACAAACAGTTATCACACAGAAAGTTATCGGGAAGATTAACTTATGCGGTGGATCATGGCACACTCCGTTTGAGATTGGTGTGATGCTTGCGAAGGCCTTAGGGATTGCAGAGTCGGTGGTGAAGGGAAGGACTATGCGCGAGTACGAGCGAAAAAATCCTGAATACGCGCACCGCCCCTTAAACGGTCGTACCATCAGCCGCCGCACGAGCTCCCTCGGTTTCACGATGCACCCGTTCCCGAAAGCGATTGAGGTTCTCATACAGCAAGGATTAGGAGAAACCTAAGTACACGCGAGTGCACTCGCCTATCGTTTCGTGAAGACTCAGAGGAAGAGTAGCTTTCGGCAACACAGGCCGTGTTAAGACTAAATAGGTTTCAATGTTTTGAAACATTTAAACTATTTCAGAAAGGTTTTTGTTGTTTTCTTCGTTTCTCCCACTGTTTGCGACGTACCTCGCGCCAGTTGGTTCCAGCCCTTGGCGGCACAAGCTGAGACAGGAAATGTTCAAACTTGTTCCACCGCTCTTCCCACTCTTCTCTCTGCATAATCTCAGCGATAACACGCTTATACCCTTTTCCTGCAAACTGAAGCTTTGTTTTAATTTGCCAGATAGTCGGGTCACTTACCTTTAATTGCTCATTGATGTCCGGGTAGTTATATCCTTTGGTAAGCATAAAAGCGACTGCTATTCTTTTGGCAAGCATGAGTTTCTCAGTAGGGGTGAGAAGATCGTCGAGAAATTGCTCCATGTCAGCTTTGTTTGATAGTAAAGATAACGAAGTCCAGAATAGGTCTAGGATGCGCCCTTCAACCTGCTGGTGAAGATATCGTTTTGAAACCTGCGCCATAGTGAATACCTTTCAATGTTTCAAAAGATCTAAGTAATTTGATTGTAGTATTGCTCTAGGAACGTGGATATGTCAATGTCCATCATTTCCAAATGGCTAGTCTAAAAGAGACGTGGGGTGTTTGTGTTCATTGACAGTCCGAGCCTAAATTGCATATCATTGGCAACAATGTCTGAGGAGTGTCGCACTTGAACATTTGCACGATAGGCGTAGGGTACGTCGGGTTAGTAACCAGCGCAGTGTTTGCGGACTTGGGTAACAATGTCGTCTGTGTCAACCGCGATCCACGAAAAGCTGTAAATCTCAAGAAAGGTATTATTCCCATTTACGAAATTGACCTGGAAGATATGGTCAAGCGCAACGTCCGTCTGGGTCGACTTGACTTTACTACCGATTACGCACGGGGAGTTCCGGGTGCTGATGTTGTATTTATCGCTGTTGGTACTCCCTCATCTGCTAATGGGGAGGCCGACATTAGTCAGGTAGAGATAGCGGCCGTTGAGGTTGCCAAGAAGCTCACGGGCTACACCGTTGTTGCAACCAAAAGTACGGTGCCGGTGGGAACGAATCGGATCGTGCAGGCACTGGTTGCCAAACACAAAGCTGGAAGCGCACTGTTTGATATCGCCTCGGCGCCCGAGTTTTTACGTGAGGGTTCAGCCGTGTATGATACGCTTCATCCAGATCGGATCGTCATTGGCACCGACTCGGAAAGAGCACGCGAAGTACTTATTCAACTGCATAAGCCGCTCAAAACGCCATTTGTCATAACCTCGGTAGAGAGCGCGGAGATGCTCAAATACACTGCCAACTCTTTTCTTGCGATGAAGATTTCCTTTGCAAACGCAATTGCAAAACTGTGCGAGCGGGTGGGTGCGGATGTTGTTGATGTCATGGATGGCATCGGGCTTGATAAAAGAATCGGGCGCGCATTTTTAAATCCAGGCCCGGGATATGGAGGAAGCTGCTTTCCCAAAGACGTCAAGGCCCTCATAGCCATTGCTAAAAAAGCCGGTTATGATTTTCGGTTACTCAAAGCGGTAGAAGAGGTGAACGAAGAGCAAATACATACGATTGTAGAAAAGATAGTCAGCGTAGCTGGCAAGGGGAAGCGAGTAGGCGTTCTAGGACTTGCGTTCAAGGCTGGCACAGACGATGTGCGCGACTCGCAGCCGATCAAAATCATTCATCGCTTGACCGATCGTGGCTTTACGGTTCGAGCATATGATCCAGTAGCCGGGGAAAGCGCCACACGCGTTCTGCGGTCTGAGAACGTGGAGGTAGTCGACTCGGTGCAAGAGGCCGCAAAGGGCGCCGATGTACTCTTTGTCGCAACCGAGTGGGACGAGTTTACCAAGCTGGATCTTGCACAGCTAACAGAACTGGTTTCTCAGCCGACAATGGTAGATGGACGAAATCTCTATGACCCCGATGCCCTCAAAACACTTGGGTGGCATTACGTTGGCATTGGCAGATGAAGATTCTTGTTACCGGCGGAGCTGGATTCATCGGCTCGCACTTGTGTGAGCAACTGCTAGAGGAAGGCCATGAGGTCGTATGCGTTGATAATTTGCTTACCGGGCCGCGGGAGAATGTAGCCCACTTGGTCGATCACCCCCGCTTTACCTTTCAGGAAAGCGATGTGGGTAGAACACCGATTGAGATTTCAGGGTCATTGGACCGTATCTATCACCTTGCTTCCCCTGCCTCACCTAAATCATATCAGGAATTTGCGCTGGATACGATTGCAGTTAATACTGAAGGCACGCGACTGCTTCTTGAGCTTGCCAAGGACAAAAAGGCACGAATGCTCCTTGCTTCAACCTCTGAGGTATATGGGGATCCTAAGGAGCATCCACAGAAAGAAGACTACTGGGGGAACGTCAATCCCGTCGGGCCGCGGGCTTGCTACGATGAATCCAAGCGTTTAGGGGAAACGCTGGTTTCCCTTTACGGCGGCCGACTCGGAGTCGACGTGCGTACGGTACGGATTTTTAATACGTACGGGCCGCGTTTGCAAGAGGATGACGGACGGGTAGTGAGTAATTTTGTCAGACAGGCAGTTTCGGGACAACCACTGACGGTGTATGGAGACGGCACCCAAACGCGCAGTTTTTGTTATGTAAGCGATCTTGTTTCCGGTATAATAAAAGCAATGGAGACGAATGGTGCGCGAAACCACGTTATTAATCTTGGCAACCCCGAAGAGTTTACCGTGTCAGAACTAGCCCAGCTGGTGCTGCGACTTGCAGCAAGTGACTCAGCAATTACTCATAAACCACTTCCACAGGACGACCCTACCCGGCGCCGACCAGACATTACCAAGGCGCGCGAGCTTCTCTCCTGGACACCTAGTGTTTCTATTGAGGAAGGGCTGAAAAAAACGATTGATTGGTTTGGAAAGCGTTATAAAAAGGAGAAACATGCGTAAGAGTTTTCGCAAAAAGAAGTCTCTGATTACTGGCGTCACGGGTTTTGCCGGCAGCCATATGGCAGACCTGTTGCTCAAAGAGGGCCATGATGTGTATGGTATTTCACGCTGGCGCAGCAACAAGGACAACATCGCCCATTTAAACGGCAAGCTGCAGATTTTGGAAGCGGATGTTCTTGATTCGCACTCGCTGGATACGATTATGCTGGAAGTGCGTCCTGACTACGTGTTTCATCTGGCAGCGCAGTCATTTGTTCCCGCTTCGTGGACTTCGCCAGCTGTTACTCTCGAGATTAATTTAGTAGGATCAGCCAACCTGTTTGAGGCAGTTCGGAAGTCACAAATAGATGCACGCATCCAAATTGCCTGTTCGTCGGAGGAGTATGGCCTGGTAAAACCTAGTGAGGTTCCTATCAAAGAGGCGAATCCGTTACGCCCGCTGTCGCCATACGCGGTCTCTAAAGTGGCAATGGATTATTTGGGGTACCAATACACCCAGAGCTATGAGATGTTTATTGTGCGAACTCGTGGATTTAATCACACCGGCCCACGTAGAGGAGAGGTGTTTGTGACCTCAACTTTTGCCAAGCAGATTGCGATGATAGAGAAAGGATTGCAAGAGCCGGTCATCTACGTTGGTGATTTGACCACGAAGCGTGATTGGACGGATGTGCGAGATGTTGTACAGGGATACCTGTTGGCTGTAGAGAAAGGAGAAGCTGGGGAGGTGTATAACATATGTTCAGGTAAGGCGGTCAAGGTGGGAGATATGCTCGACCTCCTGCTGGGCATGTCCGATGTGAAGATTAAAGTGCAGCAGGATCCGGCGCGAATGCGGCCCTCCGATGTGCCAATTCTGTTGGGAGATAATACGAAGTTTTGCAAGCAGACAGGTTGGAAGCCAGAAATTCCGTTTGAGCAAACTATGCGGGATTTACTTGCCTACTGGCGGGAACGGGTGGGGTGAAACGCTTAGTTGTCGTCGCGCCAACCTATAACGAGCGCGAAAACATTGTCGAGTTTTCCAAAAATGTACTCGCCCAGCAAAAAAAGATTCCACATCTGGATCTCCATTTGATTATAGCGGACAGTCGATCTCCTGATGGAACTGCGGAGCTCGCTCGACAGCTTGGGAAAGAGGAAGAAAAGCTGCATGTCATTGAGGTAGATCGCGGCATTGGCCGAGGGCTCATTGAAGGACATCGGTACGCAATCGACAAACTCCACGCTGATTATTTGCTCCAGCTTGATGCCGATATTCAGCATGATCCGGACGATATATCGCGCTTTGTAGAAAAACTTGAACAAGGGTATGACTTGGTACTCGGCTCTCGTCTCCTCCCAGGAGGCGAAAATCAGTTGGCGCCGCATCGCCGGATTTTTACCATGGGGGCAAGTTTGGTCTGCCGCCTTATGATGGGACTGTGGCAAATCTACGAGTTTACTACATCGTATCGTGCGTTTACCCGTCAGCGTTTCGAGGCGGTTGACCTGGATAAAGTTCCATGGAAAACGCGCTCGTATGTGATCCAGCCAGCATTTCTCTATCAGGCAGTTCTTTCGGGCGCGAAGTGGGTAGAAATACCCATTGTGTTCCGAGCTCGGGGGAGCGGTCGGTCTAAGAATCAAATTATCCGCTATATACTTGATCTGACCGCGTATGTAACCACTGTGCGACTCATGCGCTACTCTATGGTAAGCCGATTTCTCATAGTCGGCTTTTTAAGTTGGGTTGCAAACGCCGGATCATTGAAACTTTTCTATACTATCGTTCTTCGGCCGCTGAAGGGTAAGCCAGGGCAAATTGTAGGCCTGGTGCAAGACAGTGGGTTATTCTGGAGCTCTGCTGTTTCAATTGAGGCATCGATTCTAGTCAATTTCTTTCTGAATGAAAATTGGACCTTTCGCGACCGCGACCGTAGTCAGGCAGTTTGGTATCGATTGCTTAAATTTCAAATTACTACCATAGGGAGTCCTATCATACAGTTTATTACTATCAATACCTTGACGCCTCTTCTGGGACTGCATTATCAACTCTCACTGGCGATCGGTATTATTTTAGGTCTTTTCTGGAATTGGACGTTGAACACACGGATTGTCTGGCGGGCCAAAAAAGCACATGCGTCTTCTACGTAACCTCAAACACTGGGTGGTTGCCAATCGGTTTGAAGCGATGGTAGTAGCCAGCGTCCTACTCCTTGCTGTTTTTTTGCGATTCTATCAGTTAGAAGCGTATCTGCATTTTTTGGGGGATGAGGGCAGAGATCTTCGGATAGTGCGAAATATGGTGGTGTCGGGGAAACCCACATTTTTAGGACCTACCGCATCGGTTGGCGGCTTTTACTTGGGTCCCATTTACTACTACTTTATTACACCCTGGTTGATCTTGTCTGGCTTCAGTCCCATCGGACCAGCTTGGATGGTTGCATGTATGAGCCTGGTCACGTTGGTGCTCGTGTATTGGCTTACGCGCACAATAAGCGGAGCGTTTGGGGCAATCTGCGCAATGCTCCTTATGACAGTGTCCCCGCTTATTGTCCGCCATTCGCGCTTTTCCTGGAATCCTAACCCGGTGCCACTGTTCTCCCTCTTGACGTTCGTCCCGTTGTGGTTTGGCAATCGCCATTGGATGTGGTTTGTGTTGTCAGGAGCCGCTCTTGGTGTGAATGTACAGCTGCACTATCTCACGGTGATTCTCGGCCCGCTTGTGGGTATCGCTATCCTGTGGCTTTACCCACGGCGCAGGTGGCTTCCTGCGTTTCTCTTTGTTGCGGCGGGATTTTGTATAACTATGTTTCCCTTCTTGGCTTTTGAAATCTATCATCGATTTCCGAATTTCCGCACGATAAGCGAATTTGTTCTCAAACAAAGCGGGGTGACACAGTTTAGCCCATGGGATATCGTTCGACAGTTTCATGCTGTCGGACAGCGGCTGTATGAGCTGGTGCTGCCGAACCCGTATCTTATACTGAGCACTATATTCTTCTGGGTCTCACTCATCGGATTAGTGGTAAAAGAACGGTTGAACTCTGGAGAACATCAGAGGTTACTCAGGATTGTACTGCTGTGGGTTGTAGGGGGTATTGCGGGCCTAAGTCTGTATAAGGGAACGTTGCACCCCTACTACTTTGCGTTTCTGTTTCCTCTACCGTTTATTCTAATTGGCTGCCTACTCGGTGAGATAAGTAAGCTAAAGGTATTGCGTGTACTTTCGGCAGCCTTAGTAATAGGCCTTCTCTATTTTATGCTTCAGCCCTCGTTTCCAAAAGACCGTGGTTTAGCAAGTTTATATCTATGGCATCCGCCACAGCATATCGTGAAACAGACTCGCGACATTGCAGATTTCGTGCTTTTACAAACCAGTGGGAGACCGTACAATTTTGCCCTCATGGCGGAGCAGAACACCGATCATGCGTATCGGTATTTTTTGGAGCTCCGGGGACGGCCGCCTACTACTATACTCAACCCCACGATAGATCCGGAGCGCAAAAGCGTAACTGATCAATTGTTAGTGGTGTGCGAAGCTGTCGAGTGCAAACCGCTCGGGCGTCCTCTGTGGGAGATTGCCGGTTTCGGCCGTGGGGAGATTGTGGGAGAGTGGGACATGATCGGCGGCATTAAGGTCTTTAAACTGGTGCATTATCAAGAGAACATTTCCCGATAACGCGTTTACTGATATCGTTTAAGACTTAAATGACTTAAATCATTTAAGGGAGAGCGGCGCATTCGTCTCAAGGCCCGTGCACTTTTTGGGGGGTTTGGTTACAATAATGAGGTGATACACCTCTCGGTTGTCATCCCCAGCTATAACGAGGAGATGAATGTACGCAAGGGTGCGCTCCATAAAGTGTATGATTTTCTCTCGCGCCAGAAATACGAGTACGAGGTTATCGTGGTGGATGATGGAAGCTCCGATCAATCTCGGGACATCATAAAAAAGTTTGTTGCGCAACATCCGACCTTTCGCCTCATCGAAGCGCAGCACGGGGGCAAGGCAAATGCAGTAATCACTGGGGTTCGCGCTGCCAAGGCGGAATATGTACTATTTACCGATATGGATCAAGCCACTCCCATAGAGGAATCGGATAAGCTCCTGGCTACATTTTCGCAAGGATACGATGTGGTCATTGGCTCGCGCGGCACGGTGCGAGAAGGCGCCCCACTTACCCGTCGCATAGTAGCTCTGGGGATGATATTCTTGCGGACCCTTATTTTGGGAATGAACATCGTGGATACCCAGACTGGATTTAAGGCATTTCGACGCACGGTAGGCAATGACCTTTTTGATTATATGCAATTGTATGGTCATAAACAAATGCGCGTGAAAGGAGCTGCGGTGACTGCAGGTTTTGATGTAGAAATGCTCTTTGTCGCACAGAAACTTGGATACAAGATTGCAGAAATTCCGGTTGAATGGCACCATGTCGAGACACGAAGGGTTAATCCAATTGTGGACGGACTGCGTGCTCTGCGAGATCTCATAACCGTGCGCATAAATTCCCTTCGCGGTGTGTATAATGTTAAAACTAACAATTAGTGGCTACGTTGTTTTCCTCCTAGCTCTCGTTGTCTACAGCTACTCACAAATAGATCTAAATCTCACGCTGTCTTCATGGGGTCCATACCAATACGTGCAGCAACAATTGATACAGCTTGGTTATTTTAACCGGCCGCTTTCTACAAACTTGTATCTGATCCTCATTGCCGGCCTGTTTCTTTTTTGGCTCTACTTTCTGCGACTAGCCTTTGTGGGTCTGCTTTCAAATAGAGGTGCTTTCAAGCTCGTACTGCTTTCTGCAGGAATACTCCTCTTCTCCTATCCGGCGTTTTCGCATGATGTTTTTAACTACATGTTTGACGCACGAATTATGACGACGTATGGACAAAATCCATATACCCATCGAGCACTCGATTTCCCCCAGGATCAGTGGCTTCGGTTCATGCACTGGACGCACCGCTATAGTCCGTACGGCCCTGTTTGGCTTGCTGTTTCGGCAGTCCCTTCCTTGCTTGGAGGTGGAAAATTTGTGCTTACGCTGTTTGGATTTAAACTGCTTGCCGCTTCGTCACATGTGACGAGCGCGTGGTTTGCAGGGAGAGTAGTGAGCGTACGTAGTCCCCGCCTGGTACCAGCCGCTATGATACTGTTGGGACTCTATCCTCTGCTTCTGGTTGAATCGGTTGTCTCTGCCCATAACGACGTAGTAATGATGGTGGGTACACTTGCGAGCATATGGTTTTTACTTCGCAAGAGACGAGCTCTTTCTCTGTTATTACTGGGGCTTTCAGTCGGCATAAAATACGTGACCGTCATGATCGCTCCCTTGTGGCTCGTTTTCGTATGGAAACGTCTTTCTGTTGACCAATTTGCAAAGATTAGCGTGACCCTCTTACTTTCAGGAATCGGAATAGTCGTGGCACAAATTTTCAATAAAGGTGCGACGGGCGCAGAGTTTCATCCCTGGTTTTTGGTGTGGCCGTTGAGTGCTGCTGCGTTGTTACCCCGGTCGCGATGGCTGCACGCAGGGCTGGCCTGTTTAGCGCTGGGACTGTTGCTCCGGTACGTGCCGTTTTTGCTTGTTGGCGAGTATCCAGTGAGCGTACAGCAGACTAAGACTCTTGTTACCATTGCCGGTGGAATTTTGGGGGCAATACTGGCACTTATCGTGTGGAGAAGACATGCGCGTGGTTAGATGGATAAAGAGTCCCTACTTACAGGGCGCTCTTTTTTCAGTCGCCTATCTGGTGACCCGTTTCTTCAATATCAGGGTGCTTCCCATTGTGACTGACGAAGCGATATATCTCCGGTGGGCACAGGTTATTGCTCGTGATAGTGGGCAACTGTTTCTGCCCTTAACGGATGGCAAAACGCCGCTTTTTATGTGGAGCGTTATTCCGTTCCTTGCTCTGATTGAGGATCCATTGCTTGCAGGACGTATCTTTGCAGTCCTTCTTGGTCTTGTGGGACTTATAGGCGTGTGGATATTTACTACGCTTCTATTTGGTACGCGCGCAGCATGGTTTGCCGCACTCTTTTGGACGGTCATCCCATATGTATATACATATGACCGACTCGCTCTTGTCGAAAGCCTACTACTTGCCTGTCACATATGGTTCTTGGTGATGCTCGTTCTCTTTATACAGAGGCGGTCTCTGCTGTATGCTGGACTAACTGGGCTTTTTTGGGGCGCGGCGTTTCTTGCCAAACCCTCTGCGCTTACCCTGGCTATTTCTATAGCGCTGTTACTTTCTACCACCAACGTACGCTACAAGTTGCGACGATTGGTGGGAGGTTTAGCTGTTCTGATGACTATTGCAGTGCTGACAGCTGCCACGGTAAAGGTATCACCCTCATTTCGTTCCATTTTCACCCGCACTGCGGAGTACACGTTTACCCCGTATGAGTTTCTGAAGCGCCCATATGAAATTATATCTGGAAACAGCTCCTCGCTTGCTGAGTGGTTTGTCGGGAACGTAACCTGGCCAATTGTTTTGTGGATGGGAGTGGGGACGATTGTCGCTTTTCGGAGATCGCCACGTGCGGGGCTAGCGTTGTTGGGCATTGGAGGTCTTACGATAGGTGTTCTCATTGTAACCGGGAAAGTATTGTACCCTCGTTACTTACTAGGAGTGTTGCCTGTGCTAGTGCCGCTTGCTGGTCTTGGGGGTGCCTCGGTGGTTGTGGGTAGACGTGCTATGTTCGCATTGGCCCTGGTGGTTGCCTCACTCCTCCCAGCCATCATGTTTGACACGCGCCTTGCTCTAGCCCCGGAAACCGCGCCATTTGCGCATGTGGACCGCTGGCAATACGTAAGCAGCTGGGCATCAGGGCATGGCATTTATCAGTATGCGCAGTTTTTGCGCAAGCAAGCGAAAGACCAAAACGTAGTAGTGGGAGCAGAGGGACGTTTTGGCAATCCTTATAATGGGCTTGAAGTGTATTTAGATAGGGTACGAGGAGTTAGCATAATGCCTGTTGACCACGATTTGGCAAGGATTCCGCCCGCACTGCGCCAGACTGGGGTTCGAACCTACCTTATTGCAAACCAGAGTAGGCTCCAGCTACCGCCTGAGGCTCCGGTTGAGAAGATAGAGTTTGTCCCAAAACCACGACTGGATAACAAAACGCCGCAGGATGGCTTGTGGCTCCTGCGCATAAAGGAAGAGCGATGATCATAAAGGCGGCACATAGACAGTATTTGTTATGGATATTACTCGTTGCGCTCTCGTGCCTACCCGCGTTATGGTCTCTTCTGCAACCAGGCTGGTTTTTAACACAAGACGGCGACACGCTTTTGATTCGACTTGCCGAGTTTCACCGGATGCTGCGCGACGGGCAGATTCCGGTGCGGTACGGCACCATTATCAATTTTGCCTGGGGCTACCCCGCCTTTAATTTTCTCTATCCGCTGCCGATGATGACCATGGAGGCTTTTTATTTATTGGGATTTGGCATTATTGGGAGCGCAAAGGCATGGTTGACAGCGGCAACTATTCTTTCTGCGCTCACCATGTTTATCTGGGTTCGCTCTTGGTTTGGCTTGAAAGCAGGGCTTGCGGCAGCAATTTTATATACCTACGCTCCCTATCGATTCCTGGATTTATATGTGCGTGGTTCTGTTGGAGAAGTATCTGCTTTTCCATTTCCTCCGCTGGTTGCGTTTTGCATCCAAAAACTCGCCACAAGCGGTCGTTCGCGTTACCTGTACATAGGTGCGGTTGCGTGGGCGCTCTTGATTCTCGCTCACAATACCCTGGGATTTTTGTTTTCCATCTTTCTTCTCTTTTGGCTCATCTATTTCGGGATGAGGTCGATCTTTAAGAAACGGCTCGTTTTGCTTCCGATTCTGATGCTCCTTCTTACCACATGGTTTTGGCTGCCGATTGTGCTTGAGGCACAGTATGTGCAGTTTAACCCAGTTTCCGTTTTTTCTGACCACTATATTTGGCCCTACCAGCTCGTGTGGGACTTTCGTTTGCCATATAGCTGGGGATTCGAAGGCTCTGGTTATGGGACTGAACATGATGGGATGAGCTTTCAGGTCGGTATTGTGCCCTGGATTGCAGTCATTCTTTCATTCTTTTCTCGGATAAAGGTTATCATACCGCTCCTTTCTGTATTTTGGGTTGCCATATTCTTGATGCTTCCGTGGTCAGACCCTTTCTGGCAACAGACTCGCATTGCCGACTTCTTTCAGTTTCCGTTTCGCATTCTCGCCCTGTGTATTCTAGTGGCTTCGGTACTCTGGGGAATTTTGCTACGCAACCAGAAGGCATGGATTGTAGTGATCTCCTGCGTGGCTTCGATACTCATCACGCTTCCATACGCTCGTTCTGGAAAGCAACATGACCTAGTGGCGACCGATGCGTTTTACGCAACAAACGATGGACCAACGACTATTACCGATGAGTTCATGCCGAAGGTTGTCAAGGAGAAGCTCCCAGCGAGGGTATATGAGGAGGTAGTGATAGTTGACGGCACCGGTACGATAACTAAGAAGAGGGAGAAGAGCAACGACCTGTGGTTTCTTACTCAGTCAGACCAACCGATCAGGGTTCGGATTAATACGATCGATTACCCTGGATGGGTAGCAAGAATAGATGGTCAAATGGTTCCTATAATTCCTAACCCGCGGTGGGGGCTCATAGAGTTTCCTGTTACGCCCGGTACTCATGAAGTACGCGTGCGATTTGGGGAGACCAGGCAACGGTTACTCGCGGATGGTATTTCAGCCGTCAGCTTCTTAGGAATCATTGCGGGGGCGATCAAATGGCGAAAGTACTGGTAAGGCGTTGGCCGCTTCTTTTCACTTTAGCCCTTGCAATTTTTATCACACTGCCTCTGGTTGAGCCAGGATTCTTTGCTTCGCACGATGGGCCAGTACATGTGACACGTCAGGTGGTATTTCACCAGGCCCTTATAGAGGGACAACTCCCGCCTCGGTGGGGCACTCCTTTGCTCCACGGATACGGCTACCCGTTGTTTCTCTTTCTTTACCCATTGCCGCTTATGCTGGGAGAATTGCCTTTATTACTCGGTATGCCTGCGTACAGCTCCATTGAACTACTCATCGGCAGCGTACTGATTGCTGGTAGCCTAGGCATGTATTTTTTAGGGAAGCGTTTGTTTGGGAACCTCGGGGGGCTTGTTGCTGCCGTATGCTACTCGCTGTTTCCGTATCGGGCACTTGAAGTGTATGTACGCGGTAGCGTTGGAGAGATAGTGGCGCTTGGCGTAGTACCCTGGTTATTGGGAGCTTTGCATCGGCTGCGAGAGAATCCATCTCGGCCATGGTGGGTGACTGCAGTACTCCTTTTAAGCCTTCTTATTCTATCGCACAACATACTGGCTATGGTCTTCGTACCGATTGTGGGTGCGCTCTGCGGTGTTTACTGGTGGCAAACCAGAAAAGTGCCACTTGTATGGGCAAGTATTGTGCCGCTTTCGATTGGGCTGACCGCGTGGTTTTGGCTACCCGCCTTGTGGGAGAGAAAATATACAATTCTCCAGGAGGCGCTGCTGGCACATTTTCATTATCGTGACCACTTCGTAACACCACGGCAACTATTGCTGTATTCCCCATGGGGCTATGGCGGCTCCAAACCA
Organism: uncultured Gammaproteobacteria bacterium; assembly: GCA_964372495.1. GTDB lineage: Bacteria > Patescibacteriota > Microgenomatia > JAUYPR01 > JAUYPR01 > CAYJQU01. Next base: position 36,224 of record CAYJQU010000006.1, read on the forward strand.
GGACCCATAGATGGTATGTCTTTTCTTATCCCTAAGGAATTTTTGGCGCTCTTTATAGTGTCGGTTGCGATGCTGCTACTTAGGGGAAATACCTACAAAGAAAACCGGTTACTCTTATGGTTTTGGGTTGTGGTGACTGTTGTGGCCGCAGGGCTTACTCTCACGTGGTCGCAGCCGGTGTGGGATTTGCTACCGTTTATGTTGTTTATCCAATATCCCTGGAGGCTGCTGGCGCTTGTGATGGTTGGTCTCAGTATTGTAGCTGGTGCGGTAGTGGGGGGAAAAACAAGAGCAGGTGTTATCATTGCGCTTTCTGTAACTGTTCTGCTATTTGTACGAAACAGCGGGTATTTTCGTACCGGGCCCGAAAGCCCGGTTGACGGAGCATCCATCACAAGTGCTGAACATATTGCCCGGTCCACTACCACGTATGCAGATGAGCACCTGCCTGTGTGGGTGCGAGAAAAGCCAACCCGCAAACCCCATGCAAAAATGGAGATAGTTTCCGGGTCTGGCGTTGTGGTGGATATAAATGACAGAGGAATAGTTACAGAAGGCACCGTAGAGCTTCAAGAACCATCGACTGTCCGCATACACACCTTTTACTATCCGGGTTGGCAGGTGTGGGTGGATGATCGTGCCGCTGCCATAGAACCGGGAATCCCTTTCGGCACCCTCGATGTTGCTGTTCCTAAAGGGAAGTATACGGTGCGGGCAGCGCTCGGCCGCACGGGAGATCAATTGCTGGGTATAGCAGTAAGTTTAGGTGTAGCGCTTGGTGTTGTTTACTTATGGCACAAGTACTCGCTACTGGAAAAACACTAGTAATCATTTTTATCCTCGTCGGTGGTCTCATTCGCTTCCTGTACCCAGGTGAGTGGCTGACGTTTGATTATGATCAGGAAGTAGCGTGGAGTGCGGCAGCAAAGGTTTGGTATGAAGGTAAGTGGACGCTCATTGGCCAAGAGCTGTCTGTCGGCGGGGTGTTTATTGGTCCGCTGCTCGTTTATTCCCTGGTGCCCTTTGTGGCACTCTTTCATGGAGATCCATCTGGCATGCTCCCCTGGGTCATACTCGTATACCTATTGACTTCTCTGATTGTTTGGTATGCAGGAGCGAGATGGTTTGGGTCTACTGCCGCCATCGCAGCAGTTGCGCTGTACGGGATTTCTCCACTGTTCTCATTCTACGATCGACTGGTTGCGCCATCGACTTTACTGGCTGCTCATTCGCTTCTAGCGCTTCTTGCGTTTGATCGCATACTGCGTGGCCAGGGATACGGCTTTTTGCTGTTGGGCATCGTGCTTGGATTGGGTGTGCACATTACGCCCGTGTGGTTATTCATGGTTCCGATCACAACTGTTTTCCTTGTTACGCACGCGCGACAATATTGGGAACGCTCTGTTGTTTCGCTGGCGATTCCGATAGCTGTATTGGGATTTCCATTACTGCTCTTTGATCTCCGACACGGTTTTCTTGTCACAGGCAATGCTATTCGTGTGCTAAGGGAAGGTGGATCAGAACAACTCCTCCTGGATAGGGCTGCGTTTCTCGTACAGGTTCTCATATCAGGGATCGGGAGTGTGGTGACTATGCGCACTCCACTGATTTGGGGCATACTGATCTTTTTAGGAATCGTCAGTGTTCTCCGGCTGCTATGGTACGAGAACAAAACGCGCGCGATACTACTTGTGCTATGGTTGCTCTTACCCGCTGTCTCATTTATTGGATATCAGCGACATGTTCCGGAGTATTATGTAACGCCAACATTTGCCATCGTTGTGCTGTTTCTCGGTAGGCTTGTTGATCTGGGTTGGCAACGCGTGCATATAAGAAAGATCCTTATGGCGAGTGGTCTGCTACTGACTATGGTATCATGGACTGACGTTTCAAACCACAAAAACCTCATGAGTTTGAAACAGAAACAGCAGGCTGTTGCCTATATTCAAGCGCATGCCCAGGGAAGGGAGTATCAAGTTGATTTTGTTACACAGCGTGGGCTTAATACGGGCTTTGTCTACCTCTTTTCCCGTACCTCTAACCCTCCTAGTATGAATACCGCAAGTCCGCGCTATACCGTTATTGTGCCTACCACGGATTTTGGCAAGGACAGTTTTGATGTCTCTTTTGGCCATATAGGAGTGCAACACCCCCGCAATGCCAGAAGTTGATGCAGACACGTTACGCACGCGTGCGGTCAAAGGCACTTTCGTACTTGCGCTTCGCAAGTTTCTGCTTCGGGGGCTATCTTACGTAGGGTTTTTGGTACTTGCACGGCTGCTCACTCCTGCTGACTTTGGCCTGTTTGCCATCGTAACATTTTTCATTACGTTCTTAGGATTTTTCTCTGATATTGGTTTAGGTGCTGCACTTATCCAGAAAAAGGAGATTGATCAGAAAACGCTGGCCACGACCTTTACACTCCAACAGAGCCTCGTGACACTTCTCGTGCTGGCCGCTTGGATTATCGCACCGCATGTAGCCACGGTCTATCACCTCGCAGAGTCAGAAATATGGCTGATTCGCGCACTCTCAATTTCTCTTTTCCTTACCTCGCTCAAAACCGTTCCCATGATTTTGCTTGAGCGAACGCTAAAATTTGATCGCGTCGTAATTCCTGAGGTGGTAGAAGTCGTTTCTTATCAGGCTTCAGTCATAGTCTTTGCGCTACTTGGCATGGGTGTATGGAGCTTTGTATGGGCGGTTTTACTGCGCGGCGTGTTGGGTGTTGGCGCAATGTACGCAGTCTCACCTTGGGTGCCTCGTCTTGCATGGGATGTGCAGGCAGCCAAGTCTCTTATCGGGTTTGGTTTACCGTATCAGTCAAACTACTTTATTGCGCTGATAAAAGATGCGGTAACGCCGGTATATGTGGGAGCCATTGCGGGTAAGGACGCGGTTGGGTATCTTAACTGGGCGTTTACTATTTCGAAAGCTCCCATCGAAATAATTTCTGACATCTTCCGCGTAACGTTTCCTGCGTATGCGCGCATTCAGCATGATAGGGATTTGCTCATACGTGCGATCGAGACATCAATGAAATACGTCAATATGATATTGTTTCCTGGAATTGTGCTGGTAGTATTTCTGGTGGGGCCAGTCAATCAGCTATTCTTTGGCGGAAAGTGGCAGCCGGCTCTTTCGGCCGTTTATATACATAGTGTGGGGCTTTTTTTGTTTGGAGTCATAAGCACAGCTACCAATGCACTCTGGGCAATAGGGAAAGTACGAGAAGGAATGCTCTTTATGTTGATCGCTACGACTGTTAACTGGCTCGTCTCTGTTCCGGCGGTGCATATGATAGGATATAACGGCGCTATGGTGGGTTCTAGTACAGTACTTGCTGTCTCGCTACCTTTGTCTCTGGTACTTCTATCAAAGCATGTGCGCATCAACTGGTGGTCCCAGACCTGGCCGTATGGTCTTTCTGCGCTTGGTATGGGCATCATCCTTTTCGTCATGAGGCCACTTTTGAATTCCTATATGGGAACGGCTGTACTAGTAGCTATTGCCGGTACCGTTTATGCTGTGATACTGTTGTGTCTTCGTCGGAACCAACTCATCACCGACTTATTCTGGGTATGGCACCATCTAACAAAAGGTAGAAAGCGAGCATGATACGGAATGTTTTAGTTACCGGAGGGGCTGGGTTCATCGGTTCTCATATCGTTGATCGGTTGCTTGCAGGAGGATACGTTGTTCGGGTGCTAGACAATCTGGACCCACAAGTTCACCGCACGGAAGTTGTACCTGATTATCTACCGCGTGAAGTCGAGTTTACCCGAGGAGATGTGTGTGACAGAGAGGTGTTATCTAAAGCTTTAGATGGGGTTGAGGCCGTTTACCACGAAGCTGCAGCGGTAGGCGTAGGTCAAAGTATGTACCAGATTGAACACTATGTGAAGGTAAATACGTTGGGCACCGCGCTTCTTTTGGATCTTTTAGTAAATAGCAAACATACGGTAAAGAAGGTAGTCGTGGCGGCGTCGATGAGCTCATATGGCGAGGGTATGTATCGGTGCCAGCGGTGCGGGGTCGTGCGTCCGCCGCTTCGAACCGATGAGCAGATGCAAAGGGGTGAGTGGGAACCAGTGTGTCCCCTATGTGCAGGACCGCTTACGGCCATGCCAACCAACGAGGAAGCCAAACAAAATAGCAATTCAATCTACGCTATTACCAAAAAAGATCAGGAAGAAATGGTGCTTACGGTCTGCCGCGCCTATGGTATACCGGCTGTTGCGCTACGCTATTTTAATGTGTATGGTCCGCGGCAGTCGTTGTCCAATCCATACACAGGGGTTACCGCAATCTTTCTTTCGCGACTGAAAAATGGGCATCCGCCTGTAGTCAACGAGGACGGACTGCAAACTCGCGATTTTATCTCGGTGCATGATGTTGCCGATATAAACTTGGCAGTACTTGAAAACGATGCAGCTGACGGGGAGGTGTTTAACGTTGGTACCGGCAACCCTGTGTCAATAAAGAATGTTGCCGAGACCTTGGCCACGTTGTTGCGGGTGAGTATTGCTTCTGACATCACCCATCGGTTTCGCAAGGGCGATGTGCGGCATTGCTATGCTGATATCAGTAAAATTCAATCTGTACTTGGGTGGACTCCAAAAGTTTCGTTTGAGCAGGGGATGCAGGAGCTTATTGCATGGTCGCTGGGTCAACAAGCAGAGGATAAGTTTGATCAGGCGTTTGCCGAGCTTAAAGCCAAGGGACTTGCGTGAAGGTTTCGTTTATTATTCCGTTTCACAATGAAGAGCGTAATGCTGGACCGATGCTCGATCAGGTACTTACCTATGCACGCGCCAAGCAGTGGGATTTTGAGATTATTCCGGTGGATGATCGGAGTACTGATGGTACTGGCCGCGTACTAACTACCTACGCAAGAAAGCACAAGGAGGTACACCCCGTTGCCCGGCAGGGCAGTGAGGATCCTGGAAATACCATGGGAAAAGCGCTTACGTTTGGTACTCAACATGCCACCGGACATGTCATTATATGGACTATGGGGGATCGATCCGACAATCCGGAGACCTATGGTGTGATATTCGATAGGCTTAAGCGGGGGTATGACATGGTGTTTGGTTCTCGGTATATGCCTGGGGGATCACGGGGAAATCTCGATCCGATGAAAGCATTTCTGAGCTCCCAGGGAACGCTATTTGCACGGTTTCTGTTTGGTGTACCAGTTCATGACATCACAAACGCATTTCGCGGCTTTCGACGCAACGTTTTCGAGCGAGTATTCCTGGAGTCATCAAACTTTGCCATCTCTCCTGAGTTTGCTGTGAAGGCACATCTTGCAGGATTCAAACTTGCCGAAGTACCAACGGTCTACACTAATCGTACCGAAGGAGTTTCCAGTTTCAAAGTAGCCCGTATGTCTTTGATGTATTTGTGGGTGTATATACGATGTCTACTGCGGCTTACCCGTATAACCGTTTCATAATTTTGGCGGCGTACGGCGTTCTAGCCCTGGCAGTACTTGGTGTATGGGGCTTTGTTGTTGGGGTCTATTTCTTCCAGGATGATTTCTTTTTGCTTGCCACAAATCGCGTAGCGTCTTTTACCGATCTTGTACATCACTTCCGCATACGACCGGATGTGGTGTATTATCGACCGCTCTCTATGCAGCTCTGGTATGGATTAGGACAGCTTGTATGGGGAAAGCAGCCTGAACTATTTCATACTATTGTCCTGCTCCTGCATCTTGTAAACACGTTCTTGGTGTGGCGAGTGATTAGACTTATTACAGGAAACAGGTACACAGGATTTGTGGCCGCACTCCTTTATGGTACGGCGCTCCTGCACTTTATTGCTCTGGTGTGGATTGCTGAATTTTCTCTTGTGGCTATAACCACCATTTTTCTTGCTATGCTGCTTTTCTGGATCAGGTGGATCAATACGGGGAACCGCGCCTATTTGGTACATACGTATCTCTTGTTTGGCTTGGGACTGTTAACTCATGAATTAGCGACTGTATTGCCCCTTTTGTTGGGATGGATTGCCACTATGTTTTTCAAGGTCAAGCCCGTGCGCCTACGCGCACTTGCGTTGCCCACAGTGCTCTCTGTCGTCTATATACTAGTACGTCTTTTTGTATTTCATCAGGAGAGAGAGAGTTCCTACCAGATGCAGCTTGGACTAGATAACGTCAAAATACTCTTTTGGTACACAGCTTGGTCACTCAATATTCCAGAAGAGATGGTGCGTCAAGTGGATAGCCTTGTCCCCTTTGTGGTGAATGCGCAGTTTCAGAAAGATTTCGCTACAGAGATGATTGCAATGAGAGTACTAGCGGGAGTGCTGTCGGGAGTTCTATTGTTTGGAATATTCACCAAAGTCTCTCTGCGTACATTAGTTGGTTTCCTCGGATGGTTTGTGATAGGACTAGGGCCTTTTCTCGTGTTGCCAGGGCACGCATATCCGATGTATGCAACGGTCGGCTCTATTGGGTTATTTGGAGCGCTTGGGTCTTTGGCTGTCGCAAGTAGGAAGGCTGGAAAGCCGAGAGTGGTAGTATTGTCAACGGTACTGCTGGCGACCTGGATTGTTGCTGGGGCACTGCTCCTCCGATTCACCTACCTTACCCATTGGACTATAAAGGTAGCGGGTCTTGCAGAGGAGTATATAAGAAGAGTGTCATCGATTTCCTCCATTTTGCCCTCTGGCGCGGTAATAAAATTTCCCGATGAGAAAAGCCTGCGTTTTGCGCTTATGGGAGATCATGGAGTGAAAGTTATGGTTCGAGAGGATTTGAAAGTGGCATATTCTGAGAAAGAGATACAAAACAAAGAAAGCGTGTATACTGTACCTTAAGGAGGTGGATATGAATCCAATTGTGCTCGTATTTATTAATGTGTTTTTAGGAGTGGTAGGGCAGTTCTTGATCAAGAAGGGGATGAACGCTATTGGAGATACAGTGACAAAGAATGGCCTGACTTTTTTCCTTCAGGCGTTCACCTCGCCGTTTGTACTCGGGGGGCTTGTGTTTTACGGGGTGTCGCTGTTGATTTGGCTTGTAGTTCTTTCTAAGGTGAACCTTTCGCTTGCGTATCCGCTCATATCGATAAGCTACGTGCTCGTACTCCTGGTATCGTGGATATTTTTGAACGAGGTTGTGCCGCCGTTGCGATGGCTCGGGGTGGGACTCATAATTGCGGGCGTATTTTTTATAAGTCGAACGCCGTGAGGAATGAGCCGCGTTGTAACGGTTGTCCTCAATTGGAACGGCAAGAAAAACACACTTGCGTGTCTGTCTTCTCTGCAAAGGGTTGAAACCAAAGGGTTTCTGCACTCCATTCTGGTGGTCGATAATGGTTCGACTGACGGTTCCGTCGATGCAATTAAAAGAGAGTTTCAGCGTATAGAGTTGATCGAGAACGGTGAGAACTTCGGCTTTACTGGTGGGAATAATAGAGGAATTCGTGCTGCTTTACACTCTGGTGCGGATTATGTTTTTGTTCTCAACAATGATACGGTTGCGGACCGGAGAGTACTTATCAAGCTTCTTCCGGCGTTTGAGGATCCTGCTGTAGGAATTGCAAGTCCTAAGATTCACTTTGAAAAGGATGGACATACGATGATCTGGTATGCGGGCGCTAACATCGATTGGGCAAATGTGTATGGGAGGCACCGGGGAGTAGATGAAATTGACCGTGGCCAGTATGACGAGCAAACTGAGACCGAGTACTGTACTGGCTGCGCTATGCTGGTCAAACGGGATGTTTTTGAGAAAATAGGACTGTTTGATGAGCGCTTTTTTGCCTATTATGAAGACGCCGATTTTTCAGTAAGAGCACATAAAGTAGGGTTCAAGTTGGTATATGTGTCCAAGGCTTTAGTGTTTCACAAGAATGCTGCCTCAAGCGGGGGGACCGGTTCAAAATTGCAGGAGTACTTTATTCCACGTAATCGTCTCCTGTTCGCGTTCAAACATGCCTCCTGGCGTACGAGGTTTGCGTTGCTTCGCGAAGCTTTTGGCTTGTCATTTTCGCCCCGCCGACAAGGAGTTCTTGATTTCTTCCTGGGGCGTTTTGGCAAAGGCAGTTATACGGAGGTTTGACCGATGACTGAAGTTATGCCTGTAACGTATGAGCAAATACAACGTAATGATGTTGTCGAGGCAGCCTGGTCTATCATTGGGGACCTTGAGTCATACATTGAAACTTTACCAGAAAGCGTCCAATTTGGACCAACCTATTACGTGTCTACATCTAATGGTGATAACCTTAGGATTCATACCATCGAGTTAAAGGGTTGGGTATTGTATACAGACAAGGCCACTCCTTACAAGACAATTCTTTTTGTAGCTGAGGTTCCCAGTGGGCAGGTAGTTGGATTTCGTGATACTGAACTGCGCAGGGTAGCTCCCACTTCTTCTCCACCCGCTGTTGGGGCGGTCGGTGAAATCGTAACACTAGTGCGTAGGTACGGTGTCGCTACTTCAGTGGAACTTGCTCATTTTGATTTTTTACAAAGAGAAGCCAATCGTGAACAATGTCAGGTTACTTACGCAGTTTCTAACAGAAATCTCAAGCGGATGTGGGAGGCAAGGGATGACACACGGATACCACCAGAAGAGAAAACGGAGTTACTTGTAGAACTGGCGCAAGAGCAGGATCGGTGGCAAGCGTTGTATGGTCCGCAAGGGAAGCTGGGATTCAACTACAAAGGGCAAAGGACATTCTATCCTGAAAAGGGCACTGGTGATACAGGTATCGTTTTAGCAGAAGTGAACTTAAGACGTATTGAGTCAAAGTGGCTAGGCCGCACGTTGGTTACCGCTGAGCCTGAGATGGTGCGAGAGGTTGGGGATCCGCATGCATTTCATCTCCAAAAGCTGGAATTGCTCAAGCAAGACCTCTTCCCTCGTTTAAAGGCAGCGATATCAGCATAATTAGTTTGGTACAAAATTAGCTATAAGGCATTTAGAAACCATCCAGTGGCGCCTCTTTTGCCTGGAGATTTCATTTTGAATCTTCCAAATGTTCTATCCAGTAGCTGAAAACTTAGTTTCTAAGAGGTTTGATGCTAATTCCCCCACAGCTCTTGTTCGATTTCGCCGTTAGTGTCAGCGAACTGTTTC
>CAYJQU010000007.1:0-3398 GCA_964372495.1 uncultured Gammaproteobacteria bacterium
CAGTTTTTGGGTTTATGAACTCATCAGTTATTGGGAAGCCGAGCCAGCTTCCGGAACCACCTACTCGAAAATACATTTGCGCGATATCGCCATGTGTTTCATAGGTTCCATGGTTGCTTGTGTGGATGAATCCACCTTGGAAGTTTGCAACTCGTCCTGTCGTTCCAAATGGTGATGGAGAAGCAATTCGCTCGGCTTCTGTTAGTGTCCCGAGGAATGAAGCAACCTGCCACTTTTGCTCGATTGCCCCTCCTTTGTTGAGGCCACTACTTGGAGCACTCGGCTCGCCAATCTTGGGGAGTTGCCCGGGGGGATTGGTAACTACTATCTCGCACCGTGAGTACGCAGCCCATCCGGTTCCATTGCCGCCGCCCACAATAGCTCCCCTATCTACATTAATCCACCACCAGCCACCCGAGCATACTGGTTTGTCAGGTAATACCAAGGCTGTCCAGTTGGCGTGCGGTACCACCCCGCCATATTGCATAGGGATCGTCCTTCCAAAATGAAAGCCAGGACCAGAACGTATTTCCGTTCCTTTACTCAAATCCACCTTGGTACCAGGCTTAGGAAGCATCGCAATAGTCTGTGTACCCGTATCCGGCTTTGTAGGCGTTTCGGTTGTGGGTTTAGGTGATTGGATTACCGCAGGTTTGGGATTTTCTGTTGGGTTAGGGCGCGGGGTGACTAGCGGGATAGGTTCGGGAGTGCTGGGTTGTTGGTGTGGTGTCGGTTGAACGGTAGGGGTGTTTGGTTTTACAGTTGGTGTCGGCACGGGCGTTGGGATTTCACACTTTCGTATTGCTACCCACCCAGTCCCCCCGCTTGGATCACCCGCTAGGAGTCTGCTCGTGTCCCACCATTCCCAGTCATCTGCACACTGGGGAGAGTTTGAAACATTCTGTGTCATGACGGCCCAGTTGTCCTCGGGCACAGCAACCGTAAACTTAAATCGAAATCCTGGTCCCTCCCTAATTTGGGTATTCTTCTTGAGGTAAAAGAGTTTTCCTTTTTCAGGCTTTGTATCATGCAGGGTGCCAGCAGGTGCAGGTTCCGGTTTCTTGGATATTTCTGTGGGAGTGGATGGTGGTTGGGGGGTTGGTGTTACGGTTGGAGGTATTGTGGGAGGGGGAGGTGGCTCTACGCATGGGGAGAACAGTGCTGCCCACCCAGTACCCCCGGATGGATCCCCGGCGGCCTTTCTACTGGTATCGATCCAAATCCAATCGTCAGCACAGATCTCTTTGTCACCAATAACCTTCACCGCCCAGTTATCAACAGGTACAGATACCGTGAATTTGAATCGTTTACCTGGCCCTTCGCGGATCTCAATGCCTTTTGCAAGAAAGATAATTTCTCCTTTTTTGGGGATATTTCTGCCGGCAAGTGGCGCGGCCTCAGCTCGGGCGTTAAATGTACGGCCGGGAATAAAATCGGGAAGAACATTGAGAGAGAGTACCGCGAGTGAAATTCTCCCAATAGTCTCCACCCGTTTTTTCAGGGGTCTGTGTTGTGTATTGAGTTTTTCCTGGGCAGGGATGCCTCTGGATCGCTCGACCCTTTCCAGTTGTGACATATATAGTACCAGGCAACTGTCGTCACTGACAGATAATCTGGTGTATCATAAGTAGCATAGAATACTAATTCCTGTCAATACGCGATAAAGTCACGATACAATTGGGATTTTTTGCATTTAAGCCGGGGGCACACTGATGAAAGGGTTGAACGCGCTTCCCTACCCGAGCTTTCGGCCACACGAGCATCATTTGCTTGATGTGATATGATATTGAGAGGAGGATTCGTATGAACCCAAACGAACGACGTATTTCCAGGAAGACATTCACAGAGAGTTTTGTGCATGGCGCCAAGGTTGCCTTAGGAGCTGCTGCCATCCCCTGTGGGATAGGCTTTGCTCGGCATTTAGCAGCACAGGAAGGTGCAGCTGAGAAACCATATGCGCTGTCCATAAATGGAGATGAAATTCCGTGGGATGCATTTTCAAGACATGTGGCGTGGACGCAGCGCGTTTTAGGTGTATCTGATGAAGGGCAGGCGAAACAAAATGCAGCAAATGCACTTATTGATGCCCTCCTTATTCACCAGGCAGCATTGTCTTTAGCTATTACAGTTCCTGAAGAAGAATTCCAGAAGCGAGTGGAGCGTAACCCAAACCCTGAATACGCATTTTTTGCCCAGACGGCACTCCTTCAGGAACAACTGGAAGAGCGCCTTGTAGCAAAAAGGGCAGGCAGTTATTTAATCGTCGCCTTTGGATTCCGCGAAGAGATGAGTGTGCCAGAGCAGAGAAACCTTGCGCGACAAAAAATTATGCAGGCGCGCGATCTTATACTGACAGGCACTCCAGTAGATGAGGTAGGTGCACAGATGGATACAGATGAACAGGTTCAGTGGCTGAATGGTGGCGGTTTATCCCACATCCCATTTGAGCTTAATCGAGAAGAACGGTTGTATTCCCAGGAATTCACCACTGCCATATTTGTTGAGTCCGCGGGTGGTGTTACCCCCATTATGGCGGTGATCGGTGATCCACGGTTCGTTCGGCCAGATCGTGCAAATCAAGAGATTGGATTTGTTTTTGCAGTAGTACAGAGGGCGACCGCGGGAAATGAACCAAGTTTTAAGACGTGGCTAGCAAAAGTGAGAGAGCAGGCAACTATTGTTTCGTATGCGGATTGATACCTACTTGCACTCATAGTTTCCCTTCTGATAGGATAATTTTATGAGTCAGCTGCCGTTTGACTCGCTGTTGCGGGCAAAGCTTACACTACCCATAGCAGGCGCGCTCATCTTTGCCCTTCTCTTCTGGGGCGGATACTATGTGATTAGTACGTACCGGTCTCGTATCCCACTCTTGCGCGGTCCCTATGCTATCTTGGTCAATGGCGACGAAGTTTCCTGGAAGGAATTTGAGGAGTATGTAGCTTTTGCGCAAAGAGTCCAGGGAATTACTGAACTGCAAGCTGCGCGCAGCAGTGCTGCTGATGCACTTATTGAGGATCGTATTCTTCGCCAAGAAGCAGCAAAGCGCGATATTCAGATTAATGAGGCCGCTTTGAACTCGCGGTTGGCTGGGAAAAATGACCCTCTGCATCGTAAATTGGCAGAGGTTGCTTATCTTAAGGACGAAATAGAACCGCGTGTTGTTTCCAAGCGTTCCGGGAAAATTATTATGGTTGCATATGGATTCAAGCGAGAAGAATTGGGCGACGTTGATCAAAAACAGTTGGCACTTGAAAAAGTAAAATGGGCAAGAGATCAAGTGAAAAGCGGTAAGCCAATTGAGTTAGTTGCGGCACAGCTAGAAGCTGATCGTCAGGTACAGTTACTCAATAACGGTCAAGCGCTCATTTCCTTTGACAATTGGGAGAGACATAAAA
>CAYJQU010000007.1:3498-18753 GCA_964372495.1 uncultured Gammaproteobacteria bacterium
CCAATATGATGAAGTTAGTGCCAATTAAGTCTCTTGTGGGGGAACTATCGCATCGGTTTCAAGCCACTGCATATCCCCGTGACATTCCCGACGTACCGCTACATGAGAATATTAAGGGATCCGAGGACTTTGTTGCGCTGTGGCGCCGTTCGCTTCAGTACATTGCCGAGAAAGCACCGCACCTGTATGCAGAATTAGTTGCCAATGTCAGATACATTGAAGAGTGGTCGTTAAGCAAGACAATAGCTGACCCATTGAATCGTACTATTCTTGCCCAATACATAGATCATGGCCGTGAACTTGATGAGCAAGACACTTTTGAGAAAGCAACGACAATCATTCACGAAGCGGCGCACATTTCCCTTCATGTGGATGGTTTATTCTCTGCGGGGGTTTATGCAGAGGCGTTTTGTGTGTCAAAGGAAATTGAATTTGCGCAATGGGTACAGCTTCCCGCTTCAATACCGAATGGGATCGCTCAGAGCATGCAGCAATTAGATCGAATTGATATTCCTGAATACCAATGGTGGCGGTGATGCTGGTACTAATAGTTGACCGATAACTCCAATGACACGTACCGTGCGGCTGCTCCTCGTAATTGCAGAATATGCCACTGTTTTGAGCGTACTTGCTATTACTCCATTACTCAATAACGGTCAAGCGCTCATTTCCTTTGACAATTGGGAGAGACATAAAAACCTGTATTCCAAAGAACTAACCGATATGGTATTTACCTTGCCCCAGAATACAGTATCTGAGATAATAGCAGTAAAGAAAAATCCACTCGTGCAAGTATCTGATCCAACTATGGAAGACTATGCATATGCGTTTGTGAAGGTAGCATTCGTTTCTGATGGTGGCGAGGTAAGTTATGATGAGTGGTTGAAGAAGGCACGGGCCAGCGCACAAGTAAATGAGTATATCTAAAGAAGGGCGTATGGATATCGAGAAAGTACAGTCACGAGGTATGACCAGGCGTTCTGTGGGGGAACGCATACTTGGCGTACTTAGTGGGCTTGGTATTGGCGAGGTGATCAGAAAATCTGAGCGCATGAATCGATCAGATTGGGGTTGCCAGTGCGGAGGGGTTCTGTTCCATACACCAGAAGTATCAGCACAAGGGCCGATAGAAAAACCACCGAGCTTTCCCCGTCTTGATGGAACGGGAATCCATTTTTATAGAGCTCACATAGATGCTCCGTACCCTGTTGGATACTCGGCTGACTATGAAGTGCTTGATGCTGCTGCATCATTTGGAATCAGGGATGAAACAGGAGCACCCGAGTCACGTCCATGGACCGATGAGCACGGAAACCGATACCAGCTCTTTCCCTATGGGGTAATCCAGAAAACTCCTGATGGAAGATTCCAGCCGTTCCCTCTCTATGGCTGGCTCTCACAAAATGGTTTTGATGAATTACTTGAATCAAAATTAGTACCTGCTCCGCGAGCAATCCTCACAGCTGGTAAAACACCAACCCAGGTTCAGGATGCCCATCTTGCGGTACTTGATGAGCACGAACCGCTCCGTACCCACTTCTTCTCCCAAGGAGGATACGAGCGGTATGGACTGCCTCAAGCCCTGGCCGATTACGGACCAGTGGTAGTGCTCCGCACCCCCACAAGTGCCTGGCAATTTTGGAAGGAGCCACAACGTATTGTGCCCGTTGGGATTGCACAGATTTTACGAGAGAAAACTACCAATATGATGAAGTTAGTGCCAATTAAGTCTCTTGTGGGGGAACTATCGCATCGAGGTCTGTTGACGTGGGCCCCACGGGATATACCTGATTTACCACTGGTTGATAACATCAATGGGTCTGAGCCATTCGTTTCGCGGGTGCGCCGTACGTTAGAGTACATCGCAGAGAAAGCGCCAAAGCTCTACCAAGAGCTTATTACCCAGGTTAAATATATTGAAGAACGGCAACCAAAGGGTGTTGTGTCCGCTGCAGAACCATCGAATGGAACGATACTGCTCCAGCAAATAGACCGTGATCGTGAGCTTGATGAACAAGACATTTTTGAGTCTGGCTACTCAATCATTCATGAAGCTGGCCACATATATCTGCATGCGGTAGGCTTGTATAGTGGCGGCCTGTATGGAGAGGCGTTTTGTGTATCAAAGGAAATTGAATATGCGCAATCGGTACGGCTTTCCGCTTCAATAGCGCATGTAGGAGAGAATGCGATAGCCCGAAGACTGCAGACATTAGATCGAATTGATATCCCTGAAAGACAATGGTGGCGGGTTCCTTTTGAATCCAAATAGGAATAACTAGTTCACTCAATGATACACCAATGGATCAGATGAAACGAATACTTCAGCTGCTCTTTGTAATTTCGGGTTACCTAGTTGTGTTGACCGTATTTGCTGTTACTCCGCCCCCCGTTCAAGCGACCCATGGTTCCCCTCACCCCTGCGGTACTGTTGCAGCCCAAGCAGTGGCAGCCCGTGTTAAGGACAGCACGCGATTGATAGCAGGAGTTGCTATTCAAGGAAGAAAAAAAGATCCACCATTTACCCAATGTACATGGGGTGGTCAAACCTTATCGACCAGTGGAAGTTGTACGACGGGCGCTGATGGTATTTGTGGACTACAGCCGGAGCCGGTGAATTGTGGCGCAGATACGGGTGGGGCCATATGGACATTTACTGGTACAAAGACCGACTACACATGCTATCCAGCAGAAAAACGGGTGGCAAATGGTGCTGATAATCAAGTGGCGATCGTTGAATGCGATGAACGACCACAAAGCCGCTATCGTATTAGGTGTTCAGGAAATAATGCGGAACTATATGTACTGGAGGGAAGCGGGTGTTCGAACTGCGCCTATATTAATGAAACTGCAGATGGTACTAGAATCGTATCAAACGTAAGTATACCCTCTACACAGACAGTTCCCGCGGGCCGCTCAGTTACCGCGTATCTTAACGACAATACGCTGATTGACACCGTAACCTGTGGATCTTCACCTACCCCTTCACCTACCTATAGCGTCTCCGGCTCCATGCGCCAATGCACCCTGGAGGCTTTTGGGTGGGCCGATGCGGCATTAAGCGGGTCAACCACGTTTTCTATTGACAATACAACCCATAGCACTACCGGCAGCTCATACACTTTTTCTGGCTTAGTCGGTGGCGGGTATACCTTACGCGCCGGTTCGATTAGCGATTATACTGGTCCATTTTCAAGCTGCAGTAGTCAGGAAGCGACGAATACGTTTTCCTTCACGGTCGGACCGTCGCATGTGCAGAACTTATATTACAAGCAGATCACTACATCACCACCAGCTGGTTGTGCTACTCCCACCTGCCTCAATTCAGCAGGCAGCTATCAATCGGTTGGAACGACTCAAGCCTGTGGATGCAATAATACCGGAACACAGACGTGTGAACAAAACGGATGCACTGCCTCTTGGTCCACCTGTTCAGCATCAGCCACTTGCCTCACCACCGGAGCGTTTGGTTGTTCCGTTGGCAACCCTTTTAATGTGACGACATCCTCTGCTGATGTTACAGTAACGACTTCTGGAGATGGAACGGGGTGGAACAGAATCAATTGGTATTTGAATAATAACTTCGTTGATACGACTGTGGGTACTCCAGGTACCATTAATTCCCGCACATTTTCAGGCCTCGCCAATAGCACAGATTATACTGTAAAAGCCCAGTTTTATAAGGACGCTGATCCGACTCAAAATACAATATGCGCGAATCAGCCCTCCTTTAGAACGGGACAACCGAGTGTTACGTCCCCAGGACCACTTAGTTGTATCCTCTGTGAGTCAGATACGTGGAATGCTGAAGGTACCTGGTGGCTAGGGGAAAGTTGTCGGAGTGGAAGTGACCAGATATGTTCCCAATATCCTTCGCGCTGCGATCAATATCCACTTCAGCAAAGAACTATAACCGCGAATCAAAACACGGCGAGTCCCCAAAAAGGGCAGTCATGCTACAGAAATGGGGGAGGCGGTATCACTGTTACAGAATCGCCTGGATCCGTAACAGTTACTATGTACGAGAGGCTCCCCAATGGGACAGTTCAGAAAGTTCCCAACTACAACTGGCCGCATGTGCGATACTGGGTATACAACACTACCGGTAGGCTTATTTGTGCGGTAAACGATGGGCAATACTGTATCTCTGGCGTGACATCCACCGATACCCTTCATTCATCGTCTGATAATGCTATGGGCCAGGTATCACTAGAAAGTAGTTTAACTCGGGATGCGGTTCAACTAGTCTCCTGGTCTCCCGATTACAAACCCGTGGGCTTCTATAATTACCAAGAAACATATACATCCAGTTCGGATACTTGTTATAGCTGTAACGATACTGATATCTCCGGTGGTAGGTGTGCTACCTATGGACCCTGCGTAGCTTGTCCTCCGGGCTCTGGCACGACTAATTGTCTCAATTCTGGCGCGTGTGTGGGCGAAGCATGTAATAGGAAATACAAATGCCGCTCACGAGGAAGGAGTGGCTATAATGCGTTGCCCAACCTTACTAATGGGACAGTCAATGATAATGGATCAATGTATTTTTGTGTGCCTGACGACGATGGAAACGCTCAGTTCGATCTGATTTTTGAGAGAGTCACGCCCGTATGTAAACCAGGCACGTGGATCGCTACAAGGTCTGGTCCGACGACATATAGTGATATAAGCCTAGAATTTGACCCAAAGAGTACAGTAATTGGGCAAGCCTTTTATGCTATAAGGCGGGATACTACCGGTTACACCGATTGGATTCCCGCTACCTATGCAAGTAACCGCGCCCATACCGGTCAGGTTGACTTTGGCAATTTCGGTACACCCGTTGATTGGACTGTTAAGTTTAGGATTATCTGGAGTGGCGGTGAGCTTATCACGGATACGACCTGCCCCTTCCCCAACCAGGCAAGTTCTTGGTTTGAAGGGCGCGGCGCGGACATCCACGCGTCAAGCGAGATCCGCAACCCGCAAATCGCGCCAGGTGGGTATATGCTCAGCGGCACGGGTGCCGCCGATATACCGCTGAATGGCATGGGCACTACTCGGTCTTTTGTTGGTCCGACGGGCAGGGTACGGTACGCGGGTGGGGCAAATAATACATATGCACTCACCTATCCATCGGTCTCCTTTCCGGCGGTTGATTACGGCGCGCTGACCGCACAGGCAACTTCCTGGGATGGCAGCGGGAGCATTTCCCACCCGGGAATTGTTTCGCATACGCCTGTAGGAGGCACCCTGACCTTGACCACGGCACCCACCCTTACGTCAACCAGCAATGGCATCACCGTACTCGTTATTAATGGGAACGTACGAGTAACGGGTAATGTAGCAGGACCTTCGCCCCCATCGGGTGTGGTATATCTGGTGCGGGGAGATATTACCTTTGCTGGCACCGTTACCCAAGCACAGGGTGTGTATATTGCGGATACTACTCCAACAGGAAGCGGTGGCACTATCACAGTTGAGTATGGGGCAAACCAGCGGTTTACCGTGGACGGTATGCTCTATGCGCGCAATAACGTGCGTTTCAACCGGGTATTAACCACAGCATCTGCCTCCGAACTTGCGCTGTACAAAGCCTTTTATGTACTACAGCCATCGTTCTATACCGGTCTAACACGTCCCACGGTTAGCTGGCAGGAAGTTGCGCCTCCGGGTACCGGTTACGCAAGCGAGTATGCTGGGCAGTATAGCAGTGAATACCCAGGAGAATTCTACTCCACGGAGTATGGCAGCGAGTCGTTCTACTCAACGGAATACGGCACGGAATACTTCGGACAGGGTGAGACTGGTTTTTAGAACTGGTTGCGCCGTACGACATCTTGAATTGCTGCAAAACAAAGAGTTTTATTGCTGCTACTCTGACAGAGTGTTGTTGCCCATTGCATATTCTTCGGAGAGCTAGTGAGCAGTGACCCTACGAGCTGCTGTAGGCATCGTTTCTCCTCACGACTGCCTGCCGGCAGTACTGTACACACAAAGGGAAGTCGTGTTTTGTCAAACTGGCGGAAGTTTACCATGTTGCCAGCGCCATAAATGAAACAGTCGGTAATCGCATTAGGATCTTGGGCCCTCTTGCATAGTGTATACAGGCTCGTAGCGTCTGCGCCCGAAATCGTTATATAGATGTACGATAGTTCTTTCCAGCAGGCTTTTGCCTCTATGCCATGATGGGAACTGCAGAGCTGCTCAATTTCGGAAGCCGCCTGTTCGTTCCAGATGAGCTTTTGAGCTATACCATGCGCTGTTAAATTTTCCCTCGTCAAATTTTCCATAAACGTTCCACTGAGACACTCATATACCGACGCGTTCTGCGTGAGTGGATGGCATCGCGCCAGAGCCTGCGTAAGATTGCCGAGTGTTTCGGTGAGCAGCAGATGCCCCATGATATGGTAGCAACTGCGGTGAGAAAAACCTTCATCCCACGCGACAGCGCCACAGATCGCGTGCATAGCGTCGGTGGTCAATTCGAATTGCGGGTCGGATGCGACATGCGTCTCGATAACTCCATGGATATACCCGCCGGTGCACTCGTATGGGGTAAGAGCTTTTGCAACTTCTTGCCATCCAGCTGGGTTCTTTTCGACTTCTGCTTGCGCTATACGATGGGCTAAAAAGTGGCACCCGAGCGCGTTTTGCGGGTCAAGCTCCTGGAGGTACACCAGTGTTTTCCGGGCGTGCGAAAGAGTCGTATGCGCCGTCTGCTTGTAGAGAGCATTTGCGTAGCAGTGCTCCCTATAAGATAATTGACTACATTGCGTATGTATCACACGGGCGTCTTTATCGGCCGCCCATACTGCAATCATCGTGGGGTACCAGCGGATTATTGCGATGCAAGCAAGTACTAGGTACAGCGTCGCAAAATATAGCGGGATGTGGTCAAGCGTAGTACTATAGAGATTACGAGATGCCGAGATTCTTACTGCTATTCCTCCTGTTGATGTTTTCTGTGATTCCTCCCATCTTGGCTCAGTCGCCACCTACCTCCACTGTGTCGGTGTCTGACCAAAGCGTGCTCGGTGAAAATGACTGGTACATCAGCACGATCCAGTTTAGCATACGCAGTACGGATGATGCGGCAGTTACGCGGATTTCCTATAAAATCGATGATGGTGCAACCACCGATATTGCCGTTACCCCTGCCCCGTCTGCAACGATATCGTTTACGTACAGTGTGAGCGGCTCGCATACGCTGTTCTACTGGGCGACGGACAGTCAAGGCACCATCGAGCCAACAAGAAGTCTGCCTTTCAAAGTCGATGTGCAAGCGCCGGGAAACTGGAAACAATTTACGGCAACGAGGTCTGGCAGTGAGCATACGTATAAGTTGTCAGTTACCCTTTCAGATATTGGGTCTGGCCTGAATCCGACAACTGCGTTTGTGCAATATACGGTGGACGAGGGTACGCACTGGGGGTATTATCAAGATCCTCTTAGGTGCGGATCGTTGTGGATTGAGAACGGGTGGATGCAGGTAGACGAGATTGAACCTGGTGCTAGTGGTGCATTAAGCGCTGAAGTTGAAACTGACAGTATCAATTTCTGTAACTCAAACTGGGCGGTTGATAAAAAGGTTCGATTCAAAATAAAGGATATGGCGGGCAATGAGTCGAGCAAGGTTTTTACGCTCAATGGAAGCTGGTTTAGAACGGAGGGTGGGAATGTGTATAGCGATGGGGATCTTGTGCTGCATACAACTGGAAATGCAGATAACGCCGAGGCATTGGTACTTTCTGGAGGCTCCATTTCTAACTTTACTACTCGGGGCGCAACGGTCGGAAAGTATCAGGTGCGGTTACCTACCGATTACGCGACGTTCAAGACTCTACTCTCCCCCACGCGACCGCTACCAAATGGCAAGCTACCACAGACAGCTACAGCCGGTGTCTATCTTATGTCCGGATCGCTGTCTATCGATGCAGTGACCAAGCCAAGTAGTACCGCTGAGTTCACGGCCGTGGTGTTTGTGGAAGGAGATGTGGTAGTAAAACAAAGTTTTTCCATCAGTCCAAAAGCTTCCCTCGTTTTTATCGTACGAGACCGAGTGCTCATAGAGAAAGGGGTTGAGGAAGTGGCAGGTATGTATTATGCGGGGAAGGATATCGATTCTTCCTACAACGGCGATGCAAACAAAGCACTAGCGGTAGTTGGTTCTTTTGCCACACTGTCGAATATTGACCTTTCGACGCGTTCGCTAACCGGCGCTGCAAACACTACGACCCCGTCGGAGGTAATCCGTTTTACACCTTGGTATCTGATTAACAGCTCACTCCTTGGGATTATCGGCGGTGAAGGCAGCTTCCGTTGGGAAGAAATAGCTCCGTAGGTGTTGCACATTGCGCATCACATTCAGTAGAATAATGATATAGAGATAGTTTTGGAGGTATATTCCTGCCCATGGCGATACGAGTCGGCATTGATATCGGCTCATCTTCTATAAAAATTGTCCAATTGGATGTAGGACGCGAAAGCGCGAAACTCATAAGCTTGTCCTCTGGTGGCGTTCCTCCAAATCCCTTGTCGGTCACCAATCCTGTAGAGGTAGATGCGGTGGTAAAAGCAGTACGGGCTGTTGCGGCTGCGGCAAAGCTCCAAGTCAACCGTGTGGTTACCGCGCTTCCTGAAGCGCATGTCTTCACGCGGGTGATCGAAATGCCCATTTTGTCAGATAAGGAGCTTGATTCGGCTATCAAATGGGAAGCAGAGCAATACGTGCCGGTTCCGATAAACGAGGTCAATTTAGTCTGGCAGGTTATTTCCAAGCCTGAACATCCTGCTCCAGGAGCCAAGATGGAAGTATTTATTGTTGCTGCTCCAAAGCAACTGGTGGATCACCTCGTGACTGTCCTGAAGAAAGCTGACTTGGCTCCGGTAGCGGTGGAAACCGAAATAATTGCGACGACTCGGTCCATTGTTGGCAACAATCCGTACTCCCCCACTACCCTACTCGTTTCAATCGGCCAGGGCACCACAGACTTCTGTGTCGTTCGGGCCGGTAACATCGCCTTCACTCGGTCGATTGCCACCGGCGGCCTTGCGTTGACCAGGACCATTGCGGAAGAGATGGGATTTGAATTGCCGCAAGCCGAGGAGTATAAAAAGACCTATGGGGTGTTGCGGGACCAACTGGACGGTAAGATTGCCCAAGCTCTCCAGCCAGTCGTAGACGTAGTGGTTTCCGAGATAAAGCGAGCCATTGCGTTTTACCAGGAACATCGAGCTGACGATCCAATCAAGCGAATCTCACTTTGCGGCGGTGGCGGAAAGCTGCCAGGACTGCCTGCCCTTTTTGCGGAAGCGGTGGGGCTTGAAGTGCAGTTGGGGGATCCGTGGTTTAACATCCAGCATGTAGCAAGCGCCGAACTGATTGATGACGGACCTCTCTACGCTGTCGCGGCAGGCCTTGCGTTGAAAGAGGTGTAAATGCGCGGTATCGATCTGTTGCCGCCCAGTGAACGGGTAAGTGGTCGAACGCTCACCTATCGTGTGTGGGCGGTCAATGCCAGTATTACCGCGATCCTGACCGCGACCGTACTTGCGGTAGCAGCCTTTCTTCTGAATCTGTACTACCAAGGTAGTGTACGGAAGCTTCAGGATATCATCAGCGGCAAAAAACAGGAGATCCAGACTCTGTCTGGGATTGAAAGCTTGCAAACAGCACTTAAAACACGCGCCTCGGCGGTTGCAACCCTTGGCAAAAAACGTAACGACTACCAACCTGCGCTTACTGCAATGATTTCCCTTGTAGGAAATGATGGCCGGGTGCAGGATGTTGCCCTTGACGGGGCTAAGGTCACTGCTTCGATTGCCATTGTTAGTACTGATAGTCTCATTTCTATTATCAATCGGTTAACAGGCTCGCAGGAGCGTTTTCGCAACGTAGTACTTACGTCTATCGTTCGGGTCGAAACAGGAGGTTGGCAACTGTCGATGACTGCTGAGTTTGTACCATGAAAAAGCAGGAACTCGTTTCTGCCGTTTTGGGAGCCAAAGAGTTTGTCATACTCGGGGTAGCACTCCTTGTATCTATTTCGATTGTGTGGTTTTTCGTCATTCCAAGCGTCCAAGCGACACTGGCAAAAAAGTCGCAGCTTAAGGCTGAGGGGCAGATATTGGCAAAGCTTACTGAGAAACAGTCCCAGCTAAGCCAACTTGATAGCGAGACGATCCGGAACCAACTTGCCAAGGCGTCGCTTGCTCTCCCCAGTAGCAAAGACATTCCTGGAGTCTACGACAGTCTCGTGCAACTGGAGAGCCTGTCGGGGGTTATCATTGATACTGTCAGTGTTACACCAGGGAATATTTCAACCGTCTCTGCAGAAAAGGCAGAAGAGTTAGATGTATCGATAACCGGACGCGCTACGCTCGAGGGTGCGCGCGCATTTTTGGCAAACGTAACGACTGCCCCTCGGCTTATAGCGCCTAAAGCGGTAAGATTTAGCAGCGGTGAGACAACGGGAACTCTTTCTATTACGGCGTCGGTGTACTTTCTGGGACTCCCAAGAACGATTCCCAATGTATCTGAGCCTGTCCCTTTACTGACCAGTGAGGAACTGGAAGCACTGGGGAGAATACCTGCAACCGCACCATAAGAGTAGCGCAAAATGCATTGGTGCCCTATTTGTCGGTAAGTAGGTCCTTTCGTCGTTTTCTAGTTCGTTGCCGTGCCTGCTGTTCCCGCCACTTCTTAATAGCTGCATGATCGCCCGAAGTTAATATATTTGGAACTGTGTGGCCACGAAATGTAGATGGCCGAGTGTAATGGGGGTATTCGAGTAGTCCTTTTGCAAAAGATTCGTCTTCGGCAGCCTCCGGCGACAGAACTCCCGGTACATGCCGGGCGACTGCGTCTACTACCACCATGGCGGGAAGCTCTCCGCCAGTGAGCACGTAGTCACCGATCGAAATTTCATCGTCCACAAAGTGTCGCACGCGGTCGTCCACTCCTTCGTAGTGTCCACAAAAGAGAATAAGGTGTGATTCCCTAGCAAGTCTACGGGCAGATGCGTCGTTGAACGTATTACCTTGCGGAGTCAAGAGTATTTTGTACCCGGGAGCCACGGCAGAAATGGCCGCAACAGCCACATCTACCCGGATGATCATACCCTTGCCACCCCCATACGGAGTGTCATCTACGGTTTTATGTAGTCCCATGCCGTACTCCCGGAAATTCACCATGTTAAGCTGTATTGCACCCTTTTCTTGTGCGCGCTTGAGTATACTCGCATCGAACGGCCCGGCAAACATCTCCGGAAAAAGGGTGAGAATCGTAACAGTCATCCCAGTTGTATGGAAACTCTGGTTTGGTCGCAGGTTGCGCGCACACGGGCGGCCGCGCGTATCGCGCGGATCACTTTACCTTCTTTGCCAATCACAATGCCGGTGTCCTCAGGGGAAACTCCAACGGTGTATAGTGTGCCGTACTGGTCTTGGGTTTGACTGATGCGCAAATCATCCGGCTTGGTAAGAAGGGGTCTTATAATGTACTCCAGTAAGTCATTCACGGGGCGCTTCTTGTCCTTCTATAGGTGTTTCGTCAGGAGTAGACGCCTTTGGCTGCGTCGCTTCTGCTACTGGCAGCGCTTCCTGTTTCTTTGGTTGGGCTGATTTGGGTGGCTTTGCCTGCCTCGCCGGTAGGCGGGCCTTTTTTCGTTTCTCTTTAAGCACAAGCATCGCGATAGCATCAGTCATCTGTGCGCCCGTGTCTACCCAGTGTTTGAAACGCTCTCGATTTACCACGACCGTCTCAGGGTCGGTTAGCGGGTTGTACGTACCCAATGTTTCTATCGGACGTCCGTTGCGCCGCTCCCGTTTGTCCATTACCACAATGCGATAAAATGGCTGATTTCGCGCGCCCAGTCGTTGTAATCTGATCGTTACCATATATGCTCAGCGTAATCTTATCATGAACCGGTAAGTGTGGACAAGCCTGCCTTTGCTGCTTCCTGCGCTGCAACCTGCTTACTGTTCCCAGACCCTTTACCCACCAGAGTCCCGTTCACATACGCCCCTATGGTAAATTCACGGGCGTGGTCAGGCCCTCGGGAGGAAAGCACTTTGTAGATCGGAGAGCCTAAATGCTGGTTTTGTGCGTGCTCTTGCAGCATGCTCTTATTGTCCTGATATCGCCCTTCGGCAACAACTTGGTTTACTTTCTCCGTGAGAAGCTCCAGTACCACTTTTTTGGCTGTGGCTAGTCCCTTGTCAAGATAAATGGCTCCGATGAGCGCCTCCAGCGTGTTTGCAAGAATAGACGGATTCTTTCTGCCGTTACTTTCTTCCTCGCCCTTGGCCAGGTACAGAAAGTCACCGAGGCTAAGACTGCGTGCTATGGCTGCAAGCGTCGTTTTTGACACTGCTGCTGAGCGCACTGCCGTAAGGTACCCTTCATTTTTGTCCGGGTAGCTTTTATACAGGTGCTCCGAAATGGCAATGGAAAGAACGCTGTCTCCTAAAAACTCCAGTCGTTCGTTACTCGGATACGGAAAGGTGGGATGCTCATTGAGATAGGAGCGGTGCACGAACGCCTGGTGTGCCAAATCCTTGGTTAAGCGTACACCAAGTTTCTTAAAAAACGCCTCGATGGTAGACGGCTGCGTCATTTTAGGTTTCCTTATACTTGTTTACCACTGTGCCGAGTACTCCGTTGACAAAGCTCGCGCTTGACTGGCTGCCAAACTCTTTTGCAAGCTCTACCGCCTCGTCGATGACTACTTTGTCCGGTGCGGCCTTGGCGTAGAGCAATTCATACACAGCAAGGCGCAAAATTGCAAGGTCGGCTTTCGCGATCTGATCAATTGGCCATTGGACTGCCACACGGCTGATAATCGTGTCAATCTCGGGTGCGTACGCGAGAATCTTTGCGGTTTGCCTCTGCATGTGTGATCGTTTCCGTTGAAAGTCCCATGTAAAAAGCTCCTGGATAATTTTTTGTCGTTGCCTGTGCCGAGGATCAGACGCGGTTTTCACGAGTTAGAATCTGCTTACCACGTAAAGAGCCTGCAGCTATACGTGGCTTGCCCTGGTAAAACCCGCATGCTCTACAGACAGTATGTGCTAAGATTTTCGCCTTGCAGTTGGGGCACACTGTGAGCTGAGGCAAGGTAACCTTCAGCACTGCTCGTCGTTTTCCTTGTCGCGCGCGCGAATGTTTTCGTTTCGGTACTGGTGCCATAGAGTTTGATTGTATCAGGATGAAATAGGAGCGTCAATTAGGGTCAACTGGAGTGGTGAGGTAATCTGCCAGCAACGGGTGCCTGGCGACCTCGGGTGTCGCAAGTATTCTCTGGGCTATATTCTCGACCAGCGAGACAAGGGGTGCATCAGCCAGAGATGCTACCTTAAACGAGATAGTACCATGCTGCTTTAGGCCATACACGTGCCCCGGGCCCCGCAACTGCAGATCGAGTTCCGCAAGCTCTCGACCGGAGTTCATGCGTGAAAGCGCTGCAAGACGTTTCCATGAGGAGTTTGAGTTTGAAGAAAATAGCAGGCACCATGATTGGTGACTGCCGCGTCCTACTCTCCCCCGCAGCTGATGAAGTTGCGCAAGGCCGAATCGCTCCGCGCCTTCGATGACAATGATCGTCGCGTTGGGAATATCAATGCCCACTTCGACTACGGGTGTTGCTACGAGGATATCGATGTCATGGCGCTGAAATGCAATCAGCATCTCTTCTTTTTGACGTGACGAAAGCTTGCCGTGTAACATGCCGAGCGTTAGGTCAGGAAATACCACACGCTGCAACCGCTCAAATTCAGAGATGGCAGCCTTCACGCTCTGCTGGGTCTCTGAAGGCTCTATAAATGGACAAATAATAAATGCTTGCCTACCCCCCTGTATCTCTTTGCGGATAAAGTCATACGCTCGCGCTCGCTTCGCGTCCGGTACGAGGATGGTGCGTATGGGCATTCTGCCTGATGGTACGGTATCCATCATCGTAAGGTCTAAGTCCCCGTACAGCGTGAGTGCGACAGTGCGCGGTATAGGAGTGGCGGTCATGGTAAGCACATGAGGATTTCCGTATTTGGCCCGGAGCAACGCGCGCTGGGAGACGCCGAACCGGTGTTGCTCGTCTATAACGACGAGGCCAGCAATAAGCTCGGACAGGCGTTTGCCAATTAGTGCCTGGGTACCCACGTAAACAGACGGCTCCGCGCTCTTTGAAAATCGCCGCACGCTACTCGTAAGGAGGACAACCGGGATGTTAAAGGGTGCAAAAAGGGTGCTTAAGGTTTGGTAGTGCTGCATAGCAAGGATCTCGGTGGGTGCCATAATGATGCCGTCAAGTCCTTGGATGTGGCATGCAAACAAAATTATAGCGGCAACGATCGTTTTCCCAGACCCTACGTCTCCTTGGAGCAACCGGTTCATCGGACGGTCATGCTGTAGGTCCGCAAAAACATCTGCTAGTGCCTGGTTTTGGCTATCTGTAAGGGTGAATGGGAGAGCTGTGATTAATTCCTGTATACGATCTTTGTGCGCGTCGGTCTGTATATGTGGCGCCAGTCTTTGCGTATCCCATGCTCTCCGGCGAACCAATGATCCTAATTTGGGGAGTAGGAGCTCTTCTATCGCAATACGGCGGCGCGCTTGAGCAAGCGCAACTTCGTCCGGCGGAAAGTGAACAGCGGTGAGTGCCGCCGGTAAGGCAACCGTTTGGTACTCGTGCTGCCAGAAGGGCGGCATCCAATCGGTGACTTCCAAATGAGCAAGAACCCAGTTCATGCGGGAGCGAAGCCATTTGGAAGAAATCCCAGCCGTTTCTGGATAGATGGGCGTCAGACGCCCTGTATGGAGGTTCTGTGCGGCAGGTTCCCATTCGGGGACTCGCATAATGAGTTTCCCTTGATCTAGCTCTACCGTACCCGCGCAGGCAATTTCTCGGTTAGCCCTGAGGGCTTGGGCCAAGTACGGCTGGTTAAACCATACGGCTTGCAGCGTTGCGGAGCCATCGGTAATAAGAGCTTTAGTAAGCCACAATCCTTTGCGGGTTCTGGTATTTCCGGCTGAGATGAGCGTGCCCGTAACCGTCTGCTTCTGTCCCACCACTGCTTTACTTGGCGGACTAGACAGACGCAGGTCCTCGTAGCGGTAGGGTATGTGCCACACCAGATCCCGCACGGTACGGATCTCAAGGCCGGAGAGCTTCCTTGCGGCTTGGGGTCCTACGAGTGGCACTTGTGTTACGAAGTCTTCAAGGCGCATTAGAATCCGCTAAAAAGCGGAAGTAAAGAAGTCAGTATAAGCGCCGCGCT
>CAYJQU010000007.1:18853-32936 GCA_964372495.1 uncultured Gammaproteobacteria bacterium
ACCACCCGCTCAAAATGCTCCTGTGCGGTACGTGCCGCCTGGGCCCCGTGGAGTTGCCGGACGATATCAGCGGCAACCTGCTTTTTTACGTTCAACGGACCACGTAGCGGCGTGTCAACCGGCATATCTGTCAGCGATTCTATGAATGACGGCAAAAAGGTATCAGAAAAAGACATCACTTTTGCAAAGACCTCATTGGGCTTATCAGTTAAACTTACATAGTTACCGGTCGTTTTTCCCATTTTCTGTCCCGTGGTGTCAGTGAGTAGTTTTGTCGTCAGTACGAACTTTTCCTTGTCTTTCATCTGTCGCATGAGTGTGCGCCCGGCAAGCATGTTAAAGGTTTGGTCTGTTCCGCCGATTTCCAAATCCACGTCCATGGCTACGCAATCGTACCCCTGCATGAGAGGATACAAAAACTCATGCAAATAGATGGGCTTGTTTTCTCTCAGTCTCTTGCTGAACATATCGCGCTCCATCATTTGCTGTACCGTAAAATTGGCGGCCAGTTCAATAATGTCCGCAAAGGATAATCGGGAGAGCCACTGACTATTGAAACGTACGAGCGCAGGATTTTTTTGGTCAGTGAATGACAGGAAAAGACCTGCTTGTTTACTAAATGTTTTGAGGTTTTCTTTCACCTCATTTTTGGAAAGTCGAACTCGTGCTGCGGATTTGTCGCTTGGGTCTCCGATCTGCGCGGTGAAGTCGCCAATAAGAAATATGACCGTGTGTTCCTGCTGTTGAAATTGCCGCAGCTTTCGCAATCCCACCATGTGACCCAGATGCAGCTGTGGTGTTGTCGGGTCAAAGCCTTGGTACAGGCGTAGTTTCTTGCCGCTTCTCAGCGCCGTCTCGAGTGCCTCTTGCGAGGGATATATTTCAGCAACGCCTCGTGTGAGTAGCTCATCAATTTTGTCCATACGTGGAAGTAGTATAACAACCTGGCTTCCCTTTTGCATCCTCTGCCTTGCCGGAAGAGTGGCATTCTGGTTAAATAGGGTCGATGTTCCCGCAAAAAACCTCTGTCCGGCGACGGCGATTATGGCTCCGCTTCTGGGTAGCCGTTACTACTCTTGCTGTGGCCCTCTTCATTCTTGGATTTTTGAGCACGGTGGTTCTCTTTTTGTACTTTTCGAAGGATTTACCAAATCCCGGGAGGCTACGAAGCCTCGATATAGCTGAATCTACCAAAATTTACGACCGGAACGGCGAATTGCTCTATGACATCTACGGGGAGCAAAATCGCGAGCAAGTAAACCTTTCCGAGATCCCCAAGCATGTAAAAGACGCCACGATCGCAATCGAGGATAAGGACTTTTATCGACACAAAGGATTTGCAGTGGGAGGCTGGGCGCGCTCGTTGGTTACTATTGCTACGAAACGAAGACTGGAAGGAGGTTCCACGCTCACCCAGCAGCTCGTAAAAAATAGTCTTCTGTCGCCGGAACGGACGTTCAAACGAAAGCTTAAAGAGTTCATACTGGCACTTCAGGTCGAACACCGCTATTCTAAAGACGAAATTCTGGAGATGTACTTGAATATGGTGTCGTATGGGGGACAGTCATGGGGTATTCAAACGGCCGCGCGAACCTACTTTGGTAAAAATATCAAGGATGTGAGTGTGGCTGAGGCAGCTATTCTGGCTGGCCTTCCTCAAAAACCTACTGCTTACTCCCCTTTTGGCGCAAACCCGAAAGCATATAAGGCCCGCAGTTTTGACGTCTTGCGCCGGATGCGGGAGGAAGGTTTTATCACCGAGGCAGAATTCCAGCAGGCGCGGAAAGAGATTGAAGAGGAAAAGATACAATTTGCAGAGCCGGGTATCAACATTAAGGCACCGCACTTCACCATTTATGTGCGCGATTTACTCATTGAGCGATACGGTGCACAGCTAGTTGAACAGGGAGGCCTGCGGGTGACCACTACCTTAGATTACGAATTGCAGAAAAAAGCGCAACAAATTCTTGCTGATGAGTTGAATAAGCTGAAGGGAGCGAAGGTGAGTAACGGCGCGGTGGTAGTTATGGATGCAAAGACCGGGCAGCTCTTGGCGATGGTCGGCTCAAAGAACTATTTTGACAAAGATATTGACGGACAGGTCAATGTGGCTCTCGCCTTGCGCCAGCCAGGATCGGCAATGAAACCGGTGACATACGCGACTGGGTTTAAAAAGGGCTACACGCCAGCGACTCTCTTTCTTGATATAAAGACTGAATTTGACGATGGTCCAGGTAAACCTAAGTATGTGCCAGTGAACTATGATGGGAAGTTTCATGGCCCGGCGCAGCTTCGTTTTGCCCTAGGTAACTCATACAATATTCCAGCGGTTAAGATGCTCGGTCTTGCAGGAATCAAAGATGTCATGCAGACAGCATACGATATGGGGATAGGCACCTGGGAACCGACGAGCGAGAATCTGCGCAATGTAGGGTTGTCACTGACCCTCGGTGGACGGGAAGTACGCCTGCTTGACTTGGTGACCGCGTATAGCGTGGTTGCCGCAGGGGGCGTTCGCCGCGATCCGGTGTTGGTGCTCAAAGTGACTGATTCCACGGGCAGAAAGGTATACGAGGAATGGAAACCACTTTCCGGTAAGCGCGCACTTTCAGAAGAGATCAGCTATCTTATCAGCCACATCCTCTCTGATAATGGGGCGCGCAGTACAGCGTTTGGAACGGGCAGCCTATTAAATATCCCGGGCAAGACTGTTGCAGTCAAAACTGGTACCACTGATGAGAAACGTGACAATTGGACTATTGGGTACACACCGTCCGTTGTGGTTGGCGTGTGGGTTGGCAACAATAATAACGAACCGATGTCACCACAAATTACTTCCGGTGTTACCGGCGCTGCACCAATATGGAACGCGTTATTTAAAGCGATTCTGAAGGATAAAAAGGATGAGCCGTTTGTGAAGCCTGCGACAATTGTATCTGCAGAAATTGACGCAGTTTCTGGCCTAAAGCCCGGTCCCTACACCGATAAGCGGCGGTTTGAATATTTTGTCAAAGGTACTGAGCCGACTAAAGAAGATGATATGCACCGGAAGGTGAAAATATGCAAAGATGGCAGCCTTGCTACACCTGCATGCGAAGCAAGTGGTGAGGTAGAAGAACGCGTGTATACTATACTCTCAGACGAGTTTGTGAAAAATGTATGCGAAAGCTGTCCTCCAAGTGACGGTAAAGAAGAATACGCCTCGTTAGCCGAGCAGGCTTCTGGGATTCGCATTATAAACGTAGCCGATGGGGCAAATGTGCCGCTGTCGTTTGATTTGCTGGCAAAGCCGACCGGCGGCGTAACGCTTGCCAAAGTAAACTTTTTACTTGATGGAACCATAGTGAAAACAACGTCCACAGAACCGTTTTCGCATCGGTACACGTTTTCCCCTGCGGCTGCTGGCACACACACCTTGACAGTAGAAGGCGAAGACACGACCGGCAATAAGGTAGAAAGTACAATCAAAGTGCGGGTAATGACGGATCTTTAAGAATAAGAAGTCGCTCAACTGCTTTCTGGATTGATTTTTCAAGCTCGCTTACCTCTTGCTCGGTAAGCGTTTTTGTGGGCGACTGAAAGGTGAGCCGAAAGGTATACGACTGTCCGTAAATAGTAGTCAGCTCAACGGTTGTCAGAAGCGGCCCGCCTGCTTTCCGCATCGTTGCCAGTATGTCCCCTACCCGTTTGCCGGCAGGTATCTTGATGGTAAGATCATGTTTGAGTGGCGGGTGCGGTGTAACTGTGCGCACGTGCCAGGGCTTGGCAAGCCCCTTTACCAACTCCTCAACCGATAGCTGTGCATAACAAACAGCCCCGTTCACGCCAAATGCGCGCAGCACTGAGGGGCGAACCATGCCCATGATCCCCTTGCTGCCAAGGCGGGCTGCCTGGCTTTGAGTAAGCAGCGGGTGATCACATGGTTCTGCGGACAAGGTGTGGCGACAAAGGAGAAGCAGCGCTTCGACTGTACCCTTAAATGAACGCCAGGATGTGCCATACGCAACCAATCCCAGTTCTTTTTTTTGGTTTGGCAGTTGATCGTTAGAGGGGGTAAAGACGCGACCCAGCTCAAAAAGCTGGAAAGTATCCCGGTACTTCTGGTTGTGCGCCACTGCAGGTAGGAGACTCGTCAGGAGCGTATCGCGTAAGGTGTCGAAATCCTTCGACATGGGGTTGGCTACCGTCACTTGCGGACGTAGTCCTATTTTCCTAGTGAGCTCTGCTGAGGTGAGCGTGAACCCGTAGTGTTCGGAGAATCCAAGACGTACACAAAAATCGTACACTTCTGCTTCGTAGTCCGGCTCAAACAGCTCAGGGGGTGTAGGTATAGAGCCTTTCGGCAGCGTTTTGGGGAGACTATCGTATCCTTTGTGCCTACCGATTTCTTCTACAATATCTTCAGGGATACTGACATCTCTGCGCCAAGGGGGAGGGGTGATGCGTAGCTCTTGTGCGGAACCTCGTACGGTAAATCCAAGGTGCGTAAGGATCTGTTTTACGCTGTGGTGTTTGGGCATAATACCCAGGGTTTGTTCGAAAAGATCACTATGCACTGTTACAGATGTGGGGTAGTACGAGGCTGGTTGCATTTCTAGTACGGGTGAGGCGACACGTGCATGGCACAACTCTTGTAGCAGACCAACGGCGCGGCGTAGTACTAAGGGTGGCGCGGTGAGATCGAGAAGTTTTTCATAGCGTGTAACTGCTTCGGTGTGCAATCCGATCATTTTTGCGGCGCGCCTGATTTTAACTGGGTGGTAAATAGGAACGTGCAAGAGCACACGCGTCGTTGAGAGACTCACCTGGCTGTTCTTTCCTCCCATAATTCCTGCCAAGTCAATGAGCTTTTCGTTGTCAGCGATAACTATTGTTCCTTCTGGTAGTACGCGTTGCTTACCGTCAAGAGTGATAAGGTGCTCACCGGCTTTACCTTCACGGATGGTCAAATCCCCTTTTATCGTATCTGCATCAAAGGCGTGCATGGGAATTCCCATCTCCAGCATTACGTAGTTCGTGATATCTACTACGTTATGGATTGGACGTATGCCAGATAACAGGAGGCGGTTGGCAAGCCAAGGAGGCGACTGCGATACCTTTATCTTGTCGAGAACAACGCTACAATAACTGAGGACAGTATGTTGATCAGCGACAGTGACCGTCACTTTCTCAGGATGCGAGCGACGCGCAAGGGTGGATGTTGAAGGGAACTTGAGCGTGCTCCTTTGTATCGTCGCGACCTCTCGGGCTATGCCGATTACACTTAGACAGTCTGGCCTATTGGAAGTAATTTCAAGATCAAATACGATATCTTTTCCCTTGCGGATCATCGCCTCTACTTTAGTTCCTGAAAGCAGAAGCTGTTCAGCAAGAGCCTGTGGTGTACCAGTGACGGACACATAGTCGGCAAGCCAGGACAGAGGAACCTTCATCGAAACTGCTCCAGAAAACGCAGATCCCCGGTATAGAAAGAGCGAATGTCACCAATGCCCCATTTGAGCATGGCCAGTCGCTCTGGTCCCATGCCAAACGCCCACCCCCGGAACTGTTTCGGGTCGATGTGTACGTTCCTGAGTACCTGCGGATGTACCATCCCAGCTCCTAGGATCTCCAGCCATTCACCATGCTCATCTTGCATCTCTACCTCAATGGAGGGTTCGGTGTACGGAAAGTAATGGCCGTATACTCGAATCCGACGTTCCTGTCCAAACATACGTTGCGTAAAATGATGCAGCACACCGATCAAATCACTCATGCTCGTTTGCTCGTCAACGAGCAGGCCTTCAAGCTGAAAAAATGATGGAAGGTGCGTGGCATCAATTTGGTCGCGTCGGTATACTCTTCCTGGAAATAGTGCTCGCAGCGGTGGCTTGTGTGTCTCCATATATCGGATTTGCATAGGCGAGGTATGGGTGCGAAGCAAAGCTTCCTCGGTGATATAGTATGTATCTTGCGCATCGCGTGCCGGATGGTCTTTGTGTAAATTCAGCTTCTGGAAGTTATATTCGTCTAGTTCGACTTCAGGACCATCAACCGCGACGAAACCCAATGAGGCAAATATCTGTTTTGCTTCCCTGATGATACGAGTGAGCGGGTGTAAGCTACCCCTGTGTGGGGGTATCCCAGGGATGGTAACATCAAGCTCCTCTGAAGGAGCGGCCGAAAGCATTCGTTCTCGGTCGTGCAGTGCTTCGGTAATAGCAATCTTGACTGCATTGACAATAGGGCCAATCACCCGCCGCTCATCCTCACGCAGCTCGGGGAAGCGCGACGTGAACTGCGAAAGCTTACCTTTTTTGCCAAGGTAGGTGTGTCGTACTGTGAGAAGCGTTCGTTGATCAGCAGTGGCTATGGTCTGTAGTGCTTCTTCTTGAAGGCGCCTAAGCTGTTGCTCCATCGCTGGGCGGTGACTGCTTTAGTCCCCGCACTTTCTCAACCAACTGTTTAAAGGCTTCTGGTTGGTCTACTGCAAGTTCTGCAAGCATCTTGCGATTGAGTGCGATATGAGCGTCTTTCAGTCCTTTGATGAAGCTTCGGTATGGAAGATTGTAAATCTCCAGCGCACCAGAAATGCTCGTTATCCAGGACGTTCGTGCATTGCGCTTGCGTAGCTTTCTTCCAGCGTACGCATAGGCTCCGGCATGCAGGAGCGACTCGTGAGCTACTTTGAATAGCTTGCTTTTAGTGCCACGGTATCCGGACGTACGAGCAAGAACTTTTTTGTGCCGCGCTCGGGTTGTAACTCCTCGTTTAACGCGTGCCATACAATCCTTCTTATCTACCCATCAAGCGGGAAAGCTTAGTAGCTTGGGTACCGCTTACCTGTGCCAAATGACGATGCCGGCGTATTTGGTTTTTAGATTTTGCGCTCTTTAAATGATTATTCATAGAAAACCTACGCATAAGTTTGCCGGTGGCAGTAACCTTAATCCGTTTGATGATGCTCTTGCGCGTTTTCATTTTCGGCATGTTTACTTCTCCTTGCCGGCAGAAAGGTGGTAATGTACTGGCGACCCTCCATCCGAGGTGATCGTTCGACTACCGCCTCATCTACTAGCTCTTCAATAATGCGCTGCGCCAGCTGCTCACCGAACTCAGGGTGAGCCATCTGTCTCCCAGTGAACCGGATGTTTGCTTTTACGCGATGTCCTTCACTTAAGAATTCGCGGGTCTGGCTCATCCGTACCTGGAAGTCATGTTCTCCGATAAAGGGACCAAAGCGCACCTCTTTCAACTCGACTTCTTTTACCCGTTTTTTTACCTCACGCTCCCTTTTGTTCAGCTCGTACCTAAACTTTTTGTAATCGACGAGTCGACATACCGGGGGCGTTGCATTTGGCGCAATCTCAACAAGATCGACCTGTGCTTCTTTCGCCAGCGCCAATGCTTGCGCAAGTGGCACGACTTCGATTTGCTTGCCATCCATCCCGATCAGGCGGACTGTGTCAGCTCTGATCTGGTAGTTTAGTCGATATGAGCGTAAGATAGCCTTTTAAACTCCTCTATAAATTGATCGACCGGCTGCGCGTCGCGGGTTTCCCCCGAACGCAACCGGACGGAAACAATATCACCTGCTAATTCCCTATCCCCTATTATAAGCATGTAGGGAACCTTTTGCAACTGAGCGCTCCTGATTTTGGCCTGCATCGTTTCTGAGCGAGCATCTAGCTCAACGCGGATGGCGTGCTGTTCAAGCCGCTTTGTTACCTCCCGTGCCTTTTCTATATGGCGATCAGCGATTGGGATGATCTTAACTTGCACTGGCGAGAGCCAGGTTGGGAATGCTCCCGCGTAGTGTTCCAGTAGCAGTGCAATGATGCGCTCGCGGGATCCCAAGGGGGCACGATGGATCATGAACGGCTGCTGCTCTTTGCCGTGTTCATCGATATACGTGAGGTTAAATCGAGTCGGTTGCAAAAAGTCTACCTGGATCGTTGAGATCTGCCACTCTCGATTCAGGCAGTCCTTAAACAAGATATCAAGTTTTGGGCCGTAGAACGCCGCCTCTCCCGGCATTTCCGTAAAGCTTGTTTTTTTCTGCTGTAACGCTTCTTTCAGTAGTGCAACTGCTCGCTCCCACTGCTTCGGACTGCCTGCATATTTGCCCTTCTCTTCTCCAGGTAACGATAAGCGGTACCGAAAGGTTGTTAGCCCTAGCGAATCAAGCAGTTTCTCTGTAAGGTCAAAGACGTTGCAGAATTCAATTACCACTTGATTTTCCCGGCAGAAGATATGTGCGTCGTCCTGAGTAAATCCGCGCGTGCGCAGGAGTCCACCTATTTCTCCTGATTTTTCGTATCTATAAACGGTGCCGAATTCGGCAATGCGGATGGGAAGATCGCGGTAACTGTGTGTTTGGCTCGCGTATACTTGTATGTGAAACGGGCAGTTCATTGGCTTTGCGTAATACTCTCCCTCACCCTCAAAGACCATGGGTGGGTACATACTCTCCTTAAACCACTGAAGATGCCCGGAAGTAGTGAACAGTTCTTCCTTTGCAATATGAGGTGTGTGTACATGCAGATATCCCTGCTTGAGCTGGAGTTTCCGCATGTATGCTTCTATTTCTGAAACAATAATTGCCCCGTTCGGCAGGTATATGGGAAGCCCTGGGCCTACTTTGTCAGAAAACAGAAAGATCTGGAGTTCCTTGCCGAGCTTACGGTGATCGCGCTGCTTTGCTTCCTCTTTCAGCCTGAGGTACTCGTCTAGCTCCTTCTGCGTTGGGAAACAGGTGCCGTATATGCGTTGCAACATCGGGTTTTTCTCACTCCCCCGCCAGTATGCGCCTGCTACTGAGAGTAGCTTGAACGGGCCGATATCTTTGGTTGCGTGCACGTGCGGGCCACGGCACAGGTCCGCGAACTTTCCGAGACGATAATAGGAAACTGCTTTTACTGGTTGTTTGGCACTGCCTACTTGTTTTACTGCTTCTTCGTCCTCGATTACTTTGGTGTCGCCCGTTCGTTCTATAAGTTCGATTAGCTCTTTTTTGTATGGTTGATTCTCATCTTTTGCTCCCTTGAGTGCCTCAGCGATGGGTTTCTCTAACTGTTCAAAGACAAGGCCTTCCCTTGCAAGCTCTCGCATCTTCGCTTCAATCTTTGGGAGGTCCTCTTCCGTAAGCCGATACGCCATGTCGAAATCATAGTAGAAACCGTCTTCGATAACGGGTCCGATGCCAAACTTGACGCCTGGCCATAAGGCCTGCACAGCGGCAGCCATCAGATGCGCGCAGGAATGTCGCATTGCTTCAGGATTCAGCTCATTTTGCTTGTCCATTAGCTGCTATATTAGCATGTTGCTTCAGAAAGCCCAATGGCCGCGGGCGAAGGTAGTAGCTTGCAGTGCCAAGCTGTCCCAGTGCAGCACGGACTGTGTGAGGGTCTCAGTAGCCAAGACGATCTGTTTTTTATAACCCACTGTGCGTAGAGGAACGAAGTGGCGGTTACTGTGACAAGCGCGATAAGCGGCCGGTAGAAAGTGAGGGTGCGCAGCTTCATGCGTAGGAACATTCTGTTTCTGTTAAAATTGTATCATGCCAGAAGGCGCAGACGAGTTATCACGTAAGGAACATGCTGCAATCCCTAATCCAGTTGAAAAATTACATCCAGTTGATTTTGTAGACGCGGATGGAGCCCAAAGGGAGCTATTCACATTCG
The DNA here is from genome assembly GCA_964372495.1 of uncultured Gammaproteobacteria bacterium. Classification (GTDB taxonomy): domain Bacteria; phylum Patescibacteriota; class Microgenomatia; order JAUYPR01; family JAUYPR01; genus CAYJQU01. The sequence goes on from CAYJQU010000007.1 coordinate 28,516, forward strand.
AAGATAAAACTGGCCATAAAGTTAAGGTTGTTTTCTATACCAGGGAGGAGCTACCTTTTCCAAAGAAGTAATTGAGGGAAATTATCCTGTTATTTTGGGAGAACCGCCAAAACACAGAGATCGTCAGGAATGGAATGAATTTGTAGGCGATGTTAAAGCTGCTTCAGGTAACGATAATCCACTACACCCCCGCAGTTTCCATTTACGGGAAGCAATAAAAGCAGGCAATGCCCTATTTTTTGTAGAAAATACTCCTGTTCATATATTGGATTTGGCATTTCACCTTGGGTTGGAAGGTAAAGAATGGCGAAATGCGCGACAAAAGGCAGCACATGAGAAGATTTATACTAACGAAGTAATAGATGTACTTGATGACATGATTGCAGGAACAGTGATTAATAATGAAGGGAGTTTGGTAAGGAGGCAAGATCAAAGGGGAGAAGCGTTAGCAGTTTTAGCCCTTCTTGGAGATAATGACGCAAGAGAAACGCTTGATAAGAAAAAAGATGTCATGCTAAGAATGGATGAAGAAAAAGATAAGCAGCATAAGGAATTTGCCGAGAGGAGATATAGAGAACTGTTGGCAGAAGGAAGAAGGCTTCCAGATAAAGTTTTGGCCACGCATGTCACAAAGTATAAACCGATGATCACAGAAAAGGGAGTGTTAATACAGTCCTCATTTGATGGAACTAATGGCGTGATGACGAGAAATACAATTCATTTTTCCTTAAGAGGCCCAATTAGTGGGGCTTTTGGTGGTGGGGACTGGGAGGCAATGCCATATGTTGTAACAGGCGATCTTTCAAAAATACGGGACGTGAACGGTAATCCCTTAATGATAAATGAGATAGATACGTACTTTTTGGTCAATCCAGGACAACCACTGCTTATTCCCGAGGCAGAATTAACTATGCCTGGCAACTTGCCTAAAGGAACAATTGAAGAAATGAGAGGCGGAACAAGATTTTATAAATCTAAAGATTTGGCTCCAGAAGATATAGATAAATTATATAGCGAGTACTTTGACATTTTCAGTGGTCGTGATAAAGAAGACATCGCTGACTTCTTCTTTAGCAGAACCACGGGTAAATATAAACGATCGGAGAAGTATTATGGAATATTTCAGAAATCACAGATTACATCCCAAAGAAGGAAACCGCATGATGAGGCCGGAAAGCAGAAGAATGTTTTTTGCAGCTGGAGTGATTTAAATTTTCAGAGTGGACGATGCAGGAATTGAACCTGCGGCCTTCTCGATGTCAACGAGACGCTCTGCCTCTGAGCTAATCGTCCACATAATTAACCCTGGCGGTTGGCGGCTTGCTGTTCCCCACCCAGCCACTTTTTGATCACGTGACCGAGTTGGACAAATTTGTTTCTCAATCCAGTAAACCAAGTTTGACCTCTCTTTTTTACAGCACCAAACATATGAAGCAATCCTCGTGACTTTTTAGCTCCTGTCTGGGTGAGCGGATTCTCTTGATCAGCTTGTTGTAGGCGGGTCTGGGCTGCGGCTTGTGTTTTCGCCTCCATTTGTTCCGAGCGTTCCCGCTCGGCCGCTATACGTTCATGCGCTGCCCTCGTCATTCCCTCGTCGAGATGTTCTGGCGCCTTTTCCTCAAGGCCAGTTGCTACCTTTAGTTTCGCTTCACGCTCCGCCCGCTTCTCCTCTTTCGTAGGAGTTGCTCCAACGAGTGTGCGCAGTTGCTCAATAGCAGATCCATATAATTGAACTGGCAGGCCTCCAAGCTCGAATCCGGTGTGGGCAGCTTGCTTTTTGAGCTCCCCAAGTACTGAAGATATAGCAACATGCCGTTCCCGCTCCCTGCGGTTTACTTCCTCAGGAGGAATCGCTAGTATTCGAGGAGGCTCCGGTTTCCGCAGCGCTCCGAGCAGATCGGCAAACGGGGGCCTATTGGCACCCTCGGGAGCTCTCGGCATCTTTGGGATGTAGAAAGGATCCTCGAATATCGAGTCGGCCGGCTCTTTAGAACTGGCAAGCTGATCCAGGAGAAACTCTCCGGATATAGGAGTTGGTTTTGCTGGCCCAACAGCTATGGCCCTAGAGTACTGCGATTGGTCAAAGAAAAACTCAAAATCTGCAGGTGGCTCAGGAGTGCGTGGTGGTGGAGCACCAGTGCTCTGTAGTGATCTCTGCGCGTCCTCCCAAGCCGCGTTGAACAGCGAGCCCCCACTGTTGTTGCCCGCATTCTTGCGTTCTACCGGATCTTGTACCGCTAGTGCGGTTTGCGACGTTGCCATGTTTGCCACCACCAAATAAGCCGACCAGGCAGCTTACTTTCGTAGTATACTACAGGTGCACACTACTGTCTATAGTACCCGGATCGATTTAATACGATCCCCTTTCCGTATTCGCACAACTACCTCAGCACCTTCTATGAGCTGGCCAAAGTTTGTATACTGCTCATCAAGTCCATATACCTGACGCAGCATAATAAAGAACTGACTGTCGTTGGTATACAAAATGTCACTGCCGCGCGCCATTCCGACAGAACCGGCAATGAAAGGCTGTTTATTGAGTTCGGTGCGTATCACTCCCCCACCAGTCCCATCTCCTTTTGGATCTCCTCCCTGTACTATCCAGTCCTCTACCCGATGAAAAGTAAGTCCATCGTAGAATTTGCTGTTTGCCTTGCGCTCGAAATTCTCCACGGTCCGAGGGGCGATTTGTGGGAATAACTGTATCTTAAAGGACCCGCTTTCGGAAGATCCTTTGAATTGAACTTCTAAGACCGCAAACTTGGCTACAACCGTTGCAGGGGTGGGTCTTGGGGTTCCTGGCGCTAGTGTTTCTGGAATTGTATTCTCTGGTGAGCTGGGGTTCCCTTCGGAAATTCCCCGTACTGCTGGAGATGGACTTGCAGATAATCCCAATTTCTTTGGTAAATCAATATCCGATGCACTTTGGGGTGCATAGGTGGGGTTGGTGCAGCCGGCGAACAGAAAGGCTGCGGTGAAAGCTAGAAACGCTCTTGCCATGTAGCCATTCTAGTTACTTGCTATGTGTGTGGTCAACCGCGTTTGACGCGGTAGTATTTCTTCCCTTTGAGTTTTTCTGGAAGATATATTTCTCCTTCGGCTATGCCTCCGGGTTCATCGTGTGGATATCGGTAGCCTCTTCCATACTGTAACTCCTGCATAAGTTTGGTGGGGGCGTTGCGCAGGTGGAGTGGTACTGGCAGATTCCCATGCTTTCGTGTGTCAGCAAGCGCTTCCTCGACAGCTACATAGGATGCGTTGGATTTTGGGGCGGATGCAAGATATGTAGCCCCATGCGCGAGCGTAATACGTGCTTCAGGAAGGCCGACAAAGTGCACTGCTTGCATCACAGAAACCGCAACTTGCAACGCCTGTGGATCGACGTTCCCAATATCTTCTGAGGCAAAGATGACCATGCGCCGGGCGATAAACAGTGGATCCTCTCCTGCCTCCAGCATCCTGGCGAGCCAGTAGATTGCTGCATCTGGGTCAGAGCCGCGCATAGATTTAATGAATGCCGAGATGGTGTTGTAATGTTCCTCTCCTTCGCGGTCGTACCGCAAAGAAGCTTTTTGAAAGGCGGTCTGTATATGTTCTCTATCTATATAGGCTTTCTTGTGGGATTGGGCAAGGGTGGCTGCAATTTCAAGTGTATTGAGTGCCAGGCGTGCGTCGCCGTTGGCGGTATGAGCCAGTAACGTAAGATCTTCTTGCGAAATACTTAGCTTGGTAGCGCCTAGTCCCTGTGCTGTATCCTCCATGGCACGCCTCAACAATATAGCAATGTGCTTTTCTGATAAGCTTTCGAGTACAAGCACCCGACTCCGCGAGAGCAGTGGCGAAATGACTTCAAAAGATGGATTTTCTGTGGTTGTACCTATGAGAATAAACGTACCATCTTCTACCGGATGTAACAGGTAGTCTTGTTGTGCCTTGTTTAGTCGGTGGATCTCATCGATAAATACAATCGTCTGTTGCTGATATGCTTGCTTGAAAGACAGTGCTTCTTGACTGGCCTTCTTTATATCTGAAACTGAGGTTGTTGGAGCAGCGAATGAAATCAGATGAGCATTGAGCGTCTTTGCAATGAGCGTGGCCAGGGTTGTCTTACCACTTCCCGGTGGGCCCCAGAGAATAAGAGAAGGAACGGTACCTTGGTTGAGAAGCTGTCTAACTATTTTATTCTCTCCGGTGAGGTGTTCTTGGCCTTCGAATTCTTCTAGCGTTTGGGGACGCATGCGTTGGGCTAGTGGGATCGTACTGTCCATACCCAAATATTAGCCAAAATTTTGGGGGATGTAAAGGAGGTGGGCCGGAGAGGACTCGAACCCCCACCCCTCTCGGGATACGGTCCTAAGCCGTACGCGTATACCAATTCCGCCACCGGCCCACGCACCTCAATTGTACCAGAAGTGTATAGG
>CAYJQU010000007.1:33036-35991 GCA_964372495.1 uncultured Gammaproteobacteria bacterium
AGGTCAAACTCTGGGTCCAGCCTATCACCTGTTGAAATATCTTGTACTGAAGCGCCAATTCCTCGCCTTGCACACCGATTTACTACGGTTATAATATTTCCTCGATCACCATAAATGTTCATTAAATCCCCGTAGAGATATGCTATGCGAATTGATTTATTCATGATGTGCCTCTTGTAGGTGCCGTATACGACCTGTTCTCTTGCTCAACGCAGAGCGTATGGACAAGAGGGCCGTATACGTGGGAACAATAAGAAGTATTTCGTCGTCAGGAAGTTTATGGAGGGCATGTTCCAGCGCGGCCCGCACGTTTGTTATTAGCCGTAGTGGTTTATCATTCCCTGTATATTTGATGCGTAGCGCCAGATCGTACGTTCTCGTACCAGTTGCTATGATACTTTTAAGGTGTGTCGCGAGTTCTTCAAACGGCGCATCCCATATCCAGGAAACGTCGGTGCCATCGGCTAGCTGATCATTTAGTGCAAGCAGCGCGTGGTAAATTTTCCCTGTCCCGGCAATTGCGCGAGTAAGTGCCCCTAGTCCTGCAGGATTTTTCATAAGGAGCAGCAGCACCTGTTTTTTTCCGACCCGCAGCTGTTCTGTTCGCCCAAATGCAGCCCCTACGGTCGCCAAGCCCTCTGCAATGACTCCAATATCGATGTGCAGCGCAATACCTGCGGTCACTGCGGCGAGCGCGTTTACGGCATTGTAGAGCCCCGGCAGCGGTACCTTAACAGTAAGATTGCCCGCAGGTGTTTGGATCATGATTGTTGAGTCTACAAGTCCATGAACCTCTACCCTCTCTGCCTGTACATGCGGCGTTGGTCGTTCAAACCCACACTTGTTGCAGCGGTACCACCCTGTATGGGAAACTAGGTACCCTTGGTAGCTAAGCGGCCCGCCGCAGGCAAAACAGAAGCGCACGTCTGATGCGATAGCTTGCGTAGTCGCGTGCGAGCGATCGGCAATCCCAAACCACAGGACGCTCCCCTTTCGGTTATGCCCCAGATGTGCGATTCCTGGGTCATCTGCATTGAGTACAAGAGTGGTTGTTGGATGCTCCTCTAGAGCCTGCTGCCACCGAGTACGAATGGTGTCTATTTCGCCATAGCGATCAAGCTGGTCACGGAAGAGATTGAGAAGCACAATGACGGTAGGGTGTATCTGGGATAGCAGGAGTGGCAAGGACGCCTCGTCAATTTCGAGCAAGGCAGTAGGTAGCAACGGCTGCCCGAGTTTATAGCGATGGATTATCGTAGAAGCTACACCCCGCAGAAGGTTTGAGCCGGCCCGATTTGCAATGAACTGCCTATTTGCAGCAGAAAGCACGGATCCGATCATGCGCGCGGTCGTGGTTTTGCCGTTTGTACCGGCCACTACGACGATTTCTGGGATTTGGGAAAAAGCATGTTTCAGAAAAGACCTATCTATCACGAGGGCAACAAGCCCGGGAAGGGCAGTGCCACCCGATCCATACAGGCGGGTTAGGGCAACGAGTATTTTTCCAGTAATAAGGGCGATTGCGAAGCGCATGTACTACGATTGTAGCACTGCTCTCCCTTTGTTGTCGGGAAAGTGGGTTTCCTCGTATCTCTCGTATCTTTTGTAGTCATTGATGAGTTCTGCTTGGATACTTTCTACCCGTACCGTCCACGTTGGGCTTTCTGCATACATTCGGCCAATTGCCCGCGGTACGACGGGACCCTTTTGTATATAGTTTTCTCGTAGCCCTCTGGCCACCGTAGTGATAGCCTCTCCCCAGGTGCGAAAATGCATATACCTGCCGTTATTATGTCCCCAGCCAAACGGGTTTTTTGATGCCTTTGGTACATACCGGCCGTAGCTAGATTCCAATCCGGCAATAGACGGAAGTAGGGTCCAGTCAAATCCATAGGTGTCTGCCGCCTCTACAAAATCGACCGCGTTGTTAGCGAGTGGCGATCCACGCTTCTCAAGATACTGCGTAAGATACAGAATACGAGGCTCAGTTTCTTGAGCAATGATCGTTGAAGTAACTACCGGTGGCGCTGGCTTCGTTTCCACCAGTATGAGTGAAGGCTGCTGGTTGATGATGAACGTGGGAGTGACCAAAAGGAGGAGCAGGAGTCCCACCCACAGGACTCGCGTGAGCATAAAGGCGAATTATATCGCATCGCGATTATACCACGTTCATACAATCAAGGGTTGGCAGTTCCAGGAGTATATGGTATGATTAGGTAGTTACGCCGAGGTGGTGAAACTGGCAGACACGCAAGCTTGAGGTGCTTGTGCCCTTTAACAAGGCGTGCAGGTTCAAGTCCTGTCCTCGGCACAACGCCCAGATGGTGGAATTGGCAGACACGATAGGTTCAGGGCCTATTCCCGTTTATACCGGGGTGGGAGTTCAAGTCTCCCTCTGGGCACCCTTCGCTGCGCTCAGGGTAAACTACGCAGTCTTGAAAGTTTACATTGAGGAGCAGAGCCAAGTCTGACTTGACGGAACGATGAAATGGACCTGTAGCTCAGCGGTAGAGCAGTCGGTTTACATCCGAAAGGTCGGGGGTTCAAATCCCTCCGGGTCCACTGATACCAGTAGTGATATAATACTGAAGAGCCGAAGTTGCCAACGTGGTCAAGGCGCCGCTCTGAAGAAGCGGTTATCGAGGTTCAATTCCTCGCTTCGGCACTTCTCACTTCGTTCGAACCAAGCTATATCTGAAGCAATGGGTTAAGGGCAAAATGTTTTGGAACGACCAAGCCAGCTTGTCAAATTTTACTAAGGCACGTTTGCCGGTCAATTTGGTATACTATGAATCGGTAGCAAGTGTTACTGAGGCCAGAAGCAGGGAGATTTAAGATTAAGGACATGACTCAAGCACGTAAGTGTGGGTTAATAGAGAAGCGGGTGTAGTTTAGTGGTAAAATGCTTCCTTGCCAAGGAAGAGACCGGCGGTTCGACTCCGCTCACCCGCTCCA
>CAYJQU010000008.1:0-2219 GCA_964372495.1 uncultured Gammaproteobacteria bacterium
CTGTGTGTGTTTGCGTCCACAATACCCCTGCCGTCACGAGGATGGTGGCGAGTTTAATCGGAACCGCCGCACGGGAGGTGCTGAGAAGTCCTGATATATTTTTATATAGTATGATAACCTTCTGCGCTGCGCTTGCCGCAAGAGTCCCCTGCACAACAAAAGTCACGCCGGGATTAAAGGCCGGACCTTTAAGAGATGTCCCCGCATTTGACATTTGAAATTTGTCATGGTGCTCTTCTTCTTTTGGCAATGTGCCTGCTTTGAATTGTTCAAGGGTAGTGAGTCGATATCGCCGCTGGTTCCCGCGCGTGCGCTCGCTTGGGAGGATCCCCGCTCGATCCCACCGACGTAAGGTAATGGCTGCAACGCCAAGGTAGGCTGCTGCCTCAGAGACAGTTAATAACGGTTTATGAGGACGGCGGGCAGTAGTTTTTGGCATACGATCAAGTCTTGATTAACTTCTGTTAATCTATAGTAGATAGGTGTATACCTGGTTGTCAAGAGGTGAAAATAAACTTGATCACGGGTTTGCAGCTCTCTAGTCGAAATAGAAGTTTATATTGCAGTAGAGGTCTTTTCTATGTAGCTATATATGTGCTCAAAACGAGTTTTCACTTGACATAGGTTGTTGAGACTGCTACTTTTACTACATGCCCGCTTATGCACGCTCTCATTTCTTACTCCACGCCATCCTTGTTTCCCTTATATTACTGATACTCTCCCTGTGGCACCGTAGTGCGCTCGTAGTCTGGACACCGCAGGCCCTTGCGGTTGTAGCTATTGTATATTTGGTATTTAACCGTTTTTTACTAAGCCGTTGGGTAGCAAGTCACGAGGATTGGGTCGTAACCATTGAATCTCTTGCTGCCCTCATAGTTACCGTTGAACTGGCCGAGCTGACAGGCGGCTTGGCTGGGCCTTTTGGTTGGCTTTCGTATCTCCTGATTGTCTGGTTAACACTGCAACTAGAAACGCCGATCGCCGTTGTGGCAGGGCTGGGCCTTGTCGCGTTTTTTCTTCCAGGTACTTCGCTTTTCTTCTTTCACCTCATCCCCCGGCAGTTTGCAGAAAACCCGCAGCTAGTATTCTCCGACGCCGTGCGGCTTACCGGCCTGCTCTTCACGATTCCCCTTGCCCTCTACATCGGCCACAGACACCTGCGGAGAAAGCTTAAAGATCAAATATCAGAGATCAAATCCTAGATCAAATGGCTTTGATTTTTCAGTTTTGCTATTTGCGCTTTAATGCTGACTGCAATAAGCAGCCATAAAAATACAGATAGTTTCCATTGTCTCTTCAATCTCCAGGGTTGCACAATCAACCGAAAGAGCCACTCAAGTCCGAGCGCGGCCAGGAGCTTGGGTGCCCGAGGGATTCGACCTGACCAGTAGTCAAAGGCTCCTCCCACCCCCATCGCCACTGTTATTGGTAGGTGCGGCAGATTCCTTGTAATCCACTTCTCCTGCTTCCCATGCCCGAAGGCAACTAACAGTAGATCGATCATACTCCGCTCTGGCGGATAATTTTGCCTTTTGCCTTTTGCCTTTTGAATTCTATCAAGTATTGCTTCCCTCGTTGCTAGATCATCGCCAGCACCTGCCTCCCCCTCGTACGTACCTACTACATCCACATGCGACCACCGCTCTCTTAGCACTTCAGCGGCCTCCTCTGCTACCCCACCTCGGCCCCCCAAGAGAAACACTCGCACCGCTTGCAAGGCGTCCCCTTGCAAGGAGAAGAGGTGCTCGAGGACATCCACCCCGGACAAGCGCTCGGGTGCTCCAACTGCCAACTGCACCCCCACTCCGTCCGGGAGTGACAGGTCAGCTTGTTTAAGAATTGCTTTGAACTCTGGATCAGCTTGCGCGTTCACTACGAACTCGGGATTCACCGTCGTCACCATATACTGCTTGCCACCGTATAGAAACATCTCGCGCAGCCGCGTTACCGCTTCATCCATGTTTAAACAGTCAATGGGAATTCCTAAAAGATGCTTTCTTACCATAGTTGACTTTTCTTCTTTCGATATTCAAGCCGCTTTTTGAGAAGATTCTCCCGAAATCCGCCCTCTTTAACGAATTGTTCCTCGGTCCACCGCAATTTGTGGTCGATAAGGGAATTGGTTTGGTTAATGAGGCAGATTATGGCATTCGCCGCGGCCTCGGAGCCTTCCCTCATATAATGTTTATAATCATTATAATCCTTATAATTTTTATAAC
>CAYJQU010000008.1:2319-6760 GCA_964372495.1 uncultured Gammaproteobacteria bacterium
TTTATAACTGTTATAATCCCTCACCGCCCCGCCTCCTCGAGGATCGCAAGGGTCTGGCGGGCAGCCTTTTCCCAGCTGAACTCCTTCAGCTGCAACTTCCCTCGGTGAAAAAGGCGCTTGCGGACCGTTCTATCTACTACCTGCTGCATCGCACCGGCAATACCCTCCACGCTTGTTGGATCGATCAGAAGCGCCGCATCCCCTGCAACCTCGGGCATACTTGAGGTATTGCTGGTAATTACCGGACACCCGCATGCAAACGCCTCAAGTATTGGCAGTCCAAACCCTTCAAACAGGGATGGGAATACAAAGCATTCAGCTGCGCTATACAGAGCAGGAAGATCCAGAGGGGGCACGTGTCCGATGAAATGCACCCGGCGCTCAATCCCAAACCGCTGCGGGGCATCGTAAATTGCATCATAAAGCCACCCCGGTTTTCCCGCCAGCACGAGGGCGGTTGAATTACGTGGGTCCTTCTTCAGAAAGATAGAAAACGCTTCAATTAAACGCACCAGGTTCTTTCGTGGCTGAATCGTACCGACAAACAGAAAATACGGCCGCCTGATCTTATATTTCCTCAACATACGATCAGCTTCTCCCTCAGGTATCGGCCGGAAAAGTGATCTGTCGACCGCCTCGTATATTACATGTATCTCTTTTGATCTCCTTTTGTATCTTTTGATGATATCAGCTTGTGTTGCCTGCGACACTGCGATGATGCGGGCGGCATGTCCCACGGCCCAATCGGTCGCCCAAGTCATGTACAGTTTCTGCGGGAATTGATGGTACTGCGGTAACCACTCAACACCCAGATCATGAATGGTCACGACCGTCCTCACCCGCGGGTTGCCCAGTACTGGCAATGTATGCGCGGGGATAAAAAGAACGTCCGGACTAGTGGTCCAGGTTTGTAGAGCCAATCCCCCCTGCGTCCAGAGATATGGCCAACGAATGGGCTGTATTGAGCATCTAGCATCTGGAATACTGTATATGGGCTGACTGTCGCCATAGTTAGATGCAATACTACATACTATATTCTGCATACTATATTCTTCCCTGCAGTACAAGATAAATCGGTGGTCAGTTGGCAAGCTTAGTAACGCTCGTATCAGGTTGGCAGAATAATTCTCCGTTCCGGTCGGAGCTGCCGCAAAGGCTCGAGAAGCATCTATGCCAATAATCATCTCATCCCGCCAACCATCTATTATCTCTTGCGAATCGCACGCTTGTAATGATCGATACTTTCCATAGCAATTCCGGTGCCGAGTACCACGCACAACATCGGGTTCTCTGCTACATGACACGGCACCCCGGTTTCTTGCGTCAACAGCTTATCCAAGTTCTTTAGCTGGGAGGTACCTCCAGAAAGCACAATCCCCTTGTCAATAATGTCAGAAACAAGCTCCGGCGGTGTTTGTTCAAGCACTCCCTTGATCGCCTTGATAATCTCGGCAAGTGGTGCTTTGATCGCTTCTGATACCTCTTGTTCGCTTAAAGTGATAGTTCGAGGTAGTCCTTCCACTGTATCCCGCCCCCGTACTGCGATTGACTTTTTGTTCCCGGCGCCAGCCACGTTTGACGTGGTGCCGGCGCTCGGAAAGGCGTTGGCCAGAGTAATCTTTATCTCTTCAGCCATCCGCTCGCCAATAAGAAGGTTGAACCGGTGCCGAATATAGCCTGTTATCGCCTCATCTATTTTATTCCCACCTACCCGCACCGAATTGTGGACTACCACCCCGCCCAACGAGATCACCGCAGCCTCGGTTGAACCACCACCAATATCCACAATCATATTGCCAGATGCTATTGCTATCGGGATTTTTGCACCAATCGCCGCCGCAAGCGGTTCGTCGATAAGATACGCGGTGCGTGCACCGGCCGACAGCGTGGCGTCCAGTACCGCGCGGCGCTCAACACTCGTTACCCCCGCCGGCACACAGATCATGACATCAGGACGCCGTATGCGGGAGGGACCGCACACCTTATCAAGAAAATACCGTAGCATTGCCTCGGTAATAAGGTAATCGGCGATAACACCGTCGCGAAGGGGTTTGCTTGCCACAATCGTCCCTGGGGTTCTTCCCAACATCTCGCGCGCCTCGTTGCCAACCGCAACCACGCGATTGTCGTCGGTTGCAACTGCAACCACGGTAGGTTCATTCAACACTATCCCGGTTCCCACTAGATACACAAGCGAATTGGCAGTGCCCAAATCTATACCAAGGCGGCGACCGGAAAAAAAATGCGAGAAAAAGTTCCGCATGGTTTGCATTCTACTATGCAGGTCTCACGTATGCTACACTAGGAGTCATGGTCAACAAGCGCATCTGGCTGTCGCTGCTTACCTTTGCAGTGATTGCAGGTGCCTCGGTCGTCACGATCCTGTATGCTCGCGGGTACAAGCTCAATCCCGAGTCTGGGTTTGTAAAAACCGGGCTCTTGGTCGTGGGCAGTCAGCCCGACGGGGCCGTAGTGTACCTGGATGGCCATCTCACTTCTGCCACCAATACCACCATCTCCTACTTGCTCCCCCGTTCCTACCACGTACGGATCACCAAAGAAGGATATTTACCCTGGGAGAAAACAGTTGAGGTCAAACCGGAGCTGGTCACGAAAATCGAGGCTATATTATGGCCCACCTCCCCAGAACTTAAACCGCTCACCTTCACTGGTGTGCGTAATCCTGCCTTGTCCCCCGACGGCCAGAAGCTCGCCTACACGATTCCCATCGGACTCAAAGCCGGCGTATGGGTAATGGATCTGTCTGACCGGCCGTTTTTGCTCTCCCGTGACCCTCGACAGCTTGCCGCTGATTCGCCTACGACTCTCATCTCCAAAGCCACTTTGAGGTGGTCTCCAGATAGCAGGCAAGTACTTGCCCAAGTAATTGACGAAGGTGAGCCACAGACAAGGACCTACTTGCTAGACAGCGAGCGTGCTGGACAAGCGCTCCTGGATGTTACGCCAACGATCTACGCAACGCTCGCCCAATGGACGCAGGAGATCAAGCAAAAAGAGGAAGCACGGCTGTCTCGGCTTGAGGATGTGGTGCTCCAGAAATTCGTCACGCACCGCCTTATCAGTCAATCAACGCCCTCTGCAAGTGGCACTCGCTACCGTTTTGACAGTACCGCCAGTCCGACTGCCAAACTGCCAATTATTCCGCCGCACAGCTATCGTATTATCTGGTCGCCAAACGAGACACGGGCGCTGCTGTTCCCGGAAGGCAGTAAGCAGCCGCTCGTGTACGACATAAAACTCGGCAAAACCGCTGCACTTCCCGAAGCACTTGCCTACGCGTGGTACCCCGAGCAGCCAGACAGCCGTCATATCGTGCTGGTAAAAGAAAAGGGGATCAGCATCGTCGAGTTTGACGGCGCCAATGAAACCCAAGTCTATACCGGGCAATTTGATAACAGCTACGTGTTCCCCTGGCCAACCGGAGGACGACTCGTCATACTTACTTCGTATAATGCGGGAGCGGGTGAACTATCAAACCTGTATTCGGTGAATCTGAGGTAAACTACTTAGATTGTCTTCTCTGGCAATGTGTATTTTGTGGCACCCTCTAGGCTAGCCCTCACGATCAAGCGCTTCAGCGTCGTTCCTGGCGGCCAGCAGGTCTGCAAGGTCAGTACCGGCTCGGCCGTTTTCTCGGTGAGCCAGTGAATATCTGAAGGCTCTGCGATGTGCTTGCCGGTCACCACATAATCGTACCGCCAACCGTTTGCTACTACCACCACCCTGTCGCCTGGCACTAGTTCGCGCAGTAGGTAAAAAACGGCGTTATACCGAGAAATATTGATTGGCGCGTCGGTTGAGTGGGCAAACAAATACATATTCCCGCGATCTCCAGGAAGCGCCGTGCCCGCCGCGTGGGCAACCCCTAATTTTAAAGCCTCCAAATAGGCTTTTTCATTATTTGGGTCTACGTTGGCAATTACTTTGCTGTTAGCGCCAATTTTTTCGATGATAAGACTAAAGGTCGGGTCAGCGGGGGTAGCGGTAAACGGTTTCAACTGAGCAAAGAGCGGAGCAAACGGGCCCGCATCTTGCGCGCTGGCGCGAGCTGCACTAGAGGCGGTTCGTAGACGGTATCCCACCTCGGTGAGCATCACAGGCCAGAAAAATCCCACGATGATCATGATCGACGTGAGTACGATGGCGTTGCCGAGTGTCCTGACTGCTAAAATAGTAATAAGTGTTCTGCGGTCCATACATGCGGGCAGGCTACGTACCCTGGGGAGGAATCGAACCTCCAGTCTTACCCTTAGGACGGGTCTGCTTTAATCCGTTAAGCTACCAGGGCACCTTACAATTGTACCACTCCGGTCCGAAAGATGCTAAAATAGGAGAGTTACGGAGCGTAGTTCATCGGTAGAACGCTCGGTTCGGGTCCGAGAGGCACAGGGTTCAATTCCCTGCGCTCCGACTAGTTCGA
>CAYJQU010000008.1:6860-19080 GCA_964372495.1 uncultured Gammaproteobacteria bacterium
TTCTTTCATTATAGGTAAATTATACCACCCGAGACTACAACCGCCCGCCAAAGGCTTCTAAACTGTTCGTACCGTCAATACTGCGCCGTTTTAATGCAAACAGATTATCTACCGAGTGGTACACGCCATCCAGGGTTGAAACCGCCCCGACATACCCTGCTTTGCGTGACTCGTCTGCTATATTGGCAGTAAACTTACCATATGGATACGCCATCCAATTCACCTTTTTGCCAAGACGCTGCTCAAGCGTGAGCTTACTCTCGGTGAGTTCGGATCGTAGTTCTTTCCCCGGGAGCGTAGTGAGGTCGCGATGGGTTACGCTATGCGCTTGAAATAACACCAGTCCGTCCCGATCTATCTCTTGTATTTGCTCCCATGTCATGTAGCTCGGTTGTCCCATGAGTCCAGTAGGTATAAACATGGTGGCGTTCAGATGATATTTCTTAAGAATCGGATACGCATTTACATAAAAGTCGATATACCCATCATCGAACGAAAGGACGACTGGTTTTCCAGGCATACCTACTTTCCCACTCATCACGGCGGCAAGAGTATCTAATGATATCGTTGTATATCCTTCTTTAACTAAATATTCCATCTGAAGCTCAAACATGTCAGGCGTAACCGACAATGCACCCCGTTTGCGATCCGCGGGATTCGGATTTCCTCCGATGTAATGATACGTTAAGATCGGTACGCGGTAGTTAGTAGCTGCCTCCACCTTGGGACGAACTCTGCTGGGAGTGCCCGCCGCCGGGCGAGTCAGACTCGGCGTTGGCGACCGAGGTGCTGCAGGAGTAAGCACCCCTTCTTCTGCCACGCCAAACGTGGCTTCTGCTGGCGCTACAAGCGTCGAACCAGAGTTATTACTGTAAAGCTGACGGGCCTGCAGGCGTACCAGCACAGCACTGGTCACCCCGAGCACTAACCCAAGCACCGCACAAATGAGAAGAGTTTGTTTGGTCATTGGTTATTGCAACTTGGGATTTTTACTCGGAAAGGTATTCCTCCACCCTCTTGTAGTCGTGTCGCTCTTGTGGAGTGAACCAAAGCGGAATTTCGGTCTCTGCCTCCTCTGGACTACCAGATGCATGTAGCAGATTCATAATAGACTGCCTCCGCTGACCGGCGGACAATGTCGATTCCAGCGCATAATCCCCTCGAATAGTTCCTGGTGCTGATACCGCAGGGACGGTGTGTCCGACCGTAGTCCGCACTTGGTTTACCGCCTGATGGCCTTCCAAAATGGCCGCCACCACCGGCCCGCTTGTAAGGTACGCGACATTCTGCTCCCGAACCTGCTGACCGATCGCCTCTGGGTCATCGGTGCCATAATGCTCGCGAGGATCCGCTCCGTGCTTGGCATACCCCGCAAGCGTCTTCTGTCCTACGCTGCGCGCGTACGCTGGATCATCCATGTAATGCCTGCCTACCAGTTCTTTGTCAGGCCATACCATTTTCAGCGCAGTGACTTTCAAACCCATTTTTTCAAAGCGCGCTAGAATTTCGCCGACGAGTCCTCGTTTGACCGCGTCAGGCTTTAGCAATATGAGAGTCTTGTCCATATTTCCTCCTTAATAGTTTGTATCTTGGTGATCTCTTACTCATAAAGCAAGTAGTTCTTCAAATTGACCTGCGTCTTCAAATGGTCCAACTACCGCCACGTTCAGCTGTTCTGTTTTCAATACCGCCTGCGCAAACATACTGATATCTTGCCGCGTCACCGCCCGCACCTGCTGGGTCAGTTCCTCCGGCGTCCGAATCCTCCCCTCGAGGAGTTCCTGTGTCGCAACCATGGATGCAACTGCTTGGCTGTCCTCAAGATCCAGCGCCAGCTTGCCAACGACAAATTCCTTCGCTTTTGCAAGCTCGCCGTTGGTAACTCCCTTGGCCGCGACCCGTTGCAGTTGATCAAGTATTACCCTAACACAGGAAGCAGCCTTGTGCAAGTCGCAGCCTGCATACAAACTCCAGCTTCCGACGTCAAGAAAATGGTCGCTTGAACCCCGTATCGCATATGCCAAACCTCGCCGCTCGCGCACCTCGGTGAACAAGCGGCTGCTCATATTACCCGCCATGATAACGTTGAATAGCCCCTCCGCGTACCGCGTAGGGTGCCCCAGCGGGAACGTGCGAACTCCTATCATAAGATGCGCTTGTTCAGTTGGCTTATATAAAAGTGCTATCGCAGGTTTTGTCTGGTCGTCTGTCACTTTCAACTGGGCGCGTGCGCTCCCTTGCTGCCACGAGTCAAGGGCCGCGGCCACCTGACTGGCTGGGGTGCCGGGCACATTGCCGGCCAGTGCGAATACGGCATTTTGGGGTACATACAGCTCTCGCATAAATCGCATAAAGCGTGGGCGTTTGATCGCACCAACGGTCATCTTGCTCCCAGCTACCGGTCGACCAAGGGGCGTATCAGCGTACAGGAGCTGCTTGTACACTTCTCCCACCTTGCGCGATGGCGTGTCCTCATAGAGGTTTATCTCCTCAATAATCACGCCCCGCTCGCGCTCAATTTCGGTTGGACTAAACCGTGAGTGCAGTATCATATCAGAAAGTAGATCAAGTACCAGATCAACATGGGTGCTTTCAGCCTTTATGTAATAGCCTGTATATTCCTCCCCGGTAAACGCGTTTATCTCACCGCCAATCGCATCAATGGCTCCTGCAATATCGGCCGCCCGACGCCGTTTCTCGGTCCCCTTAAATACCATGTGTTCGGTAAAGTGGGAGATGCCTGATTCAAGCGGTTCCTCGTAGCGGCTGCCCGCGCCCACAAGCAGGAGCGCGGTCACCGACTTGACGTGTTCCATGGGAACCGTGATTACCCGAAGGCCGTTAGACAAAACGATTTTTTGATACTCTTTCATTCCCTCTCGATCTCCGTATCCTCTATCACGAAGCTTTTATCCTCGAACACTTTCAGCAGTCCGTAACGGGGTTTTTGGGGATTCCGTTTCAGGGTCACTGCGCCGATAGTCGTATAGGGAACATTGTATTCCTCATCCGTAAACTGAGCAAAAAAGTGCAAATCTCCTGTAATGACAGATCCTATATATTGTTGCGCCAGAAGCTTACGTAGTTTCCCGGCCTGCGATGCCACCTCAGGTTTGATCCTCCCCATGATATGCTCGGAATGCGGATGGTATGGTGTCTCGTGCATGAGCACAAACGTAAGCTTTTTGCCGGGGAGTGTTTTTTCCAAAAACTCCCACTGCTCGGCGCTGATACCAAGCTCATTATCGGCAGTATCAAGCAAAATAAACCGCACGCCTTCCTGCTCAAATTCCTGGTATGATTGCGAGCCAGGGCGCCAACCGAATGCTTTGTTAAAAAATGCGTTTGCACCCACTCCCTGCTGCCTCCCAAACCACATGTCATGATCTCCTGGAGTGACATAAAACGGCAGATCAGCCGAGGCAAACGTTTCTTTGGCTGCAGCAAGTTCTTCTTCAGTTCCTACATTCGTGTAATCCCCTAGCCCAATGACCAGCTGTGCTCCTTTTGACTTGGCTTGTGTCAAGGCTTTGCGCAAATACTCGTTATCTGTGTGGGAGTCAGCCACAAGTGCCACCGTGAGTATCGGCGCCCTCAATTCTGGCGATGGCTGGAGACGAACCAGATTGGGCAACACCCCAACAGGCAATTTGAGCGGTATGCCTGCAAATGAGAAGAGTGCCCACGCGAGAGTCCCCAACAGCCCAACCAAGAGCACCAGGGCAACCAAGCGACGGATAACTCTCATCGCTCCATGCGCTCCGGCGCAGTCACCCCCAGTAGATACAGTGTGTGTGCAAGAACAGCCCGACTTGCAATCACCAGCCTCAGCCGCGCCTCCATTTCGTCCTCACGTTCCCCTATCACCCGCTGCAGTTCATAAAACTGATGAAACAGTCGGGCGAGCTCGGTGGCGTATTGGGTCAATAGATGCACGGAGAAGGAGCTGGCAATCTCGGTAATAATCTCCGGGAATGCGACAAGCTTTTTCATAAGGGCTAATTCGGATGGATGATCAAGAACAAAGGAATTTGGAACTTGGGATTTGTTTGTGTCTTGGAATTTGGTGCTTGTGATTTTCCGTAAGATACTACTCATCCGCGCATACGCATATTGCACTGCATATACCGGATTCTCAGCGCTTTGGCGTTTTGCAAGTTCCAGATCAAAATCAAGATGCGTCTCTGGACTCCGACTCAGTAAGAAAAACCGCATAGCATCCGGACCTACCTCGTCCAGGACCTCGCGGGCTGTAACAAAGGTTCCAAGGCGCTTGCTCATGCGGACGACAACGTCACCGCGTTTTACTCGAACGAACTGATAGAGGAGCACTTTAAACCACTCCGGACGTATCCCCAATACGGAAAGCGCTGCCTGCATACGCGGCACGTGGCCATGGTGGTTGCTACCCCACACATTAATGACTGTATCAAAACCCCTTTCAAACTTATCTAAATGATACGCAATGTCATTGGCAAAATAGGTGTATCCTCCGTCTTGCTTTACCAGCACTGACTCACGATCACCCTCATTGCCTGAGAGCCACAGCGCCCCTTCACGCTCGACCGCAGCCTCCAGTGCCTGCAGGCGAGCTACTGCCTGGGCCGTCTTTTCCTTCGCTATCCTGCTCTCGTACTCCCACCGGTCAAAGGTGCATCCCAAGTCTTCACAATCTTTCTTGATAGAAGCACTGTTTATCTCCATGGCCGCCTGCACCAACAGGTTCACCAGTTCCCCTTCAGACAACGAAGAAACGGCAGCTACTCCTCTCTCTTGCTCCAGCTCTTGCCTCACATGCCGTGCCAACTCCTCATAAAACGGCCCGGTATATTCAAGTGGAACATTGTGCTTTTGACTTCTTCTCTCCGGAAACCCTAGCACAAGTAACGAATGTCCCAGCTTTTCCACCTGCCCTCCCACATCATTCACGATGTACTCCCGGGACACGGTACATCCTACCAGCGTCAGCACTCTCCCTAAGCTATCGCCAAGGGGACCACTGCGCGCGTTGCCAATGTGCAGGGGGCCGGTTGGATTGGCAGACACGTACTCGATAAGCACTCTTCTCTGCCTACCCTCCCCGGCCAACTCCGGCCAGTTTCTCGTTGCAACTGTGTCAAGATGCTCTGTAAGCCACTTGGGAGAAAGATAGAAATTGATAAAACCAGGATCAGCAGCCTCGACGCGCTGCGCAAACGGCACTCTGCCCATATGCTCCACTATTTCCTCCGCTATGGTGGTGGGGAGTTTACCCTGAGCGATCCCGAGCTTGCCGAGGGAGAGTCGAAGGGCGATATTGCTTGCGTAGTCGCCATGTGTGGGCGTGTTTGTACGCTCAATCGTATACGGAACGTCAGGTAGGCCGAGCGCGGTGCGCGCCCCGTCAATATGGGAACGGATGAGACGATTTACCATAAAAAACAAATGGGGCTAACGCCGTATGACTCTTACGTCAAAGCGCAGTCCATCAGAAACAATCTCGATTGTACCATGGGTGTCTGTACGCAACAAGGGTAGGTGCTCTTCCTGAAATAGCCTGAGGAGCTCTTCGTGTGGGTGGCCGTACCGGTTCGGTTGCCCGGCCGATACAACAGACACACGCGGCGAAAACCGTCGCACTGCATCCCTGTTCAGCGCGGTGCGGCTGCCGTGGTGTGGTACCTTGAGCACGGTAACGGGCCCCAGGCGTCCCCATTCTTCTTCTTCGCCGATATTCTTATCTCCGGTCAGGAGCGCTGTAAAATTTCCGTAGGAAAGCAAGAGCACTACCGACCTTTCATTAGGATCCTGCAGCAAAGTCCCTGTGTCGCCTCGGGGCCACAATACCCGGAGTCGTACTCCATCCACCACGATTTCATTGCCATGCGCCAGATCTGCAACCTCCGCCCGTTCGTTGCGTACTTCCTCCAAAAATACCTGCGCGTGTCTGCTCTCATATCCTCCGCCACTCAACCCAACCTTCTCTACTCGGTAGCGACGAATGATTTCGGAAAGACCAGCAATGTGATCCAGGTGGGGGTGAGTTGCTATTGCAAGCTCTACCGTTCGATCCCAAAAAGGCACAGCATTTCCCAAACATTCAAGCGCCTCGGTGTCAGGTCCTCCATCAATGACTACCGTTCCACCAGATGGCGTGCGCACGACTAACGCATCCCCCTGCCCCACATCACACACGCTCAGATGCAACCGACCGTCCGGGAGCGTCGTAACAATGGACCATACAAGCACGGCAAAAAAGCTCAACGTCGCCAAGATACGCACAGGAGTAGCCCACGACAGTAGTTGCTTAGTTGCTTTTTGCACCCATCCTCCATTTCACTAGCACAAGCACGAGCACCGCGTAGTACACCATCCACATCCACACTGGTACCGGCGGCACGATAATGGTGGCTCCTGGAATATGTGCGCCTACCCGTACTACGCTCACGAACAGATGCGCCGGCGGCCACAACAGCCAGGAGAAAACCGACATGAGCGACGGCACGAATGATAGGAGAATCCCGGCTGCAGCTCCTAACAGCATAAGCGGCGCCACGGTCCACAAGATCAAAGCATTCAGTAGTGGCGCGACAAGGGAAACACGGTGAAAGGAATGCACGAGAATCGGCAACACCGAAAGCTGGGCAGCGACAGTCATCACAAGATCGTTCATAAACACTCTTTTTAAAGGCCCTACAAGGCCGTGCGCACGGCTTGGCACCGGCCGATCCACCCCATGCATCATTCCGCCTGCTAACACTCCTACAGTGGCCGCTACAGACAATTGAAACGAGAGACTCCGAATGAGCAGCGGCTCCACCAGCAATAGAATTGCCACCGTAAGCAGTAAGCTCCACCACGCTTCTCGTTGCTTTCCTAACGCAAGCGCCGCCATGGAGAAAAAGCTCATGGCCGAAGCACGTACAATAGGCGGATCAAATCCTACTGAACCCATATATAACAGTATCACTAAACTACTAGTAATAAGGAGTTTCCTGCGTGATATGAAACCTGCGAGTGAAAAAACTGCTGCCGTAAGGAGGTTGACGTTCATACCTGACGCAACCACTACATGGATAGTTCCGGTTGCAATAAGTGCTTCCCTAAATCTGCGTGGCATCCCCGACTGTTCACCCAACACCATACCAGTAACCAGAGACGCATGCGGCTCGGGCACGGTTTCTCGAATTCGTTTGGTCGCCGCCTGACGTGCCTGATTGAGCACCACAAGCGGCTTGAACAGCGCTTCGCGCTGCAGGAGCTCAACCTCGGGAAACGAAAGGAGTAGATCAGGATCTACGGTGCCAGTAACCGCAAGCCGGTCTCCGTAGTGGAACTGTATTCCGGTGTGGGTGAAAACCCGGTAGAATCCAAGTGAAAAACGCTGCGTCGCACCGGACACTTCTGGTTCCTGTTCTAGGACCCCGGTTATCCGAACCAGAGTAGGCTCTTTGGGAATAACTGGCAGGCTGTGCAGGTACCGTAGATACCAGAAAGAAGCTACTAGTCCTATCCCGATCGCATAGAGCAAATGTTTCAATTTTGCTTCTAGTACGCGCTTACTTGATTTTTTATCCCTTCAAAGACCCGCTTGGTTACCACCCGTTTTGTGAGCAGCTCATCAACCGTCGCGTATGGACGGTCGTTTATAATCTTGCGGGCAGTCACTGGCCCAATTCCCGGAAGCGCCTCCAGTTCTGCCTGGCTGGCAGCATTGATATTGACTGTGTGACTGGGTGCCTCTGGCGGAAGTGGCGATAGCCCGGAAGCCGCTTCCCCGATTTTGGGAATGTAGAGTTTCCCGCCATCAATGAGCTTGGTTGCCAGGTTAATCACCTTTCCAACTCGCTCCTGGTCCGCCTCCTGCGACAACCCACCTACAGCTTCCAACGCATCAGCAACGCGCGACCCGGATGGTAACCGCACAACTCCTGGGCGCACTACCGCGCCGGCAACATCTACGGTGATTGCTTCCAAAGAGTCGTTCCCACCGCTCGTGCCTAATATTTCTACCGTCGGTTTCTGGCCGAGCATGCGCTGCTGAAACCCTAAGACGACAAGACCACCAATTAGGGCCGCCCCAATGAGGAACAGTTGCACTTTGCTGACCCGCTCCTTCAATCCTGGTAACTCGCTATTGTTTTCCTCGTCTGTCATATTGCCATATTTCCTTGCTGATCCTGGCAGACAGAATCTCTAATTGCTTGTGGTCAACTATAATAATAAAGGGTCGATACGAAGCCCCAATCTTCTCTTACGCTGCCCGCTTCGTATACACTCCCGGTACTGTTTCAACCAAACCCGGTATGCTTTCATGATGCCAGCAAGCCCTCGGCTTTTCAGCTCCCTAGTTACCACCCCACCCTTATGTGGATGGCGATATTTCCTCTTATGAGGCGAGGAAAAGCCATGAGCATAGTGGGCAAGCTCATGGGCAATGGTGTAGTCCACTACTTCCTGAGGAATTGTTGGGTCTTTAAATAATCCGTTAATAGTAACCGCTGAGTACTGGCTGCCGCCTTGCTTTCTCCAGCGGATATTGCCAAACTCATGTAACTGCTCTGCATCACCGGCACGAATAGAGCCAAACCTATAGGTGGCCTTCCTCCCGAATACGATAAAGACGGGATTTAATTGTGCGACATCGCTAAACGAGCGCTCCCAAATCTCGTTTAGTCTCGAGAGAAGCCATTGGTTATCCCGTTTGCTCATCGTCACCTTGCAACTATGTTTACTACTTTATCGGGAACTACCACCACACGGAGAACCTGCTTTCCAGTAAGGTGTTTAGAAACAGCTTCGGAGGCCAGTGCCTTCTTTTTTAGCTCCTCCCCACTACACCCTACCGCTACTTCCAGGCGATCGCGCAATTTTCCATTGATCTGTACAACCAGGGTAGCCGTCTCGGCCTGAATAAGTCGCTGGTCAAACACGGGCCAGGACTGGTTATGTACCGAATACGAATTGCCCAAAACTTCCCATAATTCCTCGGTCAGGAATGGTGCAAAAGGTGCCAGAAGTAATAGAAGTGTATCAAATTCCATTCTGATAACTTCGGTATCTGCCTTCAACAAAAAATTCGTATACTCCATCAGTGCAGCAATCGCTGTATTGTAATGCAGTCTCTCCAAATCCCGGGTTACCCGGGAAATGGTCCCATGCCGCATCTGCTCACGATGGGAATCTTGTCTTGATCTAGAATCGCGCGTTACTATTTGCCCCAAGCGCCACACCCGACTCAGGAACCGATACACACCTTCCAGCCCTCGATCCGTCCAATCTCCACCATCACTAAAGGGCCCAGAAAACATCAAATAGGTACGCAGTGCATCAGTTCCCTGTGACCGAATATAATCGTCAGGCACCACCACGTTCCCCTTGGACTTACTCATTTTCGCTCCACCCCTAGTCAATAATCCATGAGCTCTAAAGGTGGTAAATGGCTCCTCAAAATGCAGATGGTTCATATCGTGCAGCGCCATGGTCAGGAAACGGCTGTAGAGGAGATGTAATACCGCATGCTCGTGACCTCCAATATACATCGTGACCGGCAGCCATTTCTTGGTGATCTTCGGATCCCAAGGAAGGGACGGGCGACGCGCGGAGGGGTATCTAAGGAAATACCACGCACTATCTAAAAAGGTATCAGACACATCGGTTTCCCTGCGGGCTGTTGTGCCGCACTCAGGACAAGCAATTTCCACAAACTCCCTGACTTTGGCAAGCGGAGATTCCCCAGTGCCGGTAGGTTGATAGTCCTTCATGTAAGGAAGTAAAACCGGCAAATCTTCTTCTGGAACCGGATACCAACCCGCTGCCCAGGAGAAACCAGACGAGTGACGCGCGGAGAGGGACTCCCGAGGAGGGGTTCGGGTAAACCAAGAGCGACCTCCATTAGCACACTTCTGACAGTAAATCATAGGTATCGGTGGTCCCCAGTATCGTTGACGCGAAATCAACCAGTCTCGTAAATGATAGGTCGTACGTGCCTCTGCTAGATGATCCATTCTGAGATCTTTTAGTATTGTTTGTATAGCTTTTTTACTGGGTAACCCATTGTATCTGCCAGAGTTAGCCAATACCCCCTCTCCTTCGTATGCTCTCTCGAGAACCCCTAACTTTTGAGTTTTGAACTTTGAATCAGGAACCACGACAACTTTAAGGGGCAAGCTGTACTTCTGGGCAAACAGATAATCCCGGGAATCATGGCACGGTACTCCCATAATCGCTCCAGTTCCATATCCCAGTAGCACATAATCAGCTATCCAGATAGGAATCTGCTCATGTGTTACTGGATTGAGCGCATACGCGCCAGTGAAAACACCCGTTTTATTCTTCGCTAAATCAGTACGTTCAAGCTCTGTCTTGCGCTGACTCTGGTGGACATACTTTTTCACTATTTCCACGCAATCATCTGTGGTAACTTCTTGCACTAATGGGTGCTCAGGCGCTAGCACTAAAAACGTCGCCCCGCAAATCGTATCTAGGCGTGTTGTAAATACCTCGATATACATCTCTTCCCCAACCTTGAACTTAACTACCGCTCCTTCTTTTTTCCCAATCCAATTCTGTTGCGCCACCTTAGTCTTTTCTGTCCAGTCAATCTTCTCCAAGTTAGAAAGCAACCTTTCAGAATATTTTGTTATAGTGAAGAACCATTGTGAGAGGGTTTTTTGTATCACAGAAGTCCCACACCGTTCACACGCGCCAGAAATAACTTGTTCGTCGGCAAGTACCGTTTTGCAGCTGGGACAAAAGTCCACCGGTGCTTCCTTCCGTACAGCCAGCCCTGTTTTAAACATTTCTACAAAGATCCACTGCGTCCACTTATAATAGTCGGGGTCGTACGTTTCCAGCGTATGATGCCAGTCATATATATTGCCAAGAAGCTTCAGTTGGCGATAGAAATTGACCTCCGTTTTTCTTGCCATCTCCGCTGGATGCGTCTTCTGCTTAATAGCAAAATTTTCCGAGTGGATGCCAAAGCCGTCTAGCCCAATCGGTTCAAAGACATCATACCCCTGCATTCGTCTGAATCTCCCATGGACATCAGAGCCAGTGAACGCATAGGCGTTGCCCACATGTAACCCTTCGGCGGATGGATATGGAAACATCATGAGGTTATAGTAGGGTTTTTTAGCCTTCTTAAGATCTATGTGGTAGAGCTTGTCCTCTTCCCACCTTTTTCTCCATTTAGCTTCCAGCGCCTGATGATTGTACTTTTTTGCTGCCATATCTGGTTTGAGTGTAGCAGCTTTTCTGCAAAAAACGCAAGTCCTTCATTTCAACACGCTACACAATTTCTTTGTCACTACATTGCTGTTTGCAACCGCTAATATATTAAGTTGACATATAAACCTAATAAGATACGAATTAGCAGTTATGTCCTTGGTTTGACAGAATATCTATATTCTATAGCAACTTGCTATATCAGTCTGCTAGTTATCACACCAAACTATCATGGGATAAGTCTCTCCTGCTAAAGGACAGTGACCCGACTGGCGGAAGCCTTTATACAGCTCACCGCTTGCCGCGCATACTAGTATGAATATCACCTCCTCGGCCATAGGCTAATAGCCCAAAATGGGCCAATCACCATTACACATCCTATCAATATGGTAGCTAATTCCAGGCAATGACAGATCTTGTCCATATACTTGACAGATCTTGTCCATGTATCTATAGTAGATGTAATCTGCCCAAATGACTGCCAAACGCTCGACCGTCTCTATCGGTGAAGCTGCCAAAATCCTTGGCATTTCCATTAAGACTCTACGACGCTGGGACGCAGCGGGTCGGATCAAAACCGCCCGCACAGCCGGTGGTACCAGGAGGTTCCGCCTTTCTGCGCTCGCCAAGGTGCAACAGGAGCAGGCACAGAGTGCACAGGAGTATTCGGTTGTCCAAGCTGCACAAGCGTTGGGCATTTCAGTATCAACGCTGCGGCGAAGAACAGATAGCGGGAAGATCTCTGTACGGAAAGATTCTCGGGGAAATCGATATATTCCCAAGCGCGAACTAAACGCTATTATCAACAAGCAGGCTCTCCCACCAAACTCGGCCGCTCTTTCATCCCTCCAGCCTGTTGCCACGCTCAGCCTGATCCTCCCCGGAACTACCGCCGCACACCTATTTAGCAGACTACGAACTTTCTCTGCCACTCTCGCCCCCTACTCCCTGTACATCAAACTCGCCACCATCCTCGTGACGGCAGGGGTATTGTGGACGCAAACACACACAG
>CAYJQU010000009.1:0-14553 GCA_964372495.1 uncultured Gammaproteobacteria bacterium
CGATCTGGATCTTTATTTCGTAACCATGACGGAGTATGAACGAGGTTTGCCGGTGAGTGCTGTCGCGTTTCCTCCGGATGATGTAAAGATGCCGCTTGCCCGAGTGGTGGCAGAAAAAGGATTACGCCAGCTGCATGTAGCCGAAACGGAGAAGTATCCACACGTCACATACTTTTTCAATGGGGGAAGAGAGGAGCCGTTCCTTCGCGAGGATCGGATAATGATTCCTTCTCCTCGTGTTGCTACATATGACAAGAAACCTGAGATGTCCTCCCTTGAAATAGCGGAGTGCGTACTTGGGCGGCTTGAGCGTAACCATTATAATTTTATTGTGGTAAACCTGGCATGCCCTGATATGGTAGCGCACACAGGGGTGCTTTCGGCCGGTATAAAAGCAGTTGAGGCGGCTGATATTTGTGTAAACAAGATGGTAAACGCAACCCTGGCAAAGGGCGGTACGTGTGTGATAACCGCCGACCATGGAAATGTGGAAGAAATGATCAGCCGGGAAACCGGGGATGAGGATACGAAACACTCGACAGCGCCGGTGCCATTCATGGTGATATCAGAAGGTTTACAAGGTAGGCGAAGACTTCCCAATGGGATCCTGGCGGATGTGGCACCGACTATTTTAGGGCTTATGGGTATTCACAAGCCTTCTGATATGACTGGAAGGAATCTGTTTGCATGAAGCGTAAGTCATTTATCGTGCCTGTCGAAATATCTGTACGACATGTGCATGTATGTCCGGCCGACTTTGCGCTGCTGTTTGGTCCCGATGCTAAGCTGAGCCTTGCACGTGATATTTCTGAGCCAGGCCAATTTGCAGCCAGGGAGTCTGTGGCGTTATCGACCTCCAAGGGCCTACTTGAGCGGGTGCGTATCGTGGGGCCATTGCGGGACTACTGTCAGGTTGAGCTGGCCTGGACTGATGCAATTGCTTTAGGGCTTGACCCGCCCGTACGAAGATCTCATGAGTTGGGCTTAGATGGGACTCCAGGGGTGAAGCTGATTGGTCCTCAGGGAACTGTATGTTTAAGCAAAGGCGTTATCATCCCGTGGCGGCACCTACATATTTCAAACACGGAAGCACTTCTATTGGGTGTTGAGGATGGGGAACTGCTCAAGATTAGGGTGGCTGGGGAACGGGCGGCTGTATTTGAGAACGTGTTGGTGGACATAGATCCATCTTTTAAGTTGTCGTTTCACCTGGACACTGACGAGGGGAACGCAGCTGGTGTGGGGCGTCATACCACAGGCGAGGTGATATGGTACTAGTACTCAACGTCGGCAGTCAAACGTTCAAGTGGAAACTGTTTGGAGATCAGGGTACAGTTGTAGAGCAGGGGAAAAGTGAAAATGATCCTAAAGCGTGTTATGACTTACTCGCAAAGGATGGGAAGATTCAGCTTGTTGCCCATCGCTTGGTACATGGAGGCCAGAAATACTTTGAACCCGTAGTCCTTACTGATGAAAAAGTTACCTATCTAAACGAGATTTCCTATTTGGCGCCACTGCATAACCCACCTGCCATCAAAACTATTAGTAAAGCCCGCGAGTTGGCACCAAAAATTCCTCATTTAGCGGTATTTGATACCGGGTTTTTTAAAGATTTGCCACTTTATGCAAAGCTGTATGCAGTGCCGTATGAATGGTATGAAAAGTTCGGCATTGTCCGCTATGGGTTTCATGGGATCTCGCATGAGTATGCCGCGCGAGAGGCCGCACAGCAGTTGAGCCGCCCTGTGGAAACGATAAAACTGATTACCGTGCACCTAGGCGCTGGATGCTCCGTCACTGCCATAGCAGGAGGTCGGGCGGTGGATACCTCTATGGGCTACACGCCACTCGAAGGTTTGGTCATGAGCACCAGATGTGGTGATATTGACCCTGCAATCATACGGCGTATTCATGAGAAGTTTGGCCTCAGCCTTGCAGAGATTGATGAAAGCCTGCATACAAAGTCTGGGCTCCTGGGAATATCAGGGGCAACCGGCGATATGCGAGAACTGCTTACCCGAAGCGATCAGCGGTCGCTTTTGGCGTTGGATATCTTTATTCACCGCATTCGCAAGTATATCGGCGCCTATATGGCAATTCTAGGAGGAGTTGATGCGGTTGTTATGACTGGCGCGATTGGAAGCGGGTCAGAATATATCCGGAATCGAGTGGCTACAGGCCTTGATATTTTTGGCGATTTTGTATTCTTAACCGTAGAAACAAATGAAGAACTTATGATTTATCAAAAGGTTTTACCTTTCTTGCAGAGCACCTAATAGGAGCGTAATTTCACCTTTTAGTTTACGCACCTTTATCTTCTCAAGAACATTAGCAAGATCTCCCCTATATATTTCTTCATGGAGTTTGGTCAGCTCTCGCGCAAGTACAGCTGGTCGGTTGCCGACTGCCGCGAGTAGCTCAGCGGTCACTTCTTCCAAACTGTGCAGCGGTATGTAGAGGACGATGGTGACCGGCACTATGCCCCAGACTTTTGCCAGATTTTGCCAGAGCCTTTCCCTTTTACTCTTTGTTTTCGGCGGATAGCCGACAAAGAAATACGGATACGGGGGGAGTCCAGAGATGACAAGCGCGGTGGTGGCAGCCGATGGTCCGGGTACCACATGTACAGGAATCTGCGCGCCTATGCATAGTTGCACCAATGTATATCCGGGGTCGCAGAGCAAGGGCATCCCTGCATCACTGACTAGCACCACATGCATACCCCGTCGTAGCAGAGCGAGTACCTTTGCCGCCTGCCTGCGTTCGTTTACATCGTTGTAGGGAATGAGTTGTTTCTTAAATCCTAAGATATGAAGTAGCTGACCGGTACGACGGGTATCTTCACACACTACAATATCGGCTTTCGCTAGGGCTTCAGTTGCTCGGCGAGTTAGGTCGCCAAGATTCCCAATTGGTGTACCAACGATCGTCAATGTTTCCATAGGGAAATTGTACCATTTGACAAATGGCGCGGATTTTCTCATGATAACTTACATGCGAGATGTATTTCACCAAATTGCAGCACGAGTAGCTCTAACTATGGGGTCGCCCGTAGCCTTTATATTAGCTATCGCCGTTATAGCACTGTGGGCATCAACAGGGCCAGGCTTTAGGTATTCAGACACCTGGCAGCTGGTCATTAATACCGGGACTACTATTATTACATTCTTGATGGTTTTCCTGATACAAAACTCCCAAAACAGGGACGCGAAAGCTACCCACTTAAAGCTTGATGAGCTCCTCAAAGGCGTGAAGGGCGCACGAACGGGGTTGGTGAACGTGGAAGAGCTTCCCGATGATGAGCTCGAACGGCTCCACCAAGAGTTTCGGCAGTTACACGAACAGTACGCTCAGGAAGTTGAGCGTCGCGGTAGCGCAAAAACAAAAGATGCTGCGCCTCCCGCTGTTTAGTCCTGGTAAGTTGGGTACTTTCTAATCACCCCAACCACGCGACCTTGTATTTGGACATTGCTAGCATAAATTGGCTGCATGGCCGCATTTGCCGGCTCAAGACGAATCCGGGTAGGTTCTTTATAAAAGCGCTTCAGCGTCGCAACCCCGTTATCCAAAAGCGCTACTACTATGTCACCGTTGGTAGCGGTTTCCTGTTGCTCTATGACCACATAGTCGCCGTCCAGAATACCATCCTCCACCATTGACTGGCCTTTCACTTGCAGAATATAGGTACGTCTCTTTCCTGATATGAAAGTAGGAGCGACGTGCATCAGGGCGTTTGGATCTGTGAATGGTTCAATGGGTCGGCCGGCTGCAATATACCCAAGAATTGGCAGTTCAACTCCCTGCAGCGCCGGTGAGATCTTTTTCTCGATTAACTCGATGCCGCGTACGCTTCCCTCATACCGCCGCAGAAGGCCTTTTTTTGCCAGCGTGTATAAGTGCTCGTGCACAGTGGCCAAGGATTTCACACCCATAGCCGCTGCGATCTCTTGGAGGGTAGGTGAGTAGCCGTTACGCTGGATGAACTGTTCGAGGAAATCCAAAATTTGCCGCTGACGGCGATAGAGCACGACTGGCATACCAAATGTATACCAAACCTTCTGCAAATCTGTCAAGGGATCAAAATGCATAAACACATAGACGATTGTCTTTGGGTAATGTTCGTGCGATAATGGACTGTTTGCTATGTCTTTGTTTACGCTACACGCCCCATGGCCGCCTACTGGTGATCAACCGAAAGCAATCGGGCAGCTTCTACGTGGAGTGCGAGATGGACTTGCGCATCAAACGCTTCTTGGGGTGACCGGCTCAGGAAAAACGTTTACGGTAGCCAACGTTATCGCCGCTATCGGCAAACCAACCCTAGTCATTTCCCACAATAAAACGCTTGCGGCACAACTGTGTCAGGAGTTTCGAGAGTTTTTCCCAAGAAACGCGGTTGAGTATTTCGTATCGTATTATGATTACTACCAGCCAGAAGCCTACATCCCACACACGGACACGTACATCAAAAAGGAAACCAACATCAACGAAGAAATAGACAAGCTCCGTTTATCAACTACTACAAACCTCTTAACGCGAAGAGATGTGATTGTGGTCGCCTCCGTTTCGTGTATTTATAATCTTGGCTCCCCGAAAGAATATGGAGAAACTGTCATTCCTCTTTCAATAGGGAAACAGGCGGGCCGTGATGCGCTCCTAGCTAAACTCCTGGAGCTACATTACACCCGCAATGATATAGCGTTTGAGCGGAGCACCTTCCGGGTTAAGGGCGGTATCATTGACGTGTATCCTGGGTACTTGTCTCACGGGCTACGAATCGAGCTTTTTGGTGACCGTATAGAACGGCTCTCGTACTTTGATCCGGTAACCGGACAAAAGCAGCAGACGGTAGACACCGTGTGCCTGTACCCTGCAAAACATTACATTACCCCCAAAGGTTCATTAAAACCGGCGATTGAGGCAATAACATCTGACTTGCAAGCACGGATAGCCGAGCTTACCGCCCAACATAAACTTTTGGAAGCACAGCGCATCAAACAGCGCACGACCTATGACCTCGAGATGATTTCTGAGTTTGGGTATTGCAACGGCATAGAGAATTACTCTCGCTATTTTGATGGGAGAAGATCAGGGGAGGCACCCCATTGTCTCCTAAATTATTTTCCCAAGGATTACTTAGTTGTTATCGATGAGTCGCATATAACACTCCCACAAATTCGGGGCATGTATGCTGGTGACCGATCGCGGAAGGAAGTACTTATCGAATACGGGTTCCGCCTACCTTCAGCTCTAGACAATCGGCCGCTGACGTTTGATGAATGCATGCGTCGGGTTGGTCAAGTACTATATACCTCTGCAACACCCAACGAGTATGAACTTTCATTGTCACAACAGCAGGTTGAGCAACTGATCCGCCCCACAGGACTCCTGGATCCAGAAATCCATATTCGCCCAACTGTCAATCAAATCGATGATCTTACTGGCGAAATAGCAAAGCGTATAGCGCTGGGTGAGCGAGTGCTCATTACTACCCTCACCAAGCGAATGGCTGAGGATTTAGCTGCGCATTTACAGGAGCTTTCGTTTAAGGTGCATTACCTGCACTCAGACATTGATACATTGGAAAGAAGCGATATTTTAGATGCGCTTAGGCTCGGGGAGTACGACATCGTCGTGGGTATAAACTTGCTGCGAGAGGGACTTGATTTGCCGGAGGTATCGCTGGTAGTAGTGTTGGATGCTGATAAGGAAGGATTTTTACGCTCAACCACCTCTCTTATTCAGACAATGGGCCGTGCCGCCCGCCACGAGCACGGCACTGTTCTCATGTACGCAGATACGATTACCCAATCGATGCAACGGGCAATTGACGAAACGGGTCGTCGCAGAGAAATACAGATGGTGTACAACCGTGAGTATGGCATTACCCCGAAAGGGATTGAAAAAGGAAGAAGGCAACGGCTTATTGAGAAATCACAAGAACAGCAGGAAGAGAGGGTCGAACGAGTGCTGGCAGATCCTGCCGACGAAATTGAGCGGTTGAGGATGCTCATGCGGAAAGCTGCGGACTCACTTGATTTTGAAAAAGCTGCCCGATACCGAGATCAAATAAAGCACATAGAAAGGCTGGATAGTCGTGAACAGTAAAGGTTTGTTGCATAACTCGATCGAAATAAAGGGAGCCAGAGAACACAACTTAAAAAATATTGACGTGAGCATCCCGCGAGGTAAGTTGGTAGTCTTTACTGGCGTTTCCGGCTCCGGGAAGTCCTCTTTGGCTTTCGATACGATTTATGCTGAAGGCCAACGCAGGTACGTGGAATCCTTGTCCGCCTACGCCCGTCAGTTTCTTGGGCTTATGGATAAGCCGGATGTAGACAGTATCGATGGCCTTTCGCCAGCCATTTCCATAGATCAAAAGAGTACGTCTCATAACCCGCGGTCTACAGTAGGAACGATCACAGAAACGTACGATTATCTGCGTCTGTTGTTTGCCCGAGTAGGGCATCCACACTGCAGTCAGTGTGGTAGAGAGATTGCCAGACAAACCCCGCAGCACATTGCAGATACGGTCCTAGAAATGGGAAAGGGAACTTCTGGTGCGGGCACCCGTTTTTGGATTCTTTCACCAGTTGTGCGGGATCGGAGGGGAGAGTTTTCGCAATTATTCCAAGATCTCTCTCGCCAAGGGCATAGCACCGTGCGTGTGGATGGGGTGGTGAGGAATCTTGATGACGATTTTGTGCTGTTGCGTACTAATAGGCACTCAATCGACGTAGTAGTAGATCGGCTCATCGTTGGGCGCGACGCGCCAGCATCTCTGTCCCAACGTATTGTAGAGTCGGTCGAGACTGCACTCCGCCTAAGCTCAGGGCTGGTCATTGTATCAGAGATTCGCGATTCCTCATTCACCATGCCCGAAATTCCTACTGATATGCACGACCACTTGTTCTCCGAGCGATTTGCATGTCCAGTATGCAGCATAACGCTTGCTGAAATAGAGCCGCGTATCTTTTCTTTTAACTCCCCGCACGGCGCGTGCCCTACCTGCACCGGTATCGGTACATTGCAAGAGGTAGACCCGGAGCTCGTGTTCAATCCGAAACTAACGCTCGCAGAAGGAGGCATTTTGCCATGGAGTCGGCTCTCAAGTACTGAGACATGGTCCACCAGGCTGCTAAGTACGGTGGCGCAGGAGCACGGGTTTTCGATGCGGGAAGTTATAGGCGCGTTGAGTCCAGAGATACGCACGCTGCTTCTTTCCGGCACTGGGAACCGGATTTATCGGGTGCGCGGTGAGAATCGCTTCGGGCACACCGTGTACTATGACACTACCTTTGAGGGTGTTATCCCTAATTTAACGAGACGCTATAAGGAAACTGAGTCAGATTATGTACGGCGCGAGATTGGGCGATATATGTCAGTACACACGTGTGCTGACTGCAAGGGTACGAGACTGAAATTGGAGTCTCTGTCAATCACCATATGTGGCGAGAGCATTGCCCGGGTCGCTAGCCTACCCATTCAAGGTTTACGAGAGTGGATCACTACGCTTACGAATGAATCTTCAGCCTTGTCTGCAAGAGAGCGTGTTATTGCGCGTCCCATCCTTCGTGAAATAGCGACGCGTGTATCGTTTCTACTCGATGTCGGCCTTGACTACCTTACACTTGATCGAACGGCGTATACACTTGCAGGAGGAGAAATGCAGCGCATACGACTTGCGTCGCAAATTGGTACCGGCCTTACTGGTGTCTTGTATGTATTGGACGAACCTTCCATAGGGTTACATCAGCGAGATAACAATAGGCTCATACGTACACTGGAGAAATTAAAGGAGTTGGGAAATAGCGTGATCGTGGTGGAACACGACAAAGAGATGATGCAGCGCGCTGACTGGATCCTCGACTTTGGTCCAGGAGCAGGTGAGCATGGTGGCACTATTGTATTTGCAGGAACGCCTGAGGCTCTGACTAAACACCACGTTTCACTTACCGGCAAGTATTTGTCAGGTACCAAGGTTGTCAAACCAAAAAAGCTCACCGCAGGGCTACGCTACACCCATCACAAGTCGAGAAATACTCAACAATTTCTCACAATTAGAGGCGCACGCGAGCATAACTTAAAGGACATCGATGTGACGTTTCCGCTTGGAAAGTTCATAGCCGTGACCGGTGTCTCAGGATCAGGCAAGTCAACGCTGGTACACGATATTCTCTATCGTGCGTTGCAGCAGCGATTTGGCCACCGCAAAGAAAAACCAGGTATGTATCTAACTCTTGAAGGCGGGGAGCATATCGATAAAGCAATTATGATAGATCAGTCTCCTATAGGGAGGACGCCTCGTAGTAACCCAGCAACATACACGGGCTTATTTACCCCGGTGCGGGAACTGTTCGCGCATTCCCAGCTATCCCGAATGAGAGGGTATGGGCCCGGGCGCTTCTCGTTTAACGTAAAGGGCGGCCGCTGTGAGGCATGCGAAGGGGAGGGTCAGATCAAAATCGAGATGCAGTTTTTAGCTGATGTGTACGTGACATGCGAAGTATGTAATGGTACCAGATATAACCGTGAAGCATTGGAGGTTACCATAAAGGGCAAATCTATTGCAGAGGTACTTAGTATGCCTGTCGAAAATGCACTGTCGTTTTTTGCTGGCATTCCTGCCATTTACGAAAAACTTGAGGTACTCTCGGAGGTTGGGCTAGGATACATTAGACTTGGGCAACCAGCACCAACACTCTCCGGGGGTGAGGCGCAACGCATCAAGCTTGCCGCTGAGCTGTCTAGACGGCCTACCGGCCATACGCTGTACTTGCTCGATGAGCCCACCACTGGCCTTCATTTTGCTGATATCGAACGATTACTCTCTGTGTTACGTCGCCTTACGGATATGGGCAACACTGTAGTAATCATTGAGCATAATTTGGATGTGTGTGCAAATGTAGACTGGATTATCGATTTAGGACCCGAGGGTGGAGACGAGGGAGGCAAGGTTGTCACACAGGGTACCCCACGCGAGATTGCCAAAGCTGCTAACTCCTATACTGGACAGTACCTGGCTCCCATGCTAGGCTGAGTACTGCAATGCGCACGATCACCATAGCTCTCTGCGCTACCCTTCTATTTCTTTCCCTAGCACCACAGGTAGGTGCGTCAGCTGATTTTACTGTTGCGTACGATGTACGCTATAGCGTTGAAGCCGATGGCATCACCAAAGTTACCCAGCGAATTGCCCTTACAAACCAAACAAATAGGTTCTTTGCTCGGGAGTACCGTTTGTCTCTCCGCACACGGGCAATTCGAGATATCCGTGCCTCAGACGGCGGCGGCCCGATGCCGGTATCCATGCAGGAAACTGACGATGGAGTAGAGATATACGTTACGTTTAATGAAAAAATCGTCGGCACTGGGAAAGTACTTAACTTCGTCCTGACCTATGAGCTTAGCGAGGCAGCACGCAAGAACGGCAAGATTTGGGAAGTGGTGATTCCCGGCATCGAACAATCCGAGGAGATTACCTCCTATGATGTATCGCTGAGTGTTCCAAGTTCCTTTGGAGAGCCCTCATTTCTCTCCCCTCAGCCAACAGAAAGGCTAACGTCCGGGGGAAGACACGTATTTCGTTTCAATCAGGAGAGTATCATACGATCCGGCGTCACCGCTATCTTTGGCACCGAGCAGTGGTACCAATTTACGCTTCTATACCACTTGGCAAATCCTAATCTCGTTGCGGTGCAGTCCGAGATTGCGCTGCCACCTGATACTGCGTACCAAGATGTGACGTTGCTGCAAATGAGTCCAAGGCCGCTCGATGTCCGAGTAGACGAGGACGGTAATTACTTGGCCAAATACGAGCTCAGCCGAGGACAGAAGATGGAAATAAAAGCAACTGGCATTATCGAAGTGCACAAACGGCCAAGCGCAGCTCCAGCGCCTCTGGCCGATGACCTGCGCAAAAGGTATCTTGAACCAGATCGGTATTGGGAGTCCACTAACCCCCTCATCGTAGAGAAAGCCAAGGAGTTAAAAACCCCGCGCGCCATTTATCAGTTTGTCACCGACTATCTTCACTATTCACAACAACGACTAAATGAAAACTCTCTTGAACGACTGGGGGCGGTAGCTGCACTCTCCCGTCCGAGTGACGCAGTTTGCATGGAGTACACAGACCTTTTTATTGCGCTTGCGCGAGCCGCTGGCATACCTGCGCGTGAAGTTAACGGCTATGCGTACACCTATGACACCAAATTCCGCCCGTTGTCACTGAAGAATAACGCCGATATCTTACACTCGTGGCCAGAGTATTTTGATGATGAACTTGGGTGGGTAGCTGTAGACCCTACATGGGGGTCAACTACCGGGGGTGTAAACTACTTTGACCAGCTAGATTTTAACCATGTTACTTTCGCTATCCACGGAATCTCGTCTACCCAGCCGTACCCCGCAGGAGCGTATAAATATGAGTCTAATCAAGGTCCTGATGTCTCAGTACAGTTTGCGCAGGAAAGTATTGAGCGTTCTAGTACAATAGAACTGTCGCTTGCTGTGCGTTCTACTGTGGTTTCGGGGATCGAAACTCCTGGTAAAGTAATCATTAGAAATACAGGAAATAGTGCAACGACCGCAGGTTCTCTTTCACTTTCGGCAGGGAAGCTTACGTTTCTCACGCCACAATATATAAACGTAGGCACCGTACCCGCGTTTGCCAACAAAGAGATCGAGTTTGCAGTGCAAGCAGAGGGATGGTTGAGAAGAGATCAGGATGAGTTAGTTGCACGTCTGGGGGCGCAAGAAGTCCGACAGTCAGTGCAAGTGGCACCCCTGCCCTTGTTCCAGGTCGCACCATGGATAGGAGGGGTATTACTGGGTGCAGGAGTTGTCTTTGTAGGTTTTGTTGGTATCTCGTATTACCGCCGCAGACGACTACGGATGGTACCTGCACCTTCACCGCATGAATCAATTAGCACAAATAACCCTCAGACAGGGGAGGGTACTGTCCAAAAAATTTCTTAAACAGCTGCCCAGTGCACCCGGCGTTTATGTCTTTGTCAATAAAGCTAAACGCATCATATATATTGGGAAGGCTAAGATTCTGCGCGCCCGTGTTTCCTCCTATTTCAACGTTCGGCCAGGAGATTCTCGATATGAAAAGCTCATAGCGTTAACCTTGGAAATTGAGGGCGTTTGGTATATTGAAGTTGCATCTGAAGTAGAAGCCCTTCTTCTTGAAGCAGAGCTTATTCGCCGGTACCTCCCTCGATACAATGCCCAATGGCGCGACGAGAGTTCACCTTTGTACATAAAGATAAACGTTGGGGAACAGCTGCCGATTGTAACCCTTGTGCGTCGCGAAAAGCCGTCAAAAGGAGTACGTCTTTTCGGCCCTTTTCCTTCAAGCCATACCGTCCGAACTCTCATGCGACAGGTACGGCGCGTGTTCCCCTTCTACACGTCTGCTCATCACGTAACCCGTCGGTGCTTTTATTGTCATCTCACGGTGTGTCCAGGACCTATCAAGTGCGTTGATCAACGCGAGTATCGCCGGAACATTCGTCGGTTACTTCTTTTTCTGTCAGGAAAGAAAGAGACGCTCACTGGGCAGCTTGTACAGAAGATGCACCGCGCTTCCCGCGATCAGCGTTTTGAGGAGGCAGCGCGAATAAAACGGTTTATCCAAGGAATAGATTACATCACACAGCCCATCAGGAGCCCAGAAATATACATCGAACAGCCCTCGTTATTAGAGGATGAAAGAACCGCAGCACTGAATCGTCTCAAGGATTTGTTTGGATTATCTACACTTCCCGGCCGCATTGAGGCATATGATATAGCCAATATTTCTGGAACCGCGGCGACCGGCGCGCTTGTTGTTGCAACGGCAGGTGAGTTGGATAAATCCGGATACCGGAAATTTCGCATACGCGCAAAACAAACGC
This sequence comes from uncultured Gammaproteobacteria bacterium, assembly GCA_964372495.1. Classification (GTDB taxonomy): domain Bacteria; phylum Patescibacteriota; class Microgenomatia; order JAUYPR01; family JAUYPR01; genus CAYJQU01. The sequence goes on from CAYJQU010000009.1 coordinate 11,901, forward strand.
CGGACGACGTGGGGATGTTGACCGAGGTTCTTACCCGCAGGTTCAAACACGACTGGCCAACTCCAAGTATCCTTCTAGTAGATGGCGGGATAGCACAAGCGCGCGCTGCACAGCAGGTTCTAGATCGCCATGGTTTCAAGGTATTATGTGTTGGTCTTGCAAAAAAACAGGAACGGCTTGTACTTCCTGACGGAAGGCAACATACTCTTTCACGCCGCGATCCGGGCCTACAGCTTCTGATGCGCCTGCGAGATGAGGCGCACCGATTTTGCCGTTCGTACCATCATTTGCTGCGCTCCAAATTAGTTTGACAAACGAACACTCCATTCCGTAGGCTGTACATATGCTCAAAAAGCTTGTGCGCGGGTATACGGTTCATGTTGCCGCGCTCTTGCTTACCACACAGATAGTGACTGGCCTCCAGTTCACCGGCGGCACACAAACGCTTCTTGCCGCCGCATTCGTATTTTCATTGTTACGTATATTCATACACCCTATACTGAAGCTACTTCTCCTGCCAGTTAATCTGCTTACCGCAAACCTTATGGCTTGGTCACTGGATCTTATTACCTTATATGGAATTTCAACCCTTGTTCCACAGGTAACGATTGCGAGCTTCACCCTCCCGAGCTATAATCTCGGGCTGATTGTTACCCCATCATACGAGTTCACTAGTTTCCTAACAGCGCTTGGTGCAGCTTTCACACTTTCGATTACTACCAGGTTTCTCGGATGGTTTGTCAGTTAGTGTGGTATAATACAAGCCGATGCAAACGGTTCTTGCACTGATAGAAACCATATCAGCAGCGATTCTGACTCTACTTATCCTGCTTCAGGCCCGCGGAGCCGGCCTGGGTAGCACCTTCGGCGGCGCTAATCTGTTTTATCGAAGCAAACGGGGGGCAGAGCGTGTACTATTTACCGCCACCGTCGTTATAGCTGTTCTTTTTAGTCTCATTTCTCTGATAAGTGTAGTACTGCTTTCTTAAAGCTATATGAACCCCATTATCAATAGGCTACGTGTCTTCTTTTGGCTGGGCAAGGCGTTTTGTCGGCGGCACTGGCGAGGAATGCTTCTGTACCTATTAGCAATCGCCTGTCTTGTGCCCCTTGTATATTATGGGCTCACTTGGTATCGACTCCTGCACCGAACGGTTATTGTGGGCATAGTGGGGCAGATGCCCCCACCTGAGCTACCACACGAAATAACCTCACTGTTGAGCAAGGGCCTTACCACGTTATCTGACAATGGCCAGCCTCAACCGCAGCTAGTTGAAAGCTGGGAAGCCACAGAAGGGGGAAAGCAATACACCCTTCGACTCGCTAAAGGTCTGTACTGGCATGACGGGAAGCCTCTGTTTTCCGATAATGTTCCGCTCGCAGTGCCCGACGTGCAAGTAAGTTATCCAGATAGTTACACGCTCCGCCTTGCACTAAAAGAGCCTTTTGCCCCGCTAGTAGCTCTATTGTCAAAACCGACATTGCGAGGAAACGGACTGGTAGGCTTGGGGGATTATCGAGTACGTACGGTAAGGCTTGACGCGAATAATCGACTGACAGAACTAGAAGTCGAGCGATTTCGCGGTTCCTACGAACGGGTACTATATAAGTTTTACGAGAATGAGAAAAGCGCCACAACCGCGATGCGTATGGGCGAGGTGGATATTCTCGGTACTTTTGCAGATCTTAAGTTGGAAGGAGTACGAGTAATAAAAATGACGAGTCCTACAAGCTACAAAAAGGTAGTTGCACTTCTTTTTAACACCAAAGATCCGCTTCTTGAGGATAAGGGAACAAGGCAGGGGCTTTCCCATCTGCTATCAATAGATGGTAGTGGGGAGGAAGCCACGGGTCCTATTCCGCCTTCCTCATGGGCGTACACGGAAGTGAAGCGGGTTCGCGATAACAGTGAGCAAGGCAAGAGACTCCTCGAGAAAAAGATGTCGCAGCTGCAGCGTGATGGGATTACAATAATGGCGCCACCGCATCTTGAACATGTAGCTCGTGGCATTGCTTTGCAGTGGCAATCATTCGACATTAATGCCCGAGTTACGATTGAGCGGGGGAAGCCGCAGGGGTTTCAAGCTTACTTAACCATGCTAGATATACCACCCGAGGCCGACCAATACTCAATGTGGCATTCTTCGCAAACGACCAATCTCACCGGCTACAACAGTAAGCGCGTAGATAAAGCGCTAGAGGATGGACGAAGGAATGTGGATGAAGAGGCCCGAAAGAAAAGTTATGCTGAGTTCCAGCGCTACCTCGTCGAAGACGCGCCTGCTTTGTTTCTCTATTATCCTCGGTATCTCATCTACTATAACCAGCGAGTGCAAGAGACCGACGCCCTACGATTAAAAAGAGGGTCACTGCAGTGGTAATAACGTATATCCTGCCTGCTTGATAATCTGCGCGAGCTCCTCAAAAGATGCCTTTGGGTCCCCGGTCTCAACCTCGAAGCGCCCCAATAGGTATTAACATGATATCATAGCAATATGGAAATCGACAAAGTATTGGTAACTATTGGTGGTATAGTTGGCATCGCCTTTACGTATTGGTTTTTCTTAATGAAAAAAGAGGAGGTGGTTTCTGTGACAGACTCAGTTGATATTACAGTTGAAGGTGGATATACACCAAATACTATCTCCATTCC
>CAYJQU010000010.1:0-6308 GCA_964372495.1 uncultured Gammaproteobacteria bacterium
TTAAAAGTTTTCACCTGCACTGTCGCCGCAAGTGGCGTGTCATGGTATTTGGAGCTTGCAAATTTCCTCGTTTTGAGCATTTCAAATTGTGGCACTACAAACGCTTGTGCGAGCTGGCGCGCTCGATCAGAGCGGTAGTTAAAGAAAATACACGCATCATGCGGTCGAATGAGGCCCCGGGGCTCCTTTTTCTCATCCGCAATCACGGTGGGCTCAATAAACTCATCGGTGAGGCCTTTTTGATACGCATGCTCGATCGCCTCATACGGCAGCAGGGCCGTTTCTCCCTCTCCTTTCGTCAACAGTCGATACGCCTTTTCAGTTCTGTCCCAATGATGATCTCGATCCATGGCAAAATACCTGCCGCAGATCGTCGCAATAGTTCCAAGGCCAATGTCCTTTATTTTCCTATCAATCTCAGCAAGCGTCCCCAGCGCAGCGGTAGGCGGCCCGTCTCGGCCATCAGTAAACACATGAATTTTCACCTGCTCAGGCCCGAGCCCCTGCAGCTTCGCCACCCACAATAACGCATACAGATGCTCAACCGAACTATGTACACTACCATGGCTTACCAGCCCTAGAAGATGCAATTGTGAACGCTTTTGTTTTGCATGCTTGCTGGCCGAAAGGAACGCTTCGTTGCGCAAGAAATTTCCGTCTGCAACCGCCATATTAATGCGAGGTAGATCTTGGTACACTACTCTCCCTGCACCTAAGTTCAAATGCCCTACTTCGCTATTACCATCCTCTCCTTTTGGAAGACCTACCGCTTCCCCCGAGGCGACAAGCTCTGCATATGGGTAACCAGCCTGATACTTGTGCATATGAGGAGTTTGTGCTTGTGCTACCGCGTTACCGCGGTAGTTCGGACCGATACCCCAGCCGTCCAAGATAATGAGGAGAATAGGTACGTTCTTCACCCGCTCCCACGCTCCGCCTCAATTTCTGCGAGACGATTATATTTCGCCACGCGTTCACCTCGCGCAGGGGCGCCAAACTTTGCATAGCCTGCCCCGACACCGGCCGCAAAATCAGCAATAAAGTCATCGTTTGTTTCACCTGAGCGGTGAGATACGATGATTTCCCATTGCGCAAGCTGCGCTCGATGTACTACCTGTAAGGTTTCCGTGACCGTTCCGACTTGATTAGGCTTTACCAGGATGGCGTTAGCAGCTTTTGTGGTAATCGCTTGTTCTAAATGTTTAATGTTGGTAACGAGTAGATCGTCGCCCACGATCAAAGTATGCGACCCAAGCGCGGCCGTAAGCTCCTGCCATCCATCCCAATCATCTTCGGCTAACCCGTCCTCAAGTGAGAGCAGGTGATACTGAGTTATAATATCGTGGAAGTACTCAATCATATCATGACGTGATAATGGAGCAGTGCGGTCTTTAATCACGTACTCTTCCTCTTTACGAAAATGTGAGGCAGCTACGTCTAAACTTAAGAAAATATCTTGACCCAGTTTATAATTGGCTGCTGTAATCGCCTGTACAAGAATTTCGAGTGCATCCGCATTGGTAAATAAATTCGGCGCAAATCCGCCCTCGTCTCCCACAGAGTAAATAGCGTTACGGTGCCTAAGTACATCCTTGAGGCTAATATAAATCTCACACCCGGCCCGTAATGCATCCTGGTAGCGCATGGCTTTGGAAGGAACCACCATAAATTCCTGAAAGTCCAAATTGCCCGCACCGTGCTTGCCTCCATTTATCAAATTAAACATGGGCGTTGCTGTTTTTGTATCCGTGCTTGCATCACGACCCAGCAGAGCGGCGATGTACCGGTACAAAGGATAGCGATAACAAAGCGCCGCGGTCTTACACACGGCTGTTGATACACAAAGCAGTGTATTTGCGCCTAACTTTGTCTTGTTTTCTGTACCATCAAGTACAAGGAGCGTTCTGTCAATTTCAGCCTGATTTACCGCCTCCATCCCACGCAGACGTGGAGCGAGTACCGTGTGGATGGACTCAATTGCCTTCAACACGCCCATACCGTGGAAACGATTTGGATCTCCGTCACGCAGTTCAAACGCTTCATCTTTCCCAGTAGAAATACCAGATGGGACCGATGCACGCGCCACCACCCCGTTGTCAAGGGTAACCATGGTCTCAATACTCGGAGTAGCACGGGAATCGATAATCTCCCGTGCAAGGATGCTTGCAATTTTAGGCATGAGACCTCCGCGCAAGGTGCAACTCTGTCGCACGAACAACTTCTCGTGTATGCTCTACTGCGTCCGCACTAACCGAGACTGACGTAATTCCCCATTCTACAAGTTTTTCGGTTAAATCAGGGTACACTGAGGGAGCCTGGCCGCATATAGACGAGGAGACCCGATGGTCATGGCAGGTAGTAATAATCCGCTTCAGCGCCCAGAGTACTGCTTCATTGCGTTCATCAAACTCAGAAGCTACTTCGCTATTGTCCCTATCGGTTCCTAAAATGAGCATGGTGAGGTCATTGCTGCCAATAGATACACCGTCGACGCCGACATTAAGGAACTCATTGAGGAGTATGACATTGCTAGGAATCTCGACCATCATCCACAGTTTAAAAGATGCCGACCGCGAGAGTCCAGCCTCGTTTACCAGGCGCTTCACGTGCTTTAACTCTCCAACCGTGCGCACAAATGGAATCATAAGCCAAAGATTATTGAACCGCTCGCGCACTCGAGTGATGGCTTCAAGTTCCAGATGAAAAACCTGTGGGTCGTGGATGTATCTATAGGAGCCGCGGTACCCAAGCATGGGATTGGGCTCTTCTGGCTCAAACGCCTGTCCCCCTTTCAGGTTGCGATACTCGTTTGTCTTAAAGTCGGTCGTCCGATACACGACTGGGCGTGGATAAAACGCTTCGGCAAAGGTAGACAGGCCGGCAGCAAGTTTATCAGTAAAATATTTTCCCTTTCCGTCAGCTATTAATTTTTTTGGGTGAATGCCAATCTCTGCGATCATAAACTCGGCGCGCAGTAAACCGACTCCGTCACAATTGAGCTGACTCACTTCCCACGCCTTTTCTGGCTCAGCCAGGTTCACATATATCTTAGTAGCTGTCTTGTGTGAGAATATAGTATGTTTTTTGAGGAGAGGAGCTTGTACCGCTCTAACATCATCTCCGATGGATTGTACACCTCCCTGATATACTTTCCCGTTTCGCCCGTCCACGGTCACTATCCGTCCTTGTTTGAGCACACTGGTAGCGGTCTCTGTCCCCACGACGCATGCAATGCCCAGCTCCCTTGAAACTATTGCCGCGTGTGACGTGCGGCCGCCGCGGTCCGTGACTATCGCAGCGGCTCGCCGCATTGCTGGTACAAAATCCGGGTTGGTCATTTCGGTAACCAATACATCACCTCTCTTAACGCGATGGAGATCAGCTACACGATGTACAATACGCACTGGGCCAGTCGCTACCCTCGGCGATGCCGGGGAGCCTGCAAGCAGTAGCGTCAGTTTAGTGGTGTCAAGTTCCTTATCCTGTTTTTTGACACCGCCCTCAGGAATGGTGGTTACTGGTCTTGTTTGCACAATATACAATTCCTTATCTTCAAGCGCCCACTCTATATCTTGGGGAAACAGATAGTGTCGTTCGAGTTTGACCCCTAAGGCTGCAAGATCGCGTACTTGCTGGTCGTTAAGCTTGGGCAAAAATCGCCGCTTTAGTGGTACATCACTCTCCAGGGTCTTCTTACCCTTCCACACAAGTTCAACCTGCTGCTCTATATACTCCTTGCGGACAATCTCTAAATCTTTTTTTGCAAGTACATAGTGGTCCGGTGTAACTTTACCCTGCACAATAAGTTCACCTAGCCCCCACACCGCCTCAATAACAATAGTATGCTTGTCGTTTGTAACTGGGTCTATAGTGAACATAACACCCGATACTTCACTCATTACCATTCGTTGCACCGGTACTGCGATCCCCACCCGCATGTGATCAAAGCCCATCTGTACCCGGTAAAATATTGCGCGGGGCTCAAAGAGCGAGGCCCAGCAGGACTTTACCGCCTGAACAACACCCCGGTTGCCTCTGACGTTCAAGAAAGTCGCTTGCTGGCCGGCGAAAGACGCGCCGGGCATATCTTCCGCCGTGGCAGAAGATCGTACCGCTACGAAGTTTCTCCCTTTTCTTGTCAACGTTGCGTAAGCGCGCGTGACATCTGACTCGATCTCTCTCGGCATAGGCGCTTTCAGTATTTGCTCCTGGATAGATCGGCCTACTCGAGTCAGATGCGCAGAATCCTCTACATTAAGGCGTTGCAGCTCGCGCGAGATTGTGGCTTTCAGTCCACACTCATCAAGAAAATGAAAGTATGCTGGAGCAGTGAGGATAAATCCCGGCGGCACTGGCAAACCCGCTCTTACCATCTCGCCAAGGTTTGCACCTTTGCCTCCTACAAGGTGTATATCGTCTTTGTCAACCTCATCAAACCAGACTAGTAATTTATCAGTCATGGGGCAGCGCTTTTCCTCATTGTATAGTACGCAAGTTATCTAGCTGCGGTCAATGGCCGAAAGAAGCAGTTCTGTATGCTGGGGGAGTGAAAATGGGGCGGATCCTGTCTTATGGGCATATTCCGCCTCGATGCCACGAAGGTACACCTTCTGGAGCTTTTGACGGTTAAACCTGACCATCTGCGCCTGTATCTTTTTCTGTTGCCAATCAGCAAGACCACTCTGGGTATGTGGATTGTCTATAGCAAGAAGCCGAATTCTATCCAACAACAACCGCCACAAGAGTTCCTGCGGCTCGCCTGCATCGAGTAGATCGTGATACTGGTTTACTATGCCGGCAAACGCACCTGGTCTGACTGAATCGAGCCACTGGTACACGCGGCGGGGAGCTTTAAATGTTTTTACCTCGGTAAATCCAAGCTTCTTTATAAGCTGTGGCGTGACCAGATCAGCCTCCAAAACATATACAGCTCCAGAGTAGGCTCCTAGTACTTGCTCCACAAAAGTAAGCTTGCGTCCTGCTATACATTGGTCAAGAAGGAGTGCCTGTACCTGCCCGAACAGGGGCTGCGTAAGGAGTTGTGCGAGTGTTTCGCTCCCGATCTCCTTGGCGCCCACTCGAATGGCACCTTTCGGCAATACTGTATCAAGATGTAGTCTCGCCACCACAACATTGTCGCCGTGGATTAGCGTTCTTTTTCTCATAAGTTCGGCAGGCTCTGTACTATTTTCTCCTTGCTAGCTCGCTGCGCACCCGATCGAGAACTTGGGTAGCTACTTCCCGGCCACCCAGACCAAATGCTAGGCCACCCGCAAGTGCCACCATTGCTACAAAACCAGTAAACAGAATACGGATGAGATCAGATGCTATCCCGAGTCTGGATAACGCAGCAAGCATCGCAAACACGAGTATTGACCAGCGGCCGATGACTGCTAGCACATGTGCGACACTGGAACCCAAGCCTGTTGCAGCTGTAAGAATAAAATCGTGGGCAAACCGCGCAAATACCGTACCTAAAAATACAATGAGGACTGCAACCGCCACGTTCGGCACAAAGAACAAAATGTCACGCAGTATCGCGGTGGCCTCTTTCAGACCAAGCACTTCAACTGCCGGAATCAGAAATACCACCACCACAAACCACTTAGTCAGCTCCCCGGTTAGCGTTGTGACTGATAGACCTGGCTCGGTCTTTGCAAGCGCTTCACCGAATGTCGTTTTACCAAACCAGCTCTCAAACCGTACCAAACCCAATAACTTGACTGTTACATTCTTTACCACTGCTCCCACTACCACACCGATCGCAGCGATAATAATAGCTGCAAAGAGACTCGGTAAAAAAGCACCGGTACTGGCTACTGCCTGGGATACTGCAAGCATTACCGTATTTCCTAGTTGTTGCATACTTCTCACCCCCTCCATCCCTCGTTGCCACTCAGGGCTTCGGTGGGAACATTCCCCTTTTTGCCCCTTGTGTGCTTGGGGTACACCCGCAGCGTAACAATTCGTGAAAATCGCGTCAAGAAGCAATATTGTGGTACAATAAGTTTACTTCGAATGGAAGTGAGAAGGGCCCGTTAGCTCAGCGGTAGAGCAATTGCCTTTTAAGCAATTGGTCGCAGGTTCGAATCCTGCACGGGTCACCAAATGATATTTGCGTTTTTAGAAACTTTTAGCCTCAAAAGATTGTGGATAATTCCTCAAATTTAAGCCCATAAGCAAGAACCCTGTTGGGATTCGAACTGATGTTTAGGTTGATTTATCAATCTTCTTCATTTTTTAAATCCAATTCATCAATATCCTTTTCCCAATCCTCTCCATAAAAATATTGCATTATTCCGCAACAT
>CAYJQU010000011.1:0-5616 GCA_964372495.1 uncultured Gammaproteobacteria bacterium
GGAGAGCGCGTAACCCGCAAGGGTTCGTGGGTTCAAATCCCACCCTCTCCGCCACCTATTTTTATGAAGTCATTACTTTATACTTGACAAGTAGTTAAAGAACATGAGATAATCCTACAGTGGCCGTGTGCCAATCCTGTGCCAATCAAAGGAGTCACTGTGGGAGAGGTCAGAGAACGTAGGTTAAAGGACGGCAAGAAGACCTATTTTATAGACTACCTTGTGAGTGGCCGGCGATTCCGAAAGATCATCGGCCCCCGAAAAGACCTCGCTGAACTCGCCCTCAAGGACATCGAAGTCAAGATCGCGCGAAATGAATTAGGCTTCCTGGATAACGATGCCACACTCGATCAACTATTCAGCGATTTTAGAAAATTCTCTCAGACCAACCACACACCTTCAACGACCAGACGGTATACAGAAGTAATCAATAATTTCACAACCTTTTTAAAAACTGAACGCCCTCATCTTACAAGACTCTCCCAGCTTAATTCGGCTCTCTTTGAGGACTACAAAGGTTATAGGTTGAATGGTCAGAGTGAGAATGGAAACGGGCACCGTTCGGCAAAAGCACATACAGTCAACTTTGAGATCGAGGTCTTTCGGACCGTCTTCAACTTCGGAATTGAACGAGGCCTTTTGAACAAGAATCCGACAAGGGGAGTGCGCCCCCTCAAAGAGAGGACGCCAAAGCTGCCACGCTTCCTGTCCGAGGATGAAAGTCGCTCGCTCCTTGAAAACTGCGGTGAAGAACTCTATCCAGTCTTTTTCACATTTCTCAATACAGGTATGAGACGCGATGAGTTGCGCTACCTAGAATGGAAGGACATTGATTTCGAGCGGAAGGTCGTCAAGGTCCGCTACAAAGATGACTGGCACCCTAAAAGCGACGAGAGGGAAATCCCGATTAACGCCGCCCTCTATAACCTACTTAAACGTATGAGAGACCAGACGAGTGGAACGGGCTACGTCTTCAGGGACAACGGCAAAATCTGGCCCACCAACAAGCTGAGGCGAAAGCTGATGCAGGTCACAAGGAGATGCGGCCTGCCGGATGTGACAAAACTTCACACCCTCCGCCACACCTTCGCCGCCCACTTAGCCATGAAGAGCGTGGACCTGCCGACCATCCAGAAGCTCATGGGCCATGCGGACATTCAGACAACGATGATCTACGTCCACCTTCAGAAGGACCATCTGGCCGGAGCGGTAGATAAACTCTCCTTTTAAAGCTTCCACCTGTCCTAGTTTGTCCTAGTCTGTCATATTGACATAAGATTGCCTAATATATTAGAGTATTAGTGAAGTGACGGGGGACACCCGACAATGGGTGAGCCCCCTTATTTGTTTAAGGTAAGGCTCAGCGGCTAACCAAAAGGGTAGATGATGGACGTTCCAAATTTTTTGATGGAAATATGAAAAAGACACTTTCAATAGCAGTCTGTATGTTTGTCGTAGGATTCTGTGGTCCGGCGTATGCTTTGAATTATGCATTAGATTTTTCTGCCGATGACGACCTTCATAGAACAGGCGACTATGTTACAATTCCTGGTGGTAATTCGTTAGATTTAAATACAGGCATGACAATAGAAGCGTGGATAAAACCCTACTCATTAGCAGGTGATAATGTAATTGTCTCAAAATGGTTTGATGGTTCACCGCTTGATTCGTATATTTTCAAAATTTATGACGTTCCTTCCGTTGGTCATAAGTTGCGGATCGAACTTGTCAGCGCCCCACATCAAACATTTGTTGACTTAAGAGGTGATAGTATTATTACGCCTGGAGACTGGATCCATGTGGCGACTACTTTTGATTCGAGCGTTACGAAATTATTTTTTAATGGATTGGAAGATGGATCACAGTCAAGTGCAGGTACTATTCAGGTAGGTGAACAAGATGTATATATTGGATTCGTAGAAAGATATGGACAAGTATTCGATGGCCTCATTGATGAAGTCCGCATTTGGAACTATGCAAGGACACCACAACAGATTCAGGATTGGATGTACTATTCACTCTTTGGAGATGAATCAGGTCTTGTAGGCTACTGGAATTTTGATGAAGGTAGTGGCCAAATAACCCATGATTTGTCCCTATATGGCAATCACGGCCAGCTTGGTTCTACACCAGATGTCGATGATCATGACCCAGCATGGATTCTTTCTGACGGAACATACGGTCGCGTCATTCCCGAACCTTCTTCAATGCTTCTGTTAGGGTCTGGTTTAGCAGGACTAGCCGCCTTCCGCCGCCGCAAAAAGGCCTAAATCCCACCCTTTTGGGCACCGCTAAGGCACACCAAACCAATCCCCTATCGTATCTGACATTCTATCAACGAGATAGCATGCTTGGTGTCGAACTCCTTATTCGACACCACCCTCCAACACCTGAAGATTGGGTATCTATTCCCCTCGCGCACCATTTTGAAGATCGACCTGCAGCCGGTAGGTCCTTCGTCCCTTCCGCTCGCGGCAAGCGAGCCATCGTCTTACCTTATCTTCTTCAAACCTGACGCAGCGGCCTACTTTGACGTGAGGGATGAAGCCTATGGAGACCCAGTCGTAGACCGTCTTCGGACTCACCTGAAGGATCTCACTCAGTTGTTTGGGCGTCAGATACTTTCCCACCTGCTATCGACTCCTTAGAAAAATCATTCCCCCCAAGCACTTCGTTATTATTCACTAGGGGGGCTCCTCATTTGCCGACCCACTTTGAAAATCAGATTCGTGACTCTCTCCCGAACGGAGTAAATAACCCAAGAAAGATGGCCACCCAGATGGTAGCTGAAATGCAGGGTCGAGTTCCCGTGCGTCGTAAACGAACACAACCAAGCCTAATAGTAGTTGTTGTGCAATTGATGCATTAAGCGACAGTGCGACTGAAGCGATCCATTGTGCCGCCTTGCGGTCAGCGAATTCTCGGTATTTCGTGTGAGCCGCAACCAAAGCTCGTTGTGCATCCGTCAGGGTAAGATATTTGGTGACAAGGCTCTCATCAACGGAACGGAGGGTCTTATTGAGCACCCATCGATACACAACATGATGCACCTCATGAGGGAGGCGTCGCAATTCACGCTCAAGCCGTATCTCCTCGATGATCTGGTTAGTTGTTAAGAGTTCAACTACCATCATCACTCCTCCATGCACTCGCCCAACTTGGTTAGGATTTCCTCTCGTGTCTCAGACGACTCAATAACTTTATCGAGAATAGCCATTAATGTTTCCAAGAGGCTCCTCTTGTAATCGTTGGTGAGTAGTGCTACTTGCTGTGCGAGGCTTTCATCCTTGCTCAGGGAGCCAATGTAGAAACGGCTTTGGTCGATATCCACTTCTAATCTCTGAATAAGACGGGTCCGCTTCTCGTTGAAGTCCAGAAGGTCTTGAAGAATCAGGTGGTCTTTGAGCTCGAGGCGGGCCTTGATGCCCTCTAGGCTTAAAAGTTTAGTCACAAGCACGGCATCAATACGCTGTTTCATCGCATCCTCGGGTTCCATGAGCCGGAAGTGGTCTTTCTGGGCTTCCAAGGCCGCCTGGAAGCCCGGGTCGTGATGCCGCCATCTATTGACCGTTTCACGGGCGACACCGAGTTCACGTCCGACACGGGCATCTGAATACCCCTTTAGTAGCAGACGAACAGCGTTCTCCTGCCTAGGCGACAATGTGGCTACCTCCATTTCTTTTAACGACATAAACGACCTATCTCCTATCCCGACACCTTATATCGTTTAAGTCGTCTTTATCGTACTTAGAGATAGAGCAATCCATCGCTCAACTGGCCTCCCATCAGTTCGCTCGCATACTGATCTAGCCAACCCGTGTTCTGCAAGTAAAGCCAGTGCTTGTCCAATGACGCTGGTATTCCTATTTCGTCCAAATAGGTCTCGGATGCCGGTTCGGGTCATTCCCTCAGGAGAAGTACACAAGGCTCTCAGGATTTCATCCGCTACGGGGTCGCCCACATTATCACCGAAGATGTACCGTGCCGATGCTTCACAATATCCCCATAGAGCAAGGGCGGCTTTCAGATGCTCCACCCGTACGACATACGACATATCTAATAAGGCATACAGGCAGGACAACCTCATTACCTGGGCCTCGGCTCTTGATGTGACAGCCCCCAGAAGCCCAAGGGCCCCTTTGGAGAGCTCAGGGTAAACCTCTCGCCATATCGCACTGGCTTTTTCATCCCGTTTGAGTTCACCAGCCTTGCCCGAAAACTCGACAGCTTCCTTTAGGTGCTTCACAAGGAAGGTAAGATCGACCTCCTCAATGTGGCCGCCTTCTGGGAGGCATTTGGAACGTCCAACACAAGCCCAGAGGAAACGGTTACCGAATCCGTTTCCAGCCTCGGTGTTGTTAAGGTACCGCAGAAGCTCATCTTTCGTGATGTGCCCAATAATCGAGATATGGGCACCCGTGGCCTGAGCGGGCGAGTTCTTCGTCAAAACTCGTAGATCTCCAGTGTCCCACCCCTGGCGGATGACGGGGGAGAGTGTAGAACCATCACGGCCCATGACACGCAATGTTGAGGCGAACTCTGACTCCAACACCATCAGCCGTTTATCTCCAACGCCAGGATCTTCCTTGGAAATGAAATCACGAATTGCCCAGATCAACCCTTCCCCAGAGGACAAACCCGATTGAACCCGATTCTCCGCCCAACCCTTCTCTACTTCTTTGAAGAACCGTAGCGTGTGTCCCCATGAGGAGCCTTTTCGACTTCTGCTGGTCACTCCAACGAGAACGACAAAGAGGTTAAGCGAGTGGTGATCGGCTTCAACAACAAAGTGCGAAGTGCGACCAATGACATTCCCAAAAGCAGTCAGGAATTGGAGCAGTAATGCTATAGGATCAGCCTCGCTATGGGGCTCGATAACTCGTACAATATCGCCAACCAGTCCGTGATAAGCTGCTTCATCAGGCGGGTCAGGCCAATTTGGCGTTCCCCTCTTGTAATACCCCTGCGTTTCCTCACCGTGCGTAATCTGTCCTCCTTGGCTCTCCATTTTCATCTCCTTTGTGGCTCAAACGTTGTCGTATATCAAAGACTTCAGATTTTGTAATGCTTGGACATATGAACTGACGCCTACGGCTGCTCCATTATAGAAATCGCGGGCAAGGCGTTGTGGATCAGATTCACTACTAAAAATGAATGCAACACGAGATCCTTCCCTGACATGATCTACGAGGACTGCACCTTTAGCGAGTAGGAAGGCACTTAGAAAAAGGTCGTGGGTGCGAAACGGTTCGGATGGAGTGCGGAGGGTCGATTCATGTTTCATGTTCATCTTGTTATCCACTTGTGCCTCAACAAGCTTGCTACAACGGTTGTTAACGGACAAATAAAAAAGCCGACCACCTCTCACGGTTTCCCGTGTTGGTGTCGGCTTCAACAAACCTCGCCAGTTTTATCCGATCTGGACTGGCCACTCCTTCTCGCGGCCAGCTCTTCTAGATTGTAGAAAAACTATATCATGAAAATGTAGCTATGTCAAATGATTTTTACTGAGGACATTCCCGACGCCCATTTCGATACCCGAAATTTTACTGGAAATGAGGAGAGAGGAGTAGGGATTTATAGGAAGTCAAGCCGTGGTACAGGTTACCGAAAGAT
>CAYJQU010000012.1:0-3879 GCA_964372495.1 uncultured Gammaproteobacteria bacterium
GATCTGTACTCATACGGGTTGACCAGTGGGAACTTGGATAAGACGTGGACGACGACGGGTGAGTTTAGTGCGACTGGTGCGAGCTTCAATTCCCCAATGTTGAATGCGCCCACGGAAAACGAGTTGAAAATACAGACATCAAGTAATGCAAGTTTAATACAAACGCTGGTTGCTGATTCGCTGGACACCTCTACTAATATTGACTCGGTGAACTCGATTCAGTATGAGCGCAGCGGTGGGCAACTGCGGGTAAGTCAGGTCTGGGTCGGTAACGGTGCTGACGGAAATGTCAGTCTCTCCTCAGTAAACAACATCAATACCCAAAATGTGGGCGCATCAATCGATCTAAATGGCACGTACGCTGACGGTATTGCTTATCGGGTTGAAGCGCCAACCGATAGTGCATCATCAGTCAACCGCTACAGTACAACAGTCACCTTATCCAATGGTATTGCCATTGGTGATGAGCTGCTTATTATCAATCTTCAGGGGACGAGCTCAGACAACGTTGACGTAGGCAGCTTCGAATTTGTCAAGGTTGCATCACTGAACGCGGGCTCCATTAACTTTACTACAGCTGTCACTAAATCCTATGACGGAAGAACCAGCCAGAATCAAAGCGTCGTCGTCCAGCGCGTCCCGCAGTATACTGATGTCACAATCCTGGCTGGTGGGAGTATCAATGCGCAGGACTGGGAGGCACTCGGCACGGCCCCCTCTGGGGTAGCTGGGTACTACACCGGCGTTGTTGCCTTCCGGGCAACCGGCAACGTGGCAATTAATGGTGCTATTTCAGTCAATACTCTTGGGTATCGGCTTGGCAGTTCTGGCTCGACTCCTCAGGCAGGGGAATCGCGGAATGGTGTTGGGGGAAACGGAACCAATAAGACCAACGATGGCGGCGGTGGCACTGATTTTCAAGGATGTTACGCCAGTGGGTATAATGGTGGGGGCGGTGGCTCGTACGGATCACAAGGAACTGCCCCTGGAACTGTCGACTGTTATGGGTACAATGGTGCTACCTATGGTGCTGCTAACCTAAATGCCCTCTTCTACGGCTCCGGCGGCGCGAGCGGCTACTACGGTGGTGCACAGCGGGGTGGGGATGGTGCCGGCATTGTATACGTGGTTGCCAATTCCATCAATATGAATGCTGGATCCAGTATTAGTGCGAATGGCCAGGCTGGCGCGAGTGATGGATCCACCTGTGGTGGTGGTGGCGCGGGCGGTTCGGTGTTTCTTGCAGGAAGCACCAACGTTACTCTTGGGTCATCAATCGTCATGGCTGTAGGAGGTGGCGGTGGAAGAGGCTGCTATAGCGGACGTCTTGCGGGGGGTGGTGGCAATGGCCGGATTGCGATTGCTGCAAATCTTGCCTCAAAGATCGGCGGTTCAACCAACCCCGCTTATACCTTTGTAGATGCCTCCACGAACTACTACGATGTGCAGGCAGTCGTTCAGTCTACCAATCTTTTGAGCGCAAGCGGCATTTCTCTCAATGAGTTTGTGTACAACCTAGGATCGCTGCCGGCAGGCACCAGCGCGAATGTGCAGTTTAGCCAGAACAGGGCGGTGTGGGTCGATGCGGCAGGAACTGGGGGCGCTAGTAATACACTCGCGACAGGGACAGATGTCGTCATTTCACTCAACAGACTCAACTGGAATGGTAATCGAGGTTTTTACTACCGTCTGCTGCTGCGGGGAACGACTGCCGCCACGCCGCTGTTCAATGATGTCACACTCAAAGGTGGTGTAGGGCAAACTTATTACCGTACCGGCGATGCCTATTGGACATCGGAGACACTTGATGCCGGGAGCGGGAATTTTTTTAAAGCAAGGCGCATGATCTCTGATTGGGCGCTGGACAGCACTGATAATATTGCGCCGAAATTCCAGTTACTCGGTAGCAGCACTGGTGATTTCACTGGAGAGGAGACGTACTACCCGGGGGCGAATGATTTTTGGCAAGATGGGGGAAGTATTAACGATATCGATGATAATGTAGAGAAGGATCTGAGTGGCAATGTGCTAGTTGCCTACCGCTACTGGAAAGTCCGGGCAGTGCTTAATACTGGCTCAGGCAATACTGATACTCCATACATTTATGATATACGTATTCGAGAAGACCGACCCTTGGTGCTCCAGGCCTATGGTGGCAGTGTGGGGATAGGACAGGTGAATCCCACCACGACCTTGGATGTCTTGGGTTCACTGAATATCAATGGTACGAGTAACTTTTTTGGCAATGCCCGGTTTGGGCAGATGTACCTTACTGCCACAGCAACCGTACCCCTGGATGTAGCTGGGGCTGCCAATTTCAATAGTATCAACGTAGCCGGCAGTATTCTCCCTTCGACTAACAATACGCTCTCGATGAACCTCGGTTCTGCTGCCTTTGCATGGAATGCCGTCTATGCCCAGCAATACTTTGGGTACAGTACGAGTATTAAGCAGGCGGATATTGCAGAAGATTACCCCACCGTAGATAATACTCTAGAGCCGGGGGATATCGTGACGCTGAAAGCAATGACCAATGACCAAACGGAGAAGGAACTCGTGTACAAGAGCACCACTCCCTATGATCCCCAGGCTATTGGGATAATCAGTACTGCACCAGGGGTACGGCTAGGCAGTGACTGGCATCCGCCGCCAGAAGGTTCGGTAGTGGCAGGGGGAGAGATGGTACGCATGGTACCCATAGCACTTGCAGGAAAAGTACCACTGAAGGTGAGTACGGAGAATGGAACTATCAAGAAAGGTGATCCATTAACGTCCTCCTCTCTCCCGGGGATTGCCATGAAAGCTACGCAGTCAGGATATATTGTGGGAAGAGCACTGGAAGGATTTGATGGAGAGGGTGTTGGCAAGATCTCGGTATTTGTCAAAGTAGGGTGGTGGGAACCGAGTCAATGGGAGATGGCACTGGATGTCAATGGGTTTGTGGTGAGTACCAATGGGACGGAGGCCAAGGCTCCTGTCCTCCTCGGTACTGCATTCCAAGCAGAAAATACCACCACTCGTATTGCTTCTCTCGTGAACGAATTGAAGGACAGGATCACAATCCTCCTTGGGAAACAGAGTGAGCTTGAGGAGCGCATCAGTAGCTTAGAACAACAGGGCGCAACGGTCTCTGCAGTGCTGGGAGAGGCCAGCAGCTCTGCCACTGCGAGCACGTCAGCCCTCCTTGCTGACGGTATGCAGGGGGAGAGCAATATAGATACCTACCTGAAACCCGAGGAGCTGGTGCTGGGTACCTCTGCCATCAATACTGCCACCATTACCGAACTCCTGAAGGTCCTGGGCAGAACCTCTCTTGGTACTACCTCAGTGGCAGGGATATTCTCCCAAGATGGGACGCTGATTCTAGATCAGGGGAAGGAGATAAGTGTGCTGGGCACGCCGAATGACGAAACAGGAGGGGTACTCTACCTGCAGCGGTCTCCATTTAGTAAAGGACTAGACATCCTCGCGGGGAAGGTGACGGTGGATAGGGAGGGGAACGTAACGACGGTGGGAAGTGTGGCAGCACGGGAGGTTATCACTCCCCAACTGACGCTTGCTTCTGGAAGCGTCTATACCGGCACCGGAGCCATCGAGGCAGGCTCCTTCGGTACAGTGATTGAATCTGAGACGGTCTCGGAAAATGCACTTGTACTGGTTACTCCAACAGTGGTCACTGAACACTCGATTGCTGTAACTGACATACTACCGGGCGTTGGTTTCCTTGTCGAGCTCCCCATCCCAGCAAGTACCACTATTACCTTTAATTGGTGGGCTGTATCACGTGAACGGCACTAGTTGAACTACCTACGGTTCAGGAGATGGGCTTGGTGTCGGACTTGCTTCCGTGCTCTCCCCTGCCACATCTCCCTCAGGCTC
>CAYJQU010000013.1:0-3681 GCA_964372495.1 uncultured Gammaproteobacteria bacterium
GCGCGCCCAGAGGGACTCGAACCCCCAACCTAATCGTTAGAACCGATTTGCTCCATCCAATTGAGCTATGGGCGCATTGAGCGGGTGAGCAGAATCGAACTGCCGCTTGCTCCTTGGAAGGGAGCCGTTCTACCATTGAACTACACCCGCTTACTCTAATTCTATCAGGATGCCCTCACTGCTGCAATCCATATGTATGGAAGCTAAAAAGATTTGTATTAGTTCTTTAAGATTTTTGCGTTATAGAGCAACCCTGGGCTCAATTTTGCGGATTCACTTTCAGTCGGGGCGGAGGGAATTGAACCCACTACTTCTCGGTCCCAAACCGAGCGTTCTACCGATGAACTACGCCCCGAATTATCTACCTCAGGTGCCGCGGGAGAGAGTCGAACTCTCACATCCTTTCGGACAAAGGCTCTTAAGGCCTTCGTGTCTGCCAATTCCACCACCGCGGCGTATCTGCCAGCTTTCCACCTCGACTCACGTACTCATCGATGCGAGACGGGCGTCGTCCCCCTGGTACTAGTAGTATACCGGATAGTGAAGAATTTGCAAAGGTTACAAAAGCGGCCTTCGGGGTAGTAATGCAGTCTTAGGACACTGCACCAAGTTGGCATCTCTCATCTTTTGATATACCATATCGGCAGCGATCGCATGACCATATTCATTTGGATGAAAATCCCGTTTATTTACCAGCAAGGCATCTGCGCCCAGTGCACTAAACTTGGGCTCAAGATCAATAACCGAAATATTGTTCTGAGAAAAATAGGCAATCAGCCTTGCATGCACATCGCGAAATGGGTACTGATCACCAATAGTGTTCATCACCGGAAATAAAACAACCAGCAAGGGTAGTTTATGTATCCGAGTGGTCTCTATGAACTTATCGAGCGTTTTCGCATGATTTTGCCACACTTCCTCGTTACGATACAGAGAACCATAGTAATCAGCACCCTTTAGCACTTGTGGATCAAGACGGAGCGAGAAATGAACTAAAAAGTACTCCAGAGCAAAGGAGTGTTTCATCAAAAATCCGAGCACGGGACGGGTACGCCAGCTATTGATTTGCCCGTACCAGGGAAGAGAAGTAACCGTATCATCACCAGCCTGGTCATTTAAGAAGTAGCTCAATATGACGCCGTCGTATGGCTTTCCCACAACGTATTGCTTTAAAAACTCCAGCTCATGCACCGTATCCATTCCCGGCCGAGCGATCGCGTGTACACGGGATTTCCCGCAAACTTCTTTTATTTTTGCTTCAAGTTGCTCATTAAGCCGATCCTCAGGTTTTTTTATCCCGTAGCCGAAGGCAAACGAATCCCCAATAACCGCCAAACGTACTTCTTCAGGATCTTTATCTCCCGGGAAGTGTTCGTCGCGAAACGTAAATGCGTTATACACCACGTGCCGGTCAAACCACCGTTGTGTGGTCTTCATCTGCAATATATTGTCTGTCTCGTCAAAGATA
The DNA here is from genome assembly GCA_964372495.1 of uncultured Gammaproteobacteria bacterium. GTDB lineage: Bacteria > Patescibacteriota > Microgenomatia > JAUYPR01 > JAUYPR01 > CAYJQU01. The sequence continues at coordinate 1,469 of CAYJQU010000013.1, forward strand.
TACCGGTAGTACACCTCAAACCCATACAGGAGATGCACGAGCAGAGCAATAAGTAGGACAAGATTCCCCAGTACAATCCTTAGCCATTTTTTCTCAGGATGCCACCTGCGTAGCACGAGAAACGACCCAATTAAAAGCAATATGACGGCAAGGTACACAAGAAGCCATCCCCAGAAGTCGTGCCAAAAATATCCAACTTTTGATGAAAGATATATCCAGCGGTCGGCCCAACTCACTAGCCGACATTCTAACAAAAATGTATGATATACAGTATGTTTTTTGGGCAGGATCTCGCTCAGTTCATTCAAGCGGTCGGTCTGCTTGGCGTTTTTAGCATTATTTTTGCCGAATCTGGGCTTCTGATTGGTTTTTTCCTCCCAGGAGATAGCCTCCTGTTTACCGCAGGAGTACTGGCCTCCTTTGGAACATTCGACTTTTGGGTACTCATGATAGGCTGTATCGTGGCCGCCATAGCCGGCGATAGCGTTGGGTACACATTCGGACGACGAATAGGACCGCGCATTTTCAAGCGGGAAGATTCAATTCTATTCCATAAAGACCACATTCTGCGTGCCCAAAATTTTTATGCCAAACACGGGGGAAAAGCCATAGTGTTTGCCCGGTTTATGCCAGCTATTCGCACATTTGCACCCATCGTTGCAGGGGTGGGGAAAATGCACTACCCCACATTTCTTTTTTATAACATCTTTGGCGGTATTTTCTGGGTCACAAGCCTTACCACGCTGGGGTATTTTTTCGGCAATGCAATCCCCAGAGATAAAATTGATTTGTTCATCATGCCTGTGCTTGCGCTTATCATCCTTGCGTCGGTGGTACCAGGTATTGTCCATGTCTGGCGAGAGAACCCCGAAGGGGTAAAGCGACAATTGCGTAGCGTTATGGCTCGCCTGAGGGGCCGGTAGAACTCAGTAGCTGCGGTACCAACAACTCTACTGCCACAAATGCAACGTAGAGACCAAGCAAAATTTGTGCCTCTTTCTTAGAAATGGATTGCCTGCTTTGCCCAAAGCGATAGAACAATACAAGCGCAACTACTATAAAAATCAACACCGTCCAGTATGAGGGGATTGCGACGGGCTGTTCCCCTGTTAACACACTAAAAATGCCAAATAGCAGTGAATTTGCAGCTGCCGACCCCACGTAATCCCCGAATGCTATATCGGTCTTACCAGATAGAACTGCGCGGACTGAAAGGGAAAGCTCTGGTAGATTAGTTCCCAATGAAACCAATATTAGGCTCAAGAAAAAAGTTGGAATGTTCAGTACCTGAGAAAAAAACAGGGTTTTTTCAACAATTTGCTGACTTGCAATAAATACCAACGTTACACCAGCAATGACTTTTAAAATATCGGTAAACGCATACGCCTTCAGCTGGAGCAATTGTTTGTTGTGATTGTCCAGTACCCCTTTGCTTCTCTCAATAAAGTAAAACAACAGCACATAGAGTCCTATGATGATTACCCCCCGAATTGCGCTCACGGTTCCATCAACAAGACTTACTGCCGGAGCTGCTATGACCAGCAGTGCCAAGATTAAGTTCTTGCGGCTGATGTTGTGCTTCAGCTCAAGTCCTTTTCCCAGTATGGCAAGTAGTGGGATTATCAGGAGAAAAATAATTGCCACCCCACCGAGTAAATTCCCAGCAAAAATCGCGGGCCTGTTCTGTGCCACTCCTGTAAGCCCTACCGCAAATTCCGGGATGGACGTAAGAACGCCGAGAATAAAGAAAGATATGGCAAATGAAGACAGGCGAAGTCTATGTGCAATACGATCGGCTGAAGATACAATGAGACCCGCCCCGTACCAGATTCCGACAAACGAGAGCAGGTAGATAACAAAGTTAGTCATACTCTATTGCATATGTAAGCGCCTAACCCGAAAGCTTAAAGGCCAACCAGAGACCAAAAAGCCCGCCGAGTGCACTTGTAATAATTGAAGCAAGAGAAAAGAGGACAGCTCCCCACAGGGAAGGAATATATCCGCCTAAAATTGAACCGAGCAACACAAGAATCCAAACCGTACCCTTTGAAGGCATACCACTATACTACCACAGAAACATGCTGCAGTACTCTACATCGTTGAAGGACCACTAGGAGTCTGATACAATATGAGGTGTTTGCGGGATGGTGTAGTGGTAACACGTCTGCCTTTGGAGCAGAAGATCCTAGGTTCGAATCCTAGTCCCGCAGCCA
>CAYJQU010000014.1:0-3237 GCA_964372495.1 uncultured Gammaproteobacteria bacterium
ACACTTCTGGTATGATAGGGCTGCCTGGTACACGTGGCCCCATCGTCTAGCGGCCATAGTAACAACTAAACAGGAGCTAAAAAGTAGTGATATCTCTAATCACCTCAATCAGCGGATTTTTTGGATCGTTGGCGAAATCGACACTGACAAAATCGAGACGGATAAAATGGAGCATCCTGGTATACGATCTCCTAGCACATATTTTTCTTAGACAGAAGGTGCTGGAACTAAATGCTGGTTGGAAGTCCTATCTAGGTGGAACTCTCCCGAATTACTGCCCTCTAGCTGCTCTATACGTGGGTCAGGATCACGGGGAGCAGACAATATGTACCGCGCATCATTCAGAAGGCTCACGCGAGCATCACTCTCTGTACTAGCTCGATACACTGCCAAGTAATCATTGAACGCAGCGAGAAGTGATTGGGCTGCCTCAGCTGAATTGATTGCCACTAGCTTACGATCTTCATCAAGTTCTATACCGCGATGTCTTACCAACCTGCTGTAGATAATCAAACTTTGGAGTTGATGCGCAGTTAGCTGAAGCGGGTCCGCGAGTACATCTGGACTATCGAAAACGTGCTCATCATAATCTCCCCATGTGGATGCAATTTGACTGACAAGGGCCGCCTGAAACGTTTTCTCTTTGATTCTTTGGTGGGTGTACAGTTGAGAGAGGTCCGCCAATATAACTAGACGTGCGACAGCTTCATTCACAAAATCATATGCGCCAGACAGCCTTGCCCGTGCATCTGGTAAACGAAATGTCAGATGGCCAAATTCCTCTCCCATTACCAGAAGACTCCTTACGTTGACGTATTCGCGAGTTGAGATACGCCGCTTCAGCGCTTCTGGATGTATATGCTTAGTAATTGCAGGCAGAATCACCTCCTGCAAGTACTCCCGATGGCTGTTATGCAGCGCAATTATTCGAGCTCCGAACGCCCCTACTTCTGCTTCACTGTTGGGAAGTACCTCGTAATTAAATAGCCAACGAGCCATGCCGCCCGCCGTGCAGTAGTCAAGTATAGCGTCCAATCGAATACGCTGCAGCTCTTCGGCGGAGTAACCCAAAGTTTGGCGAACAAAATTGAGATAACCAAGGTAGCGCTTGCTAAGATCACGGTCTGGAACACCAAGGATGAGTTGCGGGGCTCGTTTGCGTCCAAACACCTTATCGCCATATGACTCAAAACAGCCTATCTGTACCCGCAAAGGCATGTCGTCGGGAAGCTCCACCCAGGCACGCACGATCTCATCAAATTTTCCTTCAACCAGTAGATCAGCTATGCTTCGTAGATACCATTTCTGCCCATCATGTTGGGAAAAGCGAGCAGCGATGCGGAGGATATCCGAACACTCACTCACTTGTCGTCTGAATAGTGGATGCCGGTGAAAGGCAGTCGGTACCAGTCGGCCACCTATTTCATCGACCAGGGTGTAGGGATCGAGAATAGCCGGGTCCCTCCTGGCAGCAGCCACAATTGCTGGTTTTTCCCATCCGCGAGGATAGAAACCACCCCGTTGCTCGATGATAGCATGCATTTCAGCAACCGGCACTGCCAACCTGATCAGTACGGCAAATGCTTCCCGATCTGTCTTTGGCACATGATGTTCAAGATAATACTCGGTGCTGCCGACACCGCTCGGTACATGGATCGGCAGCATGTCAGGAAAAATTAACCCACTCTTAAATTCCGGGGAGTAGGCGTTAGATATCTTCTGCGCTCGTCTCGGCAGCCTCTCAACCATAACGTATCCTTTTAGGGATCCCCCTTTCTATATACGGACTCATCTCCCGAATCCCCTCCAGTGTTCCATGTTGCCCAATAAATACTCTCGCATCCTGATAGCTACCTTGCGCAAAGATGCGCTCAACAGGTTCAATCATATGCTCTATCTCAAGAAAAACCTTGTGAAAATTGAGCCATGAAATACCGCCATAGTGCCGTATTGAGCCAGAATTAAGTAAATTATTCAACATGAGTACGTTCCCTGCTACATACGCGTCGATTTCGTTATTCAGAAATGCACTCAACGCATCGCTACGTGTGCTGCCAGTATATCCATCAAGGGTTCTGCATAAGAAAATAACAAGCATCGCCTCAAACTCTTTATCAGTGATAATATCCTTAAGGAGAAGTGCGCTTGCCAGCCTGACAGCGAACACCTCAACAACCATCTCGTTCAACACCGGGTACAATTCTTGCAACCGCCCCTGAGCATTCTTATACCGAGTTAAGAAACGAGCAAATTCATGGAGGAAAACTAAGTAGAGATATGCGCGATGGAGAGATTCCTTTGAGAACCCATCACGAAACTTGCGTTCAAAAATGGCGTTGAATGTCGGAAGGTGTTTTGTCTCAAACGTATGATTTATCTGTGGTGTGTGAATGACCGTGCGGGTGCCAAACTTTGCAATCATATCCGGCCGGTTGGGCAGTGTTTCTGCGCTAAAGCGGTAGTCAGTCATGAGTCCTCCCGCCGCAATTGTATCTACCACCCGTACTCGCGTTTTTTCAAGGAATTCAATTTTCTCTGAGGGGAATGCATTAGTGCGGCGAATTTTGACAACTGCGTTCTTGATCTGTTCACACCGCACCGTAAGCTCTTCGTTGATAACACCGGTCCATGCCTGATACCCGTACTTACGATAAAAAAACCTATCCTCATACGGTTCCATAGGACCCAGGCAAAAACACACATTCGAAAGATCCGCGCACACCCATGCAAGTAAAGCGTCCTCATATGAATCCTCTTGTAGGGCCTGCAACTGTGCTCTCAAGATCTTCTTCAATTCCTCGTCCTGCGTTAATACGAGAGCATTTTCAAGATATTTTGCAATAACAGTCAACTGCCGATGAAAGTGAATGCGGTAAGGTATTGCTACTAATTTACCTTCATCATGGCTCCGTTTTACCACGGTAAAATGGGATAGAATCTCTGGGTCGCTCTCCGCTGCCTGGCCAACTTCTTGTTTGGTAGCATCATGCGGATAGAATTTGCCCTGCGGGTAATGCTTATCTCTCTGTTGACTATAGAGGCCCGCTATCTTTTCTACTACTCGAGTAAGAACACTAACCAGCCGCTGCTCATCCTCAGTAAGGCGAGCATGGAAATAATCTGTGTAAGCAAAGTAGGGCGTGCCTCCATTCATCGAATCTCCACTATCCTATATATTGCGCGTACTACTGATGTGGCAACCTCAACTACCTCGCCAACTTTTGCTCCTAGCAATGC
>CAYJQU010000015.1:0-2885 GCA_964372495.1 uncultured Gammaproteobacteria bacterium
CGCATCCAGGTGAGCGCATCATCGCTCCGCGTCGTGAGCATGGCCTCTTCGACGTCACCGAAATAGTCACCAGTGTCGGTGTAGACTTTCATGTTGTACGTTTCGCTGACCTTCTTCATGCGGAGCATTGTGGATTCCTCCCATTGTCATCGTGAGTCCAAGATATATAAAGCTTGCGTCCCGCAGACTTCCTCAGAGTAGATAGCTTCGCTCCTTCTTTCTGTCCCCCAGCCCCGCTTTGCGGGGTCTGGGAACCCACGACGACGCATCGTGGAGCGAGTCGGGGGTCATCGCGAGAGAAAGGATGCCTGCTCGTCGGGAGCAGTGGCTCAGTGGTGTCTCGCTGCGGACAGATACCTGACCCTATGGTGGGTCGCTTTGTGGGGTCATCCACGAGCGAGGTCCCCGGAAAGCGGGAAGGAGTCGCTTCACGAAGCTGCGGAGGCTCGTTGAGCCTCCGTGCAGGCGGCGTTCCGCCTGCCAGAGGGCGAAGAGAAGGAAGGAGAGTGCGACGCAGAAGAGTCGCATCAGCGGATTTCGGCTGCTCGTCGGAAGGAGCACGCGATCCGCATCCTTGAAGAGGTTCTCGATGTCCCACCGCTGTCGATACCACGTGAGCAGCGTGTTATCCTTGGCTTGAGGCTCTGAGGTCACCACCACATATTCCCGCTGTTGCGTGTCGTGCATGACGCGCACAGAGAGCAGGACCTTCTCTTTGGTCTTGCTGTCAGTCATCCAGTACTGCATGCGACGCTGTCCCCGCGTGACTTTGCGTTGGAGCGTCTTGGAATGCAGGGGCAAACGGACTACAAAGCGTGCCCGGAGCCGCTCAAGCATCCTGAAGAACTGCGTATACGCGAATCCCCTGTCCGCGAGCACGATGGCTCGCGGAACCAGCGTCAGCAGACGCTGGAGGACGGGTTCCAAGAGGGGCTCATAGCGCTCTCCCTCAGAGAGCGGGAACAGGGCAAGAGGGAGACGCACACCACCGCAGCAGAGACTCACGACGAGGAATCCGAAGGACCCCGTCGCTCCGGGAGTTTTACATCTGTATCCAAGCACCCGCCTCCCCAAGCCGTGCGCCTCAAGCCATGCGTTGAGTTTCTTCCGGTTCCCGAAGAACGGGGTGTGCGTCTCGTCGATGCTGATGTGCCAGAAGGCAAAACGGTGGAGACGCACAAGCCCTGTGGCAATCTGCCACATGCACTCGTGGAAGTGCTCCAGCCAATCGCCGTCCAGACGCAGCCGATCCCGGATTGTCTGCGCGGAGGGCGCATCCGCGCCCTCCTCGACACTGGTCAAGCTGCGGACGCAGCCGAGGATGACGTCCACGATGCACTGCCAGTCATACAGAACATTGTGGTGGCCAGGGGCAATGCTTTTCTTGAAGAACTCGTTCCGCATGTCGTTGATATCTATTTGCATGGTATCAACGAGCCCTGGGAGTACCTCCCAGGGTTTCTTTCCTCTCAAAACGCCTATTTAAGCCTGCCGCAACTTACTTCGGGGAAGTCTGCGTCCGGGGTGTGGGACAGAATTGTGCTAGCCCAGCCAGTACAGGTTGTGCCATAGCGACGTAAGCATATGGGCAGTGTCTATGCGGTCAGGTCTTTTCTGTCCCAGTCTCCATCCGGTTCTCTTCTTGTCTTCGGAGATGCCGCTTTCGGACTGATTCCGCTGGAAGTACTCTTCGAGATACGTTTTGATGTCAGTGACGAATGAGGCGAGCATATGTTTCCAGGGCCAGGGGCCCTGGACCGTGGCGTTGGTTTTCGGTATCATAAAGATGGCAGTGTTGCCGAATAACTGCACAAGGTGTTCGACGGTAGATTGGTTGCTGTAGTAGCGGTCAAGGCGCACGCTGTTGATTTTGACTCCTGTTGCTACGGCCATGGCCATCGCTGCGTTGTACGCGTCTTTTTCGCTTCGGAAGCTCGTTCCGAAGCCCACGTACATCCGTGTGCGCAAGTCCATGAGGTTGAATGAGTAGACGAAAAGACGCTTCTTGTGCTCCTTATTCGATTGCGTGTTCTCGTCTTTGATGTGCTCTTTGAGTTTCTGGGCTTCACTCGCATAGTTCACTTTTATCGTCAGTGAGTATCCTGTGCCGTCGCCTGTGCTGTCGCTTTCCTTCACGCCTTTCTTTTGCAGGGTGAGCCTGTGGAGATTGTGTAGCACTGCGATGACTTCAGAATCGGAGTAGAAACGCTCCACCGTCTTGTAGCTCACGTCGATATCGCTCAGCAGAGAGAACACGACGAACATGGCGGACATGCTCCTGTTGCTCTTGCCGACGAGATGCTTCATCAACACGGCAAGTGTCCTTTGCTCAGCTGTGAGGCGCGGCTTGGCGCCCCTTGTTTCACCGGTCACGAAGCGGACTGATGCAGCAGCCTCGTGAACCAGGGGCTTGAGTTCACGGAATGCGGTCCGCAAGCGCTCCGCAACCCTCTGCTCATACGTTCGCCAGTCCCTCTTCGTTTCAGGATGCTCTTCTTTGTACTTCTTGACGATGTCGTCAAGAATCGCAACGACTTCTCGCACTTGCTTCGTGTCCACTTTCATATGAGCCCTCAAGAACCGATAAGTTTATTAAGTTATCTATAGACTACTCATTATATGGCAAGAATCATTGAACTCAACAAGGGAAACCTCCTATTACACGAAAAGGGGATTGAAGGGTTTCTGGAGCGAATCGTAACACCAGTAGGAACATCTGCAAAAGCTGATGTTCCAAAAAGATACCTCAACAGGCGCGTTTATGTTATCATCACCAAAACCTCTGTTGACAGGAAGTAGCTTTATTCTGTCCCACACCCAACTCCACCATAACCTTTATGAGCATCCTCTTCGCGCATGGCCCCGAGGTGAGACGATGATTCTCG
>CAYJQU010000016.1:0-2686 GCA_964372495.1 uncultured Gammaproteobacteria bacterium
AACCTTTTAGTTGTCCCAAGTGGCCGAGACTTAAGGGTTTATCGGCCAACACCCTTCGCCCTCCATAGCTTTAGCGACGGAGGGTCAAATCGAATCCTAAAAGTGTAATTGCTCCACGCACAGCTTCCGCTACGCGTGCCTTGTTCATGATCACCCGCATGTCGCCATGCGGCATGGACTATATCTTCATCCTCTCTTCAAGAATCTTCGACTTCACCGGATGCCAAGAACCGATACGCGCCGCAAATGCATGGTGGTGCTTCGCGAGCACAAAGATTCTCCAGTAATCCGGGTCAACGCGCTTACTTGGATTATGTATTTTACCACTTTCGATGCTCAGCTCTCCGAGCATCTCTTTCAACGCAGACATCTTTGCATAATCTTTCTGCGCGAGCTGAATGTAGAACCGTTTCCCGTTTCTGGGAACGCCACCTTCAGCATCGAAGAACCCTCTTAGGTACATGACTTGTTCTTGTTTCGTCCGAAGCCGCAAGGGATTAAATTTGAAATCTAGTTCCGGAGAGACCGTCTCCAAAACGTAAAGATTTCTTACCTTCCCTTCACGGTAAACCCAAGAATGGATACCGATGGTCTGGAGAAGATCGTGAATCATCTCCAGCCATTCATTGTATCTTTGTACGATGCGCACACGGTTTCGTTTATTCAACGACCCGTCGTGCATCGCACCATGCACGTACGCAAGAATTTCGGATCGAGTGAGAGGAGCACGGCGTATAGTCTCTGAGGATCCTACTCCCTCGACGTTAAGCCGAAGTTTGGTTTCCTGCTGATTGTCTGCACCAGAAGCATTTTTACTCACTTACTTAATTATAAAGCAGGTGAGTAGCTCTGGATACTCAGATGTTCCAGCATATAGCCGTGTTTTTCTCTATGGGTTGCCCCAAAAGGTCGCAACAAGTAGATTACTTTAACGACTTCGTCCATGTCACCAAGCTAAGGCTAGTCTCACTAAGTGAACCTTCACCTTTTCCCGGCTCCCTTGACGTGACGGGCGGTATTATGATCTATCGCCGATTACTCGACAATAGTCAAACACCACTGGGCGAACGGTTTTCCCGTACCCTAGCGGTTTCCGTAGTAAGTGCGCGCCTTCTTGCCGCGCTTACGCATCTTATCGCGTAGCTTGGTTATTCTCTTAAAGCCTTCGTCCGTCAAATGCTCCTTACGGGACATCATTAAAACGATTTCTCTGAAGAGTTTGTACACCTCCGCTTTTTTAGACTGCGGCGGGTGCTTGTCAAGAAACGGAAAGAGGCGCTCTCTCAAATCCCTGTTGTTGTTAATAATGCACCTTCTCCGTCAATAAACCCAACAACATAATGTGGATTTAGCTTCTTCCTACGAATTTGTTCCTTCCCAAACGGGGCTTTCAGCTTTCGCTTACGCCCGCCGCTCTTTTCAAGCGACCTATGTTTGGTACTACGAACTCTGCTGACTTCTTGTACACTGTCTGAATTGGTTGCCCTTTTCATACCTCAATGGTAGCGCACAATATCGTGGTGAGCTAACCACGAGGAGTATACAAGATCTCCCACGGTAACCATGTGAACTGTTTGTACGTATCTCGATGCCACTACACGCAATGCGCTTGGACGAGCGTCCCGAACACAGTAGGTTTCTCCACGTACTCGCAGGATTACCTACGCACTGCGCCACAAACTGGCATTCAAGCTACGTGCCGCTAATTTTTCCCTTGAGTTCGTGCCTCGCGGCATCGAACCTGAAATTTCGCTTCACGATACTGTGCCTTACCGCGACCGGATTCTCACCGATTAGTTCACATGATCGCATGGCGACCCGAGTACAAGACTCGATAACGTATTCACCGCGGCGTGCTGATCCGCGATTACTAGCGATTCCGGCTTCATGGGGGCGAGTTGCAGCCCCCAATCCGAACTGGGGCTGGTTTTGAGGATTAGCTCCGCCTTGCGGCTTCGCAAACCCGCTATGCCAGCCATTGTAGCATGAGTGTCGCCCAGGGCATCAAAGGGCCATGCTGATCTGACGTCATCCTCTCCTTCCTCCCCGCCCTTTTGGCACTATGTTCAGCCCCGCTCTTTTGGCTAAGAATTTTACCAAAAGAGCGGAGCTGCGGCTATTCCAAACTATGCCTTACGCGCCTTTTAAGATGTCCGATGACGCTACCATGATGTTTTAGCTTATTCTCTCTTATTAATGCGTCTTTTTTGCTTTGACGAGCTTCATAGTAAATCATCTTAAAAGGCCCGTATGGTTTTGTTGACGTTTCCTTTCTTGAATTGTGTTCATTTAATCTTCTTTCTAGATTATCTGTACTGCCGACATAGAAAAAACTTTTTCTATGCTCTTTAAAAGATATACATAGAACATAATTCAATTCTATCAACAAAATCGATACTGCCAAAAGGGCGGGGCGGTCTCCGGTGACACTTGTAACACCAGACAAGGGTTGCGCTCGTTTCCCCACTTAAGGGAACAGCTCAAGCCACGAGCTGACGACGACCATGCAACACCTGCTCCGACCTCCTTGCGGATTTCTTTCCTTTCGGAAAAATAGAACGTCGGAGTGTCAAGCCCTGGTAAGGTTCCTCGCTTACTATCGAATTAAACCTCATGCTCCACCGCTTGTGCGAGTCCCCGTCTATTCCTTTGAGTTTTAGCCTTGCGGCCGTACTTCCCAGGCGGC
>CAYJQU010000017.1:0-2653 GCA_964372495.1 uncultured Gammaproteobacteria bacterium
GACACGAGCTTCAAGGAGACCTTCTTCAATCTCCACCAAAATCGGGACGGTACCCGTTGGGGCAGGAGCTCTCGCAGAAATGTAGCTACTCTCGCTGCCAGTCCGGGGGGCTTCACATTTTGAGTTTCTGTCTCCGGAATAGAATCAGAAATAATCTCTTCGCATGGGATATTGCCCTCCGTGACCTTGAGTTGCATGTAGTCCAATAAAGTACTCATCGTTTCTCCGTTAGTTTGAACTGGAACAGGCGGCCGCCTTCAGTTGATCCTTGCTCTGGATCCATTCGAGTTGGCGCAATAGCTGAATGATTCGCTTCGTGCGATGTGCAAGAGAGGAGTTTCGTTTCCACTCCCTCTTAGACACGGAACGAAATACTCTCGAAAACTGCTCAATAAGTGGGTCTGTCATAATGATCCTCCGCAAGACCTAGTCCCGAAACCTTACGCCGTACTCCTCGCCGAAAACTTCTTCGAGTCGTTCGATTGCATGAATGAGATTGGAATTGGTTTTGATTTCGTCGAAGCTCAGAATCTCACTCCACCGATAGAGTTCGCGCTTCAGTTTTTCCACGACCGTGTCAACCGGCTCCGGCATTTCATTTTCTTCGTCGTACATCTTTGTCTCCGTGAAACTTCCGATGTCCTGCCTAAGACGGAAATGGACTTTTAGTGAATTGAGTTAAGCGACAGCACCTGCGTCATAGACCCAACAATTACGCACCACATAATACGGTTCGAGGGTTAGTCCCGAACGTGGTTTCACTATTACCATCCAGGCCAATGCGAAAAACCCCGGGGGAATGGGGGCAGCGCCCCCATCTCATATCGCTTACACTATTCAGGGGGTTCTATGGATGGAACGATAAAGAGGCGTTTGTCGGATCAGCAAAAGCTTCAGTTACTGAAGGAGCATTTGGTCGACAAGGTGCCGATCACGGAGGTTTGTAGGAAATACAGTATTCAACCGAGCCAATTCTACTATTGGCAGAAGCAGTACTTTGACGAAGGTACGTTCGATATTTCCAAGGGAAAGGCGGAGCAGCTGCCGCAATTGAAAAAAGCAAACAAGAAAATCAAACATCTGGAGGAAAGACTTCAAAAAAAGGACCAAGTCCTCGCTGAGATGATGGAGGACCATATTCGTCTAAAAAAAAGCATATTTGGGGAGGATTGACTGGCCGGTGGGTAGCACCTGAGACCCGCGACGAGATCGTTGGAATCTTGGCGAAGTGGCAAGGCTGGATGAATCTTTCTCTCGGCCGATACCTTTCTTGGGTGGGTATCGGGAAGAGCAAATTCTTTTCATGGAAGGACCGTCGCGGACAGAAAAATAACCACAATGCACCCATTCCGCGCGATTTTTGGATCACAGAAGAGGAGAGGAACAAGATAATCATGTTTTTTGCGAATAACCCATTGAACGGATATCGACGGCTATCCTACATGATGCTCGACCAAAACGTTGCGTTCGTGAGTCCCGGAACCGTTTACAACGTACTCAATAGGGCGGGACTCATGGGTCGTCGACAAAACAACCCAAGCAAGAAAGGGGCCGGATTTATTCAACCCGAATGCCCCCATAAGCATTGGCACGTCGACATCAGCTATATCAACTTATTGGGCACGTTCTATTACCTGTGCAGTGTGCTTGATGGCTTCAGTCGATTCCTCGTGCATTGGGTGCTGAAAGAGGCAATGAAAGAAGCTGATGTAGAGCTCGTCATCGAAGAAGCCCGGGAGAAATTCCCGAGCGCCCGGCCACGGATCATTTCCGACAACGGCCCGCAATTCATTGCCAAGGAATTTAAAGATTACATCCGGCTTGGCGGGATGACCCACGTCAGAACTGCTCCCTATTACCCGCAGAGCAATGGGAAAATCGAAAGATGGCATGGGGTACTCAAACGAGAATGTATCCGTCCAAACACGCTTACCAGCCATCAAGAAGCCGTGTCGGAGATCGGGAAGTTTATCGATAATTACAATTGCGTGCGCCTTCACAGCGCCATAGGCTATGTAACCCCCAAGGACAAACTTGAGGGACGCGCCGATGAAATTATCCGCACACGGCAAATAAAACTAAACCAAGCACGGGAGTTTCGCCGAAAGATCTTTATGGAAACAGAATCACAAAACACAGGAGGTGCAACAGAGGCCGCAAAGCCTTATACTAATAATGCCTAGATCGAGGATAGGGCAATGCTGGGGAGCAACCCGAGCGCGACTAGGCCCTGGGTGGTAATGGATCAATCGCGATAACCGGATTGACGCACCCGCTGTCAGTAAACTCCGATCTCAAAAAGTCCAATTCACGCTTGACCAGGACACCGAAAGAAGTCTTCCTATATAGATAAGAGAGCAACTCGCGTGCCACACCGCGAGCAGAGGGAATCAAGCGCGAAATGAGATCGCGGAGACGACTTGCTGTGGTTGTGATTCCGCCGATTCTGGTGCGAGGAAAATCGAAGTGCGCTGTTTGCGCAGAGTTAGCAGTTCACCGATTTCGGCGGAAGTGGAGGATTGTGGTGCGGACTAATTGGAGGGGAGATTTCCTGCTGAAATGGGAATGTGAAAGTTGCACACCCACTCGTTGGGGCAAACTTGTGGTGTGGCGGTAGTGCAAGAAATTCCGTGTCTGGTTAATGAAACAGTGT
>CAYJQU010000018.1:0-2606 GCA_964372495.1 uncultured Gammaproteobacteria bacterium
CAGAAATGAAAACCCATATCGGCGTTATCCAGACGGTCAACCGCTGGTTCAACCGCCACGTCAAACCCAGCCAAATCCAGGAGTACCACATCAAGAAACTACTCCGAGCAAAAGGTGGAAACGCACAGGTAGGATTACGGCGTTATGACTGACACGCTCGTTGAAGGCTTGATCCAAAAACTCCTATACCTTGAAGGACGGGTGGGAGATAGGGTGCCGTATAAAATGATGGACCCCTTTAATGTTATCCCTTCGGATCCAATTTCCCTACAACAAGCTGCTGCAAAGATCGCCTCGTTTGTTGGTCTAGGAAACCTGACCTTCATCGTTGCAGTAGCCAAGCAGGAAGCAGGCATAGGAGGACACATAGAGCTTCGACACGGCGATCGAGAAGTGTTCATAGAAATTTCACAAACCACCACCAAATTTCCAGCCGCCACCCTTGCTGTTTTGGCCCATGAGATTACCCATAAATATCTGCATGTGAACGATTGTTATTTGCAAATGGGGGGAGCCTTCGATCGGGAGAACGAAATCCTGACGGATATTGCCTCGGTTTTTCTGGGGCTCGGGAAGCTGCTACTCAACGGGAACGAGTGCTCAGAATACCGAAGCGAAATTTCCGGTATGGTATCGACAACTACAACAAGGACAACCCTGGAAACAGGGTACCTGACTCGAATGCAATTTGTTGTTGTCTACCAATTGATTTGCGCCATGAGGAAAATCCCCCTGGCTGAATACAGGCGCGGCTTGGTCAGCGAAGCCGCGGGGGATGTTACTCAATCCCGGAATGTTTATGGCGACGCTCTTAATCCTTTATATCACGAGCCAAACGCCGGCTTGGAAATCTCGGCTAAGCTCCGAAAAGCAGTCTCCGAGGAACAGGAAAACCTTTCTCATATCGAGAGAAATCTCTTGGTTCTAAGGTCTAACTGCATAGACGCTACCGAGCGATTCTTGGAAGAAAGACATAAAAAGTTGAACGAGTTGCTCCTGGCAGCTCAAGGAATAGCAAACGACGACATTCCCGACCCAGCGATGAAATTCCTTAAGAGGGTCCTTCTGAACATGAGGGCGCGGGAGGTCGCTACTGCGTCGGGTAACCCACTCTCAGAAATCTCCAGTTACAGATGGATCCTTGAGAAAGTGCGGGCTGTTGCCACTTCAGGTAAAACTCCGTTTTCTCCCGAAGTGGACCAGGAGCTATTCACAATTCTTGTGTGCCGGAATGACGGTACTAAACTCAGGGTTCCAAAAGGCAAAAGCCGGCTGACCGTCAGGTGCCCCCGATGTAAGTACGAATTTATCGCCGGGACAACACTCCCAAAACCAGCGAAGGTGCCTCTCCTGCGTTCAATGCTTAGCAAGGTACGACAGCTGTATGGATATTAATGCAATGTCTGTAGGAGCTGGAATGAAGGCTGTTATCTTGGCCAGGGTGTCGACCGCGAAGCAGGAAGAGGAGGGGTTGTCGCTGGACAACCAGATGAATACCCTCCGGAGCTACGCTAAACAGCACAGCTTCGAGGTGGTCAAGGAGTTTCGGTTCAGCGAGAGCGCCGATTCCAAGATCCGGCGCAAGTTCCTGGAGATGGTCGATTTTGTCAAAGACGAGACGGACATCCCGGTGGTCATCGCCTATCGAGTGGACCGGATCACCCGCAACTATCGGGATGCCGTTCTGATTGACGATCTGCGGTCGAATTGCGGCAAGGAGATTCACTTCGTCTACGACCGGCTGGTTATTGGCCCCAAGACGGTAGGTCGGGACATCACGGATTGGGACACCAAGGTGTATCTCGCCAAACAGTACCTGAACCGGCTGAAAGAGGACGCCCATATCTCCGCCCGCTACAAACTCAGGAACGGCGAGTATCCGGCCATGGCTCCGTTCGGATACATGAATATCCGAAACGAAGATGGGAAGCGCTGGATTGTTCCTGATCCGAAAGAGTCGAAAGCATCCATCAAAATCTACGAGTGGTACGCCACCGGCGCCTACTCCATGAGCGGAATCAAAGCCAAGGTCAAAGATCTATTCGCCCTCGATCTGCCGAAGAGCTACATCGACTTCATTCTGAAGAATCCCTTCTACTACGGCATGATGCGCTACGGCGGCCAGCTGTACCCGCACAAGTACCAACCCCTCATCTCAAAGGATCTGTTCGACAGGGTTCAGGCCGTCAAGGCGGGATTCCACAAGCAGCCGTTCAAGTATGCGGGGTTGCCCTACTTGTATCGAGGCCTGATCCGCTGCGGGAAGTGCGGATGCATGTTCACTCCTGAGAAAAAGATCAAGAAGAGCGGGAAGGAGTACGTCTACTACCACTGCACCGGCTACCGCGGCAAGTGTAACCCGAAGTGGTTTCGGGAAGAGGAGCTGACGGCTCTGCTTGCCCAGGCCGTCGAGGACATCCATGTGCCGGACGACGTGGCCCAGGAGATGGCTCAAACCTTGAAGGAATCCCACCAGGACAAGGTTCACTTCCACAAGAGCCTGTTGGAAGGCCTGCAGGGCGAGTACCAAAAGCTTGAGAAACGGATCGAAAAGATGTACGAAGATTACCTCGACGGTAGTATTACTGAGAGTTTCTATAACAAAA
>CAYJQU010000019.1:0-2603 GCA_964372495.1 uncultured Gammaproteobacteria bacterium
ATATAAGTGTGATGAAAAGTGGACTGGACGGGACTCGAACCCGCAACCTCCTGCTGCACCGGAGGAAGCTGCTTGCAGCTCCTTTTCCGTGCACGCTTTTGTGATAACAAAAGGGTGCTTGCAAAGCAGGCGATCTTCCAGTTGATCTACCAGCCCATGAACAAACCGCGCGTTCGCGAAGCGAACGCGCATTCGGTTTCTGACTATTACCAATCGAATGATTTATAAGTGTATTTATCGCGAACGCTTCTTCTAATCACATCAAAAATAAAATCGGTAAGGCAAGATGACGAATAGCTCCCGCCGCCAAATTGGCAACGGGGAGTTATTCTAAGAGGCATGAGTAATGGTGCAATAGCACACGGGCGATTCAGTCATCGCCTCGCTTGCAAGTGAAAGAGACGCTGCCGCGCTCGCTGCGTTGTTTGCAAATTTCTTCTAACACTTTCCATTTGCAAACGTTTACGAATACAAATCCTTAAGTAAATTCGTAAACCGCTGCGGTCGCCTTAGCTTCCCTTGCTCACTTTGCTCGCTTGGCTAATCTCGCCCCTCTAAATCAAATTTTCATCACGAATAGCTGCCGCATCCAAATTGGAAACGGGCAGTTATAGTAGATAAAAATTCTAGGAGGTGATCCAGCCCCACATAGGACAAGACTTCGCGCACGAAGCCTCGTGTTCCCGTAGGGCTACCTTGTTACGATTGCTAATGTGCTAGCCTCGACTAGCAAATTCTTAGCCCTCCTTACAGAGCACAGGCTCGACTTAATTCTGCCAAAACGCGCGGGCTTCGAAATTTCGGGATAGGTTTGTATTAGAGTCAATGCGAAAACAAAGCGAATAAATAAATGAATCGATGAAAGCCGCAAAAATGCGGCCGAGATAAAGCGTCATCTATAAGTATACGCTTTGTGGCAGACTCCCTATCCCACCTAAATCATCTCATGGCGCGCGCTTCGGTTTCAGCATAAGCCTCACCAAAGCCCCATTCAGATGGCTTGACGGGCGGTCCACTATAGCGGGCACATATGTAATCCTACCTACTGATAGCTATCCCTAACAGATAACTCATAGCAGATAAGCAATACGTCATACCAGCACCCACTATATGTGTGTGCAAGGATTTCCCCAGAATCAGCCTTGTATCCGAAACCCGCGGGTTTCGGAGACATTGGAGTTTACGAAAGACTCTGAAGCATTTCACTTTCGTAAACGTTTCCGAATGTAAATACATATAGGCAATTCGGAAACAGAGCAAAGCTCTTCCAAATTAACGATTTAAGCCAAGCATTAGTCTCGCATGCCTTTCGGGATGGTAAGAGAAAATATCTCTATGCTTTTTAGTTTTGAAATTATGTTTATGAAGTTCTATGCCGTCACTTCTTACCCTGTGAATTAATCCGCATTTTCTTACTACAGACCGGATAATTTTTTTGTTCTTCTCATCGCAACAGCTTATTACCACATTTATGAGTTTTCCATGGTTTACCACTGGGCATCCTTCGGCAGCGGCCAATCCTTTCAAAAAAGCCTTTGCGTTTTTACTGTTTCTTTTCGCATCGCGAACACAATGGTCCAATAGCGCAAGTGCAAGATCTCTGAGAATCGCCGAGTACGCTTCCAGCTTTATTGCGCCATATTTTTTGGCTGGCGGAAGGTTTCGTTTGCCCTTGCTTAGCGATGGGCGGACATTTATCGAAATGTTTTCAGGAGGTATTTTTGTTGCTTCAGACCAGTAATTTCTTACAGCTCTTTTGCCTACCTCTCCCCTCACGCTTACAGATGCCTTTATTCTCGCCGTGGGCACTCTGAACGTTCTGAACAGCTTCATTGCCCACATGATTGTTTTGGGCTCGCTGTTCGTAAACGAAAGCGTGCGTGAGGCGCCTCCTTTGCCGCTTTTTAGCCCGTCGCCCAGAAAGAAGCCCATCAGCGCAATTGTCTCCTCATCTAAAGAGATTGTTTTGGGAAACGTTACAGGTCTTGGATGGCGTCCACCGCCTTTGTTTTTCCAAGATAGCACAGCTCCCTTTTTCCTGAGTTCGATCTTTATCGGAGAATCGGTGTGGCTCCTTTTCGGAACGAGCTTTTCAACCGCTATTTCTCTTGCCATACTTGTTATTGTATTTCACTTGGCTTAAAGTTATTGGTGACTGATTCTGTGCAGGGACGTATTCAGCGAAAGATTGCACATCTGCAAGAACATCATTGAGCTGCAGAAGCAAAGGCGAATTAGAAAACAAAGCTCAGAGTCAAGCCGCACCGCGACGAGCGAACCTCGCGTGCTTCGCACGCGCATACGCTTTCGCGGGCAAATCTTCAACGCTCAATTTTCGTTTTCGCGCCTTCCTTTGCCTCAAGTAATCATCCTGAACTTGCGGATATGATGACCTTCGCTTACTAGGGATTCCGGCTTCATGAGGACGAGTTGCAGTCCTCAATCCGAACTGAGCGTAGGTTTAATAGATTGGCTTCTCCTATTCCGGAGCCGTTTCTCATATTAAGCTTCTTTTGGTGAAGCTTTTCTTAATAAGAAAAGGTTCTTACGGAGTCGCATCCCATTGTCCTACGCATTGTAGGCCGCGTGTAGCCCAAGCAAAT